>JAGNEX010000015.1:39021-51863 GCA_018003035.1 Acidimicrobiia bacterium
CTTCGACATGCGGGTTGATCTCGTTGTCGACAAACGCCCGAACGGTGCTGCGGAACATTTCGTGATCTTGGGTCCAACGCATGCCTGGAAGTCCTTTGGTGGATTGTTTGACGGCCGTTCCCTATTCTCATCTCAGGCTCGGCACGTTGCGACTTGGGGACGTGCCCAACGGGAGGCGAAGTGAACTGCGAGATCATTTGGGGGTCGGGCCGCGCCCGAACCCTTCTTCGTTGCGTTGCCATGTTCGCTGTGGTGATCGGGGTCGCTGGCGTACCTCCGACGACAGCCGAGGCGTGGATCTACGCGGATTCGACCCCTGGGGTGGACGACTTGCCGCTAAACCAGGTCCAGATGGTGGGGACGCACAACAGCTATCACGTCGCGACGACCGCGTCGCCGACGCGCGCTGACACCAAAGCGCCCTTCGGCGAACAGTTCGATTTTCAGGGGGTTCGCCACATCGAACTGGACGTGTACACCTGGGGTGGCGAGTTCCGCGTCATGCACACGCCCGTCGTCGACGCCGGATCCCAATGTGTGACCCTGTCGAAGTGTCTCGACGCGATCGCCCGGTGGTCGGATTCGCATCCAGGACATGATCCAATCATGGTCTTCTTGGACTTGAAGTACGACAAGATCTTCAACTTCTTCCTGCCGCTCACGGCCGGAGATATCGATCGCTTGAGTGCCGTCACGGTGCAGGCTCTCGGGGGATCCCGGCTCGTTACAGGCAGTGAACTGCGCGCGGGGCGCGCCAGCATCGAACAGCGGGTTGCCGAAGTCGGCTGGCCTCGTGTGGGCGAGCTGCGCGGCCGCGTGATGGCCGTGGTCATCGACGACAATTTCGCTGCGAAGCTTGCGCCAGGGGCCGACGTTGGGGGCGACGTTCTGTTGGGTGGCGCCGAACGATCTGAGAACTGGGGCGGCGATGTGATGTTCGCCCAGATCACAGACCCTTCGGATCAGAAGGGAATTTCGAGTGCACTGCAAAGGGGCATGTTGGTACGGACCTTTGCAGATGAAGACCTTGTCCAAGTTCGAGCAAACAACGGCAACCGGGCCGATCGGGCCTTCGCGTCGGGCGCCCAGCTGATCGCCACCGATCAGCCGGCCGATCGACGTCCCGAGGCCCCTCACTCGTTGCCTGGTGGGTACGGGGTAGTCACCCGCTCTGGTGCTCCGATCGTTTGCGACCGAGTGACCCGCCCTGGGGCAGGCTGTCCGGCGTGACTCGTTCAAGTTCGGCCGTAGGATCGGCCTTTTGGTCGTCGCACGGCCTGAGTGTCGTGCTGTGCGAACCTCAGATTCCAGGCAACACGGGCAGTGTCATTCGGCTCACCGCGAACGCCGGTGCGAGTCTGCACCTGATCGGTCCGCTCGGTTTCCAAATGGACTCTGCGGCGCTGCGCAGAGCAGGGCTCGACTATGCATCCCTTGCCCATGTCGCCTTGTGGGATTCCCTCGACCACTTCTGGAGCGGCAGAGCGGGCCAGGCATCCGGCGAGCTGGTGGCTCCGTATCGCGCCAGCCGTGGAGTGCCAGATGCCGTGAACGCGGCCGAAGATGTGCCAGTTCTGTCCAGAAGTTCTGACGCCCCATCCGGACGATTGTTGGCGACGACAGCGCAGGCAGATGCCAACATCTGGGACTTTGACTTTGCGTCCGGCGACGTGTTGATGTTCGGCCGGGAAGCCGACGGCCTGCCGAGCGGCGTCCTGACAGACGCTCGGATCGACCAGCAACTGGCGATTCCGATGGCTCCGGGTAACCGGTCGCTGAACCTCGCAAACGCCGTTGGAGTGGTCCTGTACGAAGCCTTGCGGCAATGCCACCGCCGGATTCCACCGGGATAACCGTCGGTCCAAGTTCAACGAGCCCGACGGGGTTCCCATCGGGCTCGTTGCAGGTCCGTAACAAGAGGCAAGCATCGGGGTCGGTATTGGCCGCCCCCGGTCGTTAACCGACCCGGTCGGCGTAGTCCGCTAACAGTTCGTTGACTTCGGTTTCGGCCGTTTGGAGTTCGGCCTTGGGGTCGCCGGTCGCGGCCCGGAACCACGCAGCCGCGATGGCCTCACGGACTTCGTCGTATGGGCCGATCACTGGGCCACTCGCCTCGCCCTCACCGTTGGTCTGGTACATGTCCCAGGAGAGCTTTTGGTCGGGCGTCGTCTCCCAGTAGCTGGTGAGTTCGGGAAGCTGGGCCGAATCGCTCGACATCGGGGTGAAGGAGCTGGCGATATGCCATTTCGCCTGTTCGGCGGGCTGGGACATAAACGAGATGAAGTCCCATGAGGCAACCCGTTCTGCCGGTGACGAATTCGACGCGACGAACGCAGCGGCACCGCCTGCCTGGTAGCCGCCATCGCCGGTCGCAATGACTGGGAGGGGCGCAACGCCAATGTCCATTCCTTCGGGATCGATTCCGCCAGCTCCGAGCGCGTCGGGATCGAGGCCACCTGTGTCTTGTACGGTGCCGCCGCCGATCAACAGCATGACGGTTGCAAGCGCCGACGATGACTCGATCCCCATTGCGGCCTGGCCGTTGGCCATCGCCAAGAAGTGGTCGATCGAGGTGGGCTTCCATTCGAACGGCATCATCAACGAATCAGTAGTCATGTCCTTCGTCCACTGAAACAGCTGTTCAGCGGGTTTGGCGACCAGGGTGGCCTTCGCGGCTCGTCCGGAGCGGCCATTGTCGTGGTCGACAATCTTTTGGCCGTCGAGCAGGACCATGTGCTCAAAGATCCATGATGCGAGGTTCATCGCAATGCCGTGCGGTGCGACCCCCGCATCGACGATGGTTTGAGAAGCGGTGCGGATCTCTTCGAGCGACGTCGGCGGTTTGTCGGGGTCGAGTCCGGCATCGGTGAACATGGTGCGGTTGTAGAAGAGGAACGCAGTCGCGACCGAGACCGGGATCGCCCAGGTGGTGCCTTCGACGGTGTAGTGGTCGATGAACTGCTGGTCTACGGCGACTTTTCCGCCCGCATCGAGGCAGGCCTGTACGGGCATGAAGCTGCGAGTGTCAATCGCCCATTGCGTTGTGGTGTCCTCCATCAAGATGACGTCGGGCATCGAATCAGACCCGAGCGAATCCCGGACCTTGGCCTGCAGTTCCGCGAAGGAGTTGTAGCCGCTGATCTTGACCGTGACCGCGTCTTGGGATTCGTTGTAGCGGTCGACCAGTTCTTCGAATGCGGTCTTTGGCTGCGCCACCATCGCGTGCCAGACGTCGATGGTCGTGCCTGCAGATGGACCGTCAGCGAGCGGACATTCAGCCGCCAAGTTGTCTGGTTTCTGATCTGCCGAGGCGGCCTTGGCTCCATCGTCGGAGTTGGCTGAATTGTCAGATCCGCCGCACGCGGAAGCGATGAGCGCAACGACCACCAGTAACCACATCAACCGACTGGTGTGGCGAACCCGTCCGCTGAAACCTTCACCCCGAGACGCACACGGCGTCCCGCCCTGCCCCTGAATCATTCCCGTCATGGCGGAACGTTAGCAACGGTGACGGAGGGGGTCGTCCAGACCGGAAAGGGCGCACACAGCCCGAATATCAAAGTTGGCTCAATGATGCGCGAGGGGCTCAATAGCAAGGCGCCCGATGCCGACAACGTTAGTAACACACCCCACCTGGGCCCACGAGCTTTCAGGTGTAGACGAAAAGGGCAGATCATGGACGCAAGACACCTCACGCCACTCCGTTCCTCACAGCGCCGCCGCATCGTCCGGGTTCGCCCGACAGTCGATGGTCTCAGCGTCCACGACCGGATTCACGTGGCTCGCACATCAGAAGACCAGAAGGTCCTGATGCTGCTCTCCGATGACTCCGAACGCGCCGTCATCGAGGCCTTGGCTCGGAACCCTTCGACTCCGGCCGGTATTCGGGGCCGTTTGAATACCTACCTGTACGACTTCGACGACGTCGCCTGATGGTGGTGTTGTCACAGAGAGCTGACCTCCACCCTCTCGGGTGCGCCGCCCCGAGAGGTCAAAAATTTTGGCGCCACCTGGATGATCGACGTAGTCGTCGGACGGGTTGAGCCGGGTTTCGAACGAAGCTGGCCGACGACCGACGGAACACAACCCCACGCGGATGCTGACACCAACGTCAGGTAGTATCGGCTCCCTCGCCAGGGGCCGTGACGGACCTCCGTTCGGGTGAAGCCGTACCGCCGGCCACCGCCAGCGCACCCTCCGCCCGACCCTGGCGTTGGTCCGTTCCGGCGTCCAAGGCGTGCTCGTGACATCTTCAAAGGTCCGATTTTCGTACGGCTTCCCGCTGCAAAGTCACCCCAATCCGCCAGAGCTCATGACCGCCGAGGCGCTCTCCGGGGTCACCCGCCATGCCGTCCAGGCCGGGTGTGATGCGGTCTTTCTTACCGAGCATCCTGCTCCCACGAAGCGCTTCTTAGAAACGGGCGGCCACTCCGCGATCGACCCGTTTGTCGGACTCGCGGTCTGTGCTGCCGCCCATCCGACCGTCCGGCTGATGACCTACATCTCGGTACTGCCGTACCGAAACCCGTTTCTGCTCGCCAAGGCCGCAGCAACCCTCGACCGGGTCTCAAGCGGACGGCTCATCCTTGGAGTGGGGGCCGGATATCTCAAAGGCGAGTTCTCTGCCCTGGGCGCCGATCTGGACCGTCGCAACACCGACGTCGATATCGCCTTGCCGCTTCTCCGCCAGATCTGGAGCGGAACGCCCGTCACAGCGACACACGAGTTGTTCAATGCCCGCGAGATCCTGGCCGATCCGCGGCCCGTTCAGGACCCGGTCCCGATGTGGATAGGGGGCAACGCCAAGTTGACACTCCGTCGCGTCGCTGAACACGGTCAGGGCTGGATGGCCCTCCCAAACCCGGCTGCGTACGGATCCGCGTTGCGAAGCGCCAGCCTCGATTCTCTCGATGAGTTCGAGGCCAAGCGCAGGTATTTGCTCGATGCGTGGGAGGCGGCGGGTCGCGTCGGTCAACCCGACATCATGTACGTCGTCAACGAAGCGGGGGATCCGGCCGACGAGTCGTTTGACCCTGCGAAATACCGTGACATGGTCGAGCGGTATCGAGCCCTTGGGGTCACCTGGTTTGCCCTCAATGGAATGGGCGGTACGGTCGACGAGGCCCGCAAATGGTTGGACCGATTCCATGATCAGGTCCTGTGCTACTTCAAAGGGGACAGCTAGGTGAAGCTCGGACTGATGTGGGGATACTGGGGTCAGTTTCCCCCTGGCAACCTGGTCGAGACGACGGTCGAAGCCGAAGCACTCGGCTTTGACACCGTGTGGTCTGCCGAATCGTGGGGTTCGGATGCCTTTTCACCGCTTGCCTACTTGGCGGCGAAAACGGAAAGGATCCGCCTCGGGACGGCCGTCACACAACTGTCTGCACGCACTCCCACCGCAACCGCCATGCATGCGATGACGATCGATCACCTTTCGGGCGGCCGATTCATTCTCGGGTTGGGGGTCTCTGGCCCGCAGGTTGTCGAGGGGTGGTATGGCCAGCCTTCGGACCGTCCGCTGGCCAGGACGCGGGAGTACGTCGAGATCATTCGCCGCGTCTTCGCTCGCGAAGAGCCGCTCGCATTCGACGGCGAGTTTTACCAGCACCCGTACACCGGGCCGGGAAGCGTTGGATTGGGTAAGTCCCTCAAAATCATTACCCACCCGCTTCGTCGTCGGATTCCCATCTTTATCGGAGCCGAAGGCCCAAGAAACGTTGCACAAACCGCCGAGATCGCCGACGGATGGTTTCCGCTGTACTACTCGCCCTATCGCCAAGAGGTCTACGCGTCTCAGCTGGTCGGTGCCACGCCTGACTTCGAGATAGCGGCCCAGTGCATGGTGTCGATCACCGACGACGTCGAGGCCGGCCTGGAGCCGGTCAAGATGATGCTTGGGTTCTACATCGGCGGCATGGGTGCCAAAGGGCAGAACTACCACACCAAGCTGATGTCGAGGATGGGTTTCGAACGCGAGGCGTTGACCATTCAAGAGCTGTTCATGGAGGGCAAACGGGACGAAGCCGTCGCCGCTGTGCCTAGTGAGTTCGCCGATGAGATCTCGTTGGTCGGTCCACCCGCTCGAATTCGAGACCGGCTCGCCGCCTGGAAAGACAGCCCGGTCACGATGCTCAATGTGTATCCGAGCGATGTGGACTCGATGCGTCAGATTGCCGAGGTGATCCTGGGCTAGCGGATGCGCGCCCGCTGCCGGTCGAGAACGACGAAGGAGACACCAAGGATCAACAGCGCAGCGCCGCCAACCGTCATGCGCATGCTGTTGACCGTACCGGTGCTGGCGAGTACTTCGCCCCGTTCCACGGTCGCCCCGAGGACCTCTGCCTGAGGGTCGGTCGCCTGCTGGAACGTGCCTGCGACGAAGTCCTGGATATTCTCGTTGATCTCGTCGTCCGTTTCTGCCCCGTCGGCGGCATCGGCCTCGTCAACGGTCGTTGTCTCGGTCGGAGTCTCTTCGTCGTCTTCGTCTGCCACCTGTTGTGCCCACGACGCAAATGTCGCATTGCGTTCGAGGGGTGAGTGCGCGGTGAGCACGGCGAACAGTTGATTGCTTGCAAACTGAGCGCCGCTCACGCCGGCGTTGTTGGGAGCCCCGGCCCGATCCCCAAGAAGGGGCAGCGGCGCGCCGACGAGTCCCTCACCAGCTTGGGGAACGGCGGGAACCAGGGAGATCAGGTCGCTCAAGGGCAGCTCGATCATCGCCCGACTTACCAGGTCGGTGATTCGTACGAATGGGCCCTTGTCGCCATCGATCCCGATTGCGATCTGAAATGCGGGTGCGGCGACAACGACGTCGTTCTGGGATCGGACATCAGCCTTGACCTTGACGGGCGCCCGGTCGGCTACCGGAGTTTCGGGATCGATCACGACTCGCACCGCGTCTGTCCGGTCGGCCCGGTTCGGTCGTCCCGGCGCTGCGACAGCATCGCCGCCGTCGAGGCCGGCGAGATTTGGGTTGGGGTGCACGGTCAAGGTGCGCTTCCAGACCGCCGAGGTCCTGTTGCGGGCCGCCACGACGACCCGGACGTCCAGGTCAACCGGTTCGGTCGGTGCGGCGATGTCGACGACGAGGCTGCAGTTCACCGCGCCTGCGGGCGGGACGGGACGGTCGACCAACGCGCCGCAGGCCTCGTTGGCAAGGTCGATGTCGCCAACTTTGATCGTGGTTGGACGCACGGGTACGACATCTCGATTCACCAGCATGATCTGTACGAGTGCCCTGGGGGAGTGCCAGACCGCTTCCTGGCCAGCACTCAGAGCAAGGTCGGTTGAGATCGTTGCCGCGACGTCAAAGTCTGGTGTGCGCGCCGATGTTCCCGGCGCGGCGGCGGTTTGTGGGCTGCCCGTTTGGTCGTCCTGCGGTTCGTCTCTGATGACCACCACAGGGGTGTCGCCGCCCGGTGTTGTGCCGGCGGGTGTCGCGTCGGGTGGCTCTGGAACTGCGGTCACGCTCGTGTCCGGAGGGCCGTCGTCGCCAGGAACTATGACGACCGGTATCGGTTCGGCCGCGGGTTCGTCGTCAACGATCACCACGACGGGTTCGTTCGGCTCTGCATTACCGGGGGTCTGCGTTGGTTTCGGAGCCGGCGTCGCTTGACCGTTCTCCGGGCTGTCTTGGCCCAGATCCTGCTCGGCATCATCTTGGTCAGCGGTTGGTTTGGTGACTTCGGCTGTGGAAAAGGAACGGTCAAGGACACGGCCTTGCAGGATTGCGATCTGGGCGGTGAGTTTGGCGGGTCCGTCGACGGCCACCTCCAGATCGCAGTTGACCTGTGCTCGGGCTGCCAATCGGTAGCCGTTCATGTGGGCGCACATGCCGCCGATGGTCACGTCGTCGATCTTTGCCCACTCAATATCAAGCGGCGCATCGGTCGTGTTCACGACGACGAGGCGACCGGTCACCTGGTCCTGTCCTGGCTTGAGGGGTTCGTCCCGGTTGAATCTGCCGTCGCCGTTCGCGTCGACGCCGAAGTTCAGGGTCGCCATCTCTGAATCTGAATCAGGTCCGGGGTCGGCCTGTGCTGAGGCGATCATCGACATCCCGGCAAGGGAGAGCGCGAGGGCCATCCCCAGGAACAGAAGTCGCATCGGCAAACGTCGAGCCATCGTCATGAGTCCATCGTCCCGGCCAAGTTGACCGCAATAAGTGTTGATCGCTGCTCGGAAAACCACTACGGGTCAACAGAGTCGGACAAATATCGCGCAATTATCGGCCGGGAGTCCATAGCGGCCGAGAGGATTTGTCGGGCACTTGGCGTGGCGTCGGACAACGGGACACCCGAGCTGTGACGGTGTCGTTTCGTCGATCGTGGTTGCAGCGCGTGGAGCGACCTGCCAAAGTCTGTCGGTAGTCACCCCGCATTTACTCTTTAACTTTCGTTCTTTGGCGCCTGATGGGATGTCAAAAGTGGGACCGAGTGGGGGCTCGGACCTTCGACGAAGCGGCGAGATCGTGCCGCATTAGAGGGCGGGACGACTGCCGTATTTGACGTTCTGCTGGGGGCAAGGAGTCAGGCATGACCGTTTGGGGACGGATTGCCGTTGGGGTTTTGGCGCTGGGAATGCTGTTCAGCGCGTGCAGCGAAAGTGATGGAGGTTCAGACGCCCGTTCATCGAACCGAGCGGGGGAAGAACCGACCGGCGCCGAGGATGCCCCGACCGAGACGACGGCCGAAGCCGTCGACGTGGACCTGACAGCACCTAAATGGGAGGTGCAAGAAAGTCTGGGCCAGCTAGCTGTCACCGGCGCCGAACCGGGTGAAGCCCTCGCGGTGTTTGACCGGGCCGGTACCGAGGTCGAGGCCGGAGAGGCTGACCGAGAGGGTTCACTTCTCTTCCGGGGGCTCGATCCCGGCGACGGCTACTCGGTGCGTGCGGCTTCGGCGGAGTCAGAGGCGAACGACAAGGCGCCCGTCAAAGGCGTCGGCGATCTCGAAGTGCGAGCGCTCGACGACGTCCCCGACCAATCGTTCTATGACGACCAGGAGCTGACCGGACAGGGCTTTGGCTACGTCACCGTCCGGGATGGCACAACGCTGTCGTACTTCGCGCAGCTGCCAGGCCCGGTGGAAGAAGGTCCCTATCCGGTGCTGGTCGAGTACGCCGGCTACGCCATGTCAGATCCTGACGGCTCAGAACCCGGGCGGCTATTGGGGCCCGCAATGGGGTACGGGGTCGTCCAGGTCAACGTCCGCGGCACGGGCTGTTCTGGCGGATCGTTTGACTTCTTTGAGCCGATTCAGAACTCCGACGGCTACGACGTGATTGAAGCGATCGCCGCTCAAGACTGGGCAAACGACCGCGTCGGAATGCTGGGTCTGTCCTGGGCGGGCAATACACAGCTGTTCGTCGCTCAGACCAAACCGCCCTCGCTCGCTGCAATAGCGCCTCTGTCGGTCTTCGATTCGGTCCAGTCGGTGTTGTACCCGGGAGGGCTCTACAACCCCGGATTCGCGCAAGATTGGGCAGAAGAGCGTATGGCTGATGCCGCTCCCTACGGCCAAGGTTGGGAACAAGCGCGAGTAGACGGCGGTGACGAGATCTGCGAACAAAATCAAAAGTTGCGCCTTCAGAACCCGGACCTTGTCAAAAAGGCGCGGCAGAACGAGTTCTATACGCCGGAAGTCGTCGATCCTTTGGCGCCTCGAACCTTTGTCGATCAGATCGAGGTTCCTGTTTTCTTGTCCGGGGCCTGGCAGGACGAACAAACCGGTGGACACTTCCCGGCGCTACTCGACAAGTTCACCAACGCCCCCTTCTTCCGGGCGTATCTGTTCAACGGGATGCACCCGGACGGATATTCGCCTCAGATATTGACGCACCTCAAGGAGTTCTTGGACTTCTTTGTCGGCGAACGAATCCCCGAGATCGACCCTGCTGTCCGAGACATCGCACCGGCGGCGTTGGCGGACGTGGTGGGTGGGGCCGTGCCGTTTGGTCCCGACGCGTACACCCAGTACCCAACCTTTGATGAGGCCAAAAAGCAGTATCTTGCCGAACCGTCGATCCATCTTTTGATGGAGGACGGCGCCGATCCGGACGCGGAGCCGGGAAGCGCGTCAGCGGCCTTTGAGCTGACCTTTGACGAGTGGCCGATCCCTGCGATCGAACCCGCCGAGCTCTATCTCGGTACCGACGGCGCCCTCACCGACGAATCTCCTTCCGAAGGCGGCGCCGTCCAGTGGACCATCGATCCCGAAGAGGGGCTCGCTGTGACCGCTGGTGAGGATGACATTTGGAGCGCTACGCCGGACTGGAAGTGGCCGAGCCCGGTCATGGGAAGCGCCGCGAGTTTCCTGAGCGAACCCGTTGACCAGGACACCTTGCTTGCCGGTTCGGCTTCGGCAGACCTTTGGCTGACCTCTGATGCGGGGGACGCTGACGTCGAGGTCACCCTGACCGAGGTGCGGGCAGACGGCACCGAGTTCTACATCAACTCTGGCTGGTTGCGGTCGTCGCTTCGGACGTTGGACGAGGAGGAAAGCTCGGCGCTGGAGCCAGTGCCAACGCAGCTGGAAAAGGACGTTGCACCGCTCGACGCCACCGAACCACAACTCGTTCGGGTAGAGGTGTATCCGTTCGCCCACGTTCTTCGTGAAGGTTCACGGTTACGGCTGATCGTCGACACTCCCGGAGCGTCGCGGCCGGAATGGAAGTTCGAAGTCGGTGACGATCAGGCGGGTGCAATCGTTGGAGTCTTTGCCGACAGCGACCACAAATCTCGCCTCGTCATTCCGGTTGTCCCGGGGGTAGAAGTCCCAACTCCACCCCCGCCGTGCCCGTCATTGAGAGGGCAACCTTGTCGAACATATGACGCTATGGACAACCAAACGTGGAGCGCTCAAGGGGATTAAGCGCCATGGTCGGCAAGTACGCTGCACCCGGTGCAGAACGAAGGACTTTCAGCCGACGCCGTCAGCGCAGGCTCCCTCGGATGGAGGGAGTGGGTCGGCATGCCCAAATGGGGAGTACCCGCGATCAAGGCAAAGGTCGATACGGGGGCCAAAACCTCTGCCCTTCATGCCTTTGATCTCGAGATCGAAACAATCGACGGCGAACTCTGGGCGTTCTTTGAGATTCACCCCGAGCAGCGCGAAACCAGCGGTGCTGTGCGCGCATCGGCGCCGATCCGGAGCTACCGTTCGGTGCGTTCGTCATCAGGTCATGAAGAAGAACGGCCCGTCGTCGCGACCGAGGTGACCGTCGGGAACCAGACCTGGGAGATCGAAGTAACGCTCACCAGCCGTGACGAAATGGGCTTTCGCATGTTGCTCGGTCGAGAAGCTCTCAAAGAACGTTTCGTCGTCGACCCGGGCGGGTCATACCTCGCTGGCGAACCCGATCTCGATGCACAAGGTGACGGGCCCAACCCTGAGGCGAACAAATCGGGCGAGAGTTAACCCGTCTGTTGCTTTATCTGCCGCCAGTTACTGGTGAGGCTAATTAGACTGCGCCACCGTGAAACTCGCCATCCTTTCTCGTGCTCCGAAGATCTACAGCACCCAGCGCTTTGTCGCCGCGGCGCACCATCGGGGCCACGAGGTGCGGGTGCTCAATACGTTGCGGTGTGCGATTGACCTCTCCCGGTCCGAGCCCGAGATGCAGTATCGGGGCAAGCCGCTCGACGACTTCGATGCCGTCATTCCGCGCATCGGGGCCTCCATCACTTACTTCGGTACCGCCGTGGTTCGTCAGATGGAACAGATGGACATTTACACCCCGAACACCGCAACCGGAATCGTTAACGCCCGGGACAAACTACGGGCGCTCCAGATCCTGTCGCGTCACGACATCGGGATTCCCGCGACGACCTTCGTACGCGATCGAGCCGACGTGCTTCCAGCGATCGAACGGGTCGGTGGGGCGCCGGTCATCATCAAGCTGCTCGAGGGCACGCAGGGCATCGGGGTGATCCTCGCTCCCGACATCACCGTGGCGAGCGCGGTGATCGAAACATTGCAAAGCACGCGCCAGAACGTCCTTGTTCAACAGTTCATTGCAGAGAGCCGCGGGAGGGATATCCGTGCCTTTGTGGTGGGCGACCGGGTTATTGCCGCAATGCGGCGAGTGGCGACAGGTGGCGAATTTCGGTCGAACGTCCATCGGGGAGGGCGGGTCGAAGCGGTCAAACTCGACTCGACCTATGAGCGGACAGCCGTCCAGGCTGCCCAGATCATGGGTCTTCGCATCGCTGGTGTCGACTTGCTCGAATCCAATGATGGGCCGCTGGTGATGGAGGTGAATTCCTCACCTGGTCTTGAAGGGATCGAAGCAGCGACCGAATTGGACGTGGCTGGAGCGATCGTCGACTTCATTGCCAACCAGGTTGATTTTCCGGAGGTCGACCTCCGACAGCGGCTCACCGTTAGCACCGCCTACGGTGTCGCTGAACTGCATATTCACCCTGGTGCTCCGATGGTTGGGCTCCAGATCAAGGACTCGGGTTTGACCGACCGCGACATCGTGATCCTCACCCTCAACCGCGGGACCAGGGTCATTCCGAACCCTCGCCGAACCCGCGTTCTTGAGGATGACGATCGCTTGCTGTGCTTTGGCAATCTCGAGTCGATGCGCGATCTGATCCCTCAACGCAAGAAGCGCCGTCCACGAGTTCAGCCCCTCCCCGAAGACGCTTTGCCGAACTCGGACTGATGTTTGGGTTGACGTGAGCGTTGGTCAGGAAGGTCCCGGGTCGGGTTGTCCGATTGCTGCCGGGCTCGGGTAGCTTCGTCCTCCGCCCGTCACCCCGACTGACGGGCGCAGAGGTACAACTTTGGCCCCCGTAGCTCAGGGGATAGAGCGACGGTTTCCTAAACCGCAGG
>JAGNEX010000016.1 GCA_018003035.1 Acidimicrobiia bacterium
ATCGATAAGTCGTTGAATCCGAGCGACGTTGGCGTCGAGTGCGGCGGCGTAGTGCCCAGCCCGTTCGAGCTCCACGACCTGAACATGCCGTTGTCCTCTGACGAGGTCGATGAACTCGATGGTGGCGCGTTCCAGCGGTTCGCCTCCGTTGTTGGTTTCGACGAACAGGCGCAGCGCCAGGAGCTGTGTCTCCAAAAGTCGATCCGACGGCGACTGGTCTTTGTAGCGGAAGCAACGCAGGACGAGTTCTCCGTTGGCATCGATTCCCCGGATGTCGACCGTTCCCGAAACGACGAGTTGGCGTTTGGGGAAGGGCGTTCCGTAGCGAAGGAGGCCAGCCAACCCGTTCGGCCACCGACGGTTGACGCGGGTGACGACATCATCGGGCCCGGGGGACAGGTCTGACGAGACCGTCGCCTCGTCAGGTGCTCCGGCGGCCCTCGGCACGTCGAGCTGGCCGACGTTGAGGTAGAGGGGCGTCTCGCCGACGAGGCTGCTGTAGGTCTGAGCCATGCGATCGACCGCTTCGGTCACGTCGGGGCCGAGCCTGGTGATCTTCCGAGTAGCTGCAAACTTGGTTCGTTCAAACGACGCTTGTCCGGCTTGAGGATCGACGCCATGGGCGGCGGCGACCCAGTCGCGCAGAGCGTCACGCCAGGTGCGAAGCGCCCAGGCCGGAACGAAGCCGAACGATGTAAGCGGCGGGGCAGACAGTGCGATGAGACGCATGTGTCGTGGACACTTGTCGTCGGCCGGGGCCAAATGAAAGGCCGACACTTTCAAGTCCCGCCCGTTGGAACTTGTTCTGAACTGGGATTTTTTGGCGGTCATGGACTCACGAGGGGTCAACGGTGTGAAGCTGCACGTAAAGCGAGGCACTGAGACCGGCCCGTCACGCGAGCAGCGCGTCCGGCTGTGCCTCCTTGGCCTGGAAACGAGGCCTGCAGTCTGGGCCAGCGGTCACCCTACCGAGCGCACGCGTTGTCGCGCCTCCGCCCGGCACCGACCTGGTCGGCGTTCACACACAGGTGAGTGCGAAAGGCCCCGCAGGGGTCCTTGTACACTCGTCGCTTCGGGTTGCCCGAGTCTCTCCTATTAAGGGTGCACGTCATGCGCATTGCGATCGGTTCCGACCACGCTGGCTACAACTTAAAGGCAGACCTGGCAGCCACCCTTGGCGAGATCGGTCACGACGTTGCCGATTTCGGAACGACCAGCCCCGATGATGCTGTGGACTACCCCGACGTCGCTGCTGCGGTCGCGACCTCGGTTGCTTCGGGGGACTCAGACACGGGCATCTTGGTGTGCGGGAGCGGCAATGGAGTCGCAATCGCTGCCAACAAGATCGATGGCATTCGCGCTGCCGTGATTCACGATGTGACATCGGCTCGAGCGGCCAGGGCGCACAACGATGCCAACGTTGCGTGTATCGGTGAGCGCTTCGTTGGACCCCAGACGGCGCACGAATCGATCCTTGCGTTCCTAGATGGAGAGTTTGAGGGCGGGCGCCACATTCGGCGCATCGCGAAGATCTCAGAATTGGAGACCACATGACCACGCCGTACTTCGGAGCCGACGCCCAGGCGTTGCAGGATAACGACCCGGAACTCGCCGGCATTCTCGGGCGCGAACTCGACCGCCAGAACACGACGCTCCAGTTCATTGCATCGGAAAACTTCACCTCGCCGGCGGTCATGGCGGCCATGGGATCGGTCGGCACCAACAAGTACTCCGAGGGCTATCCGGGGAAGCGGTACTACGGCGGAAACCAGATCATCGATGAGGCAGAAGAGCTCGCCAAGGCTCGCGCTTGCGCCCTGTTTGGTGCCGAGCACGCCAATGTTCAGCCTCACGCTGGAGCGATAGCCAACATGGCGGCATTTCAGGCGTTGCTGCAGCCGGGCGACCGCGTCATGGGCCTGCGGCTAGACCATGGCGGTCATCTCACCCACGGGTCTCCCGTCAACTTCTCCGGCAAGCTGTACGACTTCGTGCCGTACCAGTTGCACCCTGAAACCGAGATGCTCGACTACGAAGGTATCGCCGAGCTCGCTCGAGAAACCCGACCCAAGATGATCCTGTGCGGGTACACCGCATACCCGAGGACCATCGATTTTGAATACTTCCGTCAGGTCGCCGACGAGGTCGGTGCACTGTTGATGGCCGATATTGCACACATTGCGGGTCTGGTTGCTGGCGGAGCGCATCCGTCGCCTGTGCCGTATGCAGACGTCGTTACGTTCACTAATCACAAAACCTTGCGCGGACCCCGCGGCGCGACAATCTTGTGCAAGGCCGAACACGCCCCAGCGATCGATAAAGCAGTTTTTCCTGGTCTTCAGGGTGGCCCGCTGATGCACACGATCGCGGCGAAGGCGGTCAGCTTTGCCGAGGCGTCGACACCGGCGTTCAAGCAGTATGCAGCCGACATCGTGACCAATGCGCAGGTCTTGTGCGATGCCCTTGCTGAGCAGGGACTTCGTATCGTTTCGGGCGGCACCGACAACCATCTGATGCTCGTTGACCTGCGTCCTTTCGGCGTCACCGGTGCGGTGGCCCAAGATGCCCTCGACGCCGCCGGCATTACCTTGAACAAGAACACGATTCCCGACGACCCCGAATCCCCCTTTGTCACGTCGGGGCTTAGGCTTGGGACCGCGTCGGTGACCACCGCAGGTATGGGTCCCGACGAGATGCGCACCGCCGCGGTGCTGATCGGCCGAGTGCTTCGGGATGTCGACAACCCCGACACGATCTCCGCCGTTCGCGATGAGGTGGAAGGCCTGTGCGAGAGATTCGTGCCGTATCCTCCGCCTAGGGGATGACGAGAGACTGCTCGGCCTATGGAGCCATACATCCTGGTGGCGTCGATCGCTGCGATTACCACCTACTTCGCGACGCCATTGGCGCGGCGATTCGCGACCAGGATTGACGCTGTCGCGGTTCCTGACTCCGAGCGGCACATCCACCCGACGCCAACCGCCACGCTCGGTGGCGCTGCGATGCTTGTCGGTTTCCTTGTGGCGATGGTCGCGGCGTCGCTTATGGGCTCGTTTTCGCCCATGTTCGACAACAACAACACCGAACCGTTGGGGGTCATCCTCGGAGCGGTGCTCATCTTCGCGGTCGGAGCAATCGACGACATCCGGGGTGTGTCGCCGCCAGCGAAGATGGCCGGCATGGTGCTCGCCGCATCGGCACTGCAGTTGCTGGGCGTTTCGATGGCGCACTTTCGAGTGCCGTTCTTGGGCTTCATCGTCCTCTCATCGGACCTCGCACCGTTGGCAACAGTGTTGTGGGTGGTCATTCTGGCCAATGCCATCAACCTGATCGACGGCCTTGATGGACTCGCTACCGGAATCGTCATGATCGCGGCGGGAGCCTTCTTCCTGTTTGCGTTCCGGCTGTCGCAGCCCGAAGTCGGGATCCTCCTCGACAGCAACGTGGGGCCGTTGATCCTGGCGATTACGGCCGGAGTTTGCGCCGGCTTCCTGCCCCACAATTGGTCGCCCGCGACCATTTTCATGGGGGACGCCGGCTCCATGTTTCTCGGGCTGCTCCTCGCTTCTGCGACCATCCTCATCGGGGGCCGGGCGCCCGATCAGTTTTCTGGGCAGACGTACTTCTTCTTCGCTCCCCTCATCATCCCGGTCGTGATCCTCGGCGTTCCGCTGATCGACCTGCTCTTCGCGCTGCTCAGACGGACGGCCAGAGGCAAGTCATTCGCGATTGCTGACCGCGGGCATCTCCATCACCGTCTGATGAACTTGGGTCACGGGCCTCGCCGCTCGGTTGTCATCATGTGGGCGTGGACCGCGTTGCTGTCGATCCTGGTGCTCGTCCCCACGTACACCAATAGCGGACAAGCACTGGTTCCCGTCGGCGTGGCAGGGTCTGGCCTGTTGCTCTATGCGTTCTTTCACCCCGGCCGCCACAAGGGTGATCAGGCGTTGCCGCTTCCTGAACCGCCGCCGCCCCCAGTCATCAAGCGCCCTCCACCTGGAGCTCCAGCGGTCCGGCGCCCGCGGCGCGGCGCACCCGCCCCTTTGCATGTCGCCGCGCCAGGACCGGTCCCTCTTGCTCCTGCCAATAAGGATCCGCTCGCTCCGCGACGACCGCGTCGGGCACCTCGGCCAGACTCTCCCGCGGAGGGTGGGGTAGCCGGTCGTGGTCGCTTTGCGGAGCGGGGCATGACATCGCCGCCCCAGCCGTCATCGAGGCGGCGTTCATCCGATGGGGTTCCCTTTGTCGAGCGGCGGGACGACAGCAGCGAACTCGCAGTACGACCTGATCTGGACCCCACTGCGGACAAGTCAACCGTTCGCTCCGAGAACCCGCGGCCCGTCGATGCCCGTGGCCAAGGGCGGATCGGCAAGCCTCAGCGTGACGTCGACACGGGTCGGCCGCCACGCAACAAGCCCCCGCGAAGAAGTTCACGCTGACGAGCGGCCAGTCGGTACGCGCTCGCGTCGCTGTGGTCCTCAACTGAGGCGGCGGGCTGCTGTGTCGTCTTCATCGTGTGTCGGCAGCGAGCGCTTGCATCGTGCCACGCGGAAAACGGGGTTGTTGCAACTGCAGTCGTCCCAGCTGGGGTCGTTGCACTAGCACACAGATTCAGGTTTGTGAAGTGGTCGAGCGCTCAAATTGACCGTTCTTCAAGGCCTTGAGTAGTTTGGGAAACAATTCACAAAGTCTCCACGGAGGCGAAACAACCGCCAGAGCTGGTTCTTTCTGGTGCAGGGGTATTGATGGGCGCAACGCAACGAAGAGGCCGAATGGCCGAACAGGACCGGCGTGACACCTATCAGGGTATTTCGACGGCCTGGGATCGTTCGTTTGAGTTCATCGGATCGCTTCTCTTCTTCGGAGGGGCTGGTTGGTTGATCGATCAGTGGCTCAACACCACCCCGTGGTTCACCATCGTCTTTGGCGTCTTTGGTTTTGTTGGCGTTTTTCTCCGGACCTACTACCGCTACATCGCTGAGATGGACGGGATGGAGGCGGGTAAGCCATGGAACAAGCAGTAGCGCTTGGGCCGGTGGGTCCGGCCTCAGAGTCTCAGATCGCGCACCATCTCGTTCGTGGGGGCATCATCGTCGCGCCGCTGCTGATCCTGATTTCGGGGATCTTGGGCGGGTCCGACGGAGCGGTTTCTGCGGCCTATGCAATCGTCTGTGTGCTGGTGAACTTCGCTTTGGCGGCGGTGCTGCTGACGATGGCGGCACGAATCTCGCTCTCGATGATTATGGTGGCAGCACTCGGCGGCTATGTTCTCCGCCTGGCGTTGCTGGCGGTTGCGTTTCTTCTCGTAAAAGACCAACCGTGGATGGAGCCGGTCACCTTCGGCATCACCCTCATCGTCACCCATCTTGGTCTGTTGTTTTGGGAAATGCGTTCAGTGCAACTGCACATGGCATCTCCCTACCCTGATAAGTCCCTGGCGAAGGAGTAAGCGGCGTGCTCGCGTTGGAGTTCCCACCGATCAGCCACCTCTTTGAGTGGAAAGACCTCTTTTTCAAAGGCAACGAGTACCTCGCCTTCAACAAGGTGGCGCTGCTCTGTGTCCTGAGCTCACTGATGGTTATGGCTTTCTTCCTGATCGCGTCTCGGCGTCAAGCGCTGGTCCCGACGGGAATCCAGAACGTCGGCGAAATGGCCTACGGGGTTGTCGAAGACAACATCGTCGTAGAGGTCATGGGCGAAAAGGGCCGTTCTTGGACGCCGTTCCTGGCGAGCCTCTTTTTCTACATCTTGTTCTTGAACCTGTGGGAGATCTTCCCCTTCATCCAGTTCCCTCCGACCTCCCGTATGGCCATTCCGCTTTTCTTGGCCTTGCAGACCTGGGTCATTTACTTGGTGGTCGGTTTCAAATACCAGGGTGCTGCGTACATCAAGAACTCGTTGTTCCCGCCGGGCGTTCCCGCCTTCCTCTACGTTCTCGTCACGCCGATCGAGTTCGTTTCGGTCTTCATCATGCGTCCCTTCTCGTTGGCGGTTCGACTTTTCGCCAACCTGATGGCGGGTCACATTCTGCTGGTGGTGTTCTTCGTCTTGTCGGCCGCACTCTGGTCCAAGACGCCGCTCATCATCATCTGGCCGCTTCCGGTTTTGGTCGGCATTGCGCTGACCGGTTTCGAGTTGATGGTGGCCGTCATCCAGGCCTACATCTTCACCATGCTGACCGCGGTGTACATCTCCGACTCCATGGAGGCGCACCACTAAGTCGCCTGGCATCGAGCCAAGCGGTTTAGCCGACAACCAATCTCCGGTTCAGCCCGAGTGGGCGGAACAGGGCAAACGCAACAGGAGGAAGACGAGTGGAATTCCTGCTCGCAGAAACAGCTGCAAACGAACTAGTAGACGGTCTCTCGGCAATCGGTGCCGGTATCGGGTATGGCTTCGCCGCCATTGGCCCGGGCCTCGGCATTGGTTACCTCGTGGGAAGCGCCGTTCAGGCCATGGCCCGTCAGCCTGAAGCTGCCGGTATGGTCCGTACGACGATGTTCCTGGGTATCGCCTTCACCGAAGCGCTCGCCCTGATCGGGTTCGTCGTCTTCATTCTGATCAAGTTCGCCTGATCCGACTCGGTCGCATTACCGACTAGTCGTTTCACCGACATCAAGGAGTTCCGATGTACGGAATCGCCAACGAGGTCGAGCTGCCACAGGTTTTCCTGGCAACCGAGGCCGTCGAAGGTGAAGAAGGCGGACACGGTGGGATCGAAGCCCCTAACCCGCTTGTCGTCGAGCCGAACGAGTTCATCTACGGTTCGATCGCCTTCTTGGTCCTCTTCTTTGTGCTGAAGAAGTTCGCTTTCCCAGCGCTGAAGAAGGCCGTCAAGGATCGTGAAGACAAGATCCGCGGCGACCTTGAGCGGGCCGAAAGCGCACGCGTCGAGGCCGAGTCCGAACTGGCTGCCTACAAGAAGCAGTTGGCAGAGGCTCGTTCCGAGGCATCGCAATTGGTTGCGAACGCTGCTGAAGAAGCTGCGGCCGTCCGTGCGCAGTTGATGCGCGACGCCGAAGCCGATGTGGCTAAGCACCGCGAACAAACGCTTGCCGCGCTCGATGGCGAAGTGGCGAGGGCTCGTGTTGACCTTCAGCGTGAGGTGTCCGGCTTTGCCGTCCAGCTCGCAGAGAAGATCGTCGAGAAGAACCTCGATCGTGACGCTCAACAAGCGTTGATCGACCGGTTCATCACAGACCTCGAGTCTGCTAGCTAGTTCCGCTGTACGACCTAGAAGGGTGACATCGTGAGCAAGGATTCACGGATCGAGGGGTACGCAAAGGCGATCCTCGAACTTGTGACAGCGGAAGACGCGCTGGGCACGGTGGAAGGCGAGCTGTTCCAGGTGGCCCGCGCTGTCGAAGGAAACGAACAGTTGCGTTCCACGCTGACCGACGAAGCCATTCCCGTGGCGCGCCGGCAGGGGATCGTGGCCGAACTCGTCGACGGTGCGGTTCATCCCGTGACCGCCGCTGCCATCGATATGGTCCTCGCGGCGGGCAGGGGACGTGATCTTCCAGCCATTGTCGACGCGTTTGTGTCTGATGCCGCGAGTGCTCGTTCGCACCAGGTCGCTGAGATCCGCACGGCAATTCCGTTGGACGATGCGACCATCAAGCGCCTCGAACAGGCCTTGTCGCGTGCGACCGGTCTCGACATTGAAGCGCAGATCGTTGTCGACCCTGCGGTTCTCGGTGGCATTCAGGCCAAGGTCGGGGACCGTCTCATCGACGGGACGATCAGGTCACGTCTGCAACAGATGAAAGCAGCTATGTAGTCGTTCCCTACCGGGAACGATCCACCTCTCCTCGGAGTCACGATGGCAAAGCTCAACTTGAACGCCGCCGACATCACGGCCGCAATCGAACGCAATCTCGAAGGCTTCAAGCCTCAGACCTCGCTTCAGCAGGTCGGCCGGGTTATCGAAGTCGGTGACGGCATCGCCCGTATCTCGGGCCTCCCTTCCGTCGCCGTCAACGAGATGCTCGAATTCCCGGGCGGGCTTCAGGGTCTGGCCCTGAACCTCGACGAGGAGTCGATCGGCGCGGTGGTCCTTGGCGAGGCATCGAGCCTCGAAGAGGGTTCTGAAGTTCGAGCGACCGGTCAGATCTTGTCGGTGCCGGTCGGTGACGAGTTGCTCGGTCGAGTGATCGACCCGCTGGGCAAGCCGCTCGACGGGAAGGGCCCGCTGAACGCTCAGTCCCTTCGTCGCCTCGAAGTTCAGGCGCCCGGTGTGACCGACCGTCAGCCGGTGCATGAGCCGTTGCAGACCGGCATCAAGGCCGTTGACGCCATGGTTCCGATCGGTCGTGGCCAGCGCGAGCTGATCATCGGCGACCGTCAGACCGGCAAGACCGCTGTCGGTATCGACACGATCATCAACCAGGTCTCCGAAGGTGTGAAGTGCGTGTACGTTGCCGTCGGCCAGAAGGCCTCCACGGTCGCCGAGGTTGTAGCTGTCCTCGAAGACCACGGAGCTCTCGCCAACACGGTCATCGTGAGCGCGCCGGCTTCGGCACCTGCCCCGTACAAGTTCTTGGCGCCGTACTCGGGTGCTGCCATCGCCGGTCACTGGATGGACAACGCCGGACACGCCCTGGTCGTGTACGACGACCTGTCCAAGCAGGCCGAGGCTTACCGCGAGATCGCGCTGTTGCTGCGTCGCCCACCAGGCCGTGAGGCTTACCCGGGTGACGTCTTCTACCTTCACTCCCGCCTGTTGGAGCGTTCGGCCAAGCTGAACGACGCCCTCGGTGCAGGGTCCTCGACGGCGCTGCCGATCGTCGAGACCAAGGGTGGCGACGTCTCTGCCTTCATTCCGACCAACGTGATTTCGATCACCGACGGCCAGATCTACCTTGAAGCCGACCTCTTCTTCTCGGGTGTGCGCCCAGCCATCAACGCCGGTATCTCGGTGTCTCGAGTCGGTGGTGCCGCGCAAACCAAGGCAATGAAGAAGGTCGCCGGTCGTCTTCGTCTCGACCTTGCTCAGTTCCGTGAACTTGAAGCCTTCGCAGCTTTCGGTTCCGACCTCGACAAGGCATCACAAGCGCAGTTGGACCGGGGCGCTCGTGTCGTCGAGATGCTCAAGCAACCTCAGTACCGCCCGATGTCCATGGAAGACCAAGTCGTCGTGATCTACGCCGTCACCAACGGTTTTATGGACTCGATCCCGGTCGACCGTGTGGGTGCCTACGAGAAGGAACTTCTCGAAACCTTCCACGCAACGCAGAGCCACATCTTGAACACGATCAAGAGCACCGGGAAACTCGACTCGGTCGAGGAGCAATTGACCCAGGCTCTGACCGACTTCACCCAGATGTTCAACCCCGAGGAGAACTGATCCATGGGTGCCCGGCTACGAGTACTTCGGCGACGCATCGGTTCGGTGCAGTCCACCAAGAAGATCACTCGAGCAATGGAACTTATCTCTGCCTCGCGCATCGCCAAGGCGCAGCTGCGGGTAGAGCAAGCCAAGCCGTACAGCGAGCAAATGGCCAAGGTCATTGCAAACCTGGAATCGGCCGGCGCGAGTATTCAGCATCCCCTGCTGGTGCAGCCTGCTGAGACCAAGGTCGTTCTCGTCGTTGCAATCACCGCGGACCGCGGGCTTGCCGGCGCCTACAACGCGAACGTGATCCGTGTCGCTGATCGCACCTATCGTGCCGAGTCAGCCAAGGGTCGTGACGTCAGCATGTTGGCGGTAGGCAAAAAGGGCGTCAGCGCTTTTCGCTACAAGGGCCTCGAGGTTTCGAACTCCTATGAGGGCTTGACCGACGTGCCCACCTACGAAGGCGCACGAACGGTTGCCCGTGAGATTATTGAGCGATTCGAGTCTGGCCGGGCAGATGCGGTGCACCTGGTCTACACCGACTTCATCTCGGTCGGTCGCCAAGTACCGGTTTCGCGTCAGCTCATTCCCATCAACCGCGACGACGTTTCTTCGGGCAAGCCGGACGCTGCGGCAGCCGACTACGAGTTCGAGCCAAGCCCAACCGAGATCCTCGGGCGTTTGCTGCCTGCGGCCGTCGAAGCGCAGGTGTATGCCGCGCTTCTGTCGGCTTCGGCCAGTGAACACGCCTCCCGGCAACGGGCGATGAAGAGCGCGACCGACAACGCAGAAGACCTGATCAAGTCCCTGACCAGAGACTTCAACCAGGCGCGGCAGGCCGAAATCACCACCGAAATTTCTGAGATCGTCGGTGGCGCCGAGGCTCTCAAGTCTCGCTAACGACACCCATTGACAACCTTTCGACACTACGCCTCGTTACGAGGAGGAGCATCGTGACCAGCACCATCGATTCCGAAACGACCCTCAAGGACGGGCGGATCGTCGCCATCGTTGGACCGGTTGTTGACGTGGAGTTCCCACGTGGCGCGCTGCCAGAAATCAACTGGGCCATCGAGTTCGACATCGACGTCGAAGGCGGGGTTGACACGATCGTCGCCGAGGTCGCTCAGCACATCGGCAACGAACGTGTTCGAGCCATCTGCATGAAGCCGACCGATGGTCTGCGACGTGGCACCGTCGTGCACAACACCGGGGCGCCGATCATGGTCCCCGTTGGCGAGAGCGTCCTCGGACACGTCTTCAATGTGACGGGTAAGCCGCTCGACGTTGAGAGCGTGGACGTTAAAGAGCGCTGGCCGATCCACCGCGACCCGCCGCCGTTCGACGAGCTTGAACCTCGTTCGATCATGTTCGAGACCGGTATCAAGGTCATCGACCTGCTCGAGCCCTACGTACAGGGCGGGAAGATCGGCATGTTCGGTGGTGCTGGCGTCGGCAAGACCGTCGTCATCATGGAGATGATCAACCGAGTCGCCACCCAGCATGGTGGTGTGTCGGTGTTCTCCGGGGTGGGTGAGCGGACCCGTGAAGGAACCGACCTCTTGCTCGAAATGCAGGAGTCGGGCGTTATCGACAAGGCCGCCCTGGTCTACGGTCAGATGGACGAGCCGCCAGGCGTGCGCCT
This sequence comes from Acidimicrobiia bacterium, assembly GCA_018003035.1. Taxonomy (GTDB): domain Bacteria; phylum Actinomycetota; class Acidimicrobiia; order IMCC26256; family JAGNEX01; genus JAGNEX01. Next base: position 10,983 of record JAGNEX010000016.1, read on the forward strand.
GCGTGTGGCTCTGACGGCCTTGACGATGGCTGAGTATTTCCGTGACGTTCAGCAACAAGACGTGCTGCTGTTCGTCGACAACATCTTCCGCTTCGTTCAGGCGGGATCTGAGGTGTCCACGCTGCTCGGTCGTATGCCGTCCGCTGTGGGATACCAGCCGACGCTCGCCGAAGAGATGGGTTTCCTGCAGGAGCGCATCACGTCGACAAAGGGCCGTTCGATTACGTCGCTGCAGGCCGTTTACGTCCCTGCCGACGACATCACCGACCCTGCGCCTCACACGACCTTCGCCCACCTCGACGCTACGACCGTGTTGAGCCGTGCGATCTCCGAGCTCGGCATCTACCCGGCTGTGGACCCGCTCGACTCCACCTCGCGCATCTTGAAGCCTGAGGTCGTCGGTGACCGCCACTACGACGTAGCGCGACGTGTTCAAGAGACCCTGCAGCGCTACAAGGACCTCCAGGACATCATCGCCATTCTGGGTATCGACGAACTGTCCGAAGAGGACAAGGTCATCGTGTCCCGGGCCCGCAAGGTGCAGAAGTTCTTCTCGCAGCCCTTCTTCGTCGCCGAACAGTTCACCGGTATTCCCGGCGTGTACGTGTCGGTTGAAGAGACGGTGGACGCCTTTGAGAAGTTGGTCAACGGCGACCTAGACGACCTTCCCGAGCAGGCGTTCTACATGCGTGGAGGCTTGGACGAGGTCTACGCTGCGGCCAAGGAATTGGCTGACGAAGGCGACGAGTAGCGATGCCGCTTCATGTAGAGCTCGTATCTCCTGAGATCGTGTTGTTCTCGGGCGAGGCCGACATGGTGATCACCAAGACGGTTGGCGGCGGTGACATTGCCTTCCTGCCCGGGCACGCGCCGTTCCTTGGCGCGGTCAGCAACGCCCCGATCCGTATCGTTCGGGGTGACGAGACGATCGTCGCAGCGGTCCACGGTGGTTTCGTCGAGGTGAGTGACAATCGGGTCACGATCCTCGCCGATATCGCCGAGCTGGCAGGCACGATCGACTTGGCCCGTGCCGAACTTGCCAAGCGAGAAGCCGAGGCGAAGCTCGAACGAGGCCAGGACGGCGAAGCAGAGGGGGCACTTGCCCGTGCCGTTCTTCGTATCGACGTAGCTGGAACGACCCACCTCAGCAGGTAGGGAACGGGACAATTTGAAAGCTGTTGTTTGGGGCGCCGCAGATGCGGCGCCCCAAACGCGTTCTGGTACGTCTGGGTCGTTGCCCGAACGGACCGACCGCAGCGGGGGTTACGACGAGACCGGGGCGGAAATCCCAGGGACGTCGACGAGCTTGTCCCAGTGGTGTTCGGCTTCGACTGAACGGACGGTCCGGGACTTGGAACGCATAACCAGGGAGTGAGTTACGGCACCTTGGCCGGTGAATCGAACGCCCTTGAAGAGTTCTCCGTCGCTGACACCGGTGGCGGCAAAGAACGTGTCGCCACTGACCAGGCGATTGATCGTCAAGACCTCGTCGAGGTCATAGCCCGCATCGATTGCGGCTTGACGCTCGTCGTCGTTTCGTGGCCATAGGCGCCCGATGAGGTTGCCGCCAAGGCACTTCAACGCGGCCGCAGCAATGACACCCTCGGGCGTACCGCCGATGCCGAGCAGCATGTCTGCGCCACTCTCGGGACGGGCGACCGCGATCGCGCCAGCGACATCGCCGTCGGGGATCAAGCGGATCCGAGCTCCTGCAGCGCGGCATTCGTCGACGATCGCTTGATGGCGCGGGCGGTCGAGCACGACCACCGTCAGTTCTGAAGGCTCTTTTCCAAGTGCTTCGGACACGTCGAAGATGTTCTGGGTGACCGACTTTTCGAGGCTGATCGCATCGGCAGCGTCGGGGCCGACGGCGATCTTTTCCATGTAGACGCACGGCCCAGGGTTAAACATGGTGCCGCGGTCAGACATTGAAATGACGGCGATTGCCCCAGGCCGACCGAGGGACGTCAGCGTTGTCCCGTCGATCGGGTCGACGGCGATGTCGACCGCCGGGCCCGAACCGTCGCCGATGTGCTCGCCATTGAAGAGCATCGGTGCTTCATCTTTTTCGCCCTCACCGATGACGACGATGCCGTCCATCGAGACGGTCGAAAGCATCGCTCGCATGGCGTCAACAGCCGCCTGGTCGGCCGCCTCTTTGTCGCCCCGGCCGAGCCAGCGGCTTGCCGCTGTCGCGGCGGCCTCGGTCACCCGTACAAGTTCCAACGCTAGGTTGCGGTCTGGGCGTTCACTCATGAAGATCATCCTTAGTCGGCTCGTGCGCCAGTTGCGCGCAGGTCAAGCAGGGGCGGTGGAACGACTTTCCGCGAACCGGGCCTAAGCGGGCGTTCAACCTGCGGGGGCAGCCTGCAATGTATCCAATTGTCAGGCAAAGCCACCTACCCTTGAGGCAACGGTGGTCCTCGAGTTGTGGCCGCCGACCCGATCTAGGTGGGAGCCGATGGAATCGACCGATGGCAACGCAGTGCCCGCAGCTGAACCCGTAGAGGTGCCCGCGGCCGGCTACATGAGTGACGTCACCGCTGGTTCAGGGGCGGTGGTCGTTGTGCGGACGGAGTCGGGAAGGTCGCAACTCTTGTACGGCCGGACCACGGCCCAGCAGCTGCGCAAACTTGAACTGCCCGTCCGCAAGGTCGGCAGGTACGGGGGCGGGTTTGCAGCTCCCTGGGGGAGTGGTGGCGTCATCTTTGTGGACCTCGATGGCCGAATCGTCGGGTCCTCGCTGGACGACAGCGGAGTCGAACTCGAACGGAGGATCTGGGCTGCCGAGCCCGGACCGGTAGGGTGCCTGCGACCTTCGCCGAACGGTGAGTGCGTGGCGTTCATCGTCGACGACGGTGACTCGTCTCACTGTGAGGCTCGCACCCTGTCGGGTGAACGGTTAGGTCCTTGGGCCCTGGACCACGACTTCGTGCTCGACCCGACATGGTCGCTGGATGGGCGCTTTCTCGCAATGCAGGTCTGGGACGATCCCGACATGGCGTTCGTGCACAGCAAGATCCTGCTCGTCGATGTTCTTGGTGGGGGCGACCCGATCTTGGTCGAACGTCGAGCTGCGCTCAGCCAGCCCAGATTTCTCCCGGGTGGCGAGCGGCTTGGGTTTCTGAGCAACGAATCAGGTACCACGCTGCCCTGGACCGTTGACCTGGACGGCGACAACGTACGGCCATGGATACGGGACGTCGGCGACTGGGGAGAGCCGACGTTGGGGCCTAACGGATCTGCTTGGCTGGCACTCTCTGACGATCTCGCGGTCGGAGTGAGAAATGAGGGTGGCTTTGCGGCGCTTGTCGTCGGGCGTTCCAACGAGCCGCATGCCGAGAAGGTTCGTAACGGTATTCACACGTCATTGACGACCGACGGAACTACCGTCTGGGCGATCCGTCAGGGCGCGCGGATGCCACCAGAACTGGTCGCCTATGACCTGAGCGACCAGGTCATCGCAAAAGACGGTGCCGCCGACGGCCTCACATCGAAGGGTTCCGTTAGCCGACGCACCCTGCTCCGGACCGCCAGCGACGCTGCACACTCGGCGGTCGAACCGGAGGTGTTTAGCTGGACTGCCGCCGATGGTCTGAAGCTGGATGGCTTGCTGTATTCCCCGGACGGACCACTCAAGGCCGTCATCGTCCTGATCCACGGGGGCCCGGTCGGCCAGGCCCGGGTTCTTTGGAGCGACAAGATCAGGGGATACCTCGCCGAGAACTGGGCGGTGTTTGCTCCCAACGTCCGAGGTTCCAGTGGGGCAGGCCGCGCTCGAATGGAAGCCATCGCGGGTGCCTGGGGTCTAAGCGATGTTGCCGACATCGCAGCGGGTATCACCTCGGTGGTTCAGACGATCGGGTATCGGCCGCCGATGTTCGTGGAGGGAGGATCTTCGGGGGGTCTCGCCGCCCTAATGTTGGCCGCCAGGGGTGGAGAGTTCGATGGCGTGATCGCACACAATCCGGTTACCGATATCGCCGCCACGGATCAACGAACCCACCGCGTCGAACGGCACTACTCGCAATGGCTGGTCGGTCCCGATGCCAACGAGCTGGAACTCCGGTCTCCGATCACGCATGTGTCTGCCATCAAGGTGCCGCTGTTGATCACTCAAGGTGATGCTGATGTCTCCGTGCCCGCCAGCCTTACCCGGCGCTACGTCGAAGCGGCTCGTGACTTTGGCGTCGCGATCACCTACCTTGAGCTTGCAGGCGAAGGCCACAGCTACTCGCCGGCGGCGGATGAAGTTGTTGGTCAGGCGGCCAACAACTTCATCAGGGATCTAATGAACACGGGGCCCTGATCGGGACGCCATTGGATCGCCATGCGGGGTGGTCTCGACACCTTGCCGGTCTGGGGCGTACGTAGGTGCCGACAGGCCGGACGTGACTACGGAGGACCAATCGATGAACTCCAGAGATGACCGGAGTGCCGAACGACTGACAGCAATGCTTGGGGGAGACGTGCCGCTCCAGTGGCGGTTCGACGGCCGGATCGACGCCGCCTCCATCGTGGTCCTCGCGCACGGAGCGGGTACCGACATGTACGCGCCGATTCTCGAATCGATGACCAGCGCTTTGAACGCCCACGACATCGGCGTGTTTCGGTTCAACCAGCGCTATCAGACGATGGGGCGCAGAGCACCCGACCGACCGGCGGTCCTCTGGGCGACGACTCTGGCGGCGGTAGAGGTCGCCGCTGATCACACGGACCGCGAAACAGCGTCCCTGATCGTCGGAGGGAGGTCGATGGGGGGTCGGTACATGTCGATGATCGCTGCGGGCGACGACGAGCATCCTCCGGTGCCGGTCGCAGGTCTACTCCTTGCCGGCTATCCGCTCTACCCGCCAGGCAAACCGGACAAGGTCCGCGCTGATCACTTCCCGAGGATTACGTGCCCGACGCTCATTATTCAAGGAACCCGGGACACGATGGCTACGCCCGAAGCGCTGTTGGTGGCCAGTGAGATGATGGGCGGCTCCGTCGAACTGTGTTGGCTGCCCGATGCTGACCATGGCTTCAAGCCTCGAAAGAGTTCGGGCTACAGCCCAGAGGACTGTGCGCTGATGGCATCGGACGCCTCCGTCGAGTGGGTCCAACGAGTGGCGGCGCTCACCGCGGAGTCACCAGAGGCCACGCCGCCAGCAAATCCGTAACTACCGGAAAGGCCAATGCCAGGTTCTGGTGGATGCCTTCCCGATCGATCAGGATGGGCCGAAGGCCCGCGGCGAGTGCTCCGTACCCGTCGAGTTCCACGTTGTCGCCAATGAAGACTGCGTCTTGGGGCGCTACCCCGAGTTCGCGGCACGCGGAGCGATACGCCTCGGGGTGGGGCTTTTCGATCCCCAGCGAAATAGTCGGTAGCGCAATGTCGACGAGGGTGTCGATCCCGAGCTTTTTGAGCACCGGCCAGAGATCGAAGTCGGAATTGGACACGATTCCAATGGCGAGGCCCGACTCCGCGAATCGCTCAAGGGTCGGGATGGCGTCGTCGAACAAGCCGTAGTTGTCAGGATCTTGGAAGAAGCCTTCAAGCACGGCAAGCGGTTGAGCAGGATCGCCGTCGACGCCGAGAAACTCAAACATCCAGGAATAGATGAGCGGCCATCGTTGGTCCGGCGGGGGAGGCCACTCCGTGGTTTCCTGCCGTTCGCGAATGCGCGCCTCTACCTGCAGCCACGCTGACCGGCAGGCGCTTTCGGAAACGCCGATGGCGCTCGCGACGATCGAGTTGGTGCTGGCCTGTAAATGGGCGAGCGTGTCGTGAAAGTCAAACAAGGCGGCAGCAATCATGGGGCTAAGCCTAGAGAGGACATGTGACGCGGACCGCAGGCGATGGGCATCGCACTACTAGCATGCCGCTGTGGATCATTTCGTGGTGCACCCTTCGGGTCCTTTAAGCGGGAAAGTCGCCGTCTCGGGCGCGAAAAATTCGGCGCTCAAACTGATGGCGGCGTCCCTGCTCGCGGAGGGCACGTTCCGGTTCGACAACGTCCCGATGAACGCCGACGTCCGTGTGATGGCCCAAACTCTCGGAGCGATCGGCTGTTCGGTAGAAATCTCCGAACCGGACCTATGCGTTGTTGAGGTACCAGCAGCCCTCGAACCCGAGGCGCCCTACGAACTCGTCACCCGAATGCGCGCGTCCATCAACGTGCTCGGACCGCTCATCGGCCGTCTTGGTCGGGCACGGGTGGCCTTGCCCGGTGGCGACGCGATCGGCAGCCGCAAGCTCGACATGCACTTCCAAGGTCTCCGTGCAATGGGCGTCGACCTGAGCGTGCGCCACGGTTTCATCGAGGCGTTCGTGCCACACCAGTTGCGCGGCGCCGTGCATACCCTTCCGTTTCCAAGCGTCGGCGCGACCGAGAACCTGATGACCGCGGCGGTGCTCGCAAAAGGCACAACGGTCATCGAGAACGCAGCCCGCGAACCTGAGATCGCACAGCTGGCGTCGATGCTCAACAGGATGGGTGCTGAGATTCTCGGAGCCGGTTCACCTCGAATCGAGATCCGAGGGGTTGATGGGCTGGAACCCGTCGACGAGACCGTCATTCCCGACCGCATCGAGGCGGGCACGTTCGTCATGGTGTGCGCAATCGCCGGCGGGGAGATCGAAGTGATCGGCGCCCGTCCGAACGATATGGACATGCTGGTCGCGAAGATGAGTGAGATGGGCGTCCTCATCGCGCCGACGACCGACGGCCTGTGGGTAAAGCGGACGGGGGAGTTAAATGGTGCCGATGTGGCGACCCTTCCCCATCCGGGCTTGGCGACCGACTTCATGCCGCCGCTGGTCGCGGTCTTGAGCGTCGCAAGCGGCCGCTCGATCGTGACCGAGAACATCTTTGACGGAAGATTCGCCTTCGTCGACGAACTCGTCCGGATGGGCGCCCAGATCCGGACAGAGGGCGGGCATTGCATCATCAAGGGTGTCCCGCGCCTGTCGGGTGCTCAAGTGCGCGCGTTGGACGTTCGTGCCGGCGCAGCGCTGGTCTTGGCAGGCACGGTGGCTGATGTGCCCACCACAATCCACGACCCAATCCACATCGACCGCGGCTATGTGAACCTCGTCGACAAGCTCAGCGGACTCGGGGTCAAGATCGAACGGGTTTCAGGTGATCTTTTGGACTACGCGGACTTTTAGAATCGCACTTAGGGTTCAGCTTGCAAGTCAACGGAGCGGACGACGGACGTGCGAGGCGTCCCGACCGGATGAGAGTCGAAGCTATGACAGATAACACCGTGACCGAAGAAACGACGGCCACTGCGCCATCGGACCCAGAAGCTGACGCACCGGTCGCTATCAGCACCGACGCCGTGCTGGCTGCGCTGGATGCGATCCGGCCCGCCCTGCAGGCAGATGGGGGCGATATCGGCCTGGTCGACATCACGCCTGAGGGAATCGTGAGTGTCCGCCTCGTCGGCGCCTGCGGAACCTGCCCAGCCTCGACGATGACGCTGAAAGCCGGAGTCGAACGGATCTTGAAGGATCGGGTTCCAGGAGTTCTCGAAGTGGTCGCCGTCTAGCCGTCCCGTCCTCAGCCGACCGAGGCCATCCGGGGTTGCCCGTCGGCTCGTTTGTGTCGGTGATGCCAGCGCGTTTGCCCGGCAAGCCGTCTGGTTGGCCTAACGTCTGTCGCCATGACTTCAACGCTTCAGATTGACCGTCCAGCTCCTGGCGTGTGCCGTATCCGGCTAGATCGCCCGCCCATGAATGCCCTGAACATGGCGCTGTTGGCCGAACTCGCCGACGAAGTGGACGCCCTGCACGACGATGATTCAGTGCGCGCCCTCATCCTGGCGGGAGGGGAGCGAGCCTTCGCTGCTGGTGCTGACGTCTCAGAGTTCTCCGACAGCCAACGGGCCCGGGAAGTATCCGCTGGTTTCAGCAGGGTCGGCGACTCCCTGCGGTCCTGGCCCCACCCGGTGATTGCTGCAGTTTCCGGTTACGCATTGGGCGGTGGTCTGGAAGTTGCCTTGTGTGCCGACCTGCGAATTGCCGCAGACAACGCCCGAGTGGGTCAACCAGAAGTGTTGTTGGGCCTGCTCCCCGGCGGCGGCGGAACGCAACGACTCGCCCGCCTGATCGGCCCTGCCCGGACCAAAGATCTGGTCTGGACGGGACGCCAGATACGAGCCGATGAGGCGCTTGCGTGGGGAATCTTCGACCGTGTCGTGCCGGCGGACACCTTGGAAGACGCTGCCTTGAGCTTGGCCAGTGAACTTGCCGCGTCGGCCGCTGTCGCGATTGGGATCTCCAAACGTGTCATCGACGACGGGCTCGAACTAACCCTCGATGAAGGCGTCAGCCTCGAAGCCGACGGATTCGCTGCCGTGTTTCGAAGCCAAGACGCCGCGATCGGCGTTGCGTCGTTCCTAGAAAACGGACCGGGGAAAGCAACCTTCACCGGTAAGTAACGCCGACCGGAGTGCCAGAGCACCCGCCCGGCATCACCATCATTCTGTGCCCGCCGCGACCTCTTCTTCGACGAGGTTGCGGAATCGACGCATCGAGCGACGCCAAACGAACAGCATTGCTGGGCGGGCCACCACCTCGCCGACGCGTCCGCCGAAGTACTTCGGGAACTGCAGTCGTTCGACCCAGCAGAACTGTGTCGAACGAGCATCGAGGCGGGTAAGTTCAAAGCGACCGACACCGGTGACCAGGCCTTTGTGCGCAACTTCCATGGCTCGGCCTGGCTCCCACTCGGTGACGGTCATTCGATCAACGGTGAGAAATGGGCCGAGCTTTGTCAAGCAGTCAAACGCCGTGCCGACTCCCGTCCGCTGCGTCGAAGTGAATGCGATCGACTCGGCGTCGCCCATCCAATAGACGTGGGACTCGATATCCGCCAGCTGCTCCCACACAGTTTCTATCGGTCGATCGACGGTCGTGCAGACGGTCATGTGAAGCATCGTTTCTACCTCCATCGGGGTCTCACAGCGTACGGACCGTGCTCGACGCCGACTCTCGCGCCGCGCCGATGGCCGGGTTAGTGTTCCCCGGTGACTCCACTGAACTTTGTGATCATCGGCGGCGGTCCTGCGGGACACAGCGCGGCATCCGCTGCAGCATCTCTCGGCGCTGAGGTGACGCTAATTGAGCGCGACATCGTCGGTGGAGCCGCTCACCTATGGGATTGCGTTCCCTCCAAAGCGATGATCGCAACCGGCGACCAACTCGCCCGAGTCAATGCCGGTCAGACGATGGGCTTCACCGCCGATGGTCGCATCGATATCGAAGCGCTGACCGCCCGGATAGCCGATATCGAGAAGCGGCTCAACGAATCCTTTGTCGGCATGCTGACCAATCAGAAGGTTCGCATGATTCACGGAGTCGGTCGCTTGACCGGCCCTCACACAGTCGAAGTCGATACTGAAAGCGGTTGCGAAACCCTGCATGCAGACTTTGTCCTTCTGTCGACCGGATCGCGGCCACGAGTTCCTGATTGGGCGCCCGTCGACCACGAACGGGTGTTGACGACCCGGGACGCGTATCCACCACCAGCCATTCCCGAGCATTTGATCGTCGTCGGTTCTGGGGTAACCGGCGTCGAGTTCGCGAATATGTTTGCGCGCTTTGGTTCGAAGGTGACCTTGATCGTGTCGCGCCAGCAGGTGCTCCCAGGTAAGGATCCCGAGGCGGCCGCGGTGCTCGAAGACTCGTTCTTGGAGCGGGGGATCGACCTGCTGAAAGGTGCGAGAGCGTCCGCCATCCGGCGGGAGGGCGACGAAGTCATCGTCGAGTGCTCAGATGGGAGGGTCGTTCGCGGCTCCCATACGGTGCTCGCCATTGGATCGATCCCCAACAGCGAAGGTCTTGGACTGGAGGCCGCTGGGGTCGAGGTCGAACCGTGGGGTGCGGTCAAGGTCGACCACAATCTCCGTTCATCGGTCCCGCACATCTACGCGGCAGGCGACCTTGCAGGCACGTTGCCGTTGTCATCGGTTGCGACCATGCAGGGCAAGAAGATCGCCCAACACATGATGGGGCTTCACAAGCTCCCACACCGCCACCTCGACTACGAGAAGGCAGCGTCCGCGATTTTTACCGACCCCGAGATTGCAGATGTTGGCCTTGCCGAGGCCGATGCCTTCGCGTCGGGGCGCAAAGTTCGCGTGACGAAGGTTCCATTCTCGGCCAATCCCAAGGCCCTTATTGAGGGTGATCCCCGCGGTTTTGTGAAGATCGTCTCCGACCCGGCGACCGGTGTGGTCCTGGGTGGCTCAATCGTTGGGCGCTCGGCCGCAGAGCTCATCAGCGTTATCGCTGTTGCTGTCACCAACGGACTGAAGGTGTCAGACATCTGGGAGTCGGTGCTGGTGCACCCGTCGTTGGCGGAGTCGATCGCCGAGGCCGCCGAGTAATCCGTTTGCCCCGGACGGAAACGTCGCTGGGCCGCCGCCCAGGGGCTAGCGAGCGAGTTTGGCGATATCGAGGTCGCCCTGTTGAAGGCTGACTAGTTTGTCGGGATTCACCGGGTCTGTCGGGCGAAGGGCATCGAGGTCATCACGCGCTGCGGGGTGAGCTTGGATGGGGATCATCGACTTGATCGCTCCGTAATAGGTCGCGATCAGCGGTTCACCGTTTGGCCCTTCGGCAATGTCTGTCGGTGTTGCCAGGGTGGGGCTGTCTTCCCAGATCGCGAGGGTTTCCACTCTGGTCGAGCCGTCCGGTTCGACGAAGAGTGCCCGGAGCTGGCTCGAGCAGTAGTCGCTAAAGAGATAGGCGCCGTCGAGCTGGGCGAACGCCGTGCCTTCGTAGACGAACCCGCCGATGATCGAGCAGTCGGCGTTTTCGTCGCCACCTTGTTTGACCCGCTCCCAATCTACTGAACCATCTGGGCGGACCGATTCGGGGATGTGGGCGTAGACATGAATTGGCGGCGTAATTGGCTCGTGTAGGGGGGTGCCCTTCGCGTTGTTGGGTTGATAACCCATGACCGCGTTCCACCCCAGATGAGCGCCGGCCTGACCGTCGGCAGGCAAGTAGTTGATCTCTTCAAAGACGTCGCTTCCCACGTCGGCGATCCAGATTCCACCGTCACGGTCAAAGCTGATCGACCACGGGTTGCGGAGTCCCTGAATCCACATCTCGGGGCGTCCACCGGTTCCGTCGGCAGCAGGGTTGTCCGGCGGGATCGCGTAGGGGGCTAGAGCGGCGGGTGTCGGGTCGATGCGGAGTACTTTGCCAAGAACCGTGTCGGGGGTAAGCGGCGGGACCACCTTCGCATCACCGCCGTCGCCCACGCCGATATAGAGCATGCCGTCGGGGCCGAACGCCATCGCTCCGCCGTTGTGGACATCTCCGGGCTGGGGGACTGAGAGAATCCCGCGCGCTCGCTCGGTGTCTACCGACCAATCGGTGGAGGAAATCGGGACGGCCACGATCTCAAGACTGCCGTCGAGTTGTGTTGCGGAGAAGTACATCCACTCGCCGGTCGGGTCGAACGTCACGTCGAGCAAGCCTTGCTCGAAACCGTTGGTTACCTGGCCGCGAATGTCAAGGATTATCTGATAGTTCCCAACCGGATCGACCCGGTAGATGATCCCGTCGTTATCCGTAAAAAAGAAGGCACCGGGATCGTCCTGCGGGTGGAAGCCAAGCTTTGTGGGTTGGGTGCCTACGGCCATGACGTTGAGCGCGACGGTGGCGATCGGTTCGTTGCCAGACGTCGTAAAGGGTCGGCGGCAGCCAGACATCTGCTCTTCGTTGAGGCCCAGCTTGTTGGTCGTCGCCGACGAACATTCTGCCGGGCGCGGCGTGGAGGGCTCGGTGGCCGCATCGGAATTGCCTTCGGCACAAGCCCCCAGCAGCGCAATAAGCGTCAACGCCAGGGCGGCAACACGAAATGTCGGGCGCGTCGAGCCACCATTGCGCTGGTGCACGGCCCCACCCGTACCGCTGGCCCAAAGCGCAGTGCCAGCATCACCCGCGCGGCGGGTGAAAGTTTGAGTAACCATGTGTCCTTACAGCGCCTTATGCGACGCGGGGGAATCGCGGTCTACAAAATGGAAGTCTGCGCCCGCCTATTCGATCGTTATGAGGACGTCCCCTGGACTGGCGCCGGCGCCAGCTTCGACGTTGACCGCCGTCACCGTTCCAGACTTGCCAGCCGCGATGTTGTTTTCCATCTTCATCGCTTCGAGGACCACAACGGTCTGGCCTTCTTCGACGTCGTCTCCAACCTCGACCAACACCTTGATGACCGTCCCCTGCATCGGAGCCGTTACCGTCCCGCTATCGGCCGCTAGGGCAGAACCGGCGCCCCCTGAACGCTTCGTCCGCTTGCGACCACCACCCGATGCCGCGGGCGCAGCCGGAGCATCGGGAAGCCAGACCTTAACCTGAAAACGTTTGCCATCCACTTCGACCGGCACCAGTTGCTCGGTCAGTTCAGGCCCCTCGTCGGAACCGGACGTCCCTGTCGCTTCGGAGCTGCCGAAGCTCGCCGGGTCGACCTCGTTTTCAAGCCACTTAGTTGAGTGCACGCCATCGATGAAAGCGTCGTGTTCGAGGACGGCGATCTGGGCTGGAACGGTGGTCTTGACGCCTTCGATTTCGAGCTCGCGAAGCGCTCGGAGCATCCGGTGTCGGGCCTCTTCCCGGTCCGCTCCCGTGGTGATCACCTTGGCCACCAGGTTGTCGTAGTACTGAGATACCTCGTCGCCTTCGTCATACCCCCCGTCGACGCGAACGCCGTAGCCGTCGGGCAGACGAAGTTTGGTCAGCGGGCCAGGAGAGGGGAGAAACCCGCCGTTGGTCGGGTCTTCCGCGTTGATCCGGCACTCAAAGGCGTGGCCTTGGATCTTGACCTCGTCTTGGGTGAAGGGCAGCGCCTTCCCGTCAGCGACATCCAGCTGGAGGCCGACGAGGTCATAGCCGACAACCTGTTCGGTCACACAGTGTTCGACCTGGAGGCGGGTATTCATCTCGAGGTAGTAGAAGGCACCGTCCTCGTACAGAAACTCGACCGTTCCCGCGTTGACATAGTGGCAGCCTTCAGCCACCTTCACGGCGGCTTCGCCCATGGCGGCGAGGATCGCTGGCTCGATACCCGGTGCTGGTGCTTCTTCGATGAGCTTCTGGTGGCGACGCTGGACCGAACAGTCCCGAGTGCCCAGGTAGACCGCCCGCCCGTCGCTGTCGGCGATGATCTGGACCTCGACGTGGCGAGGGTGTACCAGATAACGCTCCATATAGGCCTCGCTGCGACCGAAGTACGCAAGGGCCTCGCGCTGAGCAGACTCGAGTGCTTCAGCGGCCTTTTCGGGCGACTCGACCACCTTCATGCCGCGTCCACCACCGCCGTAGGCGGCCTTGATAGCGATCGGGTACCCGAACTTCTCGCCGAACGCGAGCACGTCGTCCACCGACTCGATCATGTCGGTAGTGCCTGGTACCCCTTCGACGCCTACCGACGTCGCGGCCTCACGGGCCGAAATCTTGTCGCCCATGACCTCGATGGCCGATGGGGGAGGGCCGATCCAGGTGGCACCGGCATCGACGACAGCTCGAGCGAAGTCGGCGTTCTCAGAAAAGAAGCCGTAACCAGGGTGTACGGCGTCTGCGCCGGAGCGAACCAACACCTCGAGGATGGCGTCGGTGTTGAGGTAGCTCTCGGCAGCTGTCTGACCGCCGATGGAGTATGCCTCATCTGCCAGGCGCACATGTTTGGCGTTCCGGTCGAGGTCGGAGTAGACCGCGACGGTCGCGATACCCCTCTCTTGGCAGGTTCGAATCACGCGAACGGCGATCTCGCCACGGTTCGCAATGAGCACCTTTGATGGCATCTTCACTCCAGGGATGTCAGCGTCGCCGTATCCTATGAGCCGTGCCAGCTCCATTCGATACTGAACCGACGCCCGGCGGGTCACCGCGAGGTCGCGTCGAAGATTGGGTTCGGTTCGAAATGCCGAACACAAGCCGTTTTGACGATGTCCGATTCTTTGACGAATTGGACTCCACCAACCGATATTTGGTTGAAGAAGCAAGTCTTGGTGCGACCGAAGGAACGGTCGCTGTGGCCCGGCACCAAACGGCCGGTCGAGGCAGACGTGAGCGCACTTGGCTCGCCGAACCGGACAGCTCGCTCCTGATGTCGGTGCTGGTCCGGCCCAACCTGCCACCCAATCGGTATTTCTCGATCACGGCGGCGTTGGCGCTCGCTGGGTGTGACGCCTCTGAGAAGTTTGGCGTAACCCCGACAATCAAGTGGCCGAACGATTTGCTGGTCGGCGAACACAAGCTCGCGGGCGTACTGGCGCAAGCTTTCGACGCGGGCGGCGAATCCACCATCGTGGCGGGCATTGGGCTCAACCTTCGACCACTGCCGAGCGATAGTGGCGCCGCTGCTTCTGCGACAAGTCTGGAACAGCATCGGCCACCGGGGTCACCCGCCCTCACGCCCGGTGATCTGATCGCGCCGGTCCTTGAACACTTCGAAGAGAACTACCTCCAGGCGTTGGACGCCCCGGCGGTGCTGATGGCCAGGTATCGCCAACGGTGCGCCACACTTGGGCGAGAGGTGCGGGTCACCTTGATGCGCGGCTCTATCGAGGGCAGGGCGCAGGACGTCGACGATTCCGGTGCCCTGTTGGTGCGCCAAGCCGACGGCCGACAAACAGCGGTCACGGTCGGCGACACCGTTCATCTCCGCCCGAGTTGAGTCGTCTGGCAGCGCTCACGGCCAACGTCGCGTTTTCGGTTTGTTCCCGATGCTGGCAAGCCACCCCCAAGGTCAGCCGAGCGCAATCGGCGACGCAGCCCCTCCGTTTAGGGGTCGGGGGTCCGGTCGACCAGGTCGTCAAAGAGCGCTGAGAGGCGGGCGGTAAAGGGACCGGGAACGCCCTCGAGGACACGCCCATTGATCCGGTCGATCGGCTGCACGTTTCGCGTTGACGACGTCAGGAACGCTTCGTCGGCGGAGTCGAGTTCAGCGATATCCATCGGCTGTTGGTCGACATCGATGCCGTTGCTAACTGCGACTTCTAGCACCAGTTCGCGAGTGATGCCGGCCAGACATCCCGTCGAGAGGTCCGGGGTGTAGAGACGCCCGTCGCGTGCCCAGAAGATGTTAGAGCCGGTGCCCTCGCACAACAGGCCGACGGTGTTGGCAAAGATCGCCTCAGACGCGTCCTCGGCTTTGGCATATGCCAACGCCATCGCGTTCTCCGCATAGGACGTCGTCTTCAATCCGGCGGTTGCACCCCGTTCGTTGCGGACCCAAGGCACGACGACGACAGCGCCCGTCGCAGGAAAAGCCGTCAGGGGTGTCGCTGCGATCATGCACGTCAGCGGGCCTGGCCCCCGGTCAGATCCCAACGGGCCAACTCCGGAGGTAACCGTCACCCTGAGGCGGGCTTCCGGTAGCTCATTCGCGGTCATCACGTTCAGGCAGCCCTGGTACAGCGCGTCGGTGTCGGGAGTTTCGATGCCAAGTCCGCTCGCAGACCGCCGCAGTCGCTGGGCGTGTCGCCGCCACGCGAACGGCACACCGCCTGCAGTCCGCAAGGTCTCAAAGACTCCGTCACCGATCAACACGCCGTGGTCGACGGGCGAAACCCGTACCTCGTCGAGGGGCAGCACTTCGCCGTTGACCCAAACATGTTCGGTCGTCATCGCAACGCTTTCATCCGCCGGACTCGCTGCTGAGGAGCGAGGTCGTGATCGCGACAAAGGCTAGCGGGAGGTTCGGGGAAAACGTGCGGACTGTGCGGCTTCGAGGAACCGAGCGGCCTTGAGTTCGGTTTCAGCCCACTCCGCAGCCGGCCGGGAGTCGGCGACGATGCCGCCACCGACACCGAACCGCAGAACCCCGTGCCGCGCCACGAAGGTGCGAATCGCCACGCTTAAGTCCATCCGGTCGTGATCGGCATCAATCCAGCCGACCGAACCGCAGTAGACGCCGCGCCGCCATGGTTCGAGGTCTTCGATGATCTGCATGACGATCGGTTTTGGCGCGCCGGTGATGGACGCAGCCGGAAACACCGCCCTAATCACGTCGCTTCGTCCGGCATCGGGAAGTGCTTCGCCAACAACGGTCGAGACCAGGTGAAACAGCCCGGGGTGGGGCTCGAGTGCGAACAGAGATGGCACCCTGACGGTGCCATATCGGCTGACGCGACCTAAATCGTTGCGGGCCATGTCGACGATCATGACGTTCTCGGCACGGTCCTTGGTCGAAGCAAGGAGGCGCTGAGGGTCCGAATCGGTGCCTTTGATTGGCCGCGTCTGAATCCAGCGTCCGAACTGCCGGACCAACTGCTCTGGCGAACCTGAAACCACCGACGTGTCGTCGATTTGGAGAAACGACGCGTACTGGGCGGGGTGTCGATCGAGCAGAACATGAAAAATGTTTGAGGGGCTGACGGGGTCGGTCGTCCAAAGCATCCGGGTCAGGTTGGTCTGGTAACACGTTCCGGCGCGGATGTGGTCCAAGACACGCCGGACGGCGCGTCCATGGGCTTCCTCGTCGAGGGTCGTGTGCCAGTCGATTGCTTCGACGACGGTGGAAGCGATTGTCGATCGGGCGGGCGTTCCAACCAACGTGACGGCCTCGATCAGTGCTTGTTCGTTCGCTGCGTCCCGGAAGTCCGCTGGAGGGAGCTGAGACATTCCGCGGCCCGCCACCTCGAGCGCCGCGTCGAGCAGCAAGCGATGCTCGGAGCCTTCCGTGCCGCCACCGACGACAGCGGGCGGACCATCATCGGGAATCTCGATTCGAGCCGGAAAGCGGGCCCAAGCGGCGTCGGCCTCGTCTGCGAGCGCGCCCGCCGCCCAAGGCCGCTGCCGGGACTGGTTGGCCGCGACGGCTTCAACGTCGTGGCCGCTTTCATAGCTGAGCCATCCCGCCCACCAACCCTCCGACATGGCGTCGATCACTGCGAGGCTGCCCTGACCCCGGGCGGTAAGTACTTCCGCTGGTTTCGCTGCTGCGATCCACTTCCCGCGGTCGCGGAGTATGACGCACGGTGGTTCCAACAGGTCGACGAGTGCATGGAGAAGCGGAGCGTGAGCCACGCTCAACAGGCTAGGGGGCACGGTGCCGGACACGCTCACGACGCCGACTCCGATTTGATGCAGAATCCACGAACGGCCTGCTTGGGGGATAGCACACGACTGAAGTGCTCCGAGAGCGCCTGGGTAGCATTCTGCCCACTGTGCCTGGACGTAACGCTTCGGCTTTCGATATGCCCGGTACCTGGCTGCGGCGGGTGCTTGTACCAGCGGTGATCTTCGTGTTGATTATCGGAGGAGCGCTGGCGTTCTATTCGGCGCGCACCAAGAACAGCTGGGAAAACAAGACCAACGAGGTCGTAACGCCGAACGCTGAGGCGGTCAAGCGCGGCGATCCGATGAACGTCCTCATCATCGGATCCGATACGCGGCAGGGTGACGACCGTTGCGGCGCTGGTGCCGATGACACGGGCGGTAAACGCGCCGACGTCATGATGGTTGCTCGCGTCGATCCCGAAACCCAGCAGGCCGCCCTCGTGTCATTCCCTCGGGACCTATGGGTCACCCCGTTTGTCGACGGACAAGAGAAGGCTCCTGACCGCCTGAACAGCGCGTACCTCGGCGGCCCTAATTCGCTGATCGACACTCTCGGTCGAAACTTTGGTGTGCCGATCAACCATTACCTCGAGATCGGTTTCGATGGCTTCGCCGCCATCGTTGACGCAATTGGCGGGGTCGACATCACCTTGGCGCCGGGCGTCGACGGGGCACGGGACACCTACGTCGGTCTCCAGCTCGACGGGAACGCTCAGAAGCTCGACGGTTGTACTGCGCTGAAGTGGGCTCGTTCGCGGCATTTTGAATATCGGGTCGCGGGTACGGGTGAGTTTCAGAGCGATCCAACAGCGGACTTTGGCCGGATTTCGCGCCAGCAGCAGTTGGTGCGAGCGATCCTGGAGCAGATGCTCGACAACTTGCTGACCGACCCTGGCCGCTTCGAAAAGATCATTGCCACGGCGAGTCAGGACATCACCAGGGACAGCGGCCTGTCGGTTACCGTGCTGAGTGATCTCGCCAAACAGTTTGATGAACTCGACACCGAATCGGTGGTGATGTCCCAGGTCCCCGGGACGCCAGGCCGCAGCCCCGACGGGACGAAGTCGGTGGTTTTCCTAGACGCAGACGGAGCGGAGACCTACTTCAAGGTCCTGCGCGGCGAAGCCCAGCTCTACTCGGCTCGAGACATCGGAGTGCAGGTCATCAACGCGAGCGAGCGAGGTGACCTCGCCGAGTTCTTCGCCAACCAGTTCAGGTCCGCGTCCTACAACGTCGTAGGAACGGCCAAAGCCAGTCAGACAATCGAGACTTCCCAGATCCGCTACCGGCCCGATCAGCTCGGTAAGGCCTTGGTGGTCAACGAGTTCTTGCGCAAGGCCGCCACCTTGGTGGAGGACCCGGCGGTAACCGCCGACGTGCAGGTGATCGTGGGCAACGATCTCGTCGGCGCGGGCCAGTAAGGGGCACAGGGTGCGGATCTTGATCACGGGAGCGCGCGGGCAGGTCGGCTCCGCAGCTGCGCGCCTTTTGGCCGACACCGGTCACCACGAGGTGTTGGCGGTCGACAGGCACCAATGCGACCTTGTAAGCCGTGACTCTGTGGAACAGGTCGTCGGAACATTTGCCCCAGACCTGATCATCAACGGCGCGGCTCATACCAATGTGGACGGATGCGAAAGCGACCAGGACGCTGCGTTCGCTGTCAACGGGTTGGGGGTGCGCTATCTGGCCGCTGCGGCCAACCGAGTTGACGCACATATCGTCCACATCTCAACCGACTACGTCTTTGATGGGCGCAGCGCCGTTCCCTACGACGAGTGGCACCCGACAAACCCACAGTCGGTGTATGGGACCTCAAAGCTCGCCGGTGAAGTCGAACTCATGGCCCACGCCAACCGTTGGACCATTGCCCGGACGGCCTGGGTCTATGGCAACGGCAAGAACTTCGTCGACACGATCATCAGCAAAGCAAGAGACGGCCAGTCACTGACGGTCGTGGACGACCAGCGTGGGTGTCCGACTTTCGCAGCAGATTTGGCGGCAATGCTGATCACCCTCGGAACGGGGCGCCGGTCTGGAATGTTTCACGTCACCAACCAGGGCAGTTGCTCGTGGTTTGATTTGGCCCGCGTTGCGCTCGCGCTTGTCGACCTCGAACCTGACATAGTGAGTCCGATGTCCTCGTCCGAACTGAACCGGCCCGCACCGCGGCCTGCCAACTCGGTGCTCGATAACCGTGCGCTCCGCCTTGGCGGGGTGCCGTTGCTGCGTCCATTCCACGATGCTCTCGCCGACTATCTCGATGTGGCACCCCTCTCGCCGGACCGTTTAGCAGCACTGGGCGTGGCATAAATGCAGGTCGGAATCAGCATCGAAGTGCTCTTTGATCGGGCACCCGACGGGGCGTCGGTCTACACCTACGAGCTTTGCCAAGCCTTGGGACGGTCCGATCACGCCGACAACGTCGGGATGTTTCACGCTGCGCATCAGGAGCTCCCGAGCGACGTCGCCGAGCTTCCGCTTGATCGGCGCTCCTTCAGCCTCGGGCGTGAGGCCCTCTTTAAGGCGTGGACCGAACATCGCCGCCCGCATCCGCAGTTCCTTTGGGACGACCTCGCCGTCGTCCACGCAACGGGGAACGCAATTCCGCCGACGGGAGGTACCAGCCTGGTCGCCACGGTCCATGACGTAGCCTCGGTGAGGTTCCCCGATGCTTACCCGCGCGCGCAGCTGGCCAAACTGCGTTGGTCGCTCAAACAGATCCAGCACCACGCCAAGCTGGTGATCTGCCCGTCAAGAGTCGTCGCCACCGATCTGACCGAACTCGTCGGGGTCGATCCTGGTCGAATCCGCGTGATTCCCCACGGGGTCGACGCGGTGTTCCTCGGTTGGGATGACAGCCGACCGTCGCCGGTTCCTGTTGACGGCCCGTACATGCTGTGGGTCGGCGCCAAAGAACGCCGCAAGAACGTCGAATGCCTCGTCGATACCTTCGGCCAGTTGGCGGGCGATTACCCGGACCTCAAGATGGTGCTGCACGCGCCGGGACGGTGGCTCGGCGACGAGGTCCGTGACGAACTTGCCGTTCGCGGGCTGCTCGACCGGACCATCGTCCACGATGAGTTACTCACCCGACCCCAGATGGCGGCGTTGTACGGCAACGCCTCGGTCTTCGTATTGCCGTCCCGTTATGAGGGCTTTGGTATGCCAGCGCTCGAAGCCATGGCATGTGGCACGCCCGTGGTTGTTTCGGGCGACACGGCGATGTGTGAATGGGCAGCCGACGTCGCTTCGGTCGTCGAACCCTGCGCCGCTGCAGGGATCGCCGGCGCGGTCTCTGCCATCCTCGATGACGCTGCGCTCGCTCAACGCCTCGGCCAGGCTGGCCGCGAACGAGCTCGGGGTTTCTCCTGGGATGGCGCTGCCCAGAAGACGTGGCAGGTGTACGAAGAAGCAGCCGCTCGTTGAGCGGTCAAACCGCACCGTCAATGGAGTGGGACGCGGTCATCGTCACCTACGAGCCTGGGAACGAGCTACGCGACTGCCTCGACTCGCTCACAGACGTACGGCCGGCGCCATCCCAAATTTTTGTCGTTGATAACGGATCCACCAACGGGATGCTCGAAAAGATCTGTTCGGAACGTCCCGGAATCACCCTGATCGGCATGGGGCACAACGCAGGGTATGCAGCGGCGGCGAACCGGGGGATAGACGCTGGCGTCGCTCCCGTCGTCGCTGTGTTGAACCCGGATATCACCTTTGACGGGTCGGTCGGGCCGATCTTGGCTCGTTTTCCCGTGGAGCCCACCCTCGGAGCAGTCGGGCCGCGTATCAACCAGCCGGACGGAACGCGTTACCCCTCAGCGCGCGTCATCCCCGACATCTTGGTAGCAGCAGGTCATGCTGTGGCTGGCAGCTGGTGGCCGGCCAATCCGTGGACCCGGCGTTACCGTCAGGACGATATGGACCCTGACCTGCCCGGATACGCCGAATGGATCTCAGGGTCGTGTTTGTGGATCCGGCGGGAGGCCCTGGTCCAGATCGGCGGTTGGGACGAGGGGTACTTCATGTACATGGAGGACGTCGACCTCGGCTGGCGGCTGGGAAACGCCAACTGGCGTGTTGCCTACGAGCCCGGTGTAACCGTGACCCATATCGGCGGCACCGCTACTCGAAATGCGCCCACCCGCATGCTGATCGCGCACCACCGCAGCGCCTTCCGTTTCACGGCAAAGCGATACCGCGGGGCCAGGCGCGTGTTACTGATTCCTGCGGGAGTTCTGTTGTTGGGTCGCGCAATGTTCAAGATTGTTGCCGTCCGAGCGGAAAGCGCATTCTTTTCGCGGCGTCGTCGCGGCTAGCCTCACACGCCATGGGTAAGGCATCTCGCAGCAAACAAGACCGCAGGAACAGCCCGGCAGGCGAATTTAAGCCGAATACGGGGGACCGCACCTGGACGATTGTCATCGGCGCTCTCGCGATCGTCGGAGTCGTGCTCATCGCCGTCGTGGCGATGAACAAGAAGACTGCCGTCCGGGCGGCGCCGTTGGTTAACGACCACTGGCACGCGGCTGTCGGCGTCAATATCTGTGGGACGTGGGACGGTAACTTGCCGACTTATGAGTCCGACGTCGGTGTCCACTCCCATGGTGACGGACTCATCCACATGCACCCGTACAAGACCGACGGCGAGGGGAAGAACGCGTCGGTCGGCAACTTCTACGGCCAGTCGGGTTACGACTACAAGTTCTCTGAGACCTCGATCGAAACCCCCAGCGGGAAGTACGAGAATGGCGACAAGTGCGAAGCCCTCGACAACAAGCCCGGTGAGGTGCGCTGGTTCGTTGACGGCAAAGAGAAGAGCGGCAACCCGTGGAAATATGCGCCCTTCGATGGCGAGGTCGTGACGATCGCTTTCGTTCCTAAGGACTACGCGGTCGGCGAACCCCCTTCGGTGACGGCACTTGCCAACCCGAGCGACGTCCCGTCGACCGGCGTGACCGGGCCTACGCAGACAATCGTGGTCCCGGGTGAGACGACGGCGAGTTCCACAGACGTTGCGACGCAGACGACAACGGTGTCAGCATCTTCGACTCAGACGACCAAACAAGAAACCGACTCCGCGGCGACGACCACAGCGCCGTAGCGGCAGAAGGCTGTACAGCACTCGGCTCCACCGTCGTGCCGCCCTTTTATCGGATGGGCGCGGCGTAGTGAGCGGCTAAGCCACCAGGGCGCTTTCGAGGGTTCGGCGGAAGGGAATCAGTGCGGGCGATATTGCTGGCAGGTGGGGCAGGAACACGTCTCCGACCGCTCACCTACACCACTCCAAAACCGTTGTTGCCGGTGTGCAACCAACCATTCCTTGAACGCCAGCTCACCTGGCTGGCGCGCTTTGGGGTGACCGACGTCACCTTGGCGCTCGGTTATCTGGCCGACCCCTTCGTGGAACACTTCCCGGGCGGAACGTTCGGCGATATCACCTTGAGCTACGCGGTCGAGCCCGAGGCGCTCGGAACGGCGGGCGCCATCAAGTTCGCTGCGGACCAGATCCACGTCGGAACAGATGAACGAATCGTGGTCTGCAACGGCGACGTTTTGACCGACCTCGACCTGTCCGAACTCGTCGAGTTTCACGCCGATCATTCGGCCGAAGCGACTATTTCGCTGACCAGGGTGGACGATCCTTCACGTTTCGGGGTGGTGCCGACCGACTCCGACGGCCGGGTTCGGGCTTTTGTCGAAAAGCCGCCTCCAGGCAAAGCGCCGTCGCACTGGATCAATGCTGGGACCTATATCCTCGAAGGGGAGATGCTCGACCGCATCCCGCTCGGCGTGAACACATCGATCGAACGGGAAACCTTCCCCAGGATGCTCGCCCAAGATGGGCGGCTCTTCGCAATGGAGAGCGCCGCGTACTGGCTGGACGTCGGCGTGCCTGCCCAATACTTGCAAGCCCACCACGACCTGCTGAACGGGCGCTTGGGTGACGTCGTCGTTCCTGGTGCCGTGCGCGACGGGATGGGTCCTTGGACACAAGGCGCGGTGGTGGCGACGGCGGGCTCCACGTGCTCGCCGAACACCTTGCTCGGCGGCGGAACGCACGTGGCCGATGGCGCTGTCGTGGTGATGTCGTCGGTAGGCTCTGGATGCGAAATCGGCCGGGGTGCGCTCGTACGCGACGCCGTGCTGGGCGATGGCGCAGTTGTCGAGCCAGGGGCGCGGGTCGAACATTCGATCATCGGTCCTGGTGCGGTTGTGGGGGCGGGAGCTGTCGTTCAACAGATTTCCGTGGTGGGTGCAGGCGCTATGGTTCCGGCCGGCAGCACGCAAAGTGAAGCCCGTATTAACCCTCCTGGAGACTTCGAATGAGAGCATTGGTTACCGGCGGCGCTGGATTCATCGGCTCCACCCTGGTCGATCGACTGATCACCGAGGGTTTTGAGGTCGACGTCGTCGACGACCTCTCAAGTGGCAGTTTGACCAACCTCCACGAAGCACGATCCAACGGCGCACGCCGATTCTCGTTTCATCGCATGGATGTGCGGTCATCAGCGATCACCGAGTTGATCCAATATCGCCAACCCGAGGTCATCTATCACCTCGCTGCTCAAGCAGATGTTCGCGTTTCGGTGGCTCGGCCTACCTTCGATGCCGAGATCAACATTCTGGGATCGTTGAACGTCCTTCAAGGGGCGATGGCCGCCAAGACCCGCAAGGTGGTTTTCGCGTCGTCGGGTGGGACGATTTACGGCGCGCCCGAATCGTTGCCGGTCAAAGAAGGCCATTCTCAACGGCCGCTGTCACCGTATGGCGTCGCGAAGAAGGTCGTTACTGACTACCTCCACTACTACCGCGAGATTCACGGGCTCGAGTACACCTCCTTGGCTCTTGCCAACGTGTACGGTCCTCGCCAGGACCCGCACGGCGAAGCCGGTGTCGTGTCGATCTTTTCGGGCAAATTGTTGGCAGGGGAGCGCTGCACGATCTTTGGTGACGGCTCCCAGACTCGAGACTTTGTGTTCGTCGACGATGTCGTCGATGCCTTTGTGCGAGCGACGGACCGGGCCAACGGCCTGCTGTGCAACATCGGTACCGGCCAAGAGACGAGCGTCCTCGAGCTGTACACCAAGATCGCGCAGGCAGCTGGCGGCGACGCCGATCCTCGGTATGCGCCTGCTCGTGCGGGCGAGCTGCACCGTTCTTCGCTCGACCCGTCGCGTGCGTCGATGCATCTTGG
The DNA here is from genome assembly GCA_018003035.1 of Acidimicrobiia bacterium. Taxonomy (GTDB): domain Bacteria; phylum Actinomycetota; class Acidimicrobiia; order IMCC26256; family JAGNEX01; genus JAGNEX01. Next base: position 35,249 of record JAGNEX010000016.1, read on the forward strand.
CTGGGAACCGTGGACTCCGCTCGAAGAGGGGTTGCGGCGGACACTCAATTGGTTTCGGCTTCGCGACGATCGGTAGTGGGTGATCGCCTGCCCCGGCAGGTTGGGCACCTGAACGGCAGTCCGTTACCGGAAGAGGTCGTCCTGGCTTGAGCGTATGACCTCGGTGATTGCGCCCGTCCCAAACCATTCTGGGTTGAGCCCGCGGACGACCGCTACCGGAACGCCGGTGGATTTGCCCATCACCAACTCCGCAGCAGCCGCGATTTCGTCTGCAATGCAGACCTCGGTCACGGCGAGTTCGCGTCCGAGGGCGTCATTGGTGCCGCGAAGGTCGATCACCGGCGAAATGCCGGCGACGCCGATTGCCACGTCGGTGACCCCTCGGCGCCATGGTCGTCCGAAGGTGTCCGAGATGATGACGGCGACCGTCACGCCAGCAGAACGCAACACGTCGCGTATGCGGCGAGCGGACCGGTCGCTGTCAACCGGCAGCAATGCAGCCATTCCGTCTTCAACGTTGGAGAGGTCGATGCCTGCATTGGCGCAGATGAAACCGTGGTTCGTCTCGGCGATCCTCAGAACACCTCGTTGGCGGAGAACGCGACGGGATTCGGATGCGATCAACGCCGCTTTGGCCTCGTCGCTTCCATCGAAAGGTACGAGGCGTCCCTCGGCCTTTGAGACGATCTTCTGGGTGACCACCAGGCAGTCGTAGTCCCTGAGCCCCCCAGCGTCGTCAGCGGCCGCCGCGATCATTCGTGCAAGATCATCGCCCGGACAAACTTCGGGGATTCCCGGGATCGGGATAAGCGAAACAGCACCGAGCATTCAGGCTCCCGTAGACAGGACGAATTCAGCCAAGTCGGCGGCGATTCTCGGCGAGGACATCAGCGTCTCGGTTTCGAAACAGGTGACGCCAGCTCGTTCGACCAGTGCCCGGTCGGCGGAATCCCGGCGATCGATGACCATGCGACTCGCCCACTCCGAGTAGCGGCGAGCGACGACCCGGTTCGAAACCTCACCGTCGAGCGTGCGCATCATGTCTGCGGCGGGTCCTTTGACGGCGGCCGCCCCGACCAGTGGGCTAACCGCCACCACGTCATCTCTTCGTGCGGTGAGTGCCTGGCGGATGCCAGGGATCGACAGGATCGGGTCGATCGAAACATAGGGGTTGGACGGGCAAACGACGATCTGTTCGGCGGCAGAGATGGCGTCTAAGACCCCGGGGCCAGGCGTTGCTGCCGACGCGCCGTCAAAATCGACCTGTAAGACCGGCGGGCCATGTCGGTGTCCGACGAACCATGTCTGCATGGCCATGGGCGTAGCGACCCCGTCGACCTCGGCGGTGACGATGGTCCGGACTCGGTCGTCGCTCATCGGCAGCAGCGTCGGACGCACACCGAACCGTCGGGAAAGGTCGGCCGTCGCAGCGCTCAGGGGCCGACCAGCGAGAAGATGCCGGTTACGGACCAGGTGAAGTGCGATGTCTTTGTCGCCAAGTAAGAACCAGGTGTCTTCGCCCAGCCGCGCCAGCTCGCTAAGAACCCCAAAGGTCTCAGCCGAACGACCCCAACCCTGGTCTGGATGGACGACTTCGCCGAGGGTGTAGGTGATGGTGTCCAGGTCGGGAGCGACGTAGAGCCCGTAGAAAATCTCGTCGTCGCCGGTGTTCACAACGGCGGTCAGCGATGTGGGGTCGACGGCCTGCTGCATGCCGACGAGCATGCGGGCGGCACCCACGCCGCCACACAGGCAAAGGATCACGCAGACCGGTCCGCCGAGCGACCACCGCCGGGGAGCAGGGGTTCGGTCCTTGAAACCGCTTCACCTGCGAGGAGCTTGGCAATGTCGGTGATCGGTTCGATTCGGTTGCGAGCTTCGTCGGTCAGCTTGTTAACACGAGCTGCTGCTTCGGCAACCTGGCTTTGAAGGTAGGTCTCGAAATCGCGTCGGCGAACCTGTGCTTTCTGAAAGCCGATCACGCCAAAACCGATGGCGATGTAGCCAGCTTCTGTCAGAAGCGGCCTGGGGTCCTTGGTCATCGTCTGTTCCTTCGGCCTGCGGATTGCCGCACGGGGGCACCCAAATTCGGACTGGCCACGAACGCTAGCAGGCGGTCGTTTTGTCGCATCAAGCGATGTGGTGCCGCTGTGACTCGCTTTGGTACTTCCCAACCGCGAGGCGGCGTTGAACTGCGTTGAGTCGGCCGACGGCCCCGTGCCGCGTGGCCCTTTTGGGCCGTCGGCGTTGATATGCTGCGGCTCGCTCATGGCTTCCCGACCCACTGGTACTCGACGGCGGACGGAGCAGTTCGCAGAAGACGAGGTCGCACAGCCCGCGGCCCGTGAGCGTCGTGCCCGAAATCGGGAGCGCCCACGGCGCGAAGAACGGTCGCTTCCGCCGGTCGCTGCGATTGTGGTGATACCTGCGACGCTGCCTGCGGATGCACCTGATAGCGACACCGTCGCTAGCCGCCTGGAGCGGACCGTACGGTCACTCGTTTCGCAGGACTACGAGGCGGTCTCACTCGTCCTTGCTGATCAGACCAACGGCTTGGGCGATCAGGTCGTCGCTGCAGGCGTCGGTGCCCACGTGCTCAAGGTCCCCGCCGAGGCGACCAACGCTGAAGCGGCAAATACCGCCGCCATGGCGGTCACGGGCGCCCCGTTCCTGTGTTTGGTGCGATGCGGTGTGGTCCTTGAACCCGAAGCGATTTCGCGCTTGGTTGAAGAGGCCTACCGATCCCGCGCCGGCATTGTCGGCCCCAAGATCCGCAACTATGACGAACCCGACGAATTGTTGGACGTCGGCTGGAGCATCGACCGCTTTGCGGTCCCGTACTCCGAAGTGGTCCCCGGCGAGGTCGACCAGGAACAACACGATGCCGTGCGGGACGTCTTTTTTGTGTCCGATGCGGTCATGCTGGTCCGCTCAGACCTGTTCAATGACCTTGACGGTTTCGATGTTGCGCACGAACTCGGGCACCGCGACCTCGAATTTTGTTGGCGTGCACGTCTGCTCGGGTCCCGAGTGGTCGTCCAGCCAAGCGCCGTGGCATATGCGCGGCCGCCGGCTGTGCCGTCGGATCAAGAACGGCCCAACTCGAGGGTCTTGGCTGCGGCCGAACGTGTCGAAATTCGCCGGCGGATGCGTACGATGCTCACCTGCTACTCGCGGGAGTCGCTCTGGCGGCTGATCCCCGAGAAGCTGCTGTCGGCGTTGGCGAGCGCTCTTGCGCTGATCATCACCGGGCGTTTCCGGCTTGCCCGAGCACAGATGTCGGCCTGGTCGCGGGTTGTTGTCGACGCGCGAGCAGTCCGCGGAATCCGCAAGCCGCTGCAGGCCAAGCGCAAGGTTTCCGATGCGGACCTGCGATATCTCCAGGTCAGAGGTGGCGTCCGCTTCTTTGGCTACATCTCTCAGTCTTTCCAAGTCGAGGACCGGCTACTCGCTGTGTCCACCACGTCGCAGAAGCTGAGCGAGCGGATACTGCTCTGGGCAGCCCGCCCGACGACCTGGCTGTGGGGATTGATCCTGGTCCTCATGACCGTCGGCGGTCGATCGTTTCTTATCGACGGCGTCCCACCGATCGGTTCATTGGCGCATTGGCCATCCGTTGGCGGTTTTTGGAAGGCCTTCACATCCGCCTGGAACTACGCGTCGTTTGGCGCACCTGACGCCCCGGAGCCTCGTAGCATCGTGCTCGCTGGGGTTTCGATTCCTTTCCTGGCGAACACGGCGCTTACCCAGACCCTGCTGGTGGTCTTCGCGTTGCCGCTCGGGTCGTGGGGTATCGCACGTTTGGTGCGCCCGTTCGCCCCGCAGATTTGGCCGAGTTTCGTCGCCGCTCTGGCGTACTTGGTCAACCCGATGCCCCGTAACGCCATCGCGCAAGGCCAGTTTGGTCCCCTCTGCGCCTACATCGTGATGCCGTGGGTGGTCCTGGCGATCGTTCGAATCTTTGGCGTTTCCCAGTTCACCCAGCCGGAGAAGAAATCCGCGCAACGGGCGCGACGCGCCTTGGGCGAGACCGATGCCGCACCGTCGTCCGGCGCCGAGGCTGACGGTGTCGTGGCGGCAGAGGGCAATTCGGGAGCGGAAAGCGTCACTCAATCTGGGTCGATGGGTGCGACTCTTGAGGACGGCGAGTCGATCGATCCGGGCTCCTTTGAGCCCAGTTTGATCGAACCCGGTGAAGCCGCCATCGGCCGAACGTGGGGACTGGACGTTCCCGGCGCCCCTGCTTGGTTGGCCCCCGCGTCTCGAGCGCTTCCCGTAGCGATGTCGGCAGCGGTGCTGTTCGCCCTGTACACGCCCGCTTTCTTGTTGCTCCTCGCTGTTCTGGTCCTCTGGGCCCTGTTGTCACCGCTAACCAGCACTCCAGGTCCAACCTTGCGGGCGACGGGTGTCTTTCTGGCCGGCCTCATCGGTGGCGCGTTGCTCCTGGTCCCATGGTCGTTCAAAATCTGGGACCCGGCAGGCGCTGGCGAAGCTGTCACCACCGGCGTCTTTGACTTGGCGCGGTTTGCCGTTGGTCCACACGGTCATTCGTGGATGGACTGGGGACTGGTCATCGGCGCCTTGGCAGCTCTCTTTATCGCTCGAGGCGAGCGCTTGGTGTGGGCAATTCGGGCTTGGGCTATGGCGCTGGTGGGTTGGGCGGCCGTCTTCATTCCGGGCCACAGCTCGCTCGGTGCGTTCCCCGGCGGGACCACCGGACCCCTTGTTTTGGCTTCGATCGGTGTTGCCTGGGCCGTCGGACTCAGCATTGCGTCGTTCAACGAAGACGTGCGCTCGGCCGGTTTGTCGTGGCGGCATGCCGCTTCGATCGTGGCGATCGGCCTTTTGGCCCTCCCAATGTTCACCTTCCTCGGTATGAGCCTGGGAGGCGACTGGAAGATGCCGAGTCGCACTTGGGACGACGCCCTCAGTTGGTTGCCATCTGAGTCGCGAAATGGCGAGTTCCGAATGGTGTGGATCGGCGATGTAAATGCCTTGCCGGGCACGCCGGTCGCGGGGCCTGATGGTCTTGGCCTATGGATCACCCGTAACGCTCAAAGCGACGTCACCGATCTCTCGGCGCGGGGCGAAGGCGACGCGTATGGTGATTTCGGCGAGTTCGTCGAACTAGCGATGAAGGGCCAGACGAGCCGCTTGGGCCACCTGCTCTCAACGTTAGGAATCAAGTATGTCGCAGTGCCCAACGGGCTAAGTCCTGACGACTCAGGTACGCCACGTCAAGACCTTTTGCGAGCCCTGCGCACCCAGACCGACCTGGCCCGCATCGATACCGACGAGCCGGTCGCTCTGTACGAGAACGTGGCGTTTATGCCGGTCAAAGCACAGGTACCAGGGGGTCCGGGCGGCCTGTTGTTGGCGACCACCCCGCAGTCTGAGGACTCCTCGATCGATACCAAAGAAGCGACCTCGGCGTTTCCGGCGGGTCTGCGTCCTGGGCAAGGCGGCGTCGGTGTCGCCGGTGCGCTCGTCTGGGGTGAGCAGTACGACAGTGCTTGGCGGGCGTCGACTCCCACCGGCCGGGTCAATCCTCAGGAGATCATGGGGGGCGTGAACGCGTTCCAGATCGACGCGGGCGGGGCAGTAACGGTCAAGTACTCCGCCCAATGGCACCGGTGGGTGTGGCTCCTCGCCCAGGTCCTGCTGTGGGGCGGCGCCACGTTTGCCTTGTTCTCCCTGCGCAGGCGCCGTAACGACTACCTCGCCTTGGATGCAGCACCTCTGTTGCCTGTCGTTCCAGACGAGATCCCCGACGTCTTCACCGATGTCGTTACCGGCGGGCCCGACTATCCCGATGCCATTGCCGATACCGGCGCCTTTAAGGCCCTCGGCTCCCTGGAAGCTACCGGTCCGCTGCGCGGGCTGGACCTCGGAGAAGAGGTACACAACCCGCGGGCCGAAGGTCTGCAATCGTCAGGTTCTCGACCTGAGCCTTCTGAGTCGGCCGTTTTGCCGGCAGATGCCGTGGATGAGGCCTTTGACGCCTTTGAACATGATGACGTTGCTGGCCCCGAAAGCGACCCGTCGGCCCCCGATGAGGAGGGCGAGTAGGTATGGCGCGCAACGCACGGATCATCTTCCTGGTCGTCCTGGCCGCAGTCGTCGTCGGAGCGCTCCAGGTGGCGCCGCGAGGCGGGGACACTCAGATCCGCGCGGGTGCGGTACCCATGCCATCGGCGACGTCGGAGGGTGTTGAATCAAATGCGTGGTATTGCGCCGCCGCTCTGCAGCCAGGCACGGATCCCGCGGCGGCCGAGATCATCATCAGCAACGCCGGTGAGAAAGAGCTGCGGGCGATCGTTCAGGTCATGCCGTCTACCACCGGCGAGACCCGTCTGGTCAACGTGCTTCGTGGTGAGACCCGCGTGCCGTTAGCCGACCTCGTGACGAGCGACTCTTCTTCGGTGCTGGTCGAAGTTTTCGGCGGTGACGCCACCGTCTCGCATCGGGTCGGCGATTCGCTGGACGGCGCACAAACGCCATGCGCTTCCGAAGCGGCGACCAGCTGGTGGATTCCGTACGCCACCACCGAAAAGGGCTCTGAGGCCGAACTGGTGTTGATGAATCCGTTCGCCGAAGACGCAGGCGTGTCGGTTGAGATTCACACGCGGGCGGGACGACGGTTCCCCGCCGGATACGACAACATCACGGTCCCAAGCTTTTCGAGCGTGACTGTGCCGCTTCACGAGCCTGTCCAGCGTGAACATGTCTTCGCCGTCCAGGTCACCGCCCACCGAGGCAGGGTCGTCGCCGAACAACTCATCAAACTCGACGGCGCTGGCATAGCGGTGTTTCTCGGCTTTAACCACCTGTCAGCAGGTTGGGACTTTGTTGGGGACGTGCCTGAAGCCGATGTCACCTTCCTGTCGCTGTACAACCCTTCTGACAAGGTCGCCGAAGCGGCGGTGACGGTGTACGACGTCGAAGGACAACCCATCTACGAAGAAGACACCATCCTGCGGGCGCACGCCCCAACGGTCGTTGGTATTTCCGACGCGGTCGAAGGAGGCGTTCCTTACCGTGTTGCAGTGCGCGGAAAGGAAGACGCAGAGGTCGCCGCAGCGATGGTCGGCCGGACTGGCGGTGAGGTCACCGACATCCCGTATTCCGAGGTCGGTGGCGAAGACGAAGATCACGGGTCGGAGTCCGCGCCCCCCGCAGGTGAAGAAGCACCTGGGGCTCCCACCACCACGGTGGCCGAACCAGAACCAACGGCGACTACAACGACTCAGGCTGTCGGCGAAGGTGCCGATGGCGGTCCGACGACCACCGACGCTGCCGCTATGACCGCTTCGCTGTTTGCGCCCGGCGGCGTTTCGTTCCGCCTCGCCGGAGTCGTGCCTTATGCGCGCCAGGCTGAGGAACCGACGACCACAACCACCGCTGTCGAAGAGGATTCAGGCGCTGAAGAGCCGGCCCCCGACGAGCCTGGAGCAGAAGAGCCCGCTGGCGAGGACCCTGCCGCAGGAGCGGGCGCACCCGACGGGACGTCTGCGTTTGAGACCATCCGGCCCGCGGCCGCTGGTTCGAAACGTTGGCTTGCCGCGTCAATCGTCGCCGAGGGCTCACCCGCCGACGAGGTGCTTGTTGGAAACCCCGGAGATAAGGCTGTGCTCGTCGAGATGCGCGGCTTTGCTGGGGGCGTCAACACGGACCTCGCATCACGACTGAGCGTGCCGCCCAAGGGGTTCGCGATTGTGCCGGTGACGAGTGCGAACGCGCTGGTCGAAGTTCGCGCCCAGGCCGAAGTGACTGTCGCACGGCGTGTCTTGGGACAAAGCACCATCGTCTCGCCTGCCGTCGGCTTCCGCTAACCATGGTTGAACGGCTGGTGATAGCGGCCGTACTGATCGCCGCGATCAGTGTTGCTGCGATCGTCGTCGAGCGGCGTCGGCGCCCACAACCGACGCCGTCGGGACCGAATCCTGGATTACCCCCAGCGTTAGATCGCGCTGACTTCGCGGGCCGGGACAAGCCGTGGCTGGTCGTGATGTTCAGTTCGCACAACTGCGACAGCTGCGTGGTCATGCGGGACAAGGTCGCCGTGCTCGAATCCGATGACGTTGCTGTCGACATCGTCGAGTTCAGCCAACGAAAAGCGATCCATGAGCGATACGGGGTCGACAGTGTTCCGCTGATCGTCATCGCCGACTGCGACGGTGAAATCGGAGCGGGTTTCCTCGGCAAAGTGAGTGCCACCGACCTTTGGGCAAAGGTCGCAGAGGTTCGCGACCCCGAGTCCGGCACCAGCGTGGGGACTCAATGCGGGGCCGACCACCACCTCGATCACCAGCACCTGGACCATCAGCCCCGAAACGAAGGGTAGTTCTGGCACATGACGTCTTATGGCGGTGAGTCTTTGTCAGGACTGCGCGAGGTGACGCCTGCCCTAGGTGCTCAAGATCCGCAGACCGGACGGACCGTTCGTTGGAACGTCGCCGACTTCGGGCTTGCATGGTTCGCCGGGTTAGTCGGGGCGTTGATCGGGTCATCGATCGCGTTGAGCATCTCTGGCAAGGATGACATCAGCCCGGCATTGATCTTCTTTGTTGTGTTCCCTTTCCAGAACGGCGCGACGCTTGCTTCGGTTTGGTGGAGTAGCACTTCGCGCGGTCTTGGCTCGTGGGCACGCGATTTTGGGGTTCGGTTCATCCAACGCGACGTCATTTGGGCGTTGGCGGGAGTTGTTCTGCAGTACGCCGTCGGGATCCTTACCGCCATCATGACGTCGGTATTTGATGTTTCGACCGATCAGGCGGTTGCGAAGGAGCTCGACGACATCTCGGGGTTTGCGGCAGTCGGCGCCGTGTTGGTGGTCGTGTTTATCGCTCCTTTTACTGAAGAATTGTTGTATCGGGGTGTTCTGCTCCGGTCGCTCATTCGCAAGATGTCCGATACCGGCGCAATCCTTGTCTCGGGCGCTGTCTTTGCCGTGGTGCATCTGTTGGGCGACTTCGGAACGGCACCTCTTCTCCCGGGATTATTCGTCCTTGGGTGTGTGCTTGGATACGTCACCGTCCAAACGGGCAACCTGTCTCGAGCGTTCGCGATCCACATGGGTTTCAACGCCGTGACCGCAATCGCACTGTTGGTTAACTGAGGGAAATATCGCTTTGGGAGCAATAGTCCCAGCACACGAACCACCCCACGAAGCAATAGCGGCAATTGCAACCTCAACGTCCCTTAGAGCAACAAAAGTGCTCAAGAGTTACCTCTCTCAGGTCGATGCCACATCGGAGCGAAGTAACCAAAGGGGCGTAACCATGCGCACGCAGCCATCAGCCGAGTGCACTCATCCCAACCCGATCACCATCAGCTTGAACATCGATTCAAGCGATGTGGACGTGGTGTATTGCGGTGCGTGCGAACGGACGATCTATCGGGGACCAGAGGGACTCTGGAGCCTTGACGAGGTAAAACAACGCCTCGGACGTCAAAAGAACCAACGCATCGCGTCGTAGTTACTCGTTGAACGGCCGCCCTGGTCGCGGTCATCATCGAGCGATCGCGCACCGTTCGGCGGCCGAATTCAACGGCCGTCGCCTACGATGAAGCCTTAATGCACGCATCACTAGACGACACCACCACCGGCGAAGCGCAGAGGACTCTCCCCAAGTCGCTCTACCGGGCACGCACCCTGCTCGTTCTCGGCGTTTGCGCCGTGATGACGCTCGCGATGGTCTTTACAGATCTTCAGCCGTCGCTGCTCCTCAAGAACACGACAGCAAACGGTGGAGACATGGGTGCCCACGTCTGGTGGCCCAAGTACCTCCACGACCATGTCTTTCCAACCTTCAGACTGAGTGGTTGGACCCCTGATTGGTACGCCGGGTTCCCGGTGGGGCACTTCTACTTCCCGGTAGCGGCGATCATCATCGGCATTCTCGACATCTTGTTGCCCTACAACGTGGCCTTCAAACTGGTCACCGTCCTGGGTCCGATCCTGATGATGTTCGCTGCTGCATACCTTGCGGGTGGACTCAGAATGCGCTGGCCGGCGCCTGCATTCGCCGGCATGGCTGCGATGTTCTACATGTATTTCACCGGCAATGATGCGCTCCTTGACGCGGCCGGGAATCAGATCGAACAGTCCACGTTCCGCATCACCGGTGGGAACCTCGCGTCGGTCCTAGCCGGAGAGTTCTCGTTCGCAATTGCGCTTGCGATGTCGATGTTCTTCCTCGGGGCGCTCAGCAAAGCTCTCGATGAGCGGCGGCGTTACTGGTTGCCGATGGTGCTTTTGGCCGTGACCGTTTTGGGACACGTCATCGTCGCCATTTTCGTGTCGCTGTGCGCCGTCGTGATTGTGCTCGCCCGAGGGCCGGTCAAGAACTTCCGCCCGGCGATCACTATCGGGATCGGCGCGTTTTTGCTGTCGTCCATTTGGACGCTGCCACTAGTGGCCGATCTGGGCTACACCACCGATATGGGTTGGGGTCGCGTCCGCGAGTACGGACGGCACTTGCTCCCTTACACGCCGGGCCAATCGATCACCGTGGTCGTCCTCGTCTTCGTGGCGCTCCTAGCCGCGCTCAGATCCCAACGGCGCGCGACCACCGAACTCTTCATATTGCTGACGATCCTGGGCTTTGCGTTCGTGACCTTCCCAGATTCACAGCTGTGGAACGCCCGGATCCTGCCCTTCTGGTGGCTCGTTCTGCTGATGCTCTGCGCTGCCGGTGCAGCCGAGGTCGTCCAGCTGGTCTGGCGCCTAGGCGTCCGCCTCGGAGAGCGATTTTCTCCGACCGACGAGTCGATCGATTCGGGTGCAACCCGTGCGGCACCCGCTGTGAACACTGCCGCCGGCGGCGCTCCTGTCGCGACGCACACTTCCGGCGCGACCTCCACCCCGAGCCCAGCTGCAAGCCAGGGGAGTGATTCCGGGCAAGTCGACTGGCTTCGTTTCGGCGCCGTCAGTTTTGTTGTCGTGGCCATCATGGGGATCATGGCGGCCTACCTGCTCGGAATTCCGGGCATCGCCGAGCGAGGCCCTGACGCGTTTGCCAAAGAGACGTTCATCGACTCGTGGGCCAAGTGGAACTACAGCGGCTACGAGGACAAAGGAACTCCTTGCAACCAGTCAGAGAATGCAGAACCTCCGACTAAGTGCGAGCCTGGGCAAGACACCAAAGAGGGTCTGACCTCTCAAGAGTTCTTCCGCATCATGGACGACATGGGCGAACTGGAGCCAGGGCGTGCGCTCTGGGAGCCGAGCGGCGGCATCAATACCTACGGGACCACCCTGGCCCTCGAGTTGCTCCCGTACTTCACCGACGGTCGCATTGGGTCCATGGAAGGGCTGTACTTCGAGTCCTCAGGAACCGTGCCGTATCACTTCCAGATGGTGTCGGAACTTTCGCAAAGTCCATCCAACCCGGTCCGTGACCTGACCTACGGCACTCTTGCCGACAACTTTGACCGGGGGGTTGAGCACCTGCAGATGTTCGGCGTCCGGTACCTGATGCTGCAAAGTCCTGAAGCGATCGCCAAAGCCCAAGAGCATCCCGACCTGACGCTGACCCTCACCATTCCTGACATGGATGGCCAAGACCCCAAGGGGTGGAGCGTCTATGAGGTCTCCGATGTCGCCATGGTGGTTCCCCTCAAGAACGAACCCGTCGTCATGACCGGGATCTCCGCTCACGGTTATCGCGAACCCGCCTCCGAATGGTTCATGGACGACGGCCAGCTTGATCGTTTCGTCGCCGCCGATGGGCCGTCTGAATGGGAACGGATCAGGGGCGAAGACTACGCCTCCGTTCCTAAGGAACCGCTTGAGGAAACTCGTGTGACCGACGTCGAGCAAGGGCGCGAGAGCATTTCCTTTAAGGTCAGTCGGCCCGGTGTTCCCGTGTTGGTCCGAATCTCCTACTTCCCCAATTGGAAAGTGTCTGGAGCCGAAGGTCCGTATCGTGCGGGTCCCAACCTGATGGTCGTCGTGCCGACGGACAATGAAGTCTCGCTGTCCTACGGCAGGACCATCGAGGATTACCTGGGCTACTTGGGTACAGCCCTCGGTCTCGGACTCCTCGTCTATCTGATTCGTGCCGGCCGTAGAGGCCCAATCCCGTTCGTCGACGGCGGACGTCACGGTACGTATGTCAAAGGCGATGGCACCGGCGGGAACGACGATCCAGACGGGGGGCGGCGCGCCTTCGGACGGCGGGACCCGGCCCCGCCCGATGAGGACGGCGGTGTCGACCTGTCCGGGAGTGCGCTCACCGCGGGCGTCCCCGATGACGCGCCCCTGTCCGCGAAAGCGGTGGTGGAGCCGGTCTCTGGCGCCGAGGCAGAGGCACCTCCTCCAGATGTAGAGCCGGCCGAAGCGAGTTCGTCGGCCGCCGCCGAGTCTCCCGGACACCGAGGCGATACAGAAACGTCGGATCAGCCCACGTCTTCGGATGCCGCCGCAGCTGATGAGAGACCAGACGCGGAAGCCGCCGACGGTTCTGGGACGAGCTCGTCAGACGCCCCCGCCCCAGACGATGCGCAGGCGGTGGAGGCAGACAGCGATGTGGCTTCGGCCGACGCCGACGCCGACGCCGAAGCAGGAGCCGACAAGGGCAACAGCGGCGGCGGCGACGGGAAGGCGGGCGCGTAACCCCACCACGCGCCGAACGCGACCGGCGCCTGAGCCGGCCGCGGCACCTCGCAAACGGTGTTGTTTGCGAGCGCGGGGGTAACCTGCGGACTCCCACGGCCCGGACCGCACGTTCTTTCGACGAGGAGCCCACATGGCGACGCTGAAGCCGACCGCGCCTATCTTCAAGGCCTATGACGTACGAGGCCTGTCGCCGAGCCAGATCGATGAGCCGCTGACCCGCGCCATCGGAAACGCGTTTTCGCAGTTTCTCAACGGCGCGCCGATCGTCGTCGGTCGCGACATGCGGGAGTCGTCGGGCCCTTTGGCGGAAGCATTTATCGAGGGCGCCAGGGACGCAGGTTCGGATGTCATCGACATCGGACTTGCTTCGACCGACATGTTGTACTTCGCGTCGGGCCGCCTTGAACGGGCGGGTGCGATGTTTACTGCTAGCCACAACCCGGCCCAGTACAACGGCATCAAGTTCTGTCAGAAGGCCGCTGCCCCGATCGGCGCCGAAACCGGGCTGAACACCATCCGTGACCTGGTCGATGCTGGCGACTACAGGCTTGCTGAGACCCAAGGCGCTTTTGAGACTCAGGATCTGTTGGACGCCTTCGCCGATCACGTGTGCTCGTTCGTCGATGTGGCAAACATGCGGCCGCTGAAGGTCGTCGCCGACACTGCGAACGGAATGGGTGGGCTTGTCGTGCCCGCAGTCTTTGAACGGCTGCCTTGCGAACTCGACATCATTTATCCCGAACTGGACGGCACCTTCCCGAACCACCCAGCAGACCCGATCCAGCCGGAGAACTTGGTGGACCTCCAGGCACGAGTCAAAGAACTCGGAGCCGACGTCGGCCTGGCCTTTGACGGCGACGCCGATCGGGTGTTCTTGGTCGACGACAACGCTGATCCCGTCTCGGGTTCGTTGACGACGGCGATCGTCGCCGACCGCCTGCTAGCCGGTACCGAAGGCGAAACGGTGGTGCACAACCTCATCTGTTCAAAGGTCGTGCCTGAAGTCATCGCCGAACACGGGGCGACGGCCGTGCGCACACGGGTCGGGCATTCGTTCATCAAACAGATCATGGCCGAACGGGAAGCGCTTTTTGGCGGCGAGCACTCGGGGCACTACTACTTCCGGGACAACTTCCGGGCCGATAGCGGCCTGATCGCTGCGGTGGTCATCCTCGGTGCCCTCTCGGACGCCTCCGAACCTTTGTCGGTGTTGCGCCGCCCCTTCGAGCGGTATGTGGCGTCGGGCGAGATCAACACGACCGTGCCCGATCCGGTAGCGGTTATCGAGGCGGTTGCGTCTCAGATGGGCTCGGGCGAATGGTCAGCCGCGATCACTGATTCCCTCGACGGTCTCACCGTCGACATGGGGGAGTGGTGGTTCAACCTGCGCCCTTCGAATACTGAACCCCTGCTTCGCCTCAATTTGGAAGCCTCGTCCGCCGAGATGATGGTTGCCAGAACCCAGCGGGTCCAAGAGCTGATCGCCGAGATTGCCGCGACGCTTTGACCGTTGCTGCCGCGGTGGTTGTAGCCGCCGAAGGGTTTGGCTGTGCGGTGTCGGCGGGGCGGCTGCGGGGCCGCCATTCGCCCGCCGCTGAGCCCTAAGCAGGCGGGGGTCCGCCTATGTAGGGCGGCGGGCAGAGAGTTCGGCTGCGGTGCACGCGCCGCCAGCCAGTAAGGTGACGCGCCGGTTTCCGGGTCGCAGGCTCGGCGTCAGATCGGATGAACGGGAGATTTTGACCGATGGCTCTTGATCCAAAATTGCTGGCCATACTCGCTTGTCCCGAGGACAAGGGGCCGCTGCTCTACCTCGCCGACGAAGACACGCTCTACAACCCACGGCTGACCCGCGCCTATCGCATCGAAGACGGTATTCCGGTCATGTTGATCGATGAAGCTAAGACGGTTGACGCAGCGGAGGATGCTCGCATCATGGCCAAAGTCGCGGCCGAGGGTATCGAGCCCACGTTCGTTCAGTGACGTCCGCAATGCTCGATTCGACCGGTTTTGTCGACGCCGTCGAGGCCTTACCCGAACAGGTCGCGGCGGCGGTGGCGACCGCCGCCGATGCTGATCTGACGCCCGTAGCCAATGTGACTCACCGGTCGATCATCGTGTTAGGCATGGGCGGTTCGGGCATCGCCGGCGACATGCTCACCGCAGTCGCCGGGTCGGCCTGTCCGCTGCCGATCGGTGTCTCCAAGAACTACTCCGTTCCCGGCTACGTCGACGAGTCCACCCTGGTGATCGCATCGTCGTATTCGGGCGATACCGAAGAGACCGTCAGCGCAGCGGCCGAGGCGGTTGACCGCGGCGCCAAGCTCGTTGCGGTAACCACTGGGGGCGCCCTTGGGGTCCTAGCCGAAGCGAGTGGCGGCGTCGTCGTTCCGTGTCCTGAGGGCCTGTTTCCCCGCGCCGCGGTGGGGGCGTTGTCGGTGCCTGCGTTCCTCGTGCTTGAGAAGCTCGGTTATTGCGATGGGGCGTCGGATTGGATTCGTGCCGCGCAGGCACAACTGTCTAAGCGGCGCGACGCGTTGGCGCGTTCTGCCGATCCCAAAAAGAACGAAGCACGCCTGCTTGCCCGCCGCATCGGCCGGACCTTTCCGCTGGTGTACGGGGGCGATCAGCTCGGGGCCGTTGCGGCACTCCGCTGGAAGGCCGACATTAACGAGAACGCCAAAGCGCCGGCGTTCTGGAACACCTTCCCCGAACTCGATCACAACGAGATTATGGGGTGGGGTCAGCACGGCGACGTGACACGCCAGGTCATTTCCCTCGTCGAACTGCGCCACGATTTTGAGCATCCCCGCACGGCTCGGCGCATCGTGTTGACTCGCGAGATTATTCGCGAGACGGTCGGCCAGGTGCTGCCGGTCGCGGCCGCCGGTGACGGCCCACTCGCACAGTTACTCGACCTCATGTACGTCGGGGACTGGGTGTCGGTCTATATGGCGGCGGATGCTCAGGTAGACCCTGGGCCGATCGATGCCATTGCGCGGCTCAAGCACCAAC
Organism: Acidimicrobiia bacterium; assembly: GCA_018003035.1. Taxonomy (GTDB): domain Bacteria; phylum Actinomycetota; class Acidimicrobiia; order IMCC26256; family JAGNEX01; genus JAGNEX01. The sequence continues at coordinate 50,883 of JAGNEX010000016.1, forward strand.
TAGCAAAAGAGAGCTGAGCCGGCCGTCACACCCCCGTCCTAACTTGGCGCGATGGCTTCATCGCGCTCCATTCACCCCACAACGCTCAGACCGGTTGTCAGCAGACGTGACAACGGGCTCTGGGCAAGTGTGGTCGGGTCCCGCTGCATAGGTTGTGGCGCCGCGGGTGCGCGGTGGTGCCGCCTGTGTCGTGCGTCGCTGCGCCCTCCTCATCGTCCGCCGCTTCCTGACGGTCTCGACGACCTGGTCCTGCTCTCGTCGGATACAGGGCCGGTTGGTCGACTGATGAGGCGCTGGAAGGACCATCCCGATCCCTCGCTCGCCAACGCCATGGGCGATTTGGCCGGCCTGGCCGTCCCACTGCTGTCATCTGGCGTACTGCCCACACTCGTGACGTGGGTCCCAAGCATCAGATCACATCGTCGACGGCGCGGTTTCGAGCCGGGCAAGCTGCTGGCTCTGGCCGTGGCCAAGCGGATCGCCGTTCCTTGCGGTGGTTCTCTCAGGCGCCTTGACGATGCACCGCAGCGGAACCGGTCGGCGCTGCGACGGCGTTCCGATATTCGCATTGTCAGCCGACGGCGCGTCGCCGGCACGCTGCTGTTGGTGGACGACGTCGTGACTACCGGTGCATCTATGCAGGCTGCGGCGCAAGCGTTGCGAGCAGCAGGCGCTGAGGTCGTCATTGGATTAGCGATTCTTCAACGCAGCCTTAAAGACTGAGCCCCAGATTGCCGAATATTGGTCTGGTGGGTCCTCAGAAAGGGAACAGTTGTGAGTAACTTGCTTGGCGTTGCGGACGGGACGCTGCTTCTGAATCAGCCGCGAAC
>JAGNEX010000121.1 GCA_018003035.1 Acidimicrobiia bacterium
AGACGGCCCTGTCGGTCGACCAGCGGGGCGCCCGACGTGCCATCGGGGATGGCGACGTCTAGTGGAATCAGACCGCGGGGCCGTTCGTCATTAGAGCGCAGCACCATGGTCGGCACCGCGACCACCTCGTCACCGTCGCGGCGAAGAATCACCAGTTCATCGCCTGCGCTCGGCGGTTCGGTTGCGGCGCTCAGCCGTGCGGCAGAGGACTCACCGTCGACCGACAAGAGGGCAACAGGCTCGCCGTCTTCGCGTCGAACCACCGAAGCGGAACGTTCAGAGCCGTCTGCGTCGACGATCTGGACGTCGTCTGCACCCTGCACAAGATGGGCGGCCGTCACAACGAGGCCATCTTCAGAGACCACCACGCCGGTGCCGCTGGCACTGGACCCGATGCCACCACGGATCTTCTCGGCGAGGTCGGGGAAGTTCTCCTCCACCCACTCTGCGGCGTCGGGGAACGCTTCGGCCAGGTCATTGACGACACCGTCGAGAAAAGCACCTTCCGTCCGGACCTCGACGAGCGAATCCTCATAGCGGTCGATCAGTTCTGCATTGGAGAGGTCCGCTCCGAGAAGCTCATCGGCGGCCCCGTCATCGGTCGTTCCTGAGCCGTTACCTTCGGAATCACCCGCATCGTCGCCCCGGCCCGTTCCACCACCTGAACGGTCGATGTCGTCGGTCTGTGACCGATCCGATTGCGACTCGTCCGCCTCCGACTCGTCGAAGGGGTTGTCTTCGTCAGTGACTACCTGATCGCTTGTGGCGTCTGTGGCGCCTTCTTCATCGACGAGCGCTGACTCTTCACCGGTCACCTGCTGGTCGTCGCCATCGTCGTTGGTCCGCATCAGCAATGCCACCAACAGGGCTGCCAATACCGCACCCACAACCGCGCCGACCAAAAGCCCGCTGCCGAACCGATCCTTATCTTCTTTGGTTTCGCCGTGTGCGGCCGCTTGTTCTTCCCAGGACGGCAGATTGGTCCGGGTCACATCAGCGACAGGGTTGGTCGTCGTCGCTGTTTCCCAGGCGTCAGCGTCATCGGCGGAGCCTGGTACGTTCCCCAAAGGATTCGGTGAGGTAGCCGAAACCCCTTGTTGGTCAGGTGCAAAACCCGAGTTGTCCGCCGATTGTCCGTCAGGACCGCCGACCGGGTGATTTGGATGCTCCTCCATCAGCGAGCTCCCTTTCAACGCCTTAGCGCCCTCATTGGCGCAGGTGTGCACACGCTATGCGGCAAAAGGTGCGGATTTCCGTCACCCCGAAGCGGCGGACTGACTTTGTTAGCCCCTTGGGAGATAAGCGGTCTGGCCGACCGCTAGCGTCGGGGTCATGCGCCAGCTCTTTTTGGAAACCGTCAACACGGTCGTGGTCGCCGTGGGCTCACCGGAAACCAAACAACACTGGGACAGGCCGTCCGTTCTGCCCGATATGACCGTCGGAGCACTCGCCGGACACCTCGCCAGAGGCGGGTGTTGGGTCGTCGAGGACTATCTCAACGGCGACCTGCCATCGGCCGCGTCCGAGGCAAACCGCTGGTCGTCGGCGGTGTCATACGCCTCCATGGTGAACGAGCTCAGCGATGAGGGGCATCGGATGATCGTCGAACGCTCCCAGCGCACAGCAGCGCTCGGGCGCGACGCCGTCTTGGATCGGCTTTTGACGGCGGCGGATCGGCTCGCAGCCCGACTACCGAACGAGCCTGCGGACCGTGAGCTCGATGTGTTTGGCGGCGCGATGTCGCTCGACGACTACCTGCGAACGCGCTTGGTGGAACAGGTCGTCCACCTCGACGATCTTGGACGATCCGTCGGCGCAGAGTGGCCACCACCGACCCAAGCTGTCGAAGTTGCTGCCCACGTCGCTGTCGACACGGCGCTCCGCAACAACGCGTCAGCCGACGTCATCCGGGCGCTCTACCGCGAGCATGCGCCGGCACCGACTCGTCCCGTTTTTCCGGTCTACCCGGGACCGGCAAACAGCTCATGACGCCAGAGACCGGCGAAGCCAGCTCACCTGGAAGACCACCCCGACGCGGCGACCATGTTTCGGCCCTGTGAAGGACGCGACGCGGTCGGCGCTACGACCGATAGCCGCTGACCCCCGACCAGCGTTGCGCTTGCGCTTGCAGACATGAAAGCCTCTGGCCGACGGGGTCAAGCGTTTCGGTGGACTGGCCGCGTTGCGATTTGGACACCTCCACGGCCCCAACCTTTTTGCACCCATCCACACTTCTGAAGAGGAATTTCCATGGCCGAACGGCACACCATTCGCACCGCCTTGACGGTCACGTCCCTCGCTGCGCTGGCTGCGTTCGCGGTGAAGTGGTTGCGTGGCCAGACCGAAGAATCACCGTTCCAGGCGGCAGCGCCGGTCGCCCCTCGCTACGCACCTCGGGGCGCCGAACACGCTCTTCGGACGAGCGAACAGATCGCACAAACCACCCCCGACCAGGCCTCGACGGGCACGTCGCACCCGGCCGCTGAGGAACACTCGAGTGACGGGCCTGAGGCGACGTCAGGTAACGCCTCGAGCGGTCAGGACCCCGACGGCCCAGACGCCGACGAGGAGCCCCCAGCCGACGATCTCACGGTCATCAAAGGGATCGGCCCGGTCATCGAGCGAACGCTGAACTCGATGGGCATCACTCGGTACGCCCAGATCGCCAACTTTTCTGAGACCGACATCAACCGGGTCGAAGAAGCCCTCGGTTCTTTCAGCGGCCGAATCGTCAGAGACGAGTGGGTCGAATCCGCACGAGAACTCGCAAACGAGCAGTAGCCCCATATCTCCGTACATAACGGGGACGGGCCCGGGGCGCTTGTGGCTGAGGATCTACAGCCTCGATCCTGATTCCTCGAGCAGGCTCATCGGCATCTCAACGATGCGGGCACGCAGCCACTCACCTAATGCTTTGGCCTGCGGGTCTTGCCGTGTCGAGGCAGCGACACCCTGCCCGAGCAAGCCTCCGATCACAAAATTCAGCGCTCGCAGTTTGGGGAACTCATACCGCGTGACCGGCAGATCCCTGATCTCTGGCAGCACAGCCATCAGGCGATCGACCGTCAGCCAGTCGGCAAGCCAAAGCCAACTCTGTTCGGTTCTTGCAAAGACTCCGAGGTTGGCGTCGCCACCCTTATCGCCCGACCGGGTACCGATGACCTTGCCGAGGGGCGCGACGACCAGATCCTGCGCCGTTGCCTGCGCCGCCGCCCGGCCGGCCGACGCCGTGGGAGCCTCCGACGAAACGCCATCGGCTTTGGCCTCGGCCGCAGGGCCCTCAGATACAGCCGTGCGGGTGACGGGCAGGACCTGATCGTCCAGATAGACGACCTGGTCAACGAGGGTCGAAGCGATGAGGCCTGGCCGGTACACCCCGTACGGCCGTGCACCGGTCGGACCCCCGCCCAGCGCGTACATCCCCGGAATGCTGGCCAACGCGGTCTGAACCATCGCGTCCGAGATCGCCCGGCCAACCTTGTCTTGGTCTGCGTCCTTGAACGACATCCGCCAATGAGCAGTGGCCTGGTCCTGTGTGGCGGGATCGGTCACGTTGGTCAGAGAAACCACCGATTCGACCTCATCGAAATCATCGGGTCCAAGGGGGCACATATCCCAAAAAGCCGCCTCCGCCAGGCGTGCCTTTTGTTCGACTTCGAGCCCGGTGAGAGCGACGTCAAAGCCGTTGCGGTAGCCGCCAACCACGTTGACCGC
>JAGNEX010000122.1 GCA_018003035.1 Acidimicrobiia bacterium
ACATGACTTTTGATCTTGCCGCTTCAACCGCCGCCGTCGAGACCGCCGAATCGTTCATCGAAAAGGCAACCGCCAAACTGGCCGAGTACTCCGTCATCGACGGACGCATGTCGGTCAAGGATCTCGACAAGCACCAGGTCTTTGCCTACGACCTCGCCCACGCCGCCGCTGGGGTCGCCGGATGCCGCTCGATGTTGCGGTACGGCACCTACGGCGAATTCGAAGCCAACCTGGCCGGCTTCTACATCGCTGAGACGATCGCCGACCTCGTCAGCAGAATCATCGGACGCGAATCGGAATGGGGCGTCTCGGCCGAGGAACTCAGCCCGGCCGCAGCGCTGGTCGAGCACTACCGGTCCAACGACTTCATCGAGTCGTTCTACCCAGAAGTCATCGCCAAAAAGGGTGGCGACGCGCACCTGGATGACTCCTTCGAACTGGTCCAAGACACCTTCCGCCGGTTCGGTGAAGACAAGATCAAACCCCACGCCGAACACGTCCACCGCACCAACGGCGACGTCCCCCAAGAGATCATCGACGGCCTCGCTGAAATCGGCGGCTTTGGCCTATCCGTCCCCGAAGAGTACGGCGGCTTCGCGGACGGCTCAGAAAACGACTACATGGGGATGGTCGTCGCCACCGAAGAACTCGCACGCGCCTCGCTGTGCCTCGGCGGCTCGCTGATCACTCGTCCCGAGATCTTGACCAGGGCCCTGGTCAAGGGCGGCACCGAAGAACAAAAGCAGCACTGGCTGCCCCAGATCGCCGCCGCCGAAGTGTTGAGCGCAGTAGCCGTGACCGAACCCGACTACGGCTCCGACGTTGCAGGCGTCAAGGTCACCGCCACGCCGGCCGAGGGCGGCTACGTCATCAATGGCGTCAAGACCTGGTGCACCTTTGCTGGCCGAGCCAACGTGCTGATGGTCCTCGCCCGCACCGACCCCGACCGGTCATCCGGCCACAAAGGCCTGTCGATCCTGCTCGTCGAAAAGCCGGTCCAAGACGGACACGCCTTCGAGTTCGCCCAAGACGGCGGCGGCAAGATGGAAGGCCGAGCGATCGACACCATCGGCTACCGAGGGATGCACTCCTACGAAGTGGCGTTCGACAACTGGTTCGTCCCCGCCGACAACCTGGTCGGGGGCACCGACGGCCTCGGACGCGGCTTCTACCTGCAGATGGAAGGCTTCGAAAATGGGCGCCTCCAAACCGCGGCTCGGGCCGTGGGCGTCATGCAAGCAGCATTCGAATCAGCCGTCGAATACGGCGACAACCGGATCGTCTTTGGCCTGCCCGTCTCGGGCTACCAGCTCACGAAGGCCAAGATCATCCGGATGGCGGCGCTGATCCAGGCCGGACGGCAGTTCGCCTACGACGTCGCCCGAATGATGGCGAGCGGCGAAGGTCTGCTCGAAGCGTCGATGGTCAAGGCCTACGTCTGCCGCACATCTGAGTGGGTGACCCGTGAAGCCATGCAGATCCACGGCGGTATGGGTTACGCCGAGGAATACGACGTCTCCCGTTACTTCGTAGATGCCCGTGTTCTGTCAATCTTCGAAGGTGCGGACGAAACGCTCTGCCTGCGTGTGATCGCACGACGCCTCGCCGACCGGGTTAAATAGGGCCGCACACGGAGCCGGTTCGCCTTCAGGGGACTCGCGCGGCGAACCGCCCTCATCCTTGGGAGATACGAAAATGTTCAGCCGCAAAACGGTGTCTCGGATCGCGCTCGTCGGGGCGATTGGCCTGTTTCCAGCGTTGGGTTGCTCATCGGATTCGAGCAGCGGAGATTCGCTAAAAGCGGACTTGCTGGACGCAGGGTCCCAGCCGACCGAACTGCGATACACGGCGGACTCCGGGAGTACGACCCAGGCGGTTATCTCTCAGGAACAGGTCGACACAATCCGGCTCACGGGCGACAACTTCAGCAACTATCCGCTGTGGAAAGCCAACGTCGTCACCAAAGTGGACTCCCCGACCGAAGTGGTAATTAGCCAGAAGGACATGGCGGTTAACAGCCCTGACCTACTGACCCCTGAAGAAGGTCTCCAGTACTCACAAGGGATCGAAGAGGCCAAAGCGCCGAACGTGACCTTGAAGATCGACGACCGAGGTCTGACCAAGGACGCATCGGGCGACGCCGGCCGGGCGATCAGCCCGAGCTTTGACCTCTACAACGGCTTTCTTGGCGCCTTCCCCATGCCACTGCTACCCGTCCCGTCCGACGCCGTCGGCACCGGTGGGTCATGGCGGGTACATGGATCTCAAGGAATCCTGGGCGGACACCGCGACCTCGACATCGAAGTCACGCTCAAGTCCGTTTCTGGTACCAAGCTCACCGTCTCATTTGAGGGTGAGCTGGAATCGGACGGGACCAAAATCGACCCGACCATGATCGTCCCGGGCAACGAAGCCATCGGCGACCGCAACGAGATCCGGACCGCGTCAGCCAAGATCACAGGCGAAGGAACCTTTGACTTGGCCACCGCGTCGTGGTCAACACTTGACTACAAGACGACGGGAAATCAGGACATTTTGGCCGACCGCGGTCAAGAACGAGTCGGGGTGCGCACCGACCTCACCGTGACTGGGACGCTCGGGCCGGCCGCAAAGAACTACAAGGAAGAGGCCCCGGCGTCGCAGACCACGACGACCACGTCGGCCGCAGGATCCAACGCTGGAACGGCAACCACAACCACTGCTGTCGGCGTCGCCGATGCCACTACCAGCACTTCTACGGCAGTCGACGAGGCTCCGACCACGACCGTCGCAGACGCTGAAGGTGTCACTCAGACCACCGTGACCACTGGCTGATCGGTTGCCGGTCCAAGCGCGGCCAACCGCGAGGCACAACTGCACCTCACCCCTCGGGGTGTTGCGGTAACGATAACTCTCATCCTTCAACGAACGAACACTCGTTCATCTATGGCGACACAACCGCGCCCGAGTTATAGCCTCGCCGCATATGACGGACAGCCCCGGCACCGACCCCACCGACCCCGCCTCTGGCGCCGACCCCGCCGCTCGGGACAGCACCCCGGTCGGAGGTGACCCGCCCGCCGTCGACGGCACGGGAGAAGGCGCTGACGGGCACAGCGCAGTTGAAGCTGGCGCAGGTCAATCCGGCACAGCGGCGGTAGGAGGCGACCGAAGCGTCTCAGGGACGGGCCCAGAGGACCGGCAAAAGGCGCCGGCCCCAAGTGCTGGACGTGCCGCCAGGTGGCTGGGTTTTGCGTTTCTAACGGGTGCCGCCGCGTTGATCCTCGTGGTCATTCTGATCGCGGTCAACATGGCCAACGGGGATGACAACGATCCGCAGGCGCAGCAACCCCCGAATTCGGGTCGCGCCGACGAGCAGCCTGAGACTTCGACCTCGACCGAACCCGGTAGCGCCCGGTCGACGCCAGATCAGACGCTCGTCCCTGAAGGGCTTCCCTACATTCCGCCGAAGTCGAACTGCACCCAAGACCTTGACAAGTCGGTTGCACGGACCTGGAACGAAGAGGTCCTCGAAGGCATTCGGCGCAGTTTCCCGAACCCACCGGTACACGCGCGCAACCTGTACCACCTCTCTGCAGCGATGTGGGACGCCTGGGCCGCCTACTCACCAGACGCGCAGGGCCTGTTCGTCGATGAAGACGCAACCGCCACCGACATCGAGGCGGCCCGGAACGAGGCCATCAGCTACGCAGCGTTTCGAGT
>JAGNEX010000123.1 GCA_018003035.1 Acidimicrobiia bacterium
CGAGAGATGACTCTGCCATTCGCCGGCAGATGGTCGAACATGCGTTGGCGAGCGCGGGGACCTCGGGCGGAACCCGAGACTGGGACCGCGGCGACCTGCATGATCGACAATGACGCGGCGGGTCTTGTCGACACAAACGTTGTCGTCTATCTCCATGATGAGGGGGAGCCCGTCAAACGAGAACGTGCGATAGAGGTCTTCTCCGATCTGGAGTACGAACTCGTCGTGAGCTCAGAAGTGATGAGTGAGTTCCATGTCGCAACCACTCGCAAGCTGAAGCGTCCCGTCCTGCCTGCCGACGCGACAACAACCATTGCCTTGCTCGCTCAACTGACGGTCGTCCCAATCGGCCCCGAGCTGGTGCAGTCGGCGATCTCTTTGTCTCAGCAGCACCAGCTGAGCTATTGGGATGCGCTCATCGTCGCTTCTGCCCGAACTGGAGTTGTGTCGAGCTGTTGAGCGAGGACGTCAACGCCGGTCAGATCATCGGAGGGGTCTCGGTGCGGAACCCTTTCGCGTAGATGCCAGCCGGGAAGGTCGAGGCCGTGACGGCCGCTTCGCTCGAACGCCGGGTCCAACACTTGGCAGCCGCTCACGATGGATCTCCCCAGGTGACATCGACGTAGATGGTGCGTTCGTCGTCGATGCCGTCGACGTATGGATCGAAGTGCAGCTCAATTGGCACACCGGACCGCCGATCGAACACGGCTACGACCCGGCCGTGACCCGAATACTCGTCGATCAGGTCAAAGACGCCGTCGACGGTGTAAGGCGTCTCGGGCTGAGTCAATCCGGCCGGATCCACTTCGACCCCATAGTCAGAGACAGCGGTGACGGCCCCGTCGATCTCGATGGTCAAGAGATCCTGCGAGCTGCCCTCACCGACGGCGCTTTGAATCCTGGTCGTTCTCGATCCGTCGACAAGCGCCCACTTCTTACGGGCGATTGCAGTCGCGGCAGAAACCGCATCCCAACCAGACACGGTCGGATCCGATGATGCGGAGAATGCGTCGATCGAGACGTCCGCGACTGCGTGCCGGTCGACGACCCTGAACGTGATGATCGTCCCATCTGAGAGATCGCTCGTGAAGTCGAAATAGCCAGAGCCGGTGACCTCCCGCGCGCGATTAAAGGCAGCCACGACCGGGTCGACCCCGTCTTCGAGCCGGCACTCGGACGGTCTGCCGGAGAGCGGTGTGACCTCCGCGACCACGCCCTCCAACACCACCACCCGTGCGTTGGCGATGCCGCAGTGGTCGACGGTCCCGATCGTGGTCGACAGCCGGTATGAGTATGAGGTCGGCGCAGTGCTTTGCCAGGCTTGCAGGGCAGCGTCGATATCGGCAATCGCCGCGAGATCGGGCTCGCCAAGTGGGATGTCGGTACCAGCATCGATGAGAGGCCCGAATCGAGCTTCCCATTCGGCAAGGGAGCCGTCTGTCGCCGCGTCGACCGGAGTACACAACGTCGCGGTTCCGGACTGGCCTTTGTAGTCGTAGATGTAGGCGAGCTGCGGTTTTCCAGCGACGGCGAGGCGGTCGCCAACGGTAACGTCGAAGCCCGGCATGTACACGCTGAACTCGGTACCCCAGTCAAAGGTGTACCAGCCGTCAACCGTGAAACTGACCCAACGCGTCGACTCTGGTTCGCCCGGTTGTACCTGGATGACCGTGCCAACAAATCCGAACTGTGCCGAGTCAAGGTCGCCCGCCTCACCGCCGCAGGCGACTCCCCGTTCAAGCTCTACGCTCGTAGCAGCCGCTGATGACGTACCAACGGGTCTTGTCACGACGGTCGGCGACGGAAGATTGTGGTTCGAATCGGCGTCAGGTCGTGAAGTCGTGCACGACACAAGTATCAAGACAACGAAGAGCATGTGGGAGGGGCGCATGGGGGTTAGACGCCAGCTCCGCCCTGCCGGGTTCCGCATCGGGGCTGGCGCCAGGCGTGAGGTGCTGGGCGGTTGGAGAGGCGTGCTCGCTGGAGAAGTTGTCCAACCGACGAGGCGTTGTCAGCCCCTCAATCAGTCTGCGGAGAGTCTTGGCTCGTGCTGGCGGCGGGGTCGTCTCTGGTCAGCTGTAGGGGATCTTCACGCGCCAGACGAGCTTCATCGATCACCGAAACCGGCTGGTCTTCGTCAAGGGACAGCAACGGGCGAATCCACTGCAACCGCGGGTTGATGTCGACCAGAAGCGCTTTCGCGAACAGCGTCAAGGGGATGGCGAGCACCGACCCCAAAGGACCGATCACGAAGCTCCAGAAGACGAGCGACAAGAAGGTGAGCGAGGTCGACAGCCCAACTGAGTCGCCGACGATACGGGGTTGGATGAGCGACTGGATCACAAAGTTCAACGCGCAGTAGATCACGATGACCCAGATCATTCGGTTGACGTCGTAGCCGATCAGCGCGACGAGCGCAGGCGGGATCACACCGATGACGAAGCCCACGTTGGGGATGTAATTGGTAACGAACGACAACACCACCCACACCCCGACGAGAGGGATGCCCATGATCCACAACGCCAACCCGTCCAGAACGGCGACGATCGCCCCGAACACCGTCGAGACCAGCAGATAGCTCCGTGTTCGAGTGACGTAGAGGTCAAAACCTGCGTTGAGGTATGGCTGTTTGCGTGCGAGTGTGTCGATGATGCGTGTAAAGCGCGGACCGTCGGGAACGGCAAAGAACATCACCAGGACGATCAACCCGACCGCAGACGCCACCCCCAGGACGCCGCTCAACGCGCTTCCGAGGTGGCCGATCACACTTGAGACATCGAGGTTGTTGACCGCGTCGCGAACCGCTCCCTCTCGCACGCCCAGGTCCTGGAGCCACCGTCCGATGTCGTCTTGAAGGTTGCTCAGGCCCTCGCTGTACTCGTCGCGTCCAAAGAGGCGGATCATTTCGTAGCCGCTCCACACGATCGATCCGACCAGTGCGAGCAGGATCCCGTAGCCCGCTGCGAGGGTGGCGGTCAGTGCTCCCCACGACGGCCAGCCCCGTCCTCGGAGCCAGGTGTAGAGCGGGGTAATCGCAATGGTCAGGATGAACCCGAGCGCTATCGGGGCCAGCTGTTCTGAGAACCAGCGAAGACCAAAGACGATGACGACGAGCGATGCAAGGACGGGGAGCGGCGACCCTGTGCTCCCGCCGCCATAAGACGGGGAATGGTCGAGGTCGGATTTCTCGACATTCATCGTGGGAGGCCCTCCTGGTCGCCCGCAGGTCTATCACCGGCGGCATTTCCTGTGGCAGGGTCTCGCCCGAATCGAGCCAGCGGTGAAGTGGCTTTGAACTTCACCCCGCCGGCGGCATAGTTCGGGCCTGCTCCAGGACCGCGGGCTGAGCCCGATCGATGCGGGCATTGTCGGGTCGGCCTTGCTGGGTCGATGGAGCGAAACGCTGGACCCGGGATGAACGCCTGCATGCCGTGGTCACAAGAGCTGGGCCTCGAGGCGTTCGGTTAGTGATCCTCGCCGCAGTGGATCGGAAGACGGGTGGAGTGATCTTGGGGGAAGGAGGTGCACGTCGCCGAGGGCCGTCCGTGATGACGGGGCGGGCGACGCGGCAGCCCTCGATACCGGAGCCTTGGAACGTCTGTACGAGCTTGAACCTGGCGTGACGGTCAACGTTCTCGACGGCGTTGCGCAGTTCGACGTTGAGCGTGA
>JAGNEX010000017.1:0-1205 GCA_018003035.1 Acidimicrobiia bacterium
GAGTTGGCGACGACGTCGGGAGCCATCTCGAATGCCTGCTGCGCTCGCCTTCGCGAAGTATTGACGGCGGTCTGGGCTGAGGCGGCGCTTTTGCGGATGGTCTCCGCGGCGGTGCGGAGAGACTGGGGGTTGGCGGATGAGACCGAGTGTCGAGGCACGGCGGGTTGCTCCTTTAAGGGTCAGCGGCAAAACGCGAGCAGGACGGGCGCGGGAGCGAGGGGCGCAGTGGGCTGACCGTCGGCCGGTCGTCGGCAAGGTCGGGCTCCGCTTACGTTCGCCAGCACGAAACAGGCGAACCCCGCTCAAAGTATCTCATTGCTTTTTCTGTTGTCTAATGATCCTTGGTGGATGCCCTTCTTGAACCGGGTTGCCGCCAAAACAAGAACGCGTTTCAATTTCACCGAACGTCGCCGACTCCATCGGGGAAACGGCATCACGATTGGCCAGCGGCCTGCCTCCAGAGGCTTTCGGTTGCGCAGTTGGCCGGCACCGACGAAACGAGGAGCAGCAATGGGTCGATTCGCAGACAAGGTCATCGCCGTGACAGGCGCAGGGTCGGGTGTCGGCAAGGCAACCGCGACGCGATATGCAGCAGACGGCGGAACCGTCATCGGAATCGACATCAACGGGGACGCCGCCGAGAAGACCGGCGAAGAGATCACAGCCGCTGGCGGCATCTTCACGCCCGTCCAACTCGACGTCACCAACGAGGCCGCTGTCGCCACCGCCATCAAGAACATCGTCGACGAGCACGGCAAGCTCAACGTTGTCGCCAACATCGCCGGGATCGGCGGATTCAAGCGCCTCCAGGACACCGACATGGACACCTGGAACCGCTACCTCAACGTCAACATCACCGGGCCCTTCCTGATGTGCCGCGAGGCCATGCCTCACCTGCTGGAATCCGGCGGTGCAGTCTGCAACATCGGTTCGATCGCCGGAGTCAAAGGCCAGCCCTTCTCCGCGGCGTACTGCGCGTCGAAAGGCGCTGTGATCATGCTGACCCGCGCCCTTGCGGTCGAGTTCGGGCGCCTCGGAGTACGCATCAACGCCGTCTGTCCCGGCGGCGTCGACACACCTCTGCTCGGCAACTTCATGCCCCCGTCCCAAGGCGGCGGAACCAAGCTGATCGAGCGCATCTCGCTTGTGGACGAGATGGCCCGCCCTGAAGAGATCGCCAATGCCGTCACCTGGATCACCTCAGA
>JAGNEX010000017.1:1305-4916 GCA_018003035.1 Acidimicrobiia bacterium
ATCGGCGTCGGCGTATCGCTCAACGTCGCCATGACGAACTTTGCCTTCGATGCAGTCAACTCGGGCTATCAGTTTGTGATGCCGACCGACGCGGTCGCCGGGTTCCCAGCCGAGTACGCACAGATGGTCTTGACGCACACGCTCGGCGCCATCGCCACCCTGACCACCGTCGCGGACGTCCTGGCTTCCTGGGGGGCCTAACCGACGTCCGCGGGCTTCTCACGCAGACGGCAGGTTGAGCACTCCCGACGGAGTTGACGGAATCGCGTACGTCACCGTGGCGAAGGCCGCGGGAACAAGCTGATCGACCCCGCGAATGGTGACCGTGCCGACCGCTGTCCGTCGGGAGAGCTTGAGTAACTCGACTCGACCCACGATGTCCCCAAGCGGGCACATCGTCAGAAAGTCCATTTTGAGTGACGTCGTCACCGCCATTGCCTCCGGGCCGATGTGCGCCACGACACACATCACCATGGCGGCATCAGCCAACGCCATCAGCGTGGGCCCAGACACCACTCCACCCGGTCTGGCGTCTCGCTCTCCGCACGCCATCGTGACCGTTAACGAACCTGCACCGACGTCGGTGACCTTGTAGGGCACCTCGACGACGGGAAACATGGCGCGCAACACAGTCTCGACCTGAGCCGCGTCGAGGACGGGAACAAACGTGCTCACAGCGCGGGGAGCGCGTCTCGCTCATGCTCGGCCAACGCGATAAACGCGTCCACCTGTGCAACGATCTCGTCGCTGTCCCAACCAAGTTCGGCGGCCATCAACGCAGCGACGCTCTGCGCAGCTCCCATCGCCTCGTCCCGCTCCAAAAGCAGCGAACGAGTCCGACGACTGAGCACATCGATCACGGTGCGGGCCATCTCGAAACGAACCGCATAGACCACCTCAGCTCGGATATAGGGCAGCGACGCACAGAGATGCCCCGCGAGGGTGGGGTCCTGCGCGATCTGGGCGACCTCCATGGCATGGTTGCCGTAGCGACTTGCCAAGTGGTCGGCGACCTCGACGGTGACGCCCATCCGGGAACTACCCGAAACGCCCTTGTAGGCGTCCCAGCCTTCGCCGCCGGAGAGCACCACCGACTTGGTGATCGACTTGGCTTTCTTTGCTCCGATGACCGGGTACACCGCATCGACGGTGTCCTTGGCCATCTTGCGGTAGGTGGTCAGCTTGCCGCCGGTCACCGAAACGACGCCGCTCTCGCTGGTCGTCACCGAGTGACGCCGGGAAAGGTCTGCGGTCTTGGCGTTCTTCGCCGCCTTGATCAAAGGCCGTATGCCGGCCCACGTCCCGGTCACGTCTTCGAAACCGATCTTGGAAGAGAACCAGGCGTTCACCGTATTGATCAGGTACTGAGCGTCTTCTTCGGTGCAAACAACGTCCTCGACCGAACCGGTGTAGTCGGTGTCGGTCGTCCCAAAAAAGACGTGCTCGCCCCACGGAATCACGAAGATGAAGCGCTTCTCTCCAGGTACCGGAATGATGCCTGCCCGCCTGGCGATCACTTTGTTGGCTGCGACCGCGATGTGCACTCCCTTTGCGGGGCGTACCGAATCGGGATCGACGCCTTCGTCCATCGTCCGGATCTCGTCGGTCCAAACTCCCGCAGCGTTGACGATGCACGACGCTCGCACCGAGATGACATTGCCGGTTTCGGCGTCGCGAATCGACGCTCCGGTGACCCGATCGGTCGAGCCGACACGTTCGATGCCGACCACCTCGGCGTAGTTGGCGATGGCTGCACCGTAGGACTCGGCCGCCGTCCGCAGAATGGTCAAGACCAGCCGGGCGTCATCGACGCGGGCGTCGTGAAACTCAAAACCTGCCGCGAGCAAGGTCGGGTCGAGGTCGGGGAGGTACTCAAGGACCTCGTCGGGTGTGATCTTTTTGTGGAACTTCCCGATACGCGCCGATCCGGTCAGGTCGTATCCCCAGAGGGCGGTATTGACGCCACGGGCAAGTGTTTTCGCTGCAGCCATCCGACCCGAACCTTCGCCCGACGCGAAGATCGGGTAGACGAATGGCTGGAGAAACACGAGGTGAGGCGCAATCTTGAGGAGCCGGGAGCGCTCGGCAAGGGCCTCGTACACGAGGCGAAACTCGCGCTGTTCGAGGTAGCGAAGACCTCCGTGGACAAGTTTGGAACTCTGAGATGAGGTCCCCGACGCAAAGTCGCCTTTGTCGACGAGAGCGGTCCGCAACCCACGACTCGCCGCATCAAGGGCAACACCCGCGCCAACGATGCCGCCGCCGACGACGAGCACATCGAAGACTTCGTCCCCCAGCCGCTGAACCGCCTGCGAACGTTGACCCAAACCGTTTGTTGTTGGCACCGCGACTCCCTCTTGGTCGGCAACCGCCACTGTCCGGGCCGCTGTGAGCACGGTCGGCAGATAGATGTGGCCGACAATGCTACGACACAACCCCCAACCAAGGTTCCTGTGAGCTTGTGGGAAGATGCACGGCTAGCTGGATCCGGGCTAGATCCGCTTTAAAACCGGTGCTCGGGCCGCTCCGACCGCCACACCACACACCAGCCGTTCAGACGCAACCGACCACCCTTTGGGAGACGCGCAAATGAGCCTGACCTTTGAAACCCTGCTCTATGAAGAAGGCGACGGGATCGCAACGGTCACCTTGAACCGCGCCGAGGTCTACAACGCGTTTAACACCAAGATGCGCCAAGAACTGCGGTCGCTGTGGCGCTACCTCCGCCACCACGATCCGGTGCGCGCCATCGTTCTCACCGCCGCTGGCGAAAAAGCGTTCTGCACGGGCGTGGATCGGCAAGAGATCATCGACGGTGCCCCACCGCCGGTGGCAACGCTGGAAGCCGACGATCGGATCGGCTTTGGAACCACCCCATTTCACTACGACGACCCGGGGGACGATCTGGGTCCCAAGGCCTGCGACTTGTGGAAACCTGTCATCGCCGCCGTCAACGGCATGGCCTGCGGCGGAGCGTTCTACATCCTCGGCGAAGTCGACTTCATCGTCGCTGCCGACAACGCGACCTTCTTTGACCCTCACGTCACCTACGGTATGACAACAGCCTTCGAAGCGATGCTGATGCTCCAACGAATGCCGCTTGGCGAGGTCATGCGCATGTCCTTGATGGGCAACTTTGAACGCATCACCGCTGGCCGGGCGATGGAGGTGGGGTTGGTGTCTGAAGTGGTGCCCCGCGCCGACCTCGTGGCCCATACCCAGGAGATCGCCCGGCAGATCGCTACGGCTCCCACCCTGGCCTTGCAGGGAACCGTCCGTTCGATCTGGACCGCGCAAGAACTCTCACGCCAGCAGGCTCTGTCGATGGGCTCGCTGCTCGTCGCTCAGGGCACCGACGACGAGTCTCTTGCAGAGGGTCAGCAGACGTTCCGTTCCGGCGCTCGAATCGAGCCCCGCCTGCGCTAACTATCGGGCGTTCGTCGACGGATTTAGCCCGCAGGGACGGGAGCTTCGTGAGCGTCGATCGGCGCCCCGAAGAATGCTCGATGCAGAAGCGTGGTGAGCGTGTCCAGGCTGGAGTCGTCGGTCAGAAACCGTCGACTCCGCCGGAAGTACGTGAAACGTTCGATCATGGCCAGCATCGCCTGGGT
>JAGNEX010000017.1:5016-50625 GCA_018003035.1 Acidimicrobiia bacterium
TCGGCGCCCCGAAGAATGCTCGATGCAGAAGCGTGGTGAGCGTGTCCAGGCTGGAGTCGTCGGTCAGAAACCGTCGACTCCGCCGGAAGTACGTGAAACGTTCGATCATGGCCAGCATCGCCTGGGTGCCGGCGTGGCTGTCAGGAAGGTTCGGAGCGGCCGCCTCTTCAACCCGGCGCTCCAGACCGTCGACGATGGAATCGAGCAGATTCGAGCCCATCCGGCGAAGGTCCCGGTCCGAAGACTGGTCTTCCATCCATGCCCGCAGCACCGGTCCGTTCCGGTTGTAGGCAACGGTGTAGCGCTCAAGCCAGCCGCGCAGCTCTTGCCAACCTGCATGGTTCGGAGTCACAGGGCCGAGGCTGTGGGCCAAGGCATCGAGCTCCTCAGCACACTGCACGGCCAACGCGCGAAGTAGGTCTTCCTTGTTGGTGAAGTACAGGTAGAAGGTGCCGTGCGACGTTTTGGCCCGGGCGACGATGTCGTCGACCCGTGCAGCGTGGTAACCCTGTTCCTCGAAGACGGCGGCGCCCGACCGCAGCAGCTTCCGCAGCGTCTTGCGCCCCTGAGCCCTCAGGTCGCGCGTCGCGGCCGCGGTGGCACCGGCGACCTCGCTCCCCGGCGACGCCCCCGACGACACGTCTGCCTCACCGAGTAACTCGTGATCGGAATCGCCCGCAGCGGGCCCCGCCGCTTGCGACGCGTGGACCGTTTCGCTTCGGGGAACCGAAGGGTCGGAGTGCTCTGCGGGGTCGGATGGTGGGACCATCCCCCTGGCTTAGCATGTGCGCCGTCCGACCTCCGACACTCCCATTTCGACAGCAAGGGTTTCGATGCTGATCGACAGCCTCCTGAACGCAGCGAAGCGACGGCCGACCAGCCCCGCTTTCGTGACCCAAAACGGCGAGATTGTCACCGTTGAGCAACTGGCCGACCTCTCGGCCGAGGTGGCGCTGGGCCTCAAAGAGCGGGGCGTGTCCGAAGGCGATTTGGTCGCCCTCGACCTGCCGTCCGATCTCAGCTACGTGCTGGCGTATCTGGCTGCGGCGCGACTTGGAGCGATGACCGTTGGGCTCAATCAGCGACTCACACGCTATGAACGGGATGATCTGATTTCCGGCGTGTCACCCGATTGGCTGCTGACCGACGCGCCGCGGCCCGTGCCTGGCGTGGGTCGAGAGCCAAAAGAACATCATCCTCAGCCGCCTAACGTTGTCGAGTCGCGAACGATTCGGGTGACGGCGAACGTGTCCGTCCAGCGAGCGCTCCACGACCTGCGACAAGCAGTTCCCTCCGGCGGGACGGGGCTCGCCAGCCCTGTTCCGCGGCTGGCGGCCGACCCGAACCGCGTCGTCGCCGTCGTCTTTACTTCTGGCACGACCGGCCGCCCGAAGGCCGCTGTCTTTGGTGAGTCCCAGCTCGAGGCCATCGCTCGAGCCGACACGGGAGGCGCAATTGATCTTGGCGGTCGAGTGATCGCTGCGACATCGTTCGCGCACGTCGGTTTTATGACCAAGCTCGCCGGCAACCTGCAGCTCGGCACGACTATGTACATGATCGATCGATGGCGGGCCGCAGATGTCGTCGACGACGTCGCGCGTCTCGGGCTCACCGCTATCACCGGGGTCCCCACCCAGATCGCACTCATGGTCAGAGATGAACTGTGGACCGCTGAGCGCGACGTCAGCAGCGTCAAGGCGATCATCACCGGCGGCGGACCCCTCACGCCCGGCGTCATTCGAACGGCGCGGCAACGCTTTCAGGCGCCGCTCTCCAACCGCTACTCCTCGACCGAAACGGGAGTGATCAGCGGGACCGCGCTCGACGGCGACCCCGAAGATGCCGAAGTGTCCGTCGGTGTTGCTCGGCCGGGAGTAACGATCGAGATCCGTGATCCAAGCGATCCGCTTCGACCGGCCGATGAGGGCGAGGTCTGTGTGCGGTCAGCGGCGTGCATGACGGGTTACCTCCAAGATCCGTCGGCAACCGTGGAGGCGATGACACCCGACGGCTTCGTGCGCACCCGCGACTTGGGAAGCTTCGATCAGCGCGGACGGCTGGTCCTGTTAGGACGCACGGGTGACACGTTCATTCGCGGGGGCTACAACGTGCACCCAGCGCAGATCGAAAGCGTCCTGAGCCAACACCCATCGATCGAAGCCGTGGCGGTTGCCCCCGTCGACGACGCTGTAATGGGAGCTGTCCCGGTCGCTGTGATCGTTCGCCGACCTGGCCAGATCGACCCGAGTCTGGCCGAACTACGCGTGTGGGCGGCCGACAAGCTCAGCCGCGACAAACTCCCTGAGCGCCTGGTCACCGTCGATGAACTCCCCTACACCCCGATGAACAAGCTCGATCGTTTCGCACTCCGCGACCTGGTCAATCGTCCGTCGGGCAACCAGCACGGCGGTGTGAACGCTCAGCATTGATCGGTGCTGTCCCGAGTTTGCCGCGGGTAGGTACCAGCGGACGCGCCGAAGGTCCGAACGCAGCTCGGTGCATGCACGGACGAGACGCCCTTAAACCGCCCGGCGATGCACCGTTGACAAGGGTTCTATGCTGCGCCGACCCCAAAAGCTGGTCTGATCAGTGAAGCTGGTCTGACCCAGTGAGCATGGAGGGCACATGGCCGCTTCGAACACATCTCCCCGCCGACCCAACCCCTCAGCGGCCGCATCGCCCCTCCGGCTCTCGCGGTCGCGGCGTACCGTCGCCCTGTTGGCCATGTCGCTGATGACGGTCGCAGGGTGTGGGGGCGGTTCGGACTCAGCCGATAAGACCTACGACACGCGCAAAATCGGCGATTCGTCCTCCGACGCAGCGGTAAAGGCGCTGATCGACTTTTACGTCAAGGATGGAACATTCTCCAAAGAGCAAGCGACCTGCATTGCCGACTCGCTCAAGGGTGTGATCGACCTCAACGCCTACGTCGAGTTCGCGGATGACCCCAGCTCAGGCATCCCGGTCCTCTCAGCGGAACAGGCCAAGGCCCAGGGAGACGCGGTCAGCAGCTGCGTCGAAAAGTTTCCTGCGTCGTCGGTACCGAATCGCCCCGCTCCTGCCCCGGGAGGATCGTCCGAGGCGAACACGACCCCACCATCGGTACTCACCCCAGAACCCCCGACCCCCGAGCAAACGGTGGTGAGTCAAACCTCGGTTCCGGAAGAGGCCGAAGATGGGGGCGAGCCGGCGGAGACCGAGCCCGCATCGCCGACGACCGAGCCAGAGAGCACGCCCCCGACGCAGCCATAGCTGGCCGCTCGTGATCTCGCTTGCACCGCTTCTCGTGCTGTGATCGAGGCGACCATCGCCCGACTCGGTCGGGTCCGAGGCGGCCCGTCACGCCCACTACCCTGACGGGATGCTCAACTCCAGGTCCATGCTGCGGCGCGCGCTCCAAATCAGTCTTGGCAAGCGCATGCCAACCGTTGACGGCCATCTTGAGGTGCCAGGCATCAAAGGCCGAGTTCTGATCCGCCGAGATGCCTTCGGGATCCCTCATATCGATGCCCGCAACGAAGCCGACGCTTGGTACGCGTGGGGTTTCTGCCAGGGCCAGGACCGAGCGTTTCAGATCGAGACGCGGGTTCGAGTGGTCAGGGGTCGCCTGGCCGAACTCATCGGGCCGGAAGGACTCCCCGTCGACCGGCTCAGCCGGCGAATGGGCCTTGCCCGTCACGCACAAGCACAGTTCGAAGTCCTCAATGACCACGGGCGCTCGACGATCCAAGCCTTCTGCCGCGGCGTTATCGAAGGCTCCCGCATCGGAGCGACGCGCCGGGCCCACGAGTTCCGTCTCCTCAACGTGCGCCCGACGCCGCTCGAGCCGAGCGACGTCCTCGGATCGTTGGCGCTCGTCTCATTCCTCTTGGCATCGAACTGGGATTCCGAGATCAGCCGACTAAAGATCCTTGAGGCCGACGGCCCTGACGCCTTGGCCGCGCTCGACCCGACGTACCCAGAATGGCTCTCGGTCATCTCCCCGCCCGGTCAGTCGGCGGGCCCACACGTCTCTGCCCTCATCGACGAGTTGGAGGGCTTTCTCAAGTTCACCGGGATCGGATCGGGATCGAACAACTGGGCGGTCGACGGAAGCCGAACGGCGTCCGGTCTGCCGATCGTCGCTAACGACCCTCATCTGTCGTCTGCTCTTCCCGCGCACTGGTACCTCGGCCACATCACCACCCCCGACTTTGAGGTTGCTGGCGCGTCGATGGCGGGAACGCCGGGCATCGCCGTGGGGCATAACGAAAGCGTCGCTTGGGGCATCACGGCGGGTCAGGTCGACAACACCGATCTGTTCCTCGAGATGTTCAACGAAACCGGCGACCGCGTCAAAGGTCCCGAAGGATGGGAACCCTTCGAGTCGTGGACCGAGACCATCCGAGTCAAAGGCGCCGACGACGTTCAGATCGACATCATCGAAACCGACCGCGGTCCGCTGATCGGCGACGTACTTGAACCCGACTGCGGCGCGCTCAGCATCAAGGCAACCTGGCTCGCACCCCGCGATGCCCAAGGCATTTTGGTGACCCATCAGGCCCAGTCGACGAACGACTTGTTCGACCGGATGGGATGGTGGCCGGGCCTCAGCATGAACGTCGTCGCCGGTGACGTCGACGGCATCATCGGGTGGAAACTCGTTGGGGACACCCCACAGAGGACCGATGGCTTCGGCATCATGCCCACACCGGCGTGGAACCCTCAGGCGGGCTGGACCGACACACCGATCGACCCTTCGGATATGCCGTCGATCATCGCTCCCGAAGCCGGATTTGTCGCGACCGCCAACAACCGATCCGTTCCCAACGACTATCCCACCTTCATCACGCACGACTGGCAAGACGCGTACCGGGCCACCCGTGCGACAGAGCTGCTGGCCGCCAGATCCGACTGGGACATCTCGTCAACCCAACAGATGCAACTCGACCGGGTGTCGTTGGTGTGGCGAGACGTCCGCGAAGCGATCGAATCGGTCGACGCGACCAATCCGCAAGTCCGAGACGCGCTGCTGATCCTTAAAGGATGGGACGGGGACCTCGGCACCGATTCGGTGGCCGCAACCGTGTTCCAGGCATTTTTGTGGCGCCTGATCCGCCGCGTCTGCCAAGAGAAGGCGCCCAACTCCTATGAGTGGGCCATGGGCAAGTCGATGTTTTCGCTTCTACCCGCTGCAACCGTTGGCAGCCGGCGCATGCAGCACATCGTTCAGGTCGTCGCCGCCCAGCCTGCTGACTGGTTTGCCGACTCGACCTGGCAGGACGAGCTCGCTCAAGCCCTAGAGGGCGCAATGGCCGAATGCACCGAACGCCTCGGTTCCGACACCGACGACTGGAGGTGGGGTCACGTGCGCCCCCTCACGTTGACACACCCGGTATCAGCGGCGTCGCCGGTCATGGCCAAGGTCTTCGACATCGGGCCGATGCCCTACGGCGGCGACGCACATTCGTTGAACAACGGTGCCGTCATTCCCGGAGACATCTGGGGGAACCCGTACGGAATCGCTTCGATGCGGATGGTGTCTGAAGTCGGTTCGTGGAACTCGACGCGTTTCGTGTTGGCGGGAGGACAAAGCGGCAATCCGTGTTCGCCTCACTATGACGACCTGATCCCCTTGTGGCTTTCGGGCGACGGCGTCGTCATCGCTTGGGGCGAAGACGCCGTGCGACGCAGTACCGAATCGGCACTCCAACTCACCCCAGAGACGCGTTAGCCCCGGCCGTTAAGGGGGCCGAATCGGCGGGAACTCGAGCCGGCTACCGCTACCATGACCGCCATGAAGGTGACTGCAGCAATGATCGCCGACGCGGCACGGGTTGAGAACGGGCGTCTGTACGTACTGGGTGGCGCGTTTTCGACGATTCGCGTGCGGAAGTTGCCGGCAGTTGTTCCGAACGTTTCGGTCGTGCTCGTGATGGACATCCCGCCCGAAGACCGCCACCGCGACTTAGACATTTCGATCTCCCTCATCGATGAAGATGGCCATGATGCTGGTCGAAACGCAACGACCCGCCTGCGCGTCGGGACGCCAGCCAACGCCCGTCCGGGCGACATCACAACCGTCCCGCTAGTCGTACCCTTTTTCAATCTGAACTTTGCCGAGGCGAAGGGGTACGCGTTCTCGGTGCGGTTCGAAGACGACGAGCTTGCCCGCATTCGCCTCCGGGTCGAACACACTGTGCCCGCCGGCACGATCTGAAATTCTGCCGCTATGCACGACACTTCCCTTGCCGATCTAGATCCCGAACAGCTGTGGCCGGTAACGGGTGGGCCTACCGCGGACCGGGCGCTTCGGACCAGGGGTCGCAACACCATGAACCGGCTGCTCAAAGCCGGGATCGTGTGTTTCTCCCGCAAGGGGTTTCACAACACTCGCGTCGATGACATCGTCAAGGAAGCCGAAGCGTCTCACGGCACCTTTTATCTGTACTTCGCCAATAAGGATGAGCTGCTCGAGGCGCTAGCACTCGCCGTCACAGCGGAGATGACCGTCCTGGCCGATTCGCTGCCAGCGATCGAACCCGGACGCCAGGGTCAACAGGCTCTCCGGTCGTGGCTGGCCGACTTCGCCAGTATGTACCGCCTGTACCGCCCGATCTTGAGGGTGTGGACCGAGGCCGAAAACGACAACAACAGGTTCGGACAGATCGGCAACTCCGTGTTCCAGGCGTTGTCATCGGCATTCGCAAAGGCGGCCGCTCAAGCTGGCAGTCCGGGTATCGACCCCAACGTTGCGGGCACGGCGCTGTTGGCACTCGTCGAACGGTTCACGTACTTCACGGCGACAAATCAGATACAAGTCGATCTGACGACCTCGCTAGACACCCTGACATCGGTCATCGAGGCGTCGCTGTATCCGCCGGTCCGCTGACTATTTCTCGGCTCGTTTCAACCGCTTGCCGGGCCGACTACGCCGAGCCTGCCTGCCTCCTGCCACAGCATTTCCGGAGGGGTTGTAGGTAGTGGCGTTGCGCGCTCGTTACGATGCACGGAAGTTTTACCAACGCGTGCGTAACGCACTTTGGCCTGGGAGGGCTCATGACCAAACGTCTTTTGGCAGCATTGTTCGCGATGTCGCTGGTGTTTGCCGCTTGCGGTAGCGACGACGATGACGAGGCAGACACGACCACCACCGCGGGCGAAGGAGCCAGCGACACGACGATGGCCGACTCCACCACGATGGCCGATGACATGGGTGCGTCGAGCACCAGCCACGACATGGGCAGCATGGACCCGGGCGACAGCATGGGCTCCTCCACCACCATGATGGGGAGCGAAACCACGATGGCCGGTGAAGAAGTGGGAGAAGGCGGCGGCAACACCTTCGAAATGCCTGATGGTCTCGACGCTGACCAGCAAGCCGCTGCCGACGTTTGGAAGGAATTCTTGACCTCGGGCGCCACCTCAGGCGCAGAGGTGAAGGACATGGTTCAAGACGGCGACGAGCTCGAAGGCGTCCTGGACGCATTCGTCAGCAACCCACTCGCCACTGAGGTTTCGGTCGAGGTCAAGGATGTGACCGTCGAAGGCGACACCGCAACGTTGGACATGGTCTTCACCGTGCCTGGCGGCCTTGACCCGCTGCCAATCCCTGGCGAATCGGTAAAGGTTGACGGCAAGTGGCTGGTCGGCCGGTCGACGATCTGCGCGCTTGGCGGGGCGATCCAAGTCCCCTGCCCGGCCTAAATAGCTGACTCGGCCAGTACCGGCTGAGTCCGCGCCTTGAGCAACACAGAAATTACGAGAGGGGGTTGAGCGTTTCGCTCAACCCCCTCTCGTTTTCGTTCACCCTGCCGCGGCGTTACCCGCTCGCCCGATCTGTGGCGGTCCCGCTCCGACCGGTCGGACTTCAGCCTTCAATGGTGATGGCCTGTTTTGGGCATAGTTGGGCGGCCAGGGTCACTTTTGCCCGCAGCGATTCGTCAGGATTCTCGTCCAGTACGTAGAGCAGGTCGTCGTCGCGGACCTCGAAGACCTCTGGTGCTTGACTCATGCAGATTGCGTTGGATTCGCAAAGGTCATAGTCCACTTTGATGTGCATTCTCCGGCGCTCCTGTTTGCTTCGTCCCGCAAAGCGGGTCCCGTTGCTTCCAATCGTGGCACAGCCCAACCGCCTGGTTGGACCGGTCGTGGTCGTGTGCTGGGCGGTCGGTCCGTGAAGGTCGATCGTCTTGAGAGGCCTAGACTAGAACACGTTCTCATTTTCTGAGTCGCGCCGATGGGCAACAGACGATCGCTCTGGCCACCCGACTTCATTGGTGGCGCCATGGCAGGTGACCCAACCTCTTAGGAGCACATGTGGGCTTCCCGACGGACGTTCCCGTTATCGACTTGATGATTCAGGTGCCTTCGGGTCCGAGTCAGGACTGGTACGAGTTTCTTGCGCCTCTCTTGCGCGATCAGGAGTCCCAGTCCTACAGCTTCCCCGCCCAGTACATGTTCAAGAACGTCCCCAAGATCGATGAGTGCGACAACTACGTCGACTACCTCCTGGCGAAGATGGATCAGTTCAACATCGAGCGGGGCATGATCACGGTACGACCGGAGAAGGAGGGCGCGCTCAGCGCCTTGACTAATCATCCCGACCGGTTCTTTGCCAGTTTCGAAGTCAACCCGAATGAGGGTATGGACGCAGTCCGCAAGATCACCCACATGAAGGAAACCTTTGACATAAAGGCGGTCTCGTGTTTTCCAGCGGGCCTCAATCCGCAGGTGCCAATTAACGACAAGCGCATGTATCCGATTTATGCCAAATGCGTGGAACTGGACCTGCCATTCTTTGTAACCGCCGGGGTCCCAGGGCCGCGGGTACCGTTCGCATGCCAAAAGGTGGAGCTGCTGGACGAGGTTTGCTGGTGGTTCCCTGAACTGACCATCGTGACCCGGCACGGTTGCGAACCGTGGACCGAACTAGCCGTCAAGCTGCTACTCAAGTGGCCAAACCTCTATTACTCGACCTCCGCCTTTGCGCCGCGGTACTACCCCACCGACATCGTGAACTTTGCGAACTCTCGCGGAGCAGACAAGGTGCTCTACGCAGGGTATTTCCCGATGGGCTTGTCGCTCGACCGGATCTTTTCGGAGATGCCGGACGTTCCGTTCAACGACAACGTCTGGCCGAAGTTCTTGCGAGAGAACGCGATCAGGGTCTTGAAGCTCGACTCGTAGCTGCGGGACATCCTCGCCTGCTCAGGGACCGATTTGCTTGCAGAGGGTCGCCAAACGCTGTGCTGCGGAGCGAGCCCGCGCAACGGCACAGACGACCGCGAAAAGATCGACAGGCTTCTACCGCACCGGTTTTTATGCCCCTGAGCTGCGGCGCTATTGCGAAGAATCAGATTGGGGGGTGGTCCTCGGGGGGGGTTGAGGTTTCCACCCCCCAATCTCGGGCCGAAGCCCGACCTGCCTCCCCTTAAAAGGGAAACTTGCGGCGAAGGCGGGTAGGTCGGGGGGGGTTGACCTACCCGCCCCACCTGATCTACGAGAACGCGAACCGCGGGCTTTGGTCCACGGTCGCGCAATTGGTTCGATCGTTGAGAGCGAGGATGGCAGCCAATTCAGCATTGAAATAGCTCCCTATAGCTGGGTCAGATTGTGGTCTACACAGATGTGAGCCCGCTCACGGATCGTCGCCATTTTAAGGTTGCGTTACTCACGGCGTTGGACTTTGCCACACATCTTGCCTGGTCAAAGAATTTTTCCGGGGTTGGCTTTATCAATGTTTCTAGATAACACGGCGACAAATTTTGAACTTTCCCGTTCGGACAACGAGCACCAGTTCTCAAAAAATGTCCATGTTCCTAGGGGCGGTCCGACGTGTGAGCTCCTCGCGAGGCAAAGTTCCGCCACGATGGCGCTCCTGATCGAGGTCGAACCATTCGGGTTCCGACCCAGGCTCCTTAGGCGTCTAGCAGATGCATCAACGACTTAAGCCGCTATTCCCCCGAGTCAACTCTCGTCGTCGTCGATGCCTGAGCAGGCTCCGTCGGTGTCACTTCGGGCGACGGACCGCGACCATCAGCTGTCGTGCTTTGGGAGGTCCCGTCGACGGCAGGAACGTCCACGTCGTCGCCAAGGTGGCCTTCACAGGTACCGTCGTTGTCAGCGGCAGATGAACCGTCAGGGCAAACCGCCCACCCCTCGCCGTCCGAGCCCCAGTTGATGCCATTTCGTTGCGTGGATCGCATAGTGGCCTGATAGAGGTTCGCGCCTGCAAAGTTGGCATCGGTAAGGTCCGAGCCCGAGAAGCTCGCACCCACCAGGGAGGTGCCAGCGAAGCTGGCCTGCGCCAGGTCCATGGACACCATCTGGGCACCGTCCATGGCCGCCAGGGCGAAGTTGAGCGATACCGGCGATGTGGCGACTGGACCTTCTGTCCCGGGCGTTCTCTTACGTTCAGCCGCCAACGTCGGCGCCGGAGCGACCGTCGTTCCGGTGGCCTCATCATCGTTGTCGCCCCCGCTACAGGCGGAGAAACCCAGCAGAGCCAGCAACACCACAATCACAATTGACCGCATATGTACACCCTTTCAAAAGCGGTTAGTCAGCCTATGGCGAGCTGTCCGACGTCTTCGCGCACGGCCCCGTTACGAGGGGGTCATGGTCCGCCATCGACGCGGCCTTCCCGGGCTGGAAGGGGTCTCGCTGAACATTCACAAACGTTCGCTCAAGTAGTCACCACGCGAATGAGGAGCGAGGACCCAGAGAGTCGCTCGCTCCTCATTACGCCGTTTCAGGCTGGGGGTTCGCTTTAGTTGACGCGCCGTCTCCGCACCATGCGGGTAACGGCCAGTCCAACGAGCAGAAGACCTGCACCGAAGAACGTCAGGATCAACGGGTCAGACCCGGTGAAGGCGACCGCTCTTGCCGCTGTGGAACGTGCCGGAGTGGTCGCAGTCGTCGTCCTGCCCGCAGTCGAGCTATCAGCCCTGGTGCTTCCAGAAAGGCTCGTCGAGCCGCCAGTCGAAGACAGGCCACCCGTGCCAGCGCCGCTGCCTGAGCCAGATCCGCCTCGGTTTCCACCGGTTCCAGTATCGGGACAACCAGGACCGGGCAGGATGTTGAGCCGATAGCTCTGCTCGACGAGTTGACCGTCTCGCGTCTGACCCTTTGCCACAATCTGGTGCACGCCGGACTCGACGTCGCATGGTAGTTCCACCCTCAGAACGGCAACTCCATCTGCGTTCGCCACAACGGTGCCGAGGAAGGCTCCGCCGGGGTGAAGTTCAAACGTCACCACGGATCCAGGAACGTAGCTAAACGCCCACATGGTCCACAGCTGCCCGGTGTACGCCGTTGCAACACCTGGGTTGTTGAGCAGGTCCGAAACAACGATGCCGTTCTTGCCAGCACATGTCGTGGTGCCGCACAGTTCGACCTCACGCCAGTCTGGGATTCCGTCCTGGTCGGAGTCGGTCGCAGGGTTCACGCACCCGGCCGAACCACACATGATGACCTCGATCCAATCAGCCACTCCGTTGTTGTCCAGGTCACCCCCGTCGTAGCAGTAGGCAGTGCCACAAGCCGCGTACTCGGTGTAGTCCGGGAATCCATCACCATCTGCGTCGATCTTGGTGTTGTCATCACGAGAATCTGTCGGGTCCGTACCCATCAGGATCTCGATCCAGTCCGGGACGCCGCCGAGGTCGCTGTCAGTCGTCGTATCCTTGGAGTTGGCGTCGTTGGGGTCGGTCCCCATGATGATCTCGACCCAATCCGGAACGCCATCTTTATCCGTATCGATCGACCCTGGATCGTCCTTGGCGTCGTTCGGGTCGGTACCCATCAGGATCTCAACCCAATCCGGAACGCCGTCGCCATCGGTATCCTGAGTGAGCGGGTCGTCGCTCGGGTCGTCCGGGTTCGTTCCTAGGACCGCTTCGATCCAGTCCGGAACGCCGCCACCGTCGCTGTCGTGAGTCTTCGAGCCCGAATCAGGATCGTTGGGGTCCGTTCCGAGCAAGATCTCAATCCAGTCCGGAACGCCATCGCCATCGGTGTCCAATGTGAGCGGATCATCCGAAGCGTCGGTTGGGTCGGTACCGAGAATGACTTCGATCCAGTCTGGGACACCACCGCCGTCTGAGTCAGTGCCTTGCGCAGATGCGTCGTCATCCGGGTCGGTCGGGTCAGTCCCCGACATGTATTCGATCCAGTCGTCTACGCCACCGCCGTCGGTGTCGATGCCGATCGGATTGTCGTTCGGGTCGGTTGGGTCCGTTCCCATCAGGATCTCAATCCAGTCCGGAACGCCATCACCGTCGGTGTCTTCGGTGCCATCTGAACAGGTCGGGGTCCCGCAGATCTCGATCTCGACAACATCTGGGATTCCGTCGCCGTCCTGATCATCACCGCTCACGATGACCGTAACCGTGGCGATGGCGCTGCCGCCCGCTCCGTCTTCGATCATGTAGCTGTATGTGTCCAGACCAACAAAACCGGCCGCTGGCGTATACGTACACGCGGTCGCCGTACAAGTCACCGTGCCACCGTTCACGGTGGTTGGTGTCAGCAAGGTAAGGGTGAGTGGGTCCCCATCAGCGTCACTATCGTTGGCCAACACCGATGTGGTCACCGGTGTCTCCATCGAAGTGTTGGCGCTGTCGTCAATCGCGACCGGTGGTGTGTTGTCGTCGGTCACCGAGATGGTCACGAATGTGAACGCCTGGTTGCCGTAGCTGTCTTCGATCGTGTACTGGAAGATGTCAGTACCTGTGAAGCCTGGCGCCGGCGTGTAAGTGCACTCGGTGGCGGTACAACTGACGGTCGCGCCAGTCGAGGTAGTCGCGTCCCAGTCAACGATCCCTGCCGCCGGTGGAACCGGCAGTCCGGGACCACCGTCCTCGGCGTCACGGTCGTTCGCCAGCACTGAGATAGTCACAGGCGTGTTAATGGTCGTGTTTGCCGAATCCGGAATTGCGATCGGCGGTGAGTCCGGAGTTTCGGTGACCACGATGTTCATCGTCGCCGTCGTACAGCGCTCCCACGCTCCGCCCTGGGAAACAGCCCCAGAGTTAGCCGCAGCCTTGTGATCGTCACAGACCTCGTAGGTGAACGAGTCCGTCCCGAAATATCCAGCGTTCGGTGTGTAGGAGATGATCCCGGTTGAACTGATTGTCACCGTCCCGTTTGCGGGAGCGACAACGGGTGTCGTCGTGTAGATCAGGTTCTCACCGTCGATCTCCAAGTCATTGACCGAGAGGTCCCAAGCATTTGCCGCGCTGTCCTCATCGACGACAAGAGTGTCGTTGATGGCAAGCGGCGGCTGGTTACCGATCACGGTGATCAGCACCGCTGCCTGGGCACACAGCTGGGTTGCTGCGGCTGGTACCGCGGCAGCCGGGTTGTCACAGATCTGGTAGACGACCGTCACGAGCCCGGAGTAGCCGTCGGCCGGCCGGAAGGT
Source organism: Acidimicrobiia bacterium (assembly GCA_018003035.1). GTDB lineage: Bacteria > Actinomycetota > Acidimicrobiia > IMCC26256 > JAGNEX01 > JAGNEX01. Next base: position 18,422 of record JAGNEX010000017.1, read on the forward strand.
GAGCGTCCCATCTCCGTTGTTGACAATGGTCCCTTGGGTTGCGGACGGCCCCACGAGGACGCTTGTCGTTGTCGGGTCGAGGTTGCCGTCGGCGTCCGAGTCGTTGCCTGCCACGTTGATGGTGGTCGAGGTCTGGGCCTGGCCGTCGCTCGAGTACCAGGAGTCGACAACGCCCACATCACCCACTGCAACCGGTGGATTCTGCGCGTCGGCGGTGACCTGGATGGTGACCGTCGCCTGTCGGCAGCGGCTCGCAGGGTCGACGTTGCTGGTTGCCAACATTCCGTGACCGTCACAGATCTCGTAGGTGAACGAGTCGCTCAGCGCAGTCGGGCTTCCGTTGTGGGTGTAGCTGTAGGAGCCGTCTGGGTAGAAGGTGAGGTTGCCGTTGGCCACGTTCTGAATGACCGAGTAGGTCCAATCGGTTGCGGGATCATCGTCGGCGTCATTCGAGGACACGTTGCCGTTGACCGTGCCGCCTTGCGCCACTGTCACCAACTCCCCGACCGCGATCGGCGCGCTGTTGCACAGGACCTGGACGGTGACGATCCCGACGGCGGTCAAGCTGTCGTTGGTGGCCACATCTCTGATGGTGTAAGTGAAACTGTCAGTACCGCAGAAGTTCTGCGCAGGCGTGTACGTGACACTGCCGTTCCCTAGGTTTGTCACCGTTCCGCCATTGACTGATGTGGCATCGACCTGGGTGACGGTGAACTCGGCGGGATATGCGCCAGCAGCGCCGGTTGCGCCGTTAGGGTCAAAGTCGTTTGCTACCAAATTGATGTTGATGTCCACGTCGGCACCGGTTGTTGCCGGAACGTTGTCGCTGTACCAAGCGTCGGTGACGGCGTTATCGGGAGCAGCCACGGGGGGAACTGGCGGCGGCTTCACCGTCTTGATGGTGACGGTGGCTTTCGTACACTTGTTTTGCATATTGCCCGTGCCGCTAGCGGCCACCGACGCTCCAGACGCTACGACCGCACTCCACCCGTCTCCCGTTGGCACCGGGTTGATGAGTGCGTGGTTGTCACAGACCCAGTAGTCGAAGGTGACAGTCGGGGTCGTTCCGGCCGGCGGCGAATAGTTGAAGGTTCCGGAGGCAGTTGTTCCGGTGACGCCTGCTGGCAGGGTTGCTGGCCAGAGGTAGGTCAGGGCGCCCGTCGAGGTTTCGAGGTCGAAATCATTTGGTGCGACGCTCAGCCCAGTGTTGGTCGAGTCTTGGAGCACTTGGAAGCTGTCGTTGACGGCGATCGGCGCTTGGTTACCAACCACGACGATGTTCGCGACGCCGATGGCGGTCTGACCCTCTTCGTCTTTGATCTGATACAGGAACGTATCGGTGCCGACGTAGTTGTTGGGCGGCGTGTAAATGCAAGGGCCGTCGCTTGGGAATGCGCCGCAGGTGACCGTTCCGCCTGCCTGCGTGGTTCCAACATTGGTGTCAAAGACACCGTCTGCGTTGGTGTCCGCGCCGTTAAAGCCGACCCACACGATGTTCGGGTCAGTCGCGGCGTTGTTCGGGTTGGTTTGGTTTGGGTCGACGTCGTTAGCGAGGACGTCGAGCGTCACAGGGAAGGGACCAGAACCTGCCGGGTTAGCGCCGGGGTAGTTGGCGTCGGTTTGCGCGAAGTCCAGCGTCGCTACAGGCGGCACATCCGGGTTCGGGTCGTAGACGTACCAGTAGATGCGCCCCGTGTCGGGAGCCCTGCTGAGGTCATACCCGTCGGTCTCGCGTTGATTGATCAGATAGTCGCAGTAGCCGCTCGTCGCACCAGGGTTCGGCACGATGTTGACGGTGTCCTGCGCCGTTCCACCGGACACCGAACACGTTCCCCCGGACTGAGTCCCTATGCCAGCAATGTAAAGCGTTCCTGGCATGAAACCCGGTTCGTCGTTCGAGAGCGGGTCGACGGTGATGGTGGCGCCAGCGGTCGGAGTAATCACCACTGAATCGTCGACTGCCGTGGGAGGTGTGTAGACGTTAGGGATGGTGGCCGTTGCGCCGCTGAGGATTGAATCACGGAACGGCCCGTACGCGTTCGAGAAGTCGCCGTTGCACCCGTAACAAACCGAACGGAACCTGGTGGTCAAGTTGTTGAATACGATTGGGCGGTTCACACCCGCCGATGGTGCAATCAAATCCTGGTACGTACAGAGACGGTCGCCAGTTGCCGGGTTGTACTCATCGTTCGCCGGTGATGCTGAACCGCCACCGGCGTCGCCACCGAAGAAGCCGTTCCCACCGTTGAATTGGATGTCGATGATCTCACCGGCACCCGCTCCCGATAGGTGGTCGCCCACGGCGTTGTTCAAACACGCCCAGACACGAACAGGTTCACCAGCACGCGCATCTTGCGGGACGTAGAGCGTGTAGGTAGGAACAAGGCGGTATTCACGGTCTGCCCAAGAGTTGCCCTGAGCATCAGATCCCGCCGTAGCGGGCCCGGTCACGTTGTTCGATGAGATCGGGCCTTGGGTGGTGTTCCACCGGCTGTTTCCCGTCGGCTGGCCGTTGTCCATGATGACTTGGCCCTCTTGCGCGCCAGCCCGCGTCGGCAGCGCAAAGGACGGCAAAGCGGACAAGAGAACAACAAATGCGGCGAACCATGCCCAGGCACTTCGACTTCGCAAACCGCGCGGCAGACGTGCATATCCACCCATAACAGAGCCCCCCCCTGTGGTGTTTTATTGGCCGAATCTCGCGTCCCGGCGAAGAATCGACAGCAGATACGCAAATGCGCATCTGCGCGAGGTGTTTACCATAGGCCTGGTGCTTCAGCAACAGGGCTTTTGGAGCCACAAATGGCTCCTTAACCCTCGACATTGTGGGGTCGCGTCAACCAGGTGGTTTCATCAATTGAGAACCCAGGGCATTTGTTACTCGTGTCGCTCCTGCCCTGCTGTAGTGAACCGGATCCCAAAACATGCTCAGCGGCATGAGCAGTTCCCGGAGGTCCACGACACGGATGCCTTGTGACTCTAAGTCCACGAGATAGCGACCGAAGAGCTTGTTGACCCGCTCCACCGGGAAGCCGCTTTCTTCCAGAACGGACTGCATAACAGGGAGCGCCACGACGACCGGCACGTTGCCGGAATTGATGATCTCTGCGAGCAAGGTTGCGTGTTCTGCAGTATCAAAGTTTGAGTCCACGAAGGCGTCTGGGAGGCGCCTCCGCTCAGACATCAGGTCGAGTTCGGCAACCCGGCGCGGCCAATCAGTATCAAACGGTGCCGTGTTGAGACCGTCCGGCCGTATCGAGGGTTCAAGTCCAAGGGCCGCGGCGTTACCGTATGGACCGAATGTTCGTTGGTCGCTTGGACCCAAAGCGCGCTGCCAGAGCGCATCCCACAAACCCGTCGGCGACTGGGTGATGTCGCTGAATCGATAGAGGTACATCTGCGTGACAGGAAACCCTGTTTCACCTTTAACAGGTGCGGCGATCTCGTCGACCAGATCCGGCGGCCGACGCCGTACGTCTCCGTAGCCGTCGATCGATACGAAGTCGAGCACCGAGCTGGCAACGATCACCGGCACGTTGTCGGTGTTCCCAGCAACTACCTGTTCCCACCACTTCATCAGGAAGTCGAACCCTGCGCCGCCCACCGAGGCGTTGTACCCGTTCCCCCACTGCTCATGGAGGATCTCCGGGTCGATTCCGCTTGCCGCCGAGGAGCTGCCCAGGACCACAAAGTCAAGTGGCGCGTATGGCCGCTCGAGTTGGGCTTGGCGGTACACAGGTTCCGCCAGGTCGGGCTGGGACTTTGCTATCTGGTCCATTTGCAGCAGACGACTGACACCTTCCGCGGACACAACCACCAAAAGTGCAATAAGAGTCGCGGATGCGAACGAAATCTTCCGATGGAACGCGGCGGACAATCGTCCGCTTGCTCGTGCTGCGGGCGGCCGGTGTCGTGTCGTTTGTGGTTGTCGGAATGCACTCATCGATCAAACCGTGAGGTAGATAAACGTCGGCGAGGGCTGCGGGGCAAACACGATGATGGCGACCGTCATGGCTCCAGCCACCAGTGCCTTGACAACGGTCGGCTCGAAATCCTTCAGTCCCGATCGCGTCATGATCCTCCGGCGGTCGAGGGCAGCAACGACGAGAAAACTCGCCGCGGCAAGGAGCAGTCCGTCACCTGCCGAGACCCGGTTTGTACCCGACCGGGGGAACAACGACACGCCAGTCGCCGCGATCACTAGGGCACCAAGGGCGATGGCTGAGCCATAAACCCAGAGTGGCCCCCGACAACGCTCCCACGAAACCACGGCCACACGAACGGGAGCAGGCAAGGCGCTCCTTTTCCGGTCGGTGATCCTTCGGGCGCGGGGCGACGCTTCTCTCCGCTGGCCTCTCCACCTGATAAACGCGACTTCGACGACCATCAGCAGTCCGATTCCACCCCCGAACAGAACCCAAACGGGATCGAACCCGTGCCAAAGACCCATCAGGGCAAGCGTCACGACCGTGGCTAACCACTGCGGTCTTCTGGACTTCCCTCGCCCGCGCACAGGCAAATAGACGTAATCCCGCATCCACCGCATGACCGTGATGTGGTGGCGCTTCCAGAAGTCGGCCCAAGATCTCGTTCGTGTAACGGGTTCGCGAAAGTTCTCTGGGAGGGTCACACCCAGCCAGGCGGCGGACCCTTTTGCCATGTCGTTGTAACCGGCAACGTCAGCGTAGGAGTAGATCGGAATCATGAGAACAAACGCGGCGATGTGCCAACCCGATTCCAGATTCGAATCGATGACTCGCCAAGCGGTATCGGCCAGAACCACCTTCTTGAAAAGGCCCGTCAGAAGAAATTCAACGCCCAACAACAGATCGAAGCGAGTCGGTCTTCCGAGCCGATTACGTAGTTCGGGGACCAGTTCTTGGGGGCGGACGATTGGGCCGGCGAGAAGCTGCGGAAAAAAGGAAAGGTACAGCGCCGTGTCGATGAGGGTGAGCCTCTTGCGCCAATGGTTCCGCTTGACCTCGAACATCAGCGACACCGACTGGAAGGCGTAGAACGTCAATCCCAGTGGGAGGAGGGTGACGGTATGGTCGCCCGTCGTCTGCAGCGACTCGGCGAACCCTTTCGTAAGCCATGGAATCTTGTAGAGGCCGATGATGAAACCGGAGCCGCAGAGACCGAGAACTAAAGCGGTCCGCCGAAGCGCTGGGCGCCGCCACATGATCTCCAGCACCCCTTGCGTGAGGAGGGTCACCAATAAGAGTGGAATGAGAAAACGAGGATGCCCCCAGCTGTAGAACAACCAGGACAGCACAAGGGCGAGCGAGATGCGGAGCTTTGCCGGACAGAGGTGCACGACGCCCGCCGCAATCGGCAGGAAGAAGAGAAACTCGCGCGAATTGAACTCCAACTCTTACTCGACCCCGAGAGTCGTAGATTCGCCAGAAACAACTGGCGTCGATGTCTCGCTACCACCCAGGGGCTCGGTCAACAAGAAGTCCTCGAACGGTCCGCGTTGTACGCCTTCGAGCAGACGCGCGGTGGGTTGCGATGGCGCGAACGCTGCGACACATTGCAACGATAAGTATCGAAGCGAGCCGTCTCGAAGCAGCTCAAACGACGGGCTTCCCGGGACGATGAAGGCGTTTTCCATGACTTGGCCCTGCTCAAGTTCGCCGAGAGCCTTGAACTGTCTGGCTCCGTGAGCCGAACGGGCTCGAAGAACATTGCTGGTGATATCTCGAAAGTCGGTGATCGTGAACCCGAGGGTCGTCAGCAATTCAAGGTAGGCGGCGATTCTGCTTTCCCAGACGATGTCGGCGTATGCGAAACGGCCACGATCCACCAGGACGCGTCGCACCTCGGCAAAAAATGTTGCGATCTCTGGGTAGAGACATGCCGATTCGAGGCTCAGAGCGACGTCCATCGATCCCGAACGCAACGCGGGACGCTGGGCGTCCGCCTGTACGAAATGCTGGCGCTCCGTTCTTCTCCGCTGACAGAACGACAGCGCATTGTCCGCAAGATCGATACCGACAAGGCTGCTGCAGTCTCGATATCGGTCCAAAAGCGCAAGGTTGCCGCCCCGGCCACACCCAAACTCGACCAAACGCTGTCCGCTCAGTTCGATGCCCTGCAGCACCTGAAACAGAAGTTCAGCCGAAGCCCGGTTTGGGAAACTGGGTGGGAGCGTCGGCGCCGCAGCAGGCTCATCAACGTCGCCCAAGAAGCCGACGTTCATAAACCGTAAGAAACGCCCGCTGTTCTGAGCATCGAGTTGGTCGTTGATATGCAGCCAGGTTTCGCGTTGCGAGTCGGCGCTGCTGGACACAATCAGTTGGCCTGAATGGTGCGCGCGATCAGATCTGCGAGGTCGCCCACCGTCTGGACCTCATAGACCTGTTCTTCGTCGACCGTAATATCGAACTCACCCTCAAGGATCGACACGACCTCGATGACATCGATGCTGTCCGCCTCGAGGTCGTCAACAAAACGTGTTTCTGGGCCGACTGTGGCCTCATCGTTTTGCAGGACTTCCCTGATCGCCTGCGTCAGCTTCTCGAACTGCACCTCGTCCACTGCGGTCCCCTCCCTAGTGCCCCATTGTTAGCCCACCGTCGACCGGAAGAACTACCCCGGAAATGTAACCCGATTCTGGACTAGCCAAAAAAGCGATGGCGTGGGCAATATCGGCGGGCTCCGCCCACCGTCTGGCCGGAACCTGCACTTCCAGGTCGGCGAGCGCGCGCCCAAGTGCGCCTGTAGCGACGGCCGTCTTGGTCAAACCCGGCGCGACAACATTCGCTGTGACGTTTCGAACAGCAAGCTCTCGTGTCACCGTGCGAGCCAGACCGGTGAGTCCAGCTTTAGCAGCGGCATAGCCCGCTTGGCCGGCGGGCCCGTAAAACGCTGCGATCGACGAGACATAGACGATCCGCCCAAATCGACGACGGCTCATCCCCGGAAGCACCCGACGAGTAATCGCGAAAGGCCCCTTCAGATTGGTCTTTATGTGCGAGTCGAACCAGTCATCTTTGGCTCGCATGGTCAGGTTCAGACGGGCGAAGCCGGCGTTTGAAACGAAGACGTCACAGCCGCCGTGGTCATCGAGGGTTTGGCACAGTTGGTCCACCTGATCCAGATCGGTCACGTCGCAGCGGATGGCGCGAACCTCGGGTGGAGGCGACCAATCCAAAGCGTTTCTGTGGGTGAGCGTTACTTCATGCCCGAGCGAAAGAAACTTCAGAACCGTTGCCGCTCCGATCCCATCGCGCCGTGTTGCGCCGGTTACCAGTACCTTCATGAATCCCCTCCCGTCGACATATTCAACCCGCTTTTCTCAGGTCACTTGAGCAGGCAGATAGCTCGTCGCTATGCGTCCGCCAGCTGTTCAAGCCAGCCCCGAAACCGAAGAATCCCGTGATCTTCCGGCACCAGACACGGGCGATGGCCGCGACGCTTGTGCCGCCAAACGAGAGCGTCGCGCGCAAGCTCACGTTGGAGCGCCGTCTGCAACCGGCTGACCCAGCGCTTGCTCACCGCGCTCTCAGTGCTGAAGTGTGCCCACATCTGGCCAGCTTGAATGGTGCGACCAGAGCGATCCTCTCTCATGATGCCAAGGAAGGTCATCGGAAAGCGAGGATGCACATGATTCTCGACGAGCAGGCCGGGCCCGTACATGTGCGCACTGATGGGAATCGAACGGGCGCCGGCCATGGATGGCTCAACGCGCTCCTTCAGAACGCTGAGGCAGTTGGGGGTTGCCTCGATCCTCAAGCTGTTAGACACGATGGTCGTGGCATGCATGGGCTCGAAATGATGAATGTCGACAACATTCTCGAGCACGTCGGTAACAGGTGCTTCAATCGTCATGTCCTCGTCGTAGACCAGGCTTCCTGTTGCCCAGGATGCTTCCGGAAGTGGTGAGGGGTGCCCCGAGCCAATCCAAACAACGACGACATCTCCGAGATTTGCCGTCGGGACGTAGCAACCGCTGCTCTCGCTCCCCGCTACGCGTGCCACACCGCCGTCCCAGTCGATCGCGAGGTCACCGAAGTCAACGACTGAGCGAGTATGAGATCGGCGAGCGAGGTAGTACCAACCCTGTTTCACCCAGTGAACTCTACCGGTCGTGAAAATCAGGGCAGGCGGAGACTCCGACGGTGGCACTCAGCGCCCCGAACCGGCCCAGCTGGCCCTCTGCTAGGTTCCACGTGGGTTGGGAAACGAGCCGGTGCGGCAGGGGGGTTTCCGTGACGGCAGATCGGGTCGATGCAGAGACCAGACTTCGAAACGTCTACGACAGAATGAGCGAGATTGTCGACGCCGAGGACGGCGGCCGTCACTTCTTTCATATTGGCTACCACGACCTCTCGCCAGGAGTGCCTCGACGACCGTGGCCGTTCCGAGGCGCTCCCGAAGCTCGGCTCCTCGACCTGCTGATCGCCGACAAATCTCTCGACTCGCAACGGGTCCTCGAAGCGGGTTGTGGTCGCGGTGGAAACAGTGTGGCGATCAACCACTGGTTCGACGGGGTCGAGATTGTTGGCCTCGATATTTCGCTGCGAGGCCTTCAATCCGCTTCGCAGCGAATGGACCGCCTCATCAATGCGGATGCACAGCGACTACCGATCCGAGACGACTCCTTCGATGCAGTGTTCTGCGTTGAGTCGGCAGCTCACTACCCACGCCGGGAGCTGTTCTTCGCGGAGGTCCAGCGTGTGTTGCGTACCGGCGGCCTCTTCTTCTACGGCGAGCCGCTGCTGCGCGGCCAACGTGCTGACGTGATCACGGCCTTAGACGCGTGCGGACTAGACCTGGTGTACGAGTTTGACGCCACTTCCGGTGTCAACGCCCAGTTCGACCTGGAGTTTCGTCGAGGGCGGCTGCCGGGAGCCTCAGGACGCTGGTGGTGGAGGCTCCTCATAAGTCGTCGACAGGCCCCCGCCGACCCCACGTACTGGCTCGCACAGTTCGCCAAGAGTAGGTCGGTCAGCTCATCTGCCGCCTTGGCTGCGATGGATGAGGACCTCGTTCGCCGACTCGTCAGTGACGCGTCCAGAACCGTAGAGATCATGGAGAAGATCACACGTTTCGATCGGGCAAGTCGTGTCACCTAGCCCGGCCGAAGCAAGCGTCGCCGGTGACAAAGGCGAGGCGACGACGGATGGTCGAACAGACCTGCAGTCTTCCCACGGCAAACCAGCCGGCCCGAGCCTCGCCAGGAACCGCCGAAACGACCGCGAAGCGCGTCAGCTCTTTCTTTCGCTGATGAATCCGGACACCAGGGAAGACCCGTTCGACACGCTCGCTCACATTCGCGAGCTTGGAGAATCATTCCGTCTGACCCCGAACGTCTGGGTACTGAGCAGGTATGCCGACGTTCGGACCGCGCTGTTCGACTCCGATCTCATGCCCCAAACGCCCGAGGGGACGAAGCCTCCCGCTGACGTCGACCACCGCCGGGAGGGGTTTGAGTCACAGATGTTGCCGTTTCGGACAGGTCAGCCTCATGCCAGTCGACGCAAAGCGGTGAGGGAAGCATTCCGACCCGAACCGCTAGAGATGTTGTCTGGAGCTATCGACGAACTTCTCAAGGGGCTGCAAGCCCCTGACCGAGAGTTCGAGGTGATGTCGTCGGTCATCACGCCGATTGTCGACCTGATATCTTCCCGCCTCCTTGGCGCCGCTGCCGAGCAAGCGAGCCATCTTCGAACCTTGATGGTTCGCGAAGTAAGTGAGCTGACCGGTGATCTACGTCCGCGGTCACAGTCAGCACCCACGCAGGTCGCAACACCTGCCGACTCCGGCTGGTGGGCTGCGGTGGACATGGCTACACGCTTCCTCCGGAACGCTGCCTTCAGCACGCCGTCGTCGCCAACGGTGGCAACCACGCTCGCCGGTTCGATTGAGCTGGGAAAATTTGATGGCGAGACCGATGCCGTCGCGCAGATGCTGACCGTCACGGGGGGCATCGTCGAGTCGCTCCATTCGGCGCTCGGGTCTATTGCCAGGCGCGTGTTGGAACGTCCGGGCCAGCTTGACCCGAGCGACCAGCTCGGCCTCAGTGCGTTCTGCGAAGAAAGCTTCCGGATGGACGTGCCAAACCTTTATCAGGTACGCCGCACCATGACTCGTCCGACAAAGTTGCCCGTGTCTGCGAAACCGGGCAACCTCATCATCTTGCTCACAGCGGCAGCAAACCGAGACCCGCGACGATACGACCGGCCTGAAACGTTTGACCCCGAGCGCTATTTGATAGGTCCGCCCGATCACCTGTCGTTCGGCATCGGCCCACACTTCTGCCTGGGTCGGCAAGTTGCAAAGATCAGCGCCGAGAAGGTTGCAACCTGGTGCGCGACTCGTCTCGAGGACCGCGAGGTTGCCGCCGTCGCGTACGCGGCGCGACCTCGGATCCGAGGAATTACCGAACTGATCGTCGCTGCCTCCAAGCCACACTGATCAGCTCACCCTCACCTATTGCACAGAGTCCTCGCTGCTGAGCACTGACTCGCACGTCTCGGCGGTCCTGCCTGGACCGGGTCACCTGACCCATGAAGCTGACTGGCTCAAGAACTCGACAGGGCCGCAGGTAGCGAACGTTCAACGACCTTGTGACCTGCGGCTGTCGTGTCTCGACGGCGGCGATGAGCGCCATGAAAACGTCCAGCACGGTCGCGAGGACGCCTCCGTGGACCATCCCTATCGAGTTTGCGTGACCATCGGTAAACGTTGCGGCGGCGGCCAGCGTCGGGCTCGCCGAGTCGACAACGATGTCGAGCGGGTGAAACTCGTTGGGAAAGTATGGCGCCAAATCAACCCAGTTCATCGGCTGAAAATTGAACGGTTCGACGATGTCGTTCTCCGGCGGGCTCACGCCAACGCCGACTGAAATGCAGCGGTGGTCAAAGACGGCCAGCCCTCGGAATACCAGATCCTCATTTGCCGAATAGGCCCGTCTTCCGGAAGCAAAAGCGGTCTTCTCGGAGTTCTCTGGTGCCCGAGGATCTCTGAATCTTGTCGTGCATATGCCTTGAATTTGCGGAGAATGGCCTTGCTTCGAGCCCTGTCCGCTGCGGCTGAGCCACTCCTCGGCACCCAGATACGGGACCAACTTCTGGTGCGGGCCGCGCCGTCGGGCATGAACCCACCGATCACCGCGGACTTTATGTTCCCTGCGCGGTCGGTTTGACGGAAGGCGGATAAGCCCGACCGGAAGACGGTGGAATCGACTCTCACCGGACTCGACGACTGACCCGTCCAAAGATTGGTCGTCAACCAAAACCGGTCGGAATCACTCCCAAAATCCACCAGTTCCGAGCGGCCGAGAGGCTCGTGAAGGACACCGAAGTGAGACACGTCGGCAAGATTCTCAAGTATTGGACCGATCGTCGACGAGATGTCGTGCGAAAAGGCTGACAGGGGTGACACCAAGTCTGGTGGAACGAACCGTTCCGCTTGTTCCAAAAGCATCGTGCCGTATGACGACCAACATTCGCAGTTCTGGATGAGCGCGTCGGTGCTGAGCGATCGGCGAAAGCACCCCGCACAGCTCCACAACAAACCTCCAACGGCCCGAAGCTCAAGGCCTGGACCAGAAGGCCCAGAAGGGCAGACTTCCGGTTGTTCGCCGAACGCGGCTGCGACGTTTGCCTCATTCTCGTCACAGCGTGAGGTGGGAGCACTGCCCACCGCGAAGAGCGGAAGATGAGCGTCGGCCGTCATGCGGGCGGCCCTATGAGCAGCGCCGAGTTCTGCCCACCAAGCCCAAACGAGGTCGACAAGACGGGTCCCCCTTGACTGGTTCGCTCGCTGAGAACGATGTCCGAAGTAATGGCAGGATCCACCAGACGACAGTTGGTCGTTCGCGGAATGATCCCCTCGTTCAACGCTCGAATTGTGACTGCGGCTTCCACTGCGCCTGCCGCCCCACCGCTGTGGCCAAGTACGCCTTTGAGTGAGGTCACGGGAACAGCGCCGACTCCGAAAACGCGGTCAAACATCTCGCACTCGACGTGATCGTTGACGCGAGTCCCCGTTCCGTGGGCATTGATCCATGCCACGTCCCCAGGAGTTAAGCGCGCTTCGGAGAGCGCCGTACGTACGCAGCGTTCTGCGATCTCCCCATCAGGTCGAGGTTGAAACGCGCTAAACGCGTCGCAGTTATTCCAACCTCCGAGGATCTCACCGTAGATGCGGGCACCCCGCTCGATGGCTTTGTCGCGCCGCTCCAAAACCAAAGCGGCCGCGCCTTCGGTCAAGAAGAAGCCATCGCGTTCGCTGTCAAAAGGCCGCGCACATTCGGCCGCCGCGACTTTTGACTGCAGCATGATGTAGTCGGTCACCGGGCCGAGTGCGGCGTCGTAGCCTCCAGTGAGGACCACATCGACGAGCCCGGACGCCACCCACCGAGCAGCGTTCACTATCGCGTGAGAACCGCCGGAACAGGCGGTACTGACAATCTCGACCGGGCCTGTGATCCCAAGCTCCATCGCGACGGCTGTCGTCCCAGCGTTATTCATTCCCCGGCCGGGAAAAACCTGCCTGCTGAGCTCGACCTTGCCACCCGACGCGACCATCGCCAGGTTGTCGTGGACCTGTTCCAAGCTTTCAAGGGGCGGCATCGCATTCGACATCAACACGCTCGTGGCGTGCGGTGAATAGAACGATGGGCCTTGGGCGCCGAGGTCGGCATGCCTCCACGCGTCGAGCCCCACGGCGACGGCGAGCTGGGCAGACCGGTCGAGCCGCCGGGCCAGCTTTCGGTCGAGGTGCTGTCCGACATCGAACGTCGCTTTGTGTGGTACGGGCCCGTCCTCCGCCCGCCTCAGGGCAGACCAGGTCTCATCGAGCGATGTCCCCTGGTTGGTTACGGCAGCTAATCCGGTAACGACCACACGGTATTTCTCTGCCCCCATGGGGAAACCCTATCGCGGTGTACCCAACTGCAGTTCTTTGGCTACTGCCGACTGGAGCCTTAAGCTGCGCCGGTCGAACGCCCACGCGGAAGTGCATCGATGACCGAGATTGTGATTACCGGTGTTGGCGCCGTCAGCACCGCGGGAGCTGGTATCGACCGTCTCTGGGAGGCGTTGTTCAAGAACCCCGTCCCGAACGCGATTGACGTTCCCGATTTCGTTGCGCCCCAAGGAGCCGATCGCCATACAGTGCAGCGAACAGATTTGTTCGCTCAGTTCGCGTGGATGGCGGCACTGGAGGCTTGCCCACGTCCGCCAGAGGTGGCGCCGTGGCGGAGATCTGTTGTTTTCGCAAACTCGATGAGCGGACCGGTCTCCTATCACGATGCCGAAGTTGCACTCGCTCAGCTCGGTCCCAGGCACGTTTCTAAGGCACTCCCAACCCAGACGATCCCGAATGCTGGCGCAGCGATCATCGCGAGCGAGTTTGATGCGCAAGGCCCTTCGCTGACCCTCTCGACGGCATGCGCGGCCGGTACGCAAGCCATTGGGGTCGGCGCCGCGATGCTCCGGGCCGGTGAGGCCGACTGGGTCCTGGTCGCCGCCGGCGATCGGCCTACAAGTCAGGCTGTGCAGGCGGCTTACCGAAACGTCGGAGCGCTCTCCCCAAAAGGAATCGCACGTCCTTTCGATCGGGATCGAGATGGCTTTGTTCTGGTGGGTGGCGGGGCAGCGGTCGTACTCGAGCGCGAGTCGGACGCGAAAAGAAGTGGCGCATCCGTACTTGGCCGAGTCCACGGTTGGGGGGCCTCGATGGATGCTGGGAGCCTGACGCGGCCACGGCTCGATGGAGAATCCGCAGAAAGGTGCATTCGTCAGGCCCTCGATCGAGCGGCTCTTCCGCCCGACCGCCTCTGCTACGTCAGCGCTCACGGCACCGGAACGCGGCTCAACGACGCCGCGGAAGCTGCGGTCCTTGCGCGCGTTCTTGGGAACCAGTCAGTCCCCGTCGGCTCGATAAAGGGGGCCATAGGCCACTCTGCAGCGGCGGCCGGCATGCTTGAAGCCATCGCCGTGGTGTTGGCCATCGAGCACCGTGAACTGCCGCCCACTATCGGGCTTCGGCGCGTCGACGAGTCGCTCCCCAAGCTGGACTTCTTGACGGCTACACGCCCGTGGCAACCAGGACCAAGCCTCAGCTGTTCCTTCGGCCTTGGGGGCCAGAACGCCGCAGTCGTCCTTGGCCCCCCTTAGGTCGAAGTCGTCAGTCAGCTCGGACCACCCACATGGCAAAGAACTGCGAACCGCCGCCGTACGCGTGGCCGAGCGCCGTACGGGCACCTTCGATCTGATGTTCGCCGGCCTGGCCGCGCACCTGCATGGCTGCCTCGGCGAAACGGATCATTCCGGACGCGCCAATCGGGTTCGTCGACAAGACCCCACCGGACGGGTTGAACGGGATCTTGCCCGTCATCTCGGTCTCACCGTCTTGGGTCAGCTTCCAGCCTTCGCCCTCGGCAGCGAAGCCGATCGTTTCCAGCCACATCGGCTCGTACCACGAGAAGGGTACGTACACCTCTGCAACGTCGATCTCTTCGATTGGGTTGGTGATTCCGGCCTTGGCGAACACTTCCTTGGCGCAGTCACGACCGGCCAGCGGGTTGACCTGGTCACGCCCCGCAAAGAGCGTCGATTCTGATCGGATCGAATGCGAATCGATCCACGCCGGCGGTGCCGATCCGACATGCGCGCTCGCCTCGTTGGTGATCACCATCGCGCACGCACCATCCGATGACGGACAGGTCTCGGAATAGCGGATTGGGTCCCACAACATGAATGAATCCCGCACCGATTCGTACGTGATATCTGGTTCGTGCAGGTGGGCCAACGGGTTCTTCAGTGCGTTCAATCGATCCTTCAATGCCACCCGAATGCCGGTGTCGTCAGGAGCCCCCGAACGGGCCATGTAAGCGCGAATGATCGGCGCAAAAAACCCGCCGGCACCTGCGACAACGGGCGGAGCGAAGGGGTAGTGCGGTGAGAGCGCCCACATCGCTTCTGATTCAGATTGCTTCTCAAAGGCGACGGTCAACACGCGGTCGTGGACGCCGGCTTCGACCAGGCTGGCCGCCACAATCGCCGTCGAGCCACCGACCGAACCGGCCGTGTGGACCCGAAGCATCGGCTTTCCGACCGCACCCAGGGCGTCTGCCAAATAGAGCTCTGGCATGACGACGCCTTCGAACATGTCGGGCGCCTTGCCGATGACGACAGCGTCGATTTCGCCCCACGACATGTTGGCGTCGACGAGCGCGCGGTCGGCCGCTTCACGAACCAGCCCCGCAATGGAGACGTCACCGCGGACCGAGGTGTAGTTGGTCTGTCCGATGCCGACTACCGCTGCACGTTCGCTCATCACTCACCCTCCAACACACAGACGAGGTTCTGCTGCAGCGCAGCACCCGACGTGGCGTGCGCCACCCCTCGATCGACTCGCTCATCCCACACTCTGGTTGCGACCTCGCCGATCCGGACTAGACCCGCCGTCATGAGCGGATTCGACGCAAGGGCGCCGCCGGACGGGTTGATGTCAGTGCCATCAGATAGTCCAAGAGCATCCGCAACGATGACCTCTTGATGGCTGAACGGGGCGTGGATCTCGGCCACGTCGACAGCGGCCGAAGACACTCCAGCTTTGGCCGCCGCGGTCGCGGTCGACTCCGACCGGGTCAGATCACGCTCGCCGAGCTGGTGGGCTTCGATCCGGTGGTCGATGCCACGGATCCAGGCCGGGCGCTTCCGTGCTCGCCTGGCAGCTTCACCTTTTGCCAGGATCACCACCGATGCCCCGTTGGTGATCGGAGCACAGTCGTGCTTGCGTAGTGGGTCAACAAACATCGGCTCGTCCAGCAGATCGGCGGTCGCATAGTCGCCGCTGAGCTGGGCGAAGGGATTGTTCTTCGCGTTGCGGCGGCTTCGAGCGACGACATCGGCCATCTGCTCCAGGGACACCGTGCCAGCGTCCAACGCAGCGCGCGCCTGCAGACCGGCCATCGAAATTGTGTCCGGCCAGAGCGGCGCCACCAAATAGGGATCCTGCTGCAAGGTCAGCATACGTCGAATGTTGACGTTGGATGACTTCCCAAATGCGTAGACGAGGGCGTAGTCGACATCGTCGTGAAGCATCCGAACCCAGGTCTCATACAGAGCCCACGCGCCGTCCATCTCGACGTGTGATTCCTTAATGGGTGGCCACGGGCCGAACGCGTCGAGAGCCTTGACGAACGAGAATGGCAGCCCCAGCAGGTAGTCCGAAGACCCCGAACAGACAAAGCCGATCTCTGACTTAGGAAGGGAGATCTGCTCGAGCGCCTCATGGATGATCGGCGCCAGGGTTTCCACCTCGTCGGCACCGTTGTCGTGACGCAGGTTCGGCGCCTGGGTGAACGCGACGACGGCGATCTCTTGGTCGGGAAGCTGAGCCATCACACGTGCTCCTGGTAGCTCTCGCGGCTGGCGTCTGGCTCGCCAGTGGGCCGGAAGTATTTGATCGTTTCGTAGGCGGGGCGGCGATCTGCGGGGTCTGACCAGACCGCTTCGACCCGCATGCCCATGCGGACTTCGGCCGGGTTGACCTCCTGGAGGATGTGAAACAGGCCTATGTCGGCGCCATCCAACAGGACAGTTGCGCAGACGTAGGGGATCTCCATCTCTTGTCCATAGAACGGCACGTTGACCACGCAGAAAGTGGTCACCGTTCCGTTGTCGGACAGCTCGACGTTGCCGACTGCCGCCTCACCTGACGTTGGGCTATACCCGCGGCATGGGACGTAGACCTTGCCGTCTGGGTATTCCTCTCCGATGAAGCGCCCCTCTTGCAGTGCGAGCAGGCCGCGGGTGTTTGCGATCCCGGCTGGGTACACGTACTCCAAACGCACCGGCGTCACGACCTTGGTGACGGGTTCTGGGGCACCCACTTCTACCGCTGCCTCGTTCGACTCGGCCGCGCTCATTGAGTCACCTCCGGAACAAAGCCGATCAGATCGTTGATGTGACCGACACGCTCGTCGCGCCACTTCGCCGTGACGCGCATACCGGTCGACATCTCGTCGGGTCCTTCGACTTCGACGGCGTGAAGAAATCCTGTATCCGCACCGTCGAGGACGACGAGTGCGTAGGCGAACGGCTTCTCGAAGGGTTGATTCGGCAGCGGGTCTGCCATCCACGTCCAGGTTGATACAACGCCACCTGGGCCGACCTCGACCATTTCGGTGTGAGGTTCGGCGGTCTTCGGGTCGAACTCACACGGCGGCACGTGCACCCGGCCGTCGGCGCCCTTGGACCCGACGAGTACTCCGTCGCGAAGTCCGGTCAGGAATCGCCCGACGGTCGGTCCCGTCGATCGATGGTACGGATACTCCAAGATGTGCTGTGTCGTCAGCACGTTTGTTTCGGGCACGTCCCACTCTCCTACGAGTCGACCGACGCGATGCGCGCATGGGGCATCGCCTGGCGGTTTGGGCCTTGAGATTCCGGCGCGGGCAACGTTCAGCAGCTTGGAGCCGCGGCCAGCGCAGCGGTGAGATTAGAACACGTTCTCATTTCGTGCGAACGCGTGCGGCACGTCGAAGAACCCAGCGAGGGCCGTAGGATCGGCGCATGGACGCGACCACAAACGAACCACGACTGCGCACGATCAGCGCGTACAACGCTGTCCGGTCAATCTTGACCAATGAGAACTTTGCGGGAGCAGAAGGCGGCACGTTTCTGAGCGCAGACCTGCTCTCCTGGAAGAGCGCGCTCTCACTGCAAGCCCACAGGGGGCGCTCAGACCAGTCAGTTACCAGGTCCTACTTGCGGGGAATGCTGTCGGGTATCTCCTCGAGCCAGCGCAACGATTTGGTGAGCACTGCGCTTGATCGCCTGCCCCCGGTCGGTTCGCGCCTCGAGGCGGTGTCGGAGTTCGCGGCGCCGCTCGCGCGTTCGCATTTGTGCCTGACTCTTGGCCTGGAAGGTCAGGCCAGCGATTGGCTCAGCGAACTGAGCAACATTTTCAGCGCCTCGCGGCTGCCGACAACTATTGACGAAGCGACCGAGTACGACGAACGGTTTAGAGCATTTGCGCTGACCGTCCAGCGAGCGTGTATCGCAATCAAGCGTGGGGACCTTGTCTTTAGGTCGCGCGACCACGACGTTGTCGTTTCAGCCCGCAGTCCGCTGATCCCTTTGTTCGGCGGCAGCCGGGACACTGGGCAGGCCGTCAGCATCGTGACCCAAGCCATCATGGCCGGGCATGAAACGGTTACGTCCGCCCTCATCTCGCTTGTTTCCCGTCCGCCCGACAGCTTTGGTGCGCAGAACACGTCTGCGCACGACCACGGAGCCGAGGTCGACAACAGTCTGCGCGAGCAGTGCCCGATTCCAGTGCTGCGGCGGACGGCGATCACGGACACTCACATCAACGGCGAACGTTGCCCGGCTGGGACGGTCCTCGCCTTGAGTCTCGCGGACGCCAACTTGGACTCTGCCTTGGCTGACCGAGCGGGTCAAGATGGCCGGGTGCTGCCAATCCTGACATTTGGATTAGGCACGCACAGGTGCCCCGGAGATCGAGCAGCCACGTCTCTGCTAATCGAAGTATCGACTCAATTGCGCGCGCGCCACCTCGCCCTTGTTCCTGTCGAACCGTTCACATTCGAACACGGGCACATTTCGATGCCGTTGGATGCGCCGGTCGAGGTTACGAGCTACACACCCAGCGCGGGGCGGGCCACCTGACGCGCAATCTGGGTGTCCATCTCCCACCGGGCTCCGACCATGAGTGACGTAACCCCCGAGAAAGCTTGCTGGACCAGCTCCTCACTGTCACCAATGCGTAGGGATCCGGGTTGGGCGAGGGCAAGCCGAACAGCATGTTGACGCCACGCACCCGGGTGGGCTCGTTTTGCCTCCGAGACCGCTTGCCACCAGGCGACGACGTCGTGCTCGAGGTTGAGTTCTTTGGGATACGCGTCTCCAACCTGAGGTAGCACGGCCTGCTGGGCCGCAACAACCGAGGACCAGGCAGCCCAATGCCGTGCACCCCAACAGCTCTCAGCTGCTCGTCGCAGCTCCGCAAAAACGACATCCCAGGGGGCCGGGCCAATCGCCCATCGGGTCCCAGCGGTGAAGAGAAAGGCACTCAGCGGAAACTCCTCCTGCCTTTCCAGAACCCACTCCTGCAGTCTGCAAATCAAGTCTACCTCCCTCTCGTTGGTCTGCTGCGCAATCTTGCGCAGTGGCAGGCGAAACCACCCGAGTCCGTCAGCTCCGTAGACCGCCGCAAAATCGATGAGCATCTGCCGGAGATCATCGCGAGACGCGGACTTCGTTTCGTACACCAAACCCTCAGAGTCGTACTGAATCCCCCATTCCGCTTTGTAACCCGGATCATTCATCGGAGAATTGGGAAGAACCTGACACCGATATGCATTCGTGCGAATCTCCGCATCAATCAGAAACTGGAGATCGCCCCTCCAAGAGTTGACGGTGGCGGCGGGAAGGCCGACCACCAAGTCGGTAGACAGAGGCACCCCCGCGTCCCGCAACGCGTCGTGAAGTGCCTGATACTTGTCCAGACCAATGTTGGATCTTCTGACTGCCTTGAGCACCGCTTCGTCGGTTGACTGGACGGCGATCGTTCCCAACGAAAAGAGTCCGGCGGATCGGAGGACCTCCATGATGGTCAGCAAGCGCGGATTCGGATTCTTCGCGTAGTTGGTCACGAAATTCAGCGGGAAGCCAGTTCGACGTTTGAGGTCTGCGAGGAACTCCGCTATCTCCACGTCCCGCGGCAGGATGCCGAAGTTCGCATCCGCCAGCAAGAGCGTCGTGAACCGCTGGCCCGCAATCCACTCCAACTCAGCGAACACACGCTCCAGGGGCTGCGAACGAATTCGGGTACTGGTCGCGGAACCCCAATCACAGAAGGTGCAGTTATACGGGCATCCACGGTTGGTTTCAAGCACGGCCATCGTGCCCGACGACCCGTCGTACGCATCGAGGATCCCACTCAAATAGGGTGACGGTATCCTGGCTAAGTCGTCGATACGGTCCCGGTCGGCACCTCGGATCAACCCAGCAGCACTTCCAAAGCGAGCCGTGCCAGCTGGCATTTGCGACCAACACTGCGGATGAACACCGGTACGGATCATGCGCCCAACGAGTTCAAGCGCTGAAAGTTCGCCCTCTCCGATTACACCGGCGTCCACCGCCGGGTTTCGCTGCAAGAATGCAGCCAAGTCGCCGTCGTATTTCGGGACTGAAGGTCCGCCGTGAATGACGAAATGGTGTGGGACTTCACCCTTAATCTTTTCGCTGATGCGGCAATTTCGAGCGACGTTCCAGACATAGTCCGAGAACAACCAGACGACTTTTCGTCCGGCCGTCAGCTTCAGCACCGAATCCACCTGGGGCTCGGAGATAAGGAGGCAGTCCGCCACCTGCCCGATTACCTGATCCGTGGCGAGCGTGGCCAGCACATAGCCCAGAGCCAATGGAACCTGGTCCTCAGAGGTCGCGACGCCGATAACTGCCCATTCTCGGCTGGAACCCAGCTCTCCCAGCGATTCATTCAACCGGACGAGCAGTTTCCGCCGAGCTGCAGCCCTGCTCGCTGAGAGCTCGTTGCGACCTACCACTCCCGTCATGTCGGAGGTCTGACGGATGAATCCAAGATTCACCAGTCTCGCAAGGCGCGAACGGCATTCTTCCGCATCGAGAGTCGACCATTCTACGATCTCACTTGGACGCCCTTTCCGCCGTAAGCGCGCAAGTATCTCGAGGTCGTCGGCATCCAATGAGAATGACATCGCACGGTGGATGTGAGCCTGGAATCCCTCGGGTCCTGGCAGCACGACGAAGGGTGTGAGTGTCTGGACTTCCGGGTCGCTGCTGAAGTCAAAGGCGAATAAACCGCTCTCCGTGTCCGAAGAGCTCAGGAGTTGATGTTCCCCCGGACGGTCCAGGGGTCTGGGGTAGAGCGCTGGACGTCGGGCGAATCTCTCGGCTCCAACCGCCGCGCACTCGCCAATCATTCGCGTTCGAAACTCGACTGGATGGTCGACGAGGCCTGTCGACAGGGTGTGGTGTGTGACCGCAACGGGGTCAAATCCCGGCCACAACAGCCCCTCCCGATCCAGCACCAAGACCGTGCCATCGGGCCAGATTGATAAGTTCACATCCGAGTCGGGCACCGCGGCGACTTCCAAGAGAGAACATGAGCGGCGTCAGGCTACCAAAGGGCCGCAGATGCCGCTTGAGCGCTCCACCCGGTGCCTCCTCTAGCATTGCTCCGTGGATCAGACCGAAGTCAAAGAGCTCTACGAGTCTCTCCACCGCCACTACGACGAAGATAGACGGTACCGGCGCTTCGACTTCCTCGGGCTGGGATTCGTTGCTCCTCGCTCGTTGGGCACGATTCACGCGGACCTGTCGGGTTCCGCTGCCGTGTCGTTTGAAAGCCGTCAACACCACCTCAGGACTGCAGTCCTAGGACAGATCGGCGCGGGGCCCGGAGCAGCAGTCGAGATCGGTTGTGGGCGCGGCGGCAACGTCGTTCTCGCGGCAGCGGAAGACCGTTCCCGACTATCGGTAGGCGTTGATTTGTTTGGCTCGCCAACCCGCTGGGTGCAGCATCAGAACGCATCCAGCGCCCGGTTCTGCAAAGGGAACGCGACCGAACTTCCGATCCGCGATGGGGCGGCTTCTCTGGTGTATTCGATTGAAGCGGCCCACGCTTTTCCCTCGTATACAAACTTCCTTGCCGAATCGGTGCGTATCTGCAGAGGGCACGGGTGGGTCGTCGTTGGAGACATCGTTAGTCACACCGATTTGGACGAGTTGGTCGGTTTCTGGCGTCAGTCCGGTCTTGTAGACATCGAAATCACAGACCTCACCCAAGGGGTTTGCGCGGCCCAGGAAGCCAGGGGAACTCTCAGAGTTGGGGACGCAAGGGTTGAGCCATTTCCTTGGCAAGAGGCCGTGTTCGCCAAAGGTTTCGGGTACTTCAGGCTTGCGGGACGCAAGCCATCGCGAGGACGGTCGCTTCCCTTCGTCGATCTGGGGAAACGAACCGATCTAGACCAGCGACTCACCCTCTCAGCAGCTGAGTGGCTACGTCCCCTCTTGAACTATTGGCGGCGTTCGGTCTTGCAACGGCTCGACAAACACCAAGGCCCGTCGTGATACACGCGAGCTGCGTTTGTTCCCACAGGATGCCCGCCCGGCTGATATGTATACAGGGCTCATAAGACCTTCCAAAGCTGCCGGGGCCGCGAGCAGAACGACGAACTAGATCAGCGATTCGTGCGATGTAACAACCACGCCTTGGTACCCACCAAGGCCAAAAGAAGCGCACACCGTGTGACCTCGAGGTAAGGGCGCTCTCTGACGAAGCACGGCGATACCGGGAAATGCAGACTCTTCACAACCGAACGTCGGGAAGCATTCACCTTTTTCGGCTGAGATCATCGAACAGATGAGATCGAGGATCGCTGCCGCGGATTCCGCGTGGCCGAGCAGCCCCTTGATGCCTGAAACAACGGTGCCAGTTGGAAGCCCGGCGACGATCTCCGCCTCTGCGGCATCGTTCGGGACGGTTCCTGTTCCGTGCGCGACGTACCACATCGGATTTTGAGGAACCGCTGAGGCCCCCGCGGTTTCCAGAACGTCGGCGAGCATGCGGCTGAACCGATCTGGGGCGGGTCCCCACGGCGAGTCCGCAACGAACCCAATGGATGCTCCGATAACCGCATGAACGACCATCGGTTCTTCAGAACGGGCCCCCCTGACGCCTGGCCGGTCCGAGGTGAGGCCGAGGATCGGCGCGGCGAGTGAAAGGTCCGTCAGAAGCAGCGTCGCGGCCGCCTCGGTAGGCACAAAACCGTCCCGATTGAGGTCAAATGGTCGGCACTTGCCAGACGGGGAAAACACGCCGATGTGCTCGAATGACGCCATGTACGGTTCAAAAAAGGGGAACTCACATGCCAAGATCAGCACGTCTCGACACAGTCCAGCTTCCCGCCACTGCAAAGCAGTGGTGACGGCGGCAGCTCCTCCAGAACATGCAGACGAAAGGGCAACGACCGGGCCGCCAAGACCGAGTTCCCTTGCGAGCAGCGCTGCAGCCTGATCTGCGGCGCCGTAGAGCGCAAAGGTGGCGCCTCCCCGGGGCGATTGACACTCTTCGGCAGTCCTCTCAAGGCTGAACGTCGCGCTTAGAAAAATTAGTCCAGTTTCTGCCGGCGCATTTGGGAGGCTTTGCGAAAGCGCTGCCGCAAGAATCGGTCCCCGAGGGCCGAGCTTTCTCACCGTTCTGCGGCTGACGACCCCATCAGAGGCCAAGTCGTTGACCTCATCGGCAAATCGAAACGGGCCCGGTTGTTTTCGCGAATCGCCCAACAAGCGGGCGAGATCTTGGATGTTCGCAGCGGCCGGATGGACAACACCCGCCGCTGCCACGCCGGCCGGCGACTGACTCAAACCGCGGAAGCTTCGAATGCGGCGACCAAATCGCCAACGCTGGCAATCTCCGCCAGCCGCTGGTCGGGAAGCTTGGTGCCAAGCGTCGACTCGAGTTCCGCCACAACTTCGACCACATCGACTGAATCTGCGTCCAGGTCCTCCGCAAACCGAGTCTGGTCGTCGATACTGCCACCATCGACCTGCAATATGTCCGTGATGGTGGCTATCACCGTTTCCCTGATCGCCATTCCAATCCCCCCTAGCCAGCGAAAGATGCGCCACCATCAACAGGAATGGAGGCGCCGTTAATATACCCGGCCGCTTCGGAACACAGAAAGGCAATCAATGCTGCCACCTCGCTCGGTTCGCCAATTCGGCGGGTCGGAATTCGGCCTGTGAGCTGGTCATGTGCGACTGGGAGCCGGTCAAGCATGCTTGACCGTATAAAACCCGGCTCAACCACATTGACCGTTATCCCGCGGTGCGCGACCTCTTTGACCACAGAGCGAGCAAACCCGACCAGCGCCCCTTTTGAAGACGCATAGACGCTAGAACCGGCGCTCCCTTGAAAAGCAGCGATCGACGACACCAGAACTACTCGCCCGTAGCGGCGCTCTTGCATCCCGCCGAGCACCTCGCGCACCGCACTGATAGCTCCGAGGGTGTTGACCTCGAACGCCGAGACCACGTCCGCAGACCGCAGTCGCTCAGCTTTCCTGAGAGATATGTTTCCCACCGTGTAGATGAGCGCATCGATCGGGCGCACTTGCTGCGCTGCCGCGTCGCACACCGACGCAATCTGGTCCGGATCACGCACGTCGCATGGCATTTGAAGCGACAGAAGATCGGCCGCCTCCTTTGGCGGTCTCGTTTCCCGAAAGGTTCCTGAGGCAATCCACCCAGACTTCTGCAGTTCGATCGCGGTCGCCGCCCCGATTGCGCTCGATGCCCCGATGATCAACGCGTGTCGTTCCACCGTTCCCACATCCTCAACTATTTTCCCTGCCACAGAAGTCCGAAGCGTCGAAGTCTCAACGCCCGGCGCGGCGCCATCCCACAAGGGGCAGGCTCACTGGCCCCCTGAGCAGGTTCTCCGACCAAATGGGTGGTTCGCTCTCGCTGCGGCGAAGCTCCCTAAAATCGGCTATCGCCTGGGCTACCACCGCCTCTGCTTCGTATCGTACGAGGCTTCGACCCGGGCACCGGTGTTGCCCGCTCCCGAAAGTCAACGATCCCCTGGGCTCGGCAGTCAACGTGGACTCCCTTGGAGGATGGGCCTGATGGATGCTCTCGACGGCAACCACGAGGGTCGTCCCCTGAGGAACGGGGTGTCCGCCGAGGGATGAGTCCGACGTTGCGATCCGCAGAATGCCACCGGTGGGGGTTCGCTGATAGAGAGTTCGCTCGAGCAAGTCGCTCATCCGGCTTGAAGCACCAAAAGCGTCCAGATCGATGTCCGCGAGCGCCATCTGGTCCAGGGTTGAAGCAAGCGCCCTGGGCGTTGTTTCGGTCGCACCGATCACCACATTGAGCGCCATCGAAGCGACCTCGTCCTTACTCTCGACGCTGCTCTGGTCGCGGGCCAGGTACCCGAGAAAGCTCTCGTCCCGCGAGCTGTCCCCCCGTTCTATTGGGCCTTCCCATTGCGTGTGAATCAACTGCCAAAACTCGGCAACGCCAAGCGCCGCCGCGACGAATTCGTCATCTGAAGCTTCGTTTCTCAGAAACGTGTGGCATCGCCGAACGAGGTCACTCCAGGGACCGTATGGCACTTCATCGAGACCAAGCATGCGCTTCGCAACAGCGAGCGGGATAGCGAAACCAACCGCGGTGGCGTCGAACTCAACCGGTTCATCGGGGCGTCGAGATCGCCACAGTTCTGTCGAGTGAAGGGCCGCTTCCCTCGCCCATAACCGAAGCCGTCGCTCACCAGTCGCGCTGAGAAACCCATTCAGCAAGCGGCGCGTGCGCTTGTGTGTTTCGCCTGCAGCAAGCGTCAGAGTAGGAACGACCGAAACACCCCGGAGCGCATCCTGGACGGCGGCGCGGCAGGTCGCCGACCGTGCCAGGGCGCCTCGCTTGGAAAGAGCGGTGAAATCGGAAGAAAACAGCCGTTCGTCGCGGAGAACCTGCCTCCCGAGATCCGCATCCGTCACAACGACCCGGCGTCGCGACAACCAGGCCAGTTTGTCGGTCGCAAGCGCAGACCAGTCTCCGGACTTCAGGGCCTGCTGGAATATGTCGGACGCGCTCAACACAGGAACACAAGCCCTTCTGTTTCATCGTCACTGCGCTCGCCGGCCGCCCCATAGAAACGGTGGGAGCCAGGTCCCTGCTTGGATCTCGGTCAGTACAACCGCAGCACACCCCCGGGCGACTCCGCCGGCAGCACCTGGGGCGTGTCACCGTGCGGCTCCGCTATAACATTCCCGCAGGGGGTTTTTGGCACGCAGCTCGCCGACGCATTGCCCCCCTGCGAAATGTCCGCAGCGCCACGGGGGGATCCTTGCCGGATCGAATGGGGCCAGTCAAGGAGACCCGCCGCGTCGCCGTTGTCGGCTCAGGCGGCTGGTTAGGTCAGCGACTCTGTAGGGCCTTCGCTCGAACGGGAGCTAAAGTGCTTCGCGTCTCACACAGCGAGGCGGCCGATCACACGTGGGACTTTGCAGCTCCCGACTCTCTCAGCCGAGCCTTGGACCTCGCCTCAGCTACTCAACGAATCGACTGCGTTGTGTACGTTGCAGCGAAAACTGTGAATAGCCCTTCCTCGAGGCGCCTTTCTGAGGCTGCTCGACTTTCGCTCGCTCAACACCTGAGCGCGGCTGCAGACCTGACCGCGTGGTTGAGCGACAACCCTTCGATTTCAGTGGCCTGGATCTCGTCGATCGGCGCCACGGCCGGCAAGCGTGGAGCATCGTCATACTCGGCACTTAAGGCGTTCAATGAAGAATGCGCATTTCTCGCGGCCCAGAGCCGGCTACCCGATGCCTTTAGCGTCGTTTTTCGACTGGGGCTTTTGAATGGAGGGCAGGCCAAAAGTCTTCCCAAACGAAGCCAACAATCGGTCCTCGCACGTTCACTAACACAAGTTCCAGTTCCAGCGGAGGAAGTAGCCGAGAACATCGCACGAATCACCGGCCACCCTGCCAACCTCAACGGACAGGTGATCGCCATCGATGGCGGTTTCGAAGCCATTCGCAATAGTGGATCAAGTTCTTACGTATTCGGCACAGAGCGGGCCGCGCAAACAAGTGAAGCGGGATAGGTCTACGTGTCGATAACGAGCCTGACATTCGTCGTTTTTCTTGCAACGACAGCGGCCATCGCGTTCCTGCTACCACGCCGGCACCGAGAATCCCTCCTACTTGCAGGATCATTCATTTCCTACGGTTGGGGTGATCCGTCAAGAATCATTCTTCTCCTTTGGGTGATCGCCGCATGTGTAATCGCGTCGCGGACCGCCACTGCATTACCGCGGCTCAATCCATTTTGGAAGGTTCTTACGGTCATACCCTTGTTGGCCTACAAGCTGCATTTACCTCTATTGGAGTCAGTGGACATCGCCTCGATCGACTTAGATCTTGGGCTCAATGTTCAGCTTGTAGACTTACCTCTCGGCCTTTCTTTTTTCACGCTCCAGGCCTACTCATATATTCACGCACTACGCACCGACCAAGGGATAAGAAGTTGGCGCATAAGCCGGACAGCGCTCTATATCGCCTACTTCCCGCAGCTAACGGCAGGACCCATCGTGCACCCGAGGTACTTCGATGAAGCGCTGGCTAGTGCCCCATTGCGCCCGCGAATGGAGTGGCTACCGTCAGCTCTTTCACTGTTGATTCTCGGTCTATTCGAAAAGCTAGCGGTGGCCAATGTGCTTGCATCTGTTGCCGCAGACAACTTCCGAGCGACCAGTGGTACGCCGCTCCTCGTTTTCGTTGTCGCATTCATTGGTGGCTTCTACGAGCTGAAAGGGTACCTCGACATAGCCCGAGGGGCTTCGTTATGTTTCGGAATTCCTCTGCCCCCAAATGTTCTTCAGCCTCTGACCGCGTCACGCTCGGTAGCTGACTTCTGGCAACGCTGGCAACGAACTGTCATGGCCTTCTTTCGCGACCACATTTACCTGCCTCTGCGACGCAGCAATCTCATTGGAAAACGGGTCATCGCCACGATCGGGACCTTTGTCGTCGTCGGAGCGTGGCACAACCTGTCAGTCCTGTGGGCAGCCTGGGGATGCGCGGTCGGGATCGTGACGGTTGTCGACGGCAAGGTGCGGGGAATCCTCCCGCGACCTCGACAAAGTCCAAGCCGGTTCCGCGTGCTATTCCGATCCCTAGTTGTGTTGTTTATTACCGCAAGCACCCTGCCGGTACTGACCGCTGGTTCTTTGACCGACATACCCGGCGTCTACACCAATCTTTCGCCATTTGGATTCACGCCGTCATTGCTCATCGCAGGGCTTGCGGGTTGGCTGATGGCCGTTCCTATTGACCGCAAGGACCGAGCTTTCAACCTGTCCGGCCGGGAAGAACTGATCATGACACTTCCCGGCGCTTTCACGCTCGGTGTCATGTTGGTTGCGTCAATTCTCCTATTTGATGTCGGCGGATCCACGTTCGTGTATCAGGTGTTTTAAGTGGGGACCGACGATCGGCGTTTAGCCGAGTTCTATATGAGCATGGCGCTGGTACTTCAGGCTTCGCACGGAGAACCGCTCGGTTGGCGACTGCGGTTTCCGTGGCGCCTAGCCGCGTCTACCGAACCAGAATTTGCGTCCGATTTCAATCGCGCCCCGCCACGAGGAGTATCCGCAGCCGACCAGGACTCGTGCCTCGCCCAACTTTGGGCTCGACTGCCGGAAGGGGCTTTGGTTCTCGACCTAGGCTCTGCCCTCGGCGCAGACTCGTGCGCTCTGGCCCGCGAGGGATTCAACCCAATAGGAACGGATGTTTGGACAAGTCCAGAGCTGCTCCCGCTTCACCCGCCTCACAGCAGACCGCCCGCCGTTTGCGCCAAGGGTGAGGCCCTGCCCTTTCGAGCCGAGAGCTTTGACGCGGTTTGGGATTGTGAGACCTCTTCGATTTGTCCTCGGCCGGCCCGGCTTTGGACCGAAGCCCTACGAGCCCTTAAACCAAACGGTATCTACCACTGGATCGGGGCGGTAAAACGAGATGCCTCAGAGATGGATTTGAGGAAATGTTGGACCATGGTCGGGACCGAAGTTGTCCGTATGCGCCGTATCGATCGAGACGTGCTCGCTGCACTCAATGATCGATCGGTCGCGATCCCGCATTTGGAGCGACTCGGAGATCGGTTTCGCATGTATGAGGTGACTGCGGTGAAGAATGAAAGGACCGCCTCCCAGCCAGTCGCGGCGCTATCGGAACTAGCGCAGCATTGCATTCCCGTTTGGAGTGACCGTCAGGCGTTCAGGCTCTACGAAGAGGCCGGGTTGCGACTTCCGATGAGAGCGCCGACGCACGAGGGGTCTTCTTCATGAGCAAGCGAGCGCGTCTACTTGCGCGAGGAATGTTGGTGGTGCTTCTGGTCCTCGGTTGCGCCGAGGGAGCGAGTCGCTGGCTGCTGGAGAGGGCCGGGTCGACCGGATCGGAGCAGGAGCGAGATCTCGATCAGGTGCTCTTTCGATACGAAGCCCTTGCCGCTCGCGCGGATCCATGGGACGTGCTGATCGTTGGAGATTCCACCGCCGCTGCGGCGATTGCCCCACGTGTCTGGCCATCGAAGTCTCGCCCTTTGGCCGTCTTCAACGGATCGCTCAGAGGAGCCCAACTCACTACGCAGGTCGACTGGTTAGAACGACTGGGCGACGCTGGCGTGAGAACTCAGGTCATGCTGATCGGAGTTTCGGAGCTAACGCTACTTTCAGGCACCACGGTACCGGACGAGCAGCGGGCGGAGCTCTCGTCATACCATCTGGATCAGGCGCTGGGAGAACGCGGAGCGGCCGGCTTCGTCGAGAGTCGTTCTACCCTGGTGTCCGAGCGCGAGCGATTGCGGTCTCCTTTTGAGTTGGTGAGTTCCATCCAAGAATCGGCGCGTTCTCACACAACGGCTTCGACCGCAAGGCCATTTGGACGCTCTTCTAACCTTGACGGAAAGGACTCAGCGCGTTTCGTAGTGCCCGATCCCATCCAGGACATGGCGGACGGTCAATCGAGATTTGCTCCTAGCTACTCGCCCGACTCTGAGCTCCGAGAGCGAGCGGTGCGATCTCTTGCGGGCAGCCGTACCCTTGCTTCGGCACCGGGTGAACTAGCAGATCTCCTCGACGCGGCCGACCAGATCTCCGAGCATGTCGTCGTCGTACAGATTCCTGTACACAGCATCCTTTCAGAGGAGATCGACAACCGAGGGAGGGTGTCTTACAACCAGCGGATGCAAATGCTTTCAGCGGCAGCGTTTAAGGCGGGTGACCGCTACATTGCTGCTGATGACGTCGTAACGGATCGCCCGCTGCAGTTTTCTGGCTTGGTTCACATGTCCGAAGGTTCGTCGCTCGCCTTCACGGCGGCGCTTGGTCCGATTGTGAACGAATCCCTGGCAGGCTAGATGCCCCGAACTCATCAGGCGACCCGCGGCCTAGCTAGCGCACGCTCCTTTCTCGTGGACGCTAGCTTGCCGACAACATGCGTTCACACGTCATTGAGGGTCAGCGCCCTCCGCAAGTCACTCCTCGACCGTCGAAGGTGCTGAGGCCATCGGGGCCTTTGCCTGGTTCGCGGATCGGCCCGACAACTGGCTAACCGCGTTGGTTGGGCCACGTCGGATCTGTCGACCCCATAGCGGTTGTTGTTCAACACGGTTCTGCCCTACCGCACACAGATCGCAGATCGAGCTCTTGCAGTCATGCCGGCAAATCGAGTGTCGACGAAGTCTGGCGCGGCGTTCAAACGAAAACTTTTCGCCACGGCGGCCGCAAGACCGATCCGCTCGACCGAAAATTCCGCGCACTCCTCGCTGCTTCGGCTTCTCGTGGCGAAGTCGGTACTGGCATGTCCCCTGGTTTTGGTGCCGGGTAGTTTTGGAGTCCTGACCACCCCCGATTGGGGTGAAGGGATTATCAGCATGTCGAACGTAAGACGCATACCCCTGAAGAAATCGTCCGGAAGCTTCAGGCGGCTGACCGGCTGATCGCTGAAGGCGCTACCGGTGACGAAGCAGCTCGAGAGATCGGTTTGTCGACAGCGACGTTGTACAACTGGCGGAACCGGTACGGCGCCATGGACATCAACGAAGCCAAAGAACTCAGACGTCTACGCGATGAGAACCTGAAACTGAAACGGATCGTCGCGGATAAAGAACTCGAAAACCTCGCATTACGAGAAATTGCAGCGGGAAACTTTTAGACCCGACAAGCCGCAGACGCGCGGTCGTCATGCTCCAACAACGTCTAGGTATGGGCGAACGCGCTGCTTGTCGGGTCACCCACCAATCACGAAGCACCCAGCGTCGCCAATCATCCTGTGAACGGCCCGACGACCCCGACCGCTGGCTACGAGACTGGCTCAACAATTGGGCAACAACCCAACACAACACCCAAAAGGGTTACTGGCGAGCGTGGGCCGACCTCCGCTCTGAAGGCCACCAGGTCAACAAGAAGAAAGTCCACCGCCTCTGGCGTGAAGAAGGCCTCCAGATCCGTATCCGACGCCGAAGTAAACGAGTCGGATCATCGACAGGCCCAATCATCGATGCTGACAGCCCCTAACGTCGTGTGGGCTATCGATTTCCAGTTCGACTCTGTCTATGACGGAGGACCCTTCAAGATCGCTTCCATGGTTGATGAACACACCCGCGAGTCCCTCCGCGACCTCACAAGTCGATCCATCACCGGCCAAGACGTCGTCGCCGGCATCGAAGATGTCATATCTCGTCGAGGAGCGAAACCAGAGATCCTACGGTGCGATAACGGACCCGAACTTGTCTCTTAAGCACTCAAAGGGTTTTGCCAAGACCGGATCGGGATCCGGTATATCCCACCAGGTGAACCCTGGCGGAACGGGTATATCGAATCGTTCAACAACCGACCCCGGCAAGAATGCTTGAACATGAACCAAAGGCTCACCCCGCTTCACGCTTAAGTCGCGATCACCGACCGGAAGAACGGGTACAACCAGCACCACCGGCATTCATCACTGAACTACCAAACCCCAAACGAGTGCGCTCACGCCTGCTCACACACCCACCAACTCCAATAACCCCCGGCACCACAAACAGGGGCATCCCAGCTCCTCGCTGCTTCGGCTCCTCGTGGCGAAGTCGGTACCCCCTGGCAGCCAAGGAATCCACGGTCGGGACCTGATACGGAATAAGGGGGACGCCTTTACAGCGTCCCCCTTATCTGGTCAACTTCAGCCGAACTCGCCCGTTAGGTCAGTCGACGGCTTCTGCGTTTCATGGCGGCTCCGATGAGGAGCGTGCCTAGGGCGAGGAAGGTGATACCGGCCATGGCGAGCCAGCCGGAGTTTTGACCGGTGAACGCTACGGATCGGCCGTTCTGGGTCGGGACGACGCTGGCTACCGGCGTCGGAACAATCCGGGAACGACTGATTGTGGATGGAGTCACCTTGTCTGGGTGTGCTCTGTCCAGCTTCGTTGTCGGCGTTACTGCTCCGGAACGGGTCGTCGTCGTGTTCACCGCTGCAGTGGTGGTTGTGGTTGGGATGATGACTTCGTCGTCGCGGACGTAGAAGAAGAACTTGTCAGAGTCCTCGTGAGGACAACGCAACGGCTCACCATCCGCACCGAGATAATCAAAAATCACAATCTCATCAACCACAGCCTCATTCTCATAATCAC
>JAGNEX010000124.1 GCA_018003035.1 Acidimicrobiia bacterium
ACGGAACGCTGGTCCGCAGCCACGTTTTGGCCGACCACGACCGCATAACAATCGGGTCGACGACGATGATCTATGAAAGTTTGTGAGCCGTGCCAGAGTCGATCCTGACAATTCTCAAGCTGTGCTTTCTCGCACTGCTGTACCTCTTTATGGCGCGCGTCATCCGGACGGTCTGGATCCAAATTAGTGAAGCCGACAACGAAGGCGTCACCGCTGCCGGCCCCGAAACGGTCAAAAGTCGGCAACGCCGCAACCGTCCCACCAAGCTTCAGATCAAATCTCCCCGCGACCGCGCTGGCACTACCTATGAGGTCGATCACGAACTCACCATCGGACGTGCGACCGGCTGCGCGATAGCGGTGCCCGACGACAGCTACGCCTCTCAGCTTCACGCCCGAGTATTTGTTCGCGATGGCAACATGTACGTCGAAGACCTAGGTTCCACCAACGGGACGACGGTCAACGGCAAACAACTGACGGAGGCTCGCCGCCTAAAGAACGGGGACCGAATCGAGGTCGGCCACACGATCTTTGAGGTGACCAAATGAAGTTCGTCGGGGCAGGCAAAAGCGACGTCGGTCGGGTTAGATCGGGCAACGAAGACGCATTCCTCGTCGACCACGGGCGCGCATTGTTCGCTGTTGCCGACGGTATGGGTGGCCACCAGGCCGGCGAAATCGCCTCCCACACCGCCATCGAAACCCTTCGAGCCGAGTTCGACGCCGACGAAGACATAGCCGACGCGATCACCCAGGCCAACCGTGCCGTCTACACCAAGGCCCATTCCAACGTGGAGTGGGAAGGGATGGGCACCACACTCACCGCCGTCGCCATCGTCGGGCGCCTGGCCATCGTCGGCCACGTCGGCGACTCGCGCACCTACCTGCTGCGCGACGGAAAACTCCGCCGTGTGACCGATGACCATTCCCTTGTTGAGCAGCTGGTTCGAGAAGGACGCCTCACCCGGGAACAAGCGGCGAACCATCCTCAACGTTCGATCATTACGCGGGCCCTCGGCGTGTCCTCCAAGGTTCAGGTCGACACGAACCACGTACACCTGCACGACAAAGACCGGTTCTTGTTGTGCTCCGACGGCCTGACCTCCATGGTCGACGACGACTCGCTGGCCGAGGTCCTCCGCAAGAACCGCGACCCCAAACGTGCGGTCGGCCGCTTGATCGACCTGGCCAACCACGCTGGCGGCGAAGACAACATCACCGCCGTCGTGCTCGACATCCAGATCGACCCTGGCGACCCGTCGGGCGGGCTCGACACCACCGGCACCATCGACCTGTCGGGCGGAATCACGATCACCCAGCCCTCCCGCAAGCGGCGGCGGCGCCCAACCGCGTCTGACGACGATCACTCCAGCGACACCGATGCGCCAGCACTTGACGCCACCACGCAGATCCACAACTCCGACAACGTCGGAACGGCGCCTATACCCATCACTCGCCCCGGCACAGAACCCAAACCCGATGTGGCACTCAACCTGGCGGACGTTCCCGCGGCGCCGCCCCCGCCTCCAGCGCCGGCCGTAGGCGGCAAAGTCGCAAAGACTCGGAGCCGCACCCGAATCATCCTCGGCGGACTCGGCGTGACCGCGCTGGTGCTCGCGATTCTGGGGATCGGTTACTGGGCGGTCAGCTGGTACGCGAGTTCGAACTACTACGTCGACGCGACGGACGGGAACGTCGTTATCTACCAGGGCACTCCTGGAGGCTTCCTGACCTGGGACCCTGAGGTCGTCCAAGTGACCGACCTCGCAGTCAGCGAGCTTTCGCCCGCAACAAAGCAAATGGTGAACGATCAGCGAGAGTTCGACAGCCTCGACAAGGCGGAGGCCTTCGTCGATCGGCTAGCGGAACAGAGCGCAGCCGACAACGCCACGCCGTCGACGATGGTGTCCACCACCTCATCGACGCAACCCTTCATCCCAGGTGTGACGCCTCCGCTCGACGCAACCACGACAACCACTCCTGCGTCTAACCCTGCCCCGATTATGACGACGGTGCCGTGAGCAACAGAAGTAGAGCAAAGAGACAATCACAAGCGGTCGGCGCCGATGTCATCGTCGCCAATCCGGCGTTGCGTTGGCGCGAACTAGGGCTGCTGCTCATCGCGTTCGTCGTCGTGTCGAGCGGGTACGTTCTGTCCGCGCTCGGACGGCAAGAAGAACTGAACGCGCAGGTAGGGCTGTCCCTCGGGCTGGTCTTGGCGCTGTTCTTGGCCGCGCATCTGTCCATACGCCTGCTCGTCCCGGCGGCTGACGCAACGCTGCTGCCGTTAACCGCCCTGTTGACAGGTCTGGGTTTTGTCATCATCAGCCGTCTCGACAATGACTTGGCGGTCGCTCAGCTGAGGTGGGCGGCGTTCGCCACCTTTGCGTTCTTTCTGACGCTGCTGTTCACACGAGACATCCAGCGTCTGCAGCACTATCGCTACACGTTCTTCCTGTTAGGCGTGGGCTTCTTGTTGATGCCGTTGGTCCCCGGTTTGGGTCGAGGCGAGATCAACGGTTCCCAGCTGTGGGTGCGAATCGGCGGGCTCAACTTTCAGCCCGGCGAAGTCGCCAAAGTCCTGTTAGTCATCTTTGTAGCCGGGTTTTTGGACGAGAAGCGTGAACTGCTCTCGATCGCCACTCGGCGCATCGGACCGCTGCGCATCCCAGACGTTCGGCATTTTGTACCCCTTCTCTTGGCCTGGGGCGTGTCGCTCCTCGTCATGCTGTTCGAACGCGACCTCGGATCGTCACTGCTCTTCTACGCGGTGTTCTTGGTGATGATCTATGTCGCCACCGGAAGGGTGTCTTACGTCATCATCGGCCTCGCCGTCTTCGCGGTCGGCGCCACGCTCGCCGCCCAAGCCTTCCCGCACGTCAACGAGCGAGTAGACACCTGGCTGCACCCCTGGGACGGCATTGAAAATGGGGTCACCCAACTTCAGCAAGCGCTCTTTGCATTTGGTTCCGGAGGCTTTGCCGGAACTGGACTCAACCTTGGCCGACCCGACCTCATCCCCCAAGTTCAGACCGACTTTGTCTTCGCCGCCGTCGGAGAAGAGCTCGGGCTCCTCGGCACCACCGGCATCCTCATCGCCTACATGCTGTTTGCAGGCAGTGGCTTCCGGATCGCGGCGGAGAACAACCGCCCATTCCTCAAACTGCTAGCGGTCGGTCTGACCACAGCACTGGCCATTCAAACGATCGTCATCCTCGGCGGTGTAACCAGAGTCATTCCCCTCACCGGTATCACCTTGCCGTTCTTCTCCTACGGTGGATCGTCACTGATCGCCAACTTTGTGATCGTCGCGATGTTGTTGCGCATTAGCGAACCGCGCCAACGGGCAGGTTCAAATGCGCTGGCAGCTGACGAAGCCCGGCGGGCGCGAGACCTTCAGCGCGCACAACTGGCAGGGAGCGCAGCATGAACGCTTCCATCCGCAAGGTCACCCTCGTGATCATGCTGCTGTTCCTAGTCATCTTCGTGCAGCTGAACTACTTGCAGGTCGTCACCGCAGACGACCTGGCGAGCAACCCGTACAACCGCCGGGAACTGTTGCGCGACATGACCAGCTCACGAGGCGACATTTACACCGCCGACGGCGAACTGGTCGCGATCTCCGAAGAGACCGACG
>JAGNEX010000125.1 GCA_018003035.1 Acidimicrobiia bacterium
CGTCGGTCTCTTCGGAGATCGCGACCAGTTCGCCGTCGGCGGTGTAAATGTCGCCTCGTGAGCTGGTCATGTCGCGCAACAGTTCCCGGCGGTTGTACGGGTTGCTCGCCAGGTCGTCTGCGGTGACCACTTGCAGGTAGTTCAGCTGCACGAAGATGACCAAGAACAGCAGCATGATCACCAGAGTTACCTTGCGGATGGAAGCGTTCATGCTGCGCTCCCTGCCAGTTGTGCACGCTGAAGGTCGCGCGCCCGCCGGGCTTCGTCAGCTGCCAGCGCATTTGAACCTGCCCGTTGGCGCGGTTCGCTGATGCGCAACAACATCGCGACGATCACAAAGTTGGCGATCAGTGACGATCCACCGTAGGAGAAGAACGGCAGGGTGATACCGGTAAGGGGAATGACCCTGGTCACGCCGCCGAGGATGACGATCGTTTGAATGGCGAGTGCTGTCGTCAAGCCGACTGCCAGCAGTTTGAGGAAGGGGCGGTTGTTTTCTGCCGCGATCCGAAAGCCACTGCCAGCAAACAGCATGTAGGCGATCAGGATGCCTGTGGTGCCGAGCAGCCCGAGCTCTTCGCCGACCGCGGCGAAGACGAAGTCGGTTTGAACCTGCGGGATGAGGTCGGGCCGCCCGAGGTTCAGTCCGGTGCCGGCGAAACCGCCAGAACCAAATGCAAACAGTGCCTGTTGCAGCTGGGTGACCCCATTTTCGATGCCATCCCAGGGATGCAGCCAGGTTTCAACTCGCTCGTTGACGTGCGGGAAGGCTTGTGCGGCGAGCGTGGCGCCGACCGCGAAGACGGCAAGGCCGATGATGACGTAGGACACCCTGCCGGTGGCGACGTAGATCATGACCAGGAACACCGCATAGAACAGCAGTGACGATCCGAGATCGCGTTCGAACAGCATGACCAGAAGGGATACGCCCCAGGCCAAGAGAAGGGGTACAAAATGCCGAACGTCTGGGATGCGCAGCGGTCCGATGCGCCGAGTGGCGATCGAGAGCAGTTCACGTTTCTCGTCCAAAAACCCGGCTACAAAGATGACTAACAGGACTTTGGCGACTTCGCCGGGCTGAAAGTTGAGCCCGCCGATTCGCACCCACAGCTGGGAACCGTTGATCTCGCCTCGACCCAAACCGGGGACCAACGGCATCAACAAGAAGCCCACGCCTAACAGGAAGAACGTGTAGCGATAGTGCTGCAGACGCTGGATGTCTCGTGTGAACAGCAGCGTCAGAAAGAACGCAAAGGTGGCGAACGCCGCCCACCTCAGCTGTGCGACCGCCAAGTCATTGTCGAGACGACTGATGATGACGAAACCCAGGCCTGTTAGCAGGGCCGTCAGGGGCAACAGCGTCGCGTCCGCCGCTGGGACGAGCAGGCGGATCGACAGATGCGCGGCCAAGAACAGCGCCAAGACCAGCCCGAGTGACAGCCCTACTTGCGCGTTCAGCTCTTCTTGTCGTCCGAGCGCGGACAGCACATATCCTGCAGACACGACAACGAACGCCAGGAGCAGCAGCCCTAGTTCGCGCCAACGCAACGCCGGATTCGCGACGATGACATCGGCACCGACCGCTTGTGATTGTCTCTTTGCTCTACTTCTGTTGCTCACGGCACCGTCGTCATAATCGGGGCAGGGTTAGACGCAGGAGTGGTTGTCGTGGTTGCGCCGAGCGGAGGCGTCACGCCTGGGATGA
This sequence comes from Acidimicrobiia bacterium, assembly GCA_018003035.1. GTDB lineage: Bacteria > Actinomycetota > Acidimicrobiia > IMCC26256 > JAGNEX01 > JAGNEX01. The sequence continues at coordinate 1,706 of JAGNEX010000125.1, forward strand.
AGGGTTGCGTCGATGAGGTGGTGGACACCATCGTCGACGGGGTGGCGTTATCCGCGGCACTCTGTTCTGCGAGCCGATCGACGAAGGCCTCTGCCTTGTCGAGGCTGTCGAACTCGCGCTGATCGTTGACCATTTGCTGCGTGGCGGGCGAAAGCTCGCTGACCGTCAGGTCGGTGACTTCGACGACTTCAGGGTCCCAGGTCAGGAAGCCTCCAGGGGTGCCCTGGTAGATGACGACGTTCCCGTCCGTCGCGTCGACGTAGTAGTTCGAGCTGGCGTACCAGCTGACCGCCCAGTAGGCGATCCCCAGAATCGCAAGCACCAGCGCGGTGACGCCGAGTCCGCCGAGGATGATTCGGGAACGGCTCCGGCTCTTCGCAACCTTGCCTCCAACGGCTGGCGCTGGAGGCGTCGGCGGCGCTGCTGGGACGTCGGCGAGATTGAGGGCGACGTCGGGTTGAGGTTCTGGATCCGGGCGCGTAATCGGTATCGGGGCCGTTCCGACGTTGTCGGAGTTATGAATCTGGGTGGTGGCGTCAAGGGTTGGGGCATCGGTGCCGCCGGAGGGATCGCCCGATGGCGCCTGGCGACGCCGCCGTTTGCGGGAGGGTTGGGTGATTGTGATTCCGCCGGACAGGTCGATGGTGCCGGTGGTGTCCAGCCCGCCCGACGGGTCGCCAGGGTCGATCTGGATGTCGAGGACGACGGCGGTGATGTTGTCTTCGCCACCAGCGTGGTTGGCAAGGTCGATCAGACGACTGACCGCACGTTTGGGGTCGCGGTTCTTGCGGAGGACCTCGGCGAGCGAGTCGTCGTCGACCATGGATGTCAGACCGTCGGAGCACAACAAGAACCGGTCTTTGTCGTGCAGGTGCACGTGGTTGGTGTCGACCTGAACCTTGGATGACACGCCAAGCGCCCGCGTAATGATTGAACGCTGCGGATGATTCGCCGCCTGTTCCCTGGTGAGGCGTCCTTCTCGAACCAGCTGCTCGACCAGCGAATGATCATCGGTAACACGGCGGAGCTTGCCGTCGCGCAACAGGTAGGTGCGCGAGTCTCCGACGTGGCCAACGATGGCTAGACGCCCGACGATCGCGACCGCCGTCAGCGTGGTGCCCATCCCTTCCCACTCCACGTTGGAATGAGCTTTCGTGTACACGGCGCGGTTGGCTTGGGTGATGGCGTCGGCGATGTCTTCGTCGGCGTCGAACTCGGCTCGAAGGGTTTCGATGGCGGTGTGCGAGGCGATTTCGCCAGCTTGGTGGCCACCCATACCGTCGGCGACGGCGAACAATGCCCGGCCGTGGTCGACGAGGAACGCGTCCTCGTTGCCCGATCTGACCCGACCGACGTCACTCTTACCTGCCCCGACGAACTTCACTTGGTCACCTCAAAGATCGTGTGGCCGACCTCGATGCGGTCCCCGTTCTTTAGGCGGCGAGCCTCCGTCAGTTGTTTACCGTTGACCGTCGTCCCGTTGGTGGAACCTAGGTCTTCGACGTACATGTTGCCATCGCGGACGAATACTCGAGCGTGGAGCTGGGATGCGTAGCTGTCGTCGGGAACGGCGATCGCGCAGCCGGACGCACGGCCGATCGTCAGTTCGTGATCGACTTCATAGGTGGTGCCAGCGCGGTCGCGGGGGGATTTGATCTGGAGCTTGGTAGGGCGGCTGCGGCGTTGTCGACTTTTGACCGTTTCGGGGCCCGCCGCGGTGACGCCTTCGTTGTCGGCGTCGCTGATCTGGATCCAGACCGTCCGGATAACCCGTGCCATGAAGAGGTAGAGCAACGCCAGGAAGCACAGCTTGAGAATTGTCAGGATCGACTCTGGCACGGCTCACAAACTTTCATAGATCATCGTCGTCGACCCGATTGTTATGCGGTCGTGGTCGGCCAAAACGTGGCTGCGGACCAGCGTTCCGT
>JAGNEX010000051.1 GCA_018003035.1 Acidimicrobiia bacterium
TGCTCGCGCCGATCATCAACCTGACCGGCGACCTGGGCCCGATCCTGGGAATCGCACTGTCGTTGGTGTCGATGGTGGCCATCTTCTACTCGGCCCGGCGCTTCTTTGCGGGTGACCACCCGTGGCGATGGCGCTACTCGATCATCGCCGGTGGGGTGTACATCCTGCTGATCGCCCAGTTGTTCATCGACGTCCGCACGCTGGTCACCTGACGTCGCGGGAGGAGCGCCACATCGGACCAGGGCGGGGATCCCGACGCGTCTGGCCAGGGTGGCCATCAACAACAGATTCGATTCGGACACCAGGTTCGGATGGTCGAAGACGTCCTCGACCTCGTCCGGGTCGTACAAAGGTGCGCTGGCTGGAAGTGTCTTTCTGATCTGGGTTATGATTGAATCAACACCGTCATCCTCCTCTTCAGTATGACACTTTCTGCGTTTCAACAGCTCCGACCAAACCACCAGACCGATGAAACCAACCTAAATTGCTCCGCCGGCAATCGCATTCACGGCCAGACGGGCCGCTGGGACGCTTCGGGACATGGCGATGCAAGGCACACACCGCGACGCCGTAAGCATTGCTCCTTCGTTCGCCCTTCTCGACCGACGTGGAATCAGCGGTGCATGTTCATGTACGGTACTGAGCGGCAACATAGCGGAGACCCGAAAGGCGCTCACCTGCATGCCTATTGGAACGGACAATCATGTTCACGTGGTGACGGCTACGGCCCGAGCCAATCCCCTCCCAGATGAGTCTCGGAGTCGCTGTGGTTAGCGGTTCGTCTGCAAGCCGGAGACGTGTTCATGTAGACGGCGCCGACAAGCGGCCGCCGCCTCCCGGCACTCAGGGGGACCTTCGGCAACCCCGACGCCAGAACCCTCCCGATCCCGCCTCGCCCCCCATCGAACCTCGGGTCTTTGCCGAGAACCTGTCGGAGTCCGGTCGGATTCATCACCTCAATGAGGGTGAAAGGGTTGCGATCGAACGTGTGCAATCTGTGGCTCAACGTTTCAGGAGCCTGGAGTTGGCACTGCCCTTCATGCGGACTCAATCGGAGTCCGAGCACGCTAAGCGGGTTCAGCAGTTTCGATCCCTATCTAAATCTCAGCAGACTCAGCTGACTACCGAAGAGGAACGTTCACATGCGACGGCAAGCGAGGCCGCTCGATCGACGCTCAACCAAATCATCGATGATCTCGCTCCCGGGGCCGCCTCTGCACCATGGCCCAATCTCATCGATGCAGCTGACGGTAGTTTGCCCGCAAGGCACTTCCGGGTCGGCCAAATCTCATCGGGTCCTGCTCAGGGCCTCCCCGCACTGGTTCCGCTTGTCGACGGCGCCGGCTGGTTTGTAAGCGGGGACGAGGAGCAACGCAACGCAATGGTGTTGGGTGCCCTCACCCGTTTGGTGGCTCAGTGTCCCATCAAACATCTCTCCATCACGGTCTTTGATCCGCGACTCAGCGGGCAAGTGGGCCGCTTCGTGGGCCTTCGCCGGATCAGAGGGTCCTCATTTCCGACGCCGGCCACTGATCCCAACGAGTTCGCTATGTCCGTGGAACGAACAATCAGCCAGGCAGCCGTCAACGCTGAGCTTGCGGTTTCTTCCGGAGTCAGCAGCTTGGGCGACCTCTGGCGCAACGCAGACGTTCCTGAAGGAACACTGTCGGTCGTCGTAGTCCTCGACTACCCGTTCGGCATCGACGAACGCCTCCAGCAGCAGTTGGTTCGGGCTGCGAAGGTCGGAGGCCGCACGGGGGTCTCACTTCTCGTCGCCACCGATGAAGCGGTTACCCCTGCCGCCGAGGTCCACATCGATGATCTGCGATCCGCACTGGTCGACCTCCGAGTTCAGGGCGGGAACCTCACGGCGCCGCAGTTCAACGCCGGGGTATCGATCGAGATCGATCCGCGGCCGGACGATGAAGTCATTTCGTCGGTTGTGGAACTGTCGGCGATACGGTCGAGTTCGGTTGCGGGCCCACTCATCCCATTGATTGAGTTGCTGGAGGCGGACATCAAGTCCCCGTGGAAGCACTCGGCAGCGGCAGGCCTCGGTGTGGTGATCGGGCGCTCCGGTCGCGATCCGATGACCTTGGATCTCCGCACCGAAAACCCGCCCTTACCCAACCTGCTGATTGGAGGCGCCGTCGGGCAAGGCAAATCAAACTTGTTGCTGAGCATCATCTACGGGTTCGCCACGCGCTACTCCCCCGATGAACTCGAGCTTTACTTGCTTGACTTCAAACGCGGTTTGGAGTTTAAAAGATTCGACGCAGACAGCCAGGGCGAGGCCTGGCTTCCCCACACCAAGGTCCTCGGCTTGGAGTCCAACCACGCGTTTGGTGTCGCTGTCCTCCAACACGTGCACGATGAGATGGAGCGGCGCTCAGATCTGTTCAAGTCGGTCAACGCGGGTTCGATCGACGAGTATCGAGGAACCACCAAGGCGCTCATGCCGCGAGTATTGCTCGTAATCGACGAGTTCCATGTGCTGTTCGAGGGCGACGAAGGCTACGTGGACACCTGCGTCGAACTCACCGAGGCATTAGCGAAGCAGGGCCGAGCGTACGGGATCCACCTGCTCCTGGCTTCTCAGACTATCTCCGGCATTCGCGGGCTCGCCGTGAAGGGCGACGCAATCTTCGGACAGTTCCCCCTCCGCATGTCACTCAAGAACACGCCGGGCGAGTCGCAGGCGATCCTGAGCCAGGGAAACAAGGCGGCTTCCGAGCTCACCTATCGGGGCGAAGCGATCCTCAACAAGAACTTTGGCGGCAATCCCGAGCTCGACAACATTCGGGGCACCATCGCTTTCGCAGAACCATCCGCCATGGCGCAACTGCAACGAGACCTCTGGACCCTCCGACACGGAGAACGCCCAGTCCTGTTCATGGGGAACGACTTCGCTGAACTCGATCCGACATCGCTCGGGGAGCACCGTCGACTTTCTGCTCTCCAGGACTCGGCCGACGGCCTTTCAATCTGGTTAGGCCGTCCCGTAGCGGTCTCGGCTGAACCCAGGGTCCATCACATGGCGCCCGACGCCGACCAAGCGGTAGCCATCGTCGGAGCCGACGAGACCCTCGCTCGCGCTGCGCTTTTGACGATGATTATGACCGCCTGTCACTCCCTGGCAGGAGGGGGCACTTTGACCGTTCTCGACGGGAACGGCGAGACGGGTCAGGCCTGGTTCGAGCAAGCGAACGACTACGCAACCGAGTGTGGCGTACCCGTCAATGTACTCGCCCAGCAAGACATTGCAGCGTTTCTTCGTGAGGCCGTTGCTCAACGAATGGACAGCGGTGCATCGGGGCATGATCTCATCGTCGGCCTCGGTCTTCAACGAGTGCGCGGAATGGATGAAGAGGTCCAAGGCGACGATGGGAACGAGGACGAGTATGTCCCGCCGGGCCCGTCAGGGCGGACGGCGCTAAGACGGTTGGCCGAGGAAGGGGCCATCCATGGCATGTACTTGATCGGTTGGTGGCACAATCTACGAACCCTTGAGGTAGACCTCTCCTACGAGCCAGGTGTGGCACTGTTCGTCACCGCAGATCTTGGCCGCGATGACCTGAAATCAATCGCAGGCCCTTCCGTCTCCCGTGTCGACGGCCGTCCTCGCCTCGGCATTCATGACCGATCGGGAGAGGGCCTGGAGACCGTGGTGCCCTACGCCGACCCCAACGCGTCGGGGGTGCCCGCATGACGTCGACCAACGCAGATTACGACCGGTACGTCAGCGAGGTACATGCCACGGTCGAACGCGAAGCAAACCACAGCCGCCTACTCCAGGCGGCCCGAGAAGCCGGGACCGCCGAGGTCGACGCCGCTCTCAAGGATCAACGCACGGCGGCGGCCGCCCTCAAGAACCTAGATTCCTCCCTCAGGCACCTTCGACCTTCCGTGAACCAGTTGGTCGCTCGCGCTTCGGTTTCCCTCAACGCGACCACCGAGCCACTGAGCTTCTCAGGCCCGGACCAGTTTGAGCGTGAAGTGAAGGGATTGACGGCCGAACTCCGCGGTGCGGAACAGTCATGGCAGTGGGTGGAGAAAGCACGTCGCGAGAACGCCCAACAAGTCGCTAACACGGTCGGCTCTTCCGATTCGGTTCAGCTTTCGATTGGTGGCACATCCGTCGCTGAACCACCGGGCGATGCCTCCTGGAATCGCCGCCTGGTCATCGGCCTCAGCGCCGCCGTGGCTGTCGCCTTGGCCGTCGTCCTCATCTTGCTTACCTAGTTACTACGAACTACTTTGCTCATCAGGAAGGAGGGACCTTGCTCCATCGTTTCAGGCAGCCTCAGAACACGACACACTTGACAAGGTCCATACCTCCTCACCAGCAGACATCGCGCGTCGCCACAACCAACCAGTTCGCCATCACGCAACGAAGCCGCCCGAGGAGCGCCCAACTGGTCGACGCGATCCTTCGCATCGACTCGACCGTTGACCCCGCAGGGCAGCGGGAACTGATGCAGTGGATTCGCGAGGCCTACGACGACCGTGGCGGCGGAGAGCTGGTCGGCCTGTTCAGCAAATGCTACTTAGGGCACCCGTATGTTGATCATCGCATGACCATCGTTGGTTCAATCATCGAACATTTCACCCACGACCAGGTCGTCCCACCACCGTTCACGGCCGCACGACCTTTGGTCAGATCAGACGCCTACCTGTTTGTCGAGATCTATTCAGATGGCCAGGTCATACCCATTCGTTCTGACGGATCGCAAGTCGCCTAGCAACCATGAAGGGTTTCCCATGGCAGAGTACGTTGACCTCTCCCCCATCACGAGGGCAATCGGCAACCTCGAGTCCAACCTGTCGAGTCGAATCGACGGCGTTGGAACAGAGGTCGGCCAGGTCCGCGGCGACCTTCGGCTCGCCTCCGACGAGCTCCGTCAGCTCAAGGCAGACTTTGAGGAGTTCACACAGACCGCCGCAAGGGTCGCCAACGTTCAGCGGTCTGAGACGAAAGTTGCAGCACTCCGCGCCGACCTCGACCGCCAGTTTGGCCACTACACCAAGGTCCGCCTCACATCGGTTGGCATACTTCAGAGCTTCGACGTAGGCAACGTCTCCAACGACACCGTCTCATCGGTGAGTGAGGAGTTGATGATCCAGACTCCGAGGTACTGGCTGGCACCAGCGTTGGTGGCGCTGGCAGCCTGGTCGAAGGACGATCCGGAGATGGCCGAGAAGTCCGTTCAGGAAACATTCTCACGGGACAAGAACAAGGCCAGCCTCTTCTTCGCTCTCGTGCTGCGCCGTCAGGGTCGCATCGAGTCGTCGGTCAGGTGGCTCCGCCACTACCTACTGACGCTGGACCCGAGTTCGTTGACTCGCGAGTTTGCGGTGATCCTGGAGGCAGCGTCGTACGACGCCTTTGGCACCACAGGTCGCGACGTGGTGTCCGAGTCGATGGGGCGCTGGTGCTCCGAGCTCCGCGACCGGAAGGACATCGTTGAGGCCCAGGTCGAACAATGGGCGAGCGAGATCGGCGTACAACGCATGCAGTTCTCCGCCGGCGGCGAATATGCGGCCTTGGCCCACCTCACGCCGGAATGGAAGACCCTCGAGTTCCAGCTGGAGATGGCCTCCGCCCTGCCTGCCACGATCGAGAAGTACGACGCCATTGCGAAGCACGACGCGTCGATTCCCAGTTTCCTGGAGGACCTCCTCGACGACATACTCGATCAGTTGGTGACCGAATATGACGAGGAGGAGTTGCCCCTCAAGCGTGAGGTGGTGTTCCACGACGCTGTAATCGAGGAGGACGGCGACCTGACCCGCGCTCGAGAACGAGCTGACGAGCTGAATAAGGCATTGGAGGAGACGTCTGACGTCGTGTCGATGCAAACGCAAGCCGCCATCAACCCCGACACCCTCGGTGTCAGCACACAGACCCAACGAATCGCGATCGGCGTCGGGCAAGAGGACTTCCGAGTCGCGGTCGGTCGGTATTGCGTCTACTACCGGTCATCGGCTGTCGATGAGGTCAGCCTTTCCTTCACCGGAGATCACTCCAACTACGCCCAAACCTACAGCTTTCAGGGCTGCACCATCGAAACCTCCGAACAGGAGGATGCAGGCGTCGCTCGCCTGGCGGCCACCTGGCAGTCAACCTTTGCGGAGTACATCAAGACGATCTCGTTCAAGAACAGCTGGTACGTCGCGCCGGCAATGATCGGCTTCCTCGTCGGCCTCATCGGCGGGGCGATCCTCGGCGCAGTTATCGGGTTCCCCATCATTGGGATTCTTCTCGGCTGGATCGCAGCCGGCGGCGCCGTGTTCTTCCTCGGACAACAAAAGCGCCAGAAGTGCGATGACGCCGTGGCGGCCGCGTGGCGCCAGCAGGAGGCTGCCGTCGAGCACAGCGTCTCGATGTATCGCGACGCCATGGCCCAGTTCGTCGACCTACAACTGACCTACGGAGAACTCGACTCCAACGAGGACGGCCTCCTCCAAATCATCGACACGTGGCCAACCGCCACCCGAACCAAGAAAATGGTGGCGTAGTCCAATGACCAGCTCAAGCACCTCGGAAGACCCCAGCGAGATCGATCTGACCAACGCTGCTGCGCCCCCCGACGCCTCACCACTGATCCGGCGGACGAGGAGTGTAGGGAAGTTCCAGCGCAGGCCAGAAGCTGCAGGAACCGGCTCCAAGGACGGCGTCGTAGTTGCCCGAGGGGTCCTCGCCATGCGAGCCAAGCAGGGCAAATCGCAGACTTCCCGCGAGCGATTGATCGCAGGGAATCTGCCAGACTGGGAGCCATTGCCGCCGGGAGAACTCACCGTCCAGCGATGAATGTAACCTGAGATGACTGGCTCCGAACTTGTCGGCAGAACTCCATACGAGACCTGGGTGCTGACCTTGCGAGCTTGGGGCAATGACCCGATGACCCCGCTCGACCACCTGCCGTCCCTCGCCCTTGAGACCTTCACCCCCGATACCTACCAGCGCCTCTTCAACCACCTGCGCCAAGCTTTGCAGTCCGTCACCACCCAGTGGAGCGATGATCTCGGCAAGACACTGCGGTTGAGCCAGGACCGATTCGCGCTTGGACACGACCTGGTGCAGCTCAGGACCAGGCTCACTCGACGGGTGCAACTGGTGTCGCATCCATCGCTGCCTGCCGAGGCACGGGATTCATTCACCAAACAGACCGCCGAGGACATTGCCAGAAGCCAACAGCAGATCGTGGATCACATCCAGCGACAGGCCAATGAAGGGCACCTCAGCAGGACCGAGGCCGAGGGGATGCTCGATGTGGTCCGTGAGCACTCCTTCGAAGCCGTCATGGCATTCGCAGCAAACTCTGCTGGTCAGCGGGTAGTCGCCGCTCCGCTCAGGGAAGTCAATCCAACCGAAGCGCCCGGCTCTAAACGCTGGCGCAAGATACGGCCGTTCACGGCCCGAGGAGACGAGTAGTGCCGGACAAGGCGACAGTTGTCGACAGCGTCGAGCGTTACCTCAAGGCCCGGGTCCCGCTCATCGTGATCCAGTCCTATGAGCCGAACCGGGTCATGGAAGTTCTGAGTGAGTGCGCGAGCACGCTTAGCACCATGCAGTTCTATGAGCACTCCCGAACCGAGGGTGTTCGGGATCTCCTCTCCAGCCAATCGGTGTCAGACGAGACTTCCTTGGTTGTCGCACTTGAGCATGCTCGGACAACCTTCAAGGCCCGAACGAACGTCAACTTCATCTTCACCGACGTCGACGAGCTGGACCAGGAGACCTCCCAGTCGCGTCACTTTGCCGAGATGGTCCGATTGGCCGAATCCCGCAGCTGCAGCATCATCGTCGTCACGACCAAACCGGTGTGGCCCGGTCTGTCTCGACTCGGCATGACCGAACGCCTCGACCTGCCGACTATGGACGAGATGGCCGAGTCCCTTAGCGACTTCATCGAGGGCAACCGCGGACCAGTCACGGTGGAGTGGGACTACGACGACCTGCGACGAGCTGCCGAGATCCTGTCGGGCATCACCGAAATGGAGGCCATCAACGTTCTGGCAAGCATGATGGCGAGGGGTCAACTCAATAAGGACGACATGCCAGAGCTGTCCCGATACAAGGATCGCATCTTCGGTGACCTTTCGGGTATCGAGCGAGTGCAGCTCAAGGAAGGGGCTAACAAGGTAGGAGGTCTACACACACTTCGGGAGTGGCTGGCGACCAAGCAGTCGCTCATTACGGCCGATCTCTCGCAGACCACCTTTGCCCCGCCGAAGGGCATGCTGCTCGTCGGCGTCCCCGGGTGCGGCAAGTCGCTCTCGGCAAAAGCGGTTGCGCAGGAATGGATGCTGCCGCTGTATCGGCTGGACATGTCGTCGATCATGGGCATGTACGTCGGGCAATCGGAAAGTCGGCTGCGGGAAGCACTCGAGATGGCCGACCGTGTGGCGCCTTGCGTGCTCTGGATCGATGAGATCGAAAAAGCACTCGCCTCGGGCCCTGGCGACGGCGGCACCACCCGCCGCTTGATCGGCCAGTTCCTCTTCTGGCTTCAGGAGTCCACCTCCAAGGTGTTCATCGTGGCGACGGCCAACGAGGTCCAGTCACTCCCCCCCGAGCTGCTCCGCAAGGGACGATTCGACGAGATCTTCTTCGTGGATCTCCCTGATCCGGCAGACCGCGAAGAGATACTCGACCTCTACTTCACCCATCACTTCACTCAAGCACTGTCGCCCTCGCTCATCCAGGAGCTGGTGACCCTGTCGGATGGATTCTCCGGGAGCGACATCGACGCCGTCGTCAATGAACTGGCCCAGAAGATGTTCGGGCGTGGGACCGGCGCGCTGCCCAGCGACGACGAGATCCGACTGCATTTCCGTAACGTGATTCCCTACAGCCAAACCAACGCCGAGGATGTCGCCGCCATCCGGGCGTGGGGCCAGCATCGTTGCCTCCCCGCAGGCAGCCTGGCGTTGCCGGAGAGCGACGGTCAGAGTCAACCCCGCCGAGTCGTGCTGACGTAGTCAGTCCTACTTCGGAGGTGGTGACCCGTGATCGCCGTATGGGGGGTCCTTTGGGGGCCCCTTCCACTTCGTTTCTTCGTTGCTGTTTTTCTGTACATCATTCAGCTTTTCGTGATCATCCGAGATCCCAGCCGCCTCCATATTGGCGTCCCGGTCCTGATACCAACTGCGGGCCCATCCCACAGCCCCTTTGGGTGCCGGCCGCTCAATCCTCAGCTCGTGGCCCTGTTCGGGAGTTGGTGCTGGTTGGTACCGGTTCTGGTTGGGGAACGGCGGGTTGAGGGCCGCATGCGCGACAACGTTTGCGGTGCCGATAGCCGCGATTCCAAACTTTCCGGCCTTCTCCCATCCCGACGAACCGCCCCCCTTTGCAAGGCGGGCGGCGAAAGCACTCGCGCTCCTGTTGAACTCCTCAAGGTCAGAGGTGGCTGCCCGAGCACCAGCCTGCGCCGCTTGAAGCCCAGCATGTACCGCCTTGACGCCTTGCACTCCCTTCGCATCGGGAATCTTGTTGGCCAAGTGCGACGCCGATTTCGCAGCGGCCGAAACCACCTCGAGGAATGGGCTCCCGGAGTCACCAAGCGCACGAACTGAATCGGCGAGCTTCTCCAGATCTGATGCCATGTCCCTACCTTCAGCGAGCTTTGCGAGCGTGCTTCTGATGCTGCTTGTCCTGAGCGGCGAGCTCGCCGGCCACGTCCTTGGCTGCCGCCGCGACCTGCCTGAATCCTGCGGCAGAGGAGCGGATACTGTCAGAGCTGGATCCGACAAGGGCGATCATCTTTCGATCGTCTTGAGTTGCGGTGCCCTTGATGGCTGCGGACGTCTTGGACTCAAGACTCGACAGCCTCTTTGCTAGGTCATCCAGCGCGGCGGCTTGCTTCGACGCGTCCCTGGCGATCTGGCGGAACTCAGCGGCAGACATCAGCTGTCAGAGGGATTGACCATACGACTGGGCGATCCTGGCGACGTTCTGAAGCTGAGACGTCGCCTGCTTGACCGCGGTGGATGCCTGTTGCAAAGCCGACATGATTTCAGCATCCTTGCGCTGCGAACTCCCTGCGATCGCCTGCTGCACCGCCGCCTGGTGCTTAGACAGCTCTCGTTCGTATCCCGCCAGACTTCCAGCCGTCTTCTTGGAGGAGGCCGCAAGTTGGTTCACCGTGCTCTTGAGTTGCTTCAGTTGTGACATTCTCGATCCTTCTTGATCTCATTTGCGACGGATTTCGGACGGCAGACGCAGGCGGAATGGCTGCCCCAAAGACCGGCGCCCAACCCTGCCCTGTTGTTGCCACACCCCGCAGGCCTTGCGCCAGCGATCGCGCTGCATCGACCTTCTGCAAGTGTCGACGAATCCTTAACCGAATTTGACAAGGAACACCTCTTTTAGTTTAGAGCAATCTTCGAACAGTTACAAAGCTCGAATAGTCATCCTCACTCTACTTACGTTCGAGACGCTTGCCACAATCGATCTCCAAGCTACGGCGGGGCGTGGAGAGGTGTTACAAGTTCGCTGGATACATACGCTGATCAGGTCCCCGGGCCTCGAAATCGAAGTCATCGCTCAGCCGAAGACCAAAACACGCGTAGTCCTCAGTGAGCCCCTGGCTTCGACACCAAGAGGCGCCTGCGCGAGCGTCGCTGAACCCACCTCTGTGCACAACCGCCACGGTGCCTCCCTTAGTCGACCGGAATTCGTCTCCCCGAATCCCGACAAAGTCACCTCCATACTCGCTCGAGTACTGATCGACCTGCTCTTGAACGGTCTCCGCCCACGACGGGTCATCCGCGTTCGCGACCTGGCTCCAGACGACGGCGACTGCCTCGCCATAAATTTCGTCGCGTTCCATATAGATCGACGCCGAGTCTTGCGACGTGCCTGACGATTCATCCAGCGACGGCTGAGGCGACGAACCGTCGGGGGAACCAAGGCTGGACTCGTCAGCGGCTGCTGAATCAAGGTTCCGTCCGGTCGGTCCGTCCGAATCAAGCGAGTCGCCGCTGTCACTCGAATCGCCCAACCCCCCAGCCGAATCATCTGACTGCACGACTTCATCACTCGTGTCCTCAGAACTGGCCCTTCCCCCAAGCGCAACCGCAAGCACACCTCCTCCTGCCAAGAGTAGGCCTACAATTGACATGCCGATCAGCGTGGTCTTCGAGTTTGAGGTTCTAGAACCAGCGACGCTCGTCACGGATCCCAGGCTGATGCTTGGCCGGGTATCACCAGCGTGTGCAGGTTGGGCGCTGGGCTGTTGCAATACCGGAGACGGTGGAGCAGGGAGGTCTCGGCTCCGTGGAGGGGCCGGCAGGTCGGGCGAAGGTGGACGAACTGGTTCTGTCATGGTTCAACTCCTGGGATAGCCCACGGCGTCGAGGTGCTGGACCGCTGACGAATCCAGCACGGCGAACCACGATGGGTGACGAGAACGTCGCTCATCGTAGCTCTGGAAGGTGTGGCAAACCAGAAATCGGTCTAGGATCTGAGTTCTGACCATCCACAGCCTAGTCACGGACTGAAGTAGTACGCTCATGGTTGATTCCTGTTGGGCTGATGGACAGGGTGCAAGGACGAGCCAACGGCATGTGCGGAATTCGGGACTGCGATCCCATGGGAAGTATCACAACCAGTCGACGCCGGTTCTTGGGCGCGACCGCAGTAGTCCCGTTGGCTGCCACCCACGGCCTCACCAAGCGTTCTGAGGTGACACACAGGCCTGGGCCTGGCGCGTTGAACGCCCCACAGATACGACGACGACGGGATTGGGCGCCCGACCTCCCCATCAAAGCCCCCATCGAGGCTGAGCAGGTCAGATTTCTCCTCGTCCACCACACCTCCGAGCCGGGTTCCGACTATCAGCCCGAGGACGTCGAGGGTATCTTACGTCAGATTTACAGCTTCCACACCGGCGCGGAGAAGGACTGGCCCGACATCGCGTACAACTTCTTCGTCGACAAGTTCGGAACAATCTGGGAGGGCAGGACGGGAAGTGTCGATGGTCCAATTCGGGGCTCGGCAACCGGCGGAAACCAGGGATTCAGTCAGTTGTGCTGTTTCTTGGGCGACTTCGAAGCCGAGCCGCCGCCCGAAGCAGCGGTGTCATCGATGATCACATTGCTGGCCTGGCTTGCGGACCGATACAAGGTCGACGTCACTCCGGGAGCCACGACCACGTTCGCCTCCAGGGGCTCCAACCTTCACCCGCCAGGTAAGGAGGTGATCACTGGAACGATCTCGACCCACCGACAGATGTCGCAGACGGCTTGTCCGGGGACCGCGTGCCACCAGATGGTGGTCGACCAGTTCCAAGGGCTGGTCGCAGCTCAGATCCCTCCCGCCGCTCCCCCGGGCACCACCGAGCCGACGACGCCGCCAACAACAAGTTCTCCCGGAGTCGTTGCCACGCCGCCGTCCGACTCAACGACCGTGCTCGAGGCCGGTCGTAATCGCGCTGAGCAGGCCGGGGCCCCACGTCCCACCGGCTCCAGAACCGACTCCGGGAGCGGGCCGCTGCCGATCATCCTCGGCTCTGGAGCCGCCGCGGTCGCAGGCGCGCTGGCCGTAGGGGCCTGGTCCAATACGCGTTCGAGAGCCATCGCGCCGGCCGTCTCCGGCGAACCGGGCACTGCTGGGCTCCCCACGGCAACCTCCAACCCAACCAATGCGATCGCCCCGTCAGCATCGCGATTCGTTCCTTCGGTAAACGAGCCGGTTGGCAGTGAACCAAACCGTAACGTGACGACAGTTGGTTCACCGGCCGTCTGGTGGCCAAACACGACATCGTCCGGCACAGCAGGCGCAGCGACTGCCAACGAGACGCTCGTCTTCTGGCTCGTGGGGTCCGCCTACTCACAGCCGGCTCGAACCCGCATCGAATCCTCGATGCGGGCCTCGCTCGACCGGTTCGGCGCCACGGCCTGGGTTAGCCCCGGACCGTGGTTTACCCAGATGCTCTCCACCATTTTGCCTGGCCTCACGCATCCGCCGGGGAGTGGCCTCCTGCTTGGGCTCGCGACGAGCGGACAGTGCCTCGCACTCAGCGCCGGCAACGCACGCGTCGACATTCCGGAGGTCACCGGCCGCCATAAGCCTCGGCCTCCGTTGCCGGGAATCGACCCTCGTTCCGGCATGGCCCACCGCTGGAACATCCCGGTCGGTGTCACGTGGTTGGCCGGCTGGCTGGGAGGACCTGGGACGCTGTCCGTTGGCCCCGAGATCGTCGCAGCGAACCTCGCTCAGGGACGCGAGCAGGATCCCGAGCTCTTGGGGAGCGCCGAGGGGTACCTGGGCGTGCGCCTCGTTCCGCCAGCCAACAAGCCGGAGTCTCCCTGATCAGCAGCCGTCGAACCATGACAGCACAGCGTCACCACCATCGATACCTGATGCCGCGACCATCAGTTCGTGCACCCAGGTCAGCGTTGCCGACTCGATGCCGTCGCCAAGGTCACAGCGTCCGGCAAGCAGTCCTGCGGCCTCATCCCACGGGCCTTGATGGAC
>JAGNEX010000126.1 GCA_018003035.1 Acidimicrobiia bacterium
TCTGCAAAATGGGGGCGGACAAGTTGGTGGGCCGAGACGTTGACGCGCATCACCAGGTCGGCCCGACCGGTCGCCTGGCACAGATCGTTGAGCGCGGCGCAGGCGCGCCCAAGAATCCAGGGACCCCAGTGGTCGAGAATTCCAGCCGCTTCGGCAACCTCGATGAACGACCCCGCACTGAGCATGCCTTTCGACGGATGTTCCCAGCGGAGCAGCGCTTCGCAGCCGAGCATTTGTCCCGTCTGAAGGTCATATTCGGGCTGGAAATGGAGATGCAGCTGATTGTCCGAAAGCGCTCCCCGTAGCGCATGTGCGGTGGATTGTTCGTGATGCCAGCGGTCGCGCATGCCCTGGTCGACGAACGTGTAGGTATCACCGCCCCGACGTTTCGAGTCCCGCAGCGCCGATTCCACGACCGACACGAGATCGTCCGCGCTCAGTGTGCTGTGCGCCAACAACGAGACCGCCGCCGAAACTCGCAGCGGCACGAGGTGATCGGAGATTCGGATCCGGCCAGAAACCGCGTTGCGGATGCGGGCGGTGATCCGTTCCGCGTCACCTCGCGAAACCTGATCGGTCGCAAAGATGGCAAAGGAGTCGGCCCCGATTCGAGCGACCAGATCGCTTGGGCGCACGCACTGTTCAATCGCGCTGGCCACGCTGCGGAGGACGTCGTCGCTGTCGACACCGTCCATCTGATTGATGAGGCGGAAGCGATCGACATCTAAGAGAATCACGGCGCCAGCGTCGGAAGAACTGTCCAGATGGTGGCCGACGCGTTGCAGAAATGCCCGCCGACTTGGGATGCCGACGACCGGGTCCAAGAGCCCGTCGGCGTACTCGGCAACGATGGCGTGCGCTTTACTCCACGCTAGGTAGATCTCACCGCTGGCGCTGATCACGGCGGAACGAGTCGCGTGGTCCCACCGGTTGACGCCGCCGCCACGGAACTCGACGACCACCCCTTCGGCTTCGTTCCCGACGACGAAATCGGCGTCACCCTCGACCGTCCCAGACGAGGCGACCACCGTGCGCAGCGTTGAGTGAGGATCTCGAACCGATACACCATCGAGGTCGAATGCAGTCCGCAGACGGGTGACGACGTTGCGGATCGCTCCCGCCAGCGTGGTGGGGCCGGCAGCGCGAACCTCAGCAACGACATCGGCGATCAGCGAGCGGATCGAATCGGCTGGGTGATCCACCGCCTTTGGCGCCTCTTCCAACATCCAACCGTCGCTTTCACCGGACTCGGGGTCGTTCGGGAATGGATCGTCAGTGAAATGGGCGAACACAGATCGTCCTCATAAGGGTTGTAACCATCTTCAATTGTCGGCCCGCACGGCAACCTAGCTAAGTGCCGGCGGGAGCCATCTAGGCTTTTTGAGACGGTCCATGCGCGCTATCACGCGCGTGTTCGAATACCTCCAGCAATCCTCGGAGGGTCGCGCTCTGAGAGAATGTGAAACACCGTGAGCGCGATATGGCCAGAATGTTAAGCCAGCCCTAAGTTCGCCGCGGGTCCGTCAGGACGGGCGGTTCATCAGAAAATGGGCGGCGTCGGCAAGGTAGCGGCGGAGCGTCTGCTCATCTTCGGGCGCCACCGGCATACGGTCGACCGCCGCATTCATGTGGGACAGCCAGGCGTCGCGTTCCTCGGTCCCGATCGGAAACGGCATGTGGCGTGCCCGAAGGCGCGGATGCCCACGCTTTTCTGAGTAGGTGGTGGGACCTCCCCAGTACTGGATGAGGAACAACGCCAACCGTTGACGAGCCGGTTCGAGATCTTGTTCGGGATACAGCGGCCGGAGCAGTTCGTCGTCTGCCACACCTTCATAGAAGTAGGTCGTGAGCTGGTGAAACCAGTCTTCTCCGACCCGGTCATACATGGTCTCGCCTCGTTCGGCGCCCGTCCGTTTGGGGCTCATCCCGACCGTGACCGCCGGTGGTGACAGCACCGCGTCGCCGGACGGCGATGACCCGGTAGTGGCGGCCTGTACCTGAGGGGCGACCGAGTCGTCCGCCTGTGCTGGAGTGGTCTCCGAATCTGGCGGGTCGGACGGTTGGGACGGCATTTCAGGGTTGGTAGTCACGGCACGATCTTGCCTAAACGCGGTCATCTGTTGCACGCTGCAGTATGGAATTCAACCTTGCGGATCTCTTCGAGAAGGTGGTCGATACCGTTCCCGATCGGATCGGTCTGGCAGCTGGTGACGAGCGGCGCACGTATGCGCAGTGGGACGAGCGCTCTAACCGCCTCGCGCAGGCGCTGATCGCCAGAGGAATACGGCCCGGCGATCATGTCGGCATTTACAGCTACAACCGGGCCGAATGGCTCGAAACGATGGTGGGTGTATTTAAGGCGCGAGCGGTGCCGATCAACGTCAACTATCGCTACCTCGAAGAGGAACTCGCCTATCTGTTCGATAACGCAGATCTGAAGGCGATCATCTACGAAGCCGAATTCGGACCCCGCCTCGCACACATCGCCGATCGACTTCCGCTGTTGCACACCTTCATCTGCCTCGCAGATGAGACCGGGTCAGATCCCGTCGTGCCAGGCGCCGTCATGTACGAAGATGCCTTAGCGTCAGCGTCGCCTGAACGCCCGGCCGACGCTCGTTCTCCCGACGACCTCTACATGCTCTACACCGGCGGCACCACCGGCCTCCCCAAGGGTGTGATGTGGCGTTCTGAGGACGCGTTTTTTGGAGCGATGGGCGGCGGAAATTGGGGTGGTCCCGGCATTGCTCGCCCCGAGGACATTGCGCTCAGCGCAGCTTCGAACCCTGCGCCCCTCGTCATGTTGATCCTGCCCCCACTGATGCACGGTTCGGCCCAGTGGGCAACGTTCAACGGAATCTTTCAGGGCGCGACGATCGTGCTGAACCCGTCACGCCGATTTGATCCCGCGCAAGTCTTGGGCCTGTGTGCAGAGTCTGGCGCCAACACGATGACCCTTGTCGGCGACGCAATGGCCCGCCCGCTGGTGGAGGCGTACGACCCTGACGGCCACCAACTCGATCGTCTGATGGTGATCGCATCGGGTGGCGCAATCCTGAGCGCGGGCGTCAAACAGGCCTTCCGGGAGCGCCTCCCCCACGTGATCGTCGTCGACTCTTTTGGAGCCTCGGAAACAGGCGCGCAGGGGGCGGCCGCCGACCTGGCGAGCGACGCCCCCCAGTTCTCGATGGGCGACGACACGACCGTGCTGTCCGACGACCACACGGTCGCACAGCCCGGCGAGGTCGGGTGGCTGGCCCGCCGGGGCCACATCCCGATCGGCTACTACAAGGACGCCGAAAAGACCGCAGCGACCTTCGTGGAGGTCGACGGAGTGCGGTGGTCGATTCCAGGTGATCGGGCGATTCGAGAACATGACGGGACGATCACCTTGTTGGGGCGCGGCTCCCAGTCCATCAATTCGGGCGGCGAAAAGATCTTCCCCGAAGAGGTCGAGGGCATCTTGAAGACTCACCCGGCCGTCTTTGACGTCTTGGTCGTTGGGGTGCCCGACCAACGGTGGGGTTCGGTCGTCGCTGCCGTCGTCGAACC
>JAGNEX010000127.1 GCA_018003035.1 Acidimicrobiia bacterium
GTGACGACTGCTCGGCCCTGTTCTCGAGATTGTTCCCGGTCCACGTGGCCTATCAGCGCCCAGTTGCGGTCGCCCGAAGCGTCATCGAGGACTTGTCGGACACGCCACGGGTTCTCGGCCGTTGAAAAGTCGAACAACGCCGGGCCTCGGGCTTCGGGGCCCGTCTCGATCCTGCCGTGTTCCGTGCGGATATCGAAGAGGATTTCGGCGAGCGTGTCAGCTGTCCAGCGCCCCTCTCGTGTCGGCAGGTCGGCAAGCGCGTCCACGTCTCCAGCGGCCACAGCCCGCACCCAACGAAATGCTTCGTTGCGCACCATCACGGTAAAGGCCCTGGTCTGTTTCGTGATGTCGGGCCGCTCATCGGTGCCTGACCGGAGCTCGGCGCTGGCCTGTGCGACATCGCCATCTTGAAGTTGTCGCCACTCGTCGAGAAGGCTCGAGTCGACCCCTCGGACCATGTAGCCCAACCATTCGATCACGTCATAGACGTCGTCGTTCTTGGCCGACTCGGGCACGGTTTGGATCATCGCCCGGTAGGCGTCGGAGCAGTACCGGAGTACCAGCCCTTCAGAGCGGCTGAGACCGTAGGTCATCACATAGCCCCGCAGGTCGAGGCCCCGCTCGAACATGTCGCGTACCACCGACTTGGGGCGCACGGTTTCGCCATCGGCCCACGGGTGATGTTCGACCCACAAGTTGAAAGAGTCATAGAGGAACTCCGCGAGCGGTTTGGGGTGTTCAAGCTCGTCGAGGCGTTCCATGCGGGTCTCGTAGTCGACCCCATCCCGTTTCATCTCGGCGACCATTTCACCCTTGAGCTTGTCGAGCTGTCGACGTAGCACCTCGGCCGGAGATTCGAGGATTGACTCGACGACGCTCAGGAGGTCTAGGGGATAGTCGGGGCTCGCCGGATCGAGTGCCGAGACGACTTCGATCGCGAACGGTGCCAGAGGCTGGTTGAGCTGGAACTCTGCCTGCAGGTCGAGGTTGACCCGCACGGTGCGCCCATGTTCGTCGGGGCGATCGAGTTCTTCGAACACATCCGCGTTCAGGAGCGACGCGTAGATCTCTTCGGCGCGTCCCAACTCGATGGTTGCGTGAGCCTCGTCTGATGTCGCTTGTTCGATCAGATGGCGCGCTGCCGCCCATCCATCGCCGGGGCGGTCGAGCAGCCAGATCAGCATCGAACTCGTGATCGAAAAGTGCGGTTCCAGCGTTTCGGGCGGTTGGTGTTGCAGACGCTCGAACGTCTCGCTGTCCCAGGGCACGTAGCCCCTGGTCGGAGCCTTCCGTTTGACCAGTTTGCGGGCCTTCTTTGGGTCGGCTGCGGCCTTTTCGGTCATGCGCCGGTTCTCGATGACGTGCGGCGGGTCCTGGGCCCAGACATAGCCGATGTCGTCATAACCCCGCCGTCCGGCGCGTCCGGCGATCTGGTGGAAGTCGCGGACCGACAGGATCGAGGTTCCCCGCCCATCGAACTTGCACAGCTGGGTAAAGAGGACGGTTCGAATCGGGACGTTGATGCCCACCCCAAGGGTGTCGGTGCCGCAGATGACCGCAAGCAGTCCTTTCTGGGCAAGGCGCTCGACCGTCCGGCGATAGCGGGGGAGGAGTCCGGCATGGTGAACGCCGACCCCGTGCATCAGATAGCGCCGGAGTTCTTTGCCGAACGGCGTGTCGAATCGCACGTCGTTGAGCGCTTCAGCGATCGCCTTCTTGGTTGCCTTATCGGTCACATTGACCGACCGCAACGCCGATGCTTCTTCGACGGCGGAACGCTGCGTGAAGTGCACCAAATACGCTGGTGTCAGGTTGGTCGCGACCAGCTCTTCAACCGATTCAAGAATGGGCGTTTCTCGGTAGGTGAACTCGAGCGGTACCGGACGGTGCATGCCTCGAATCGTGGTGACCTCGACGCCGGTGCGTCGGCGGAGGTCAGCGTCGATCTGGGCGGTATCGCCCAACGTCGCGGACATCAACAGGAACCTTGCTCGGGTCAGTTCGATCAGCGGAACATCCCATGCCCAACCCCGGGCGACATCGCCATAGAAATGGAACTCGTCCATCGTGACGTGGTCGACCTTGGCTGACGCCCCGTCCCGCAACGCGACGTTCGCGAGGATCTCTGCCGTGCAGCAAATGACCGGCGCGTCCGCGTTGACCGCTCCATCACCCGTGACCAGGCCAACGTTTTCCGGGCCGAGGACGTCGCAGAGGTCGAAGAACTTCTCACTGACGAGCGCCTTGATCGGGGCGGTGTAATACGACCGCTGACCAAGGGCCACAGCCGCTGCCTGAGCGGCGAGTGCCACAAGGGATTTCCCTGAACCGGTCGGGGTGTTCAAAATGACGTGGTTGCCGGCCAGGACCTCCAAGATTGCCGACTCCTGGTGGTCGTACGGCGTCAGCCCTGTCCCTTCGAACCACTCATAGAGGGCTTCGAGCACATCGTCCGCATTGGATGCGCGTTTGAGCGCTGCTTGCAATGCTCCGTTGGGAGTTTCCGGGCCGCGGTCAGTCACGTCCTGGGTCAGCTCCGATAAGGGACAACGCATCTTCGATGGGCGCGGGCCGAGCAAGCCAAAAGCCTTGGAGCTGGTCGACTTCCATTTCGGTGAGGACGTCCGCTTGGCGAGCGGTCTCGACACCCTCGGCGACGACTTCGATGCCCAGACCGTGCGCAAGCTGAACCACGCTCCGAACAACGGTTGCGGCGCGCGAATCGGTGTCGACTTCCATGATGAAGGTGCGGTCGATCTTGAGGATGTCGATCGGGAGCTGGTGCAGGGTGCTGAGCGATGCGTAACCGGTACCAAAGTCGTCGAGAGCGATGCTCACCCCGTGGCTGCGCAGCGTGTCCAGTTCGGACACGGCGATGTCAGGGTGATCCAACAAGGCCGACTCGGTAACCTCCACCTGGACGTTGTTGGTCGCCACACCACATTCCGCCAAGCGGGACAGTATGCGTTCGGCAATCCCGGGGCGTCCTAACTGGACGGGTGACAGGTTGGCTGCGATCGGCGGAACCTCCAAGCCGCTTTGCAGATAGATCTGAGCGACGCGGTCAAAGACCCAGTCGCTCAGCCGATCGATGACGCCGATCGACTCGGCAACCGGTACGAACTCTGCGGGGGAAATCGATTTGCCGTCTTCGGACTTGAGGCGAGCCAGCGCTTCAAAGCCGCAAATCTCCCTGCCCACTGCATCGAACTTGGCTTGGAGCGCCAGGTCGATCTCACCTTTCTCGAGAGCGTCGCGCAACCGGGTCACCACAGACAGTCGCCGCCGGGCGGCTACCTGCTGTGAGATGTCGAAGAAGTGCCACGTGCCCATCCCGCTTTGCTCGGCGGTACGAGCCGCATGGCCTGCAGCGGCGATCAGCGCAGATGCAGAAGGCCCGTCTTGGGGGTGGATCGCCACGCCTGCTGCGGTTGTCATAGCGATCGCCCGCTTGTCGACGGTCACCGGTTGGCTCGCCGCGTACTGGATGGCGGTGACCAAGTCGCCCAGATCTGCAAGGTCGGGGACCTGTC
>JAGNEX010000128.1 GCA_018003035.1 Acidimicrobiia bacterium
ACGACGTATTGGAGGATGAGCGCCTGGGTCAGGTTGAACCCGATCGACGTTAGGCGCCGATCGAGCACCCGACGCACCTGCCTGGCGGTCATCTCGATCGAGGACTCAAGCAGCGGAAAAGGCTGCACAGAAGTTTCGGACGGACCCATCAGGTCGTACGTTAACAAATAGTATGGCGTCGTACTAGTTCGCGGCTCCAGAGGCACATCTCCAAGAGAGTGCCCGAGATCCGAACTGGTGCAACGACCAGAGGATGTTGCACCGGAACGTCGGCTCACCTGACTCTACGCACGCCGCCGCTCTCCTTCGATCGGCATTCCGAAACCATTCCGTCGACTTTTCGGTGATCCCGACGCCGTCCGTCCCGGCCGTGTGACGCCTCGGCGATCGCGCATTGATCGCACCGGTAGACAACCGTCGCAATATTGACCACAATGCAGCTTGTGACGGGCTCGCGGCGCGGCAGACCCTTCTAAGGACACGATGGAACCACTAATTGCCCTCGGTGATCGCGGCGATGCCGTCGCGGACTTGCAACAGCGATTGACAATTCTCGGGTACAGCCCAGGGCCCGCCGATGGAGTTTTCGGCACCCGAACCGACCATGCGGTCAGGGAGTTTCAAGACGACAACGGACTCTCCGACGACGGGATCGTGGGCGCAAAAACGTGGGCGGCCCTCAAAGGCGCCGCCGCTCCCCCCAAGCCACCTGGCGGAACGCTGGGTGTCGGGAGCAAAGGCGCCGAGGTCGCGACGGTTCAGCAACAGTTGTCGTCACGGGGTTACTGGCTGGGGATCGTCGACGGCGTCTATGGGGCGTTGACGCAGCAGGCGGTGTGGATTTTTCAGAAGGTGCACGG
Organism: Acidimicrobiia bacterium; assembly: GCA_018003035.1. Lineage (GTDB taxonomy): Bacteria > Actinomycetota > Acidimicrobiia > IMCC26256 > JAGNEX01 > JAGNEX01. The sequence goes on from JAGNEX010000128.1 coordinate 861, forward strand.
CCTGCCTCGGACAGGCGTCTTGTCGACCGAGGACCGGCAGACTCTCAGTCAGGCCCGCCGTCCCGCGCCAGGGCGGCCCGGTGACGGGGTCGAAATCGACCTCAGCAAACAGACGCTGTTCATCATTCGCGGCCAAGACGTCGTGGTGGCCCTCAACACCTCGACCGGCAACGGTGAGCGCTATTTCTCCGGCGGCCAATGGAAGACGGCACGCACTCCAACCGGCGATTTCAAGGTGGTGCGTGAAGTGAACGGCATGCGCGTTGCCCCATTGGGCAAGCTGTGGCGTCCGAAATACTTCAACAACGCGGGCTACGCAGTGCACGGATCTTCATCAGTGCCGCCGCAAGCGGCGTCTCACGGGTGCGCTCGAGTCTCTAACCCGGCGATGAACATGATCTGGGATCACAACATGATGCCGATGGGTTCAAGCGTCTGGGTTCACCCCTAGACCCCAGGGCCGGCGCCTCAGCCCCGCAGATGGCCGCCGCAGCCACAGTCATCAAGACCAATGAGCCCAGAGCCGCGTGGACTCAAACTCACGGTGCTCTGGGCACTCGGTCGTCAATCCAACGAGACCCGCGACGCACCTTTGGCGCTGAGGCGTCCTTTGTGGGGCAACCCAGGGCCCGGGCCAGGTTTGCTGACGGTTGAGCACGTGTTGTCACCTAGGCTGCGGGGGCTTAGGCCAATTCGGGCAGCGATGGGAGTGACGATGCGGGATTCGTTGGGGGCATATCAGAGCGTCTTGGTTCTTGGCGGAACCTCCGACATTGCGCTGCAGACCGTTCGCCAACTCGCGGCACCCGGCCGCCTTCGCCACATTGCGCTTGCCGGCCGCCGAATTGCAGCCCTGGAAGAGGCGAAGGCGAGCCTCGCAGATCTCGGTGTCGACGACATCTCGATCTGGGAGTTCGACGCGCAGAACACCGATTCGCACACCAAGCTCATCGCCGAGATCGCCACCCAGGTCGGCGACATCGACTGTGCGATCGTTGCCTTTGCGTTGCTCGGCACCGAACATTTGGGGGCGGTCGACGCTGACGAAGCGCGCCAGCTGGCCCAGACCAACTACACCGGTGTCGTCTCTGTAGCACTCCCCCTGGCCGAAACCATGAAGGCACAAGGCCACGGCGACATCGTGTTCATCTCGTCGGTCGCTGGCGAGCGGGTGCGCAGCGCCAACTTCGTGTACGGATCCTCAAAACAGGCAATGGACGGCTTCGCGCAAGGCCTCGGCGACTCCCTTCACGGATCCGGTGTTCACGTAATGGTGGTGCGCCCAGGTTTCGTACACACCAAGATGACCGACGGAATCGACCCCGCGCCATTCTCGACAACCCCCGATAAGGTCGCCACCGACATCGTCACGGGACTCAGGAAGCGCAAAGAAATGGTCTGGTCACCAGCGATTATGCGACCACTCTTCTCGGTCATTCGGCATCTGCCGCGGCCGCTGTTCCGCAAGATGCCCCGCTAAGAACCGTGCCGTCAGCGCACGACAAACCAGCAACGAAGCACCGCCACACGCGGCTGGACTGGAGGCTGACCGCGTTCATCGCCTTCGTCGCATGTGTCGCGACATGGCCGATCCTCAGCCTCACCCCCGGGTTTGACCCGACCGGACATTGGGGCGGACTCGACATTTCTTGGGTGACGGCCAGCCACGTCATCGCTCGACGCGGCTTGTCCTACGGCAACGACGTGGTGTTCACCTACGGGCCGTGGGGCTTCCTTGGCATGCCGCGGATGTATTCGACGATCACGGGTATCGCAGCGGTAGTAGCCGTCCTGGCCGCGCACGGGGTCCTCGGCTATCACTCCGCCCGCATGTTTCGGCGGTATACGCCGTGGCCGATCGCATTGATCGCGACCTTTTACCTCTTGCGGTTCACGTCCCAGCTGATGCTGCCCTCGGCCGCACTCGCCGCCGTACTTGCCACGCTGGTGGTCACCTGGGCAGTCGTACAAGTCATCAACGAGCGCCGCTTCAGCACGGTCACCCTGGTCGCTGCCGGGCTGTTGAGTGCCCTCATCGTCACGATGAAACTGAACGACGGCCTCAACGCCGCGGCGGCCGTCGGACTGATGGCCACAGGTCTCGGCTGGAAACACGGCGGCTGGCGGAACGCCGTCAAGTGCGGCGGGATCATCACGGCGAGCTGGTTCGCCGGGGTACTGGTGTGGTGGATGGTCGCCGGCCAGAACCCCGCCAACCTGGGTGAATGGGCTCGCGTCTCGTTGCAGCTGGCGTCGGGCTACGGCGACGCGATGGGTATCACCGAACCCGGACGGAGCTGGCAGATCCCCGCCGCGACCGTCACGGTCCTGGTGGTGGGCGCGGTGGCGTTCCTCCGGTTGAGACGCCACGCCCCCGTGCTACGGCTGACCGTCCTGGCGATCCTGGGCGTCCATTGGGCGATCATGGGGACGTGGAGCTTTGTCCGACACGACGCGCATGCGACGGCGTTCTTCGCCACGACGTTGGTGATCTTGTTGGCGTTTTGGCACCGCGGCACGATCCGTTTTGCAGCACCGGCATCGATTGCCTTAGCTATCACGGCGTGGCTGGTCGT
>JAGNEX010000052.1:0-1924 GCA_018003035.1 Acidimicrobiia bacterium
GTCACCGCAGACGACCTGGCGAGCAACCCGTACAACCGCCGGGAACTGTTGCGCGACATGACCAGCTCACGAGGCGACATTTACACCGCCGACGGCGAACTGGTCGCGATCTCCGAAGAGACCGACGACCAACTCCAGTGGATACGGCGCTACCCGTTCGCGGAGATGTTCGCCCACATCTCGGGCTACTGGTCGTATCAGTATTTCGCCGAGGGCTTAGAGCGCTCCTACAACGACCAACTGACCGGCCGGACCCCCGAGCTTGAGTTTCGCGACCTGTCCGAAATTTTGATGGACACCCGCCAGCTGGGGACATTGCGTTTAACGATCGACTCGGGAGCGCAGCGAGCTGCGATCAACGCTCTGGCCGGGCTGCGAGGTTCGGTAGTGGCGATGGACCCGAGCGACGGGTCGATTCTGGCGATGTACTCAAACCCGACCTACGACCCAAATCTGCTCGCCGTCCACGACCGAGACACCCTGGACGCCAACTACAAACAGCTCACCAACGACCCCGCCAAGCCGACGGTGTCTCATGCGTACCGCGGCATCTACTCACCAGGGTCGACCTTCAAAGTGATCACCGCCGCTGCGGCGATCGAAATGGGGTACGCGACACCCAGCTCGACCTATCCGGTGCTCACCGCCCTCGACCTGCCGCTCACCAACCTGATGCTCAAGAACTATGGCGGGTCATCCTGCGGCGGCACGCTCACCGAAGCGTTCAAACGGTCCTGCAACACCTCATTCGGCGAGATTGCCCTCGACATGGGAGACGATTTCGCCGTCGCTCTCGACAACTGGGGCGTTGACGAAGCACCGCCGGTCGACCTGCTGCCAGGCGCAGCGACCGGAACCTCCCCACAGGTCGGCAACTTCGAACAGCAGAAACCTCAGTTCGCGTACGCCGGCATCGGGCAGGGCGACGTGTCGGTCTCGCCGTTGTACATGTGCATGGTTGCCGCGACGATCGCAAACGGCGGCAAGATGATGGCCCCCCACGTCGTCGATGAAGTCCTCGATTCGGACGGCAAGGTGGTGGAGCGCATCACTCCCAGCGTTTGGCGTGAACCGATTAGCCCCGAAACGGCCGATCAAGTCAAGGAAATGATGATCGAGGTGGTCAACAACGGCGGGACGGGCACGCGGGCCGCAATCCCCGAAGTTGTCGTCGCCGGTAAGACCGGAACGGCGCAGGTTGACGGACAAGATCCGGGCGCCTGGTTTGTGGCGTTTGCACCTGCCGACAATCCGACCGTGGCCATCGCCGTCCACATCGAAGATGGCGGCAACGTCGGCGCCAATGCCTCTGGTGGTGTGGTCGCTGCGCCGATCGCCCGCCAGGTATTGGAGGCCATCCTGTGAACGGCCTCGTCTTTGCGAACCGATATGAAGTCATCGAGCCGATCGCCAAGGGCGGTATGGCCGAGGTGTTCCTCGCCGAAGACCGGTTGCTCAATCGCCCCGTCGCGATCAAAGTCTTGTTCTCTGAGTACGCCCGAGATGAGGCGTTCGTCGAACGGTTCCGACGGGAAGCTCGCGCTGCAGGTTCGCTGCAACACCCCAACATCGTCGGAGTCCATGACTGGGGTGCCGAACATGGCACCTACTTCATCGTCATGGAATACATCCCCGGCGAGACACTCCGCTCACTGCTGAAACGGTACGGGGCCCTGCCACCGAACGAAGTTGCCCGGATCGGAGCCGATATCGCCGGTGCGCTCCACTTCGCGCATGGCCGCGGGGTCGTACACCGCGACGTCAAACCCGGCAACGTACTGGTAACACCCGATGGCGATGTCGAAGTAACCGACTTTGGTATCGCCCAAGCCGGACCCAGCCAAGACCTCACCCAGACCGGTTCGGTCATGGGAACGGCCAACTACTTCTCACCCGAACAAGCCCAGGGGTTGCCGGTCGACCA
>JAGNEX010000052.1:2024-3482 GCA_018003035.1 Acidimicrobiia bacterium
GGCGATACACCTGACGTGGTGCCAGGCGGCACGGTTGGCTCTTCGGTTGATCAGGTCACGCGAATGCTCAACAGCCTCGACCTCAACCTGACCATCAACACGACGAGGGAGCGGTCCGACGACGTCGAGCGCGATGCCGTCATCTCGGTAAACCCGGGCGAGGGAGAACCGCTGACGCCAGATCAGACAATCAATCTGGTGGTCAGCGACGGTCCTGAGGATGGCAAAGTCCCGACCGGCTTGTTGGGACTGCCCTACAACGAGGCTCGGGACAAGATCAAAGAGGCAGGCTTTTTACCGACGCCTGGGTTGGTCCAAGACGGGTCTGTGGAGCCCGGCAACGTCATCCGGGTGATCCCTGACCAAGGTTCCGACCTGCAAAAAGGCAGCGAAGTGCAGGTCATCGTCGCCGCGGGGACATCAAACGCTGGCATTCCGAACGCAGCGGCGCAGACACCCGTGCCGAGTGTGCTGGGACAAGATCCGACGACGGCGCGAGCCAACCTGCAGGCGGCCGGCTTCACCGTGGAAGTCAACGCCACACCAGGCGAACCGACCAATGACCCTGCCAAAGTCGGCACAGTCGTCGCGCAAGAACCGTTGACCGGGACGGCCGCACGGGGCTCCACAGTACGCATCGCAATCGGCGTGCCGGCGGGATAGCGGCGGGTGTCGACCCGGAGGCTGGCCGGAGCTTCTGCGACGCAGCAAACCGTTCAGCAACCTGGCTGAACCCGGCCGGACCCGGCAAGCCGGCGAGACGTGATCGTTGGCGTACCGCAGGCAAGACCCCCGAATGCGGTCGTGGGCCGTTCAGACGGCACAAGTCTCAAAGCTGGCGCCAACACCCCTGCTGAAAGGGATCAAACCACGCCCCTCGAAACGCCGCGGGTGTTCACGTTCTCCGCTCCCAGGTGAGGCGCCAACACCCTCCTGAACGGGTTCGTCTACACCCCCTCGAAGCGCTGCGGGGTGTTCACGTTTTGCGCTACCAGGTGAGAGTGAGTTCGGTGCCTTCGGGGAGGGCTCGCCAGCGCTCGAGCATGGCATCGAGTTCGGCATCAAGGGGTGTGGGCTGGCCGGCGCGCCAGGCAAAGTAGACCTCGTTCACTCGATACTCGGCGGCGTCAAGATCGGCGGCATGCCGTGCGATGACGGCCTTACCTTGCGGTGTTCGCTTGCGGCCGAGGGTCTTGAATCTGGCGCCGGCCGCAATACAGCCCCAGAATCCGTGTTCGATGCCGAGAGCCTGCTCGATCACGAAGGTGTACAGATCGTGGGGAAGGTCGCCGCCAGCAGCCATCACCGGGCCCGGAACCATCACCCGCTTGGGTAGCTCGGCGGTCCACCCGCACCCTCGTCCAAGACGACGAAACCGGACGATCATCTGTGCATCACTTCTCCCGCCACGGTGCCGCGTGGTTCACGGCGTGTCAGGGCCAAGAGTTTGTCGGGTCG
>JAGNEX010000052.1:3582-7992 GCA_018003035.1 Acidimicrobiia bacterium
ACCGGCGACCTCATCATCTTCGGCGAGCCGCACAGCGCCGAACACCGGAGCCAAGCCGCGTTCGAGCGGGGCAGACAGCACTCCTCGCGCCCCCGCCGCAGCGCGCTTGCGATCGGACGTTCGCGCCAGGTAATCAACTCAGATGCCGACGATCCCACCAGCATCTGATCATCCAGCGACTTGGCGCTTTGGATACCCCGTGTTTCATCCGCGCTCAAGGGACGAGTGGCGTACCTGGCTCGCTGACAACCACCGAAGCCTCAAAGGGGTGTGGCTGTGTTCGTGGCGGACGGGCGTCGAAGGTGAGCGCTGTCTCTACCCCGATGCCGTAGAGGAAGCGATCAGCTTTGGATGGATCGACTCGACCAAAGCGCTGCTCGACGAACGGCGAAACCTGCAACTCTTCACCCCTCGGAAACCGAAGAGCAGTTGGACTCGCCTCAACAGACGTCGGGCTCAGGAAATGGAAGCGGCCGGTCTGATGACCGACGCCGGCCGAGCCTCAATCGAGGTGGCCAAGGCGAACGGATGGTGGACGATCTATGACGCTGTCGAGGATCTCATCGAACCTGACGACCTCAAAGCCGCGTTAGACCGAGATCCGTCGGCTCGTGCTCACTGGGACAGCGTGACGCCCAGTACCCGCAAACTGATGCTGTGGCAGGTGATCAGCGCAATCAAGCCCGAAACGCGCGCTCGACGGATCGAACAGATCGTCAACGCCGCATCGGCCAGCCAACTCTGAACACCTGGCTGGCCGAAAAGATCGGCGATCGGTAGACGATGTTGTTCCTGGCTGGCGTTACGCGGTCGGTGTGGCCAGAAGGTTCCGGTAGGCGGCTTCGACCTGGTCTTGGGTCAGCAGCTGTGGCACCGCATAGTTCATGTGCACCTCAGCGCAAGCCTGCTCGGCCAGCGTCGGAATGTCCGACTCCTTGAGCGCGGCGACCGTATTGTCGATACCGATATCGGCCTTCAACGCACGAACCGCAGCTATGAACGCGTCGGCTTTTGACTCCTGAGTGCCGGAGGTGATGCCGATGATCTCGGCCATCTCGGCCAGGCGGTCAAGTGAACTCTCACGGGACGCTTCCAGCACGACCGGAAGCGCTGCGGCGTTTGCCAATCCGTGCGGAATCCCGTACTTGATGCCCATGGCATGGGCCATCGCGTGCACAAAACCGAGCGACGTGCGAGTGAACGCCAAACCTGCGTAGTAGGCGGCGAACAGCATGCCTTTGCGGGCAACGATCTGCTGGCCATCGTGAACGGCGACGGGGAGATGCTTAAAGATCAGTCGGAGCGAGATCTCGGCGTAACGCTTCGACTCGGAGCTCGCCGTTTGCGCCAGATACGACTCGACGGCGTGCGTCAGCGCGTCCATACCCGTTGCCGCGGTGATGCTGGGCGGGAGGCCGATCATCAAGTCCGGGTCGAGCGCGATCATGATCGGCACCAGCTTGAGGTCGATCAAGAAACGCTTGAGGTGTGTGTCGGCCTCGCCGACGACCGCCCCAGCCGACACCTCTGAACCCGTGCCGGCCGTGGTCGGAATAGCAAAGAGGGGAATCATCTGCTTGCGGAGCTTGAAACGCCCTTCGAGCTTCTCAGCGGGTTTGTTGTTGGAAACCGCCGCAGCGGCCACTTTGGCTACATCGATCGGCGAGCCGCCGCCGAGTGCCAACATCGAGTCGCAGCCCTGCGCCCGATAACTGTCGATACAAGCATTGACCTCGACATACGTCGGGTCAGGCTGCACCCCGGTATACAGCGCCCATGCCACGCCCGCCTTGTCGAGCAGGTCGGTAATCTGACCAACGATGCCCACCTGGACGAGGCCTTCGTCGGTGACGACGAGCAGCTTCTTGACTTCGAGGTCGGCGATGGCATCGGCCAATTCGGCGCTTGACCCACTTCCGGCGAACGTAACGGGGATCGGCACCTGCATGATCTTGAACGCAAGCTTGCCGACGTCCACCGAACGGTGATGAAGAAACTCTTTGAACACTTCTGCGGTTCCCTTCGGGATAGCCGAACCCTGACGTGCCGGCCCCAGCGCCGCTCGTGGGTATGAGCGCAATTTACAGTCAACGGGCGACTGTAACGCACGGCTTGCGGCGCCGTGAAGCGGTTCCCATGCTTTCGCTCATACCGTCTTGTTCCCCTTGATGTGCGTCCGCCTTTCCGGCCTTTGTGTTCTGCGGAGCGGTTGAAAGCTTGTTGCGCCTCGCGGCGTGGCCTGCGCGAGACTGCCAAGCGACCCGTGACCTCGACTCAAATGGGACCGCAGATGACAACCGGTGACCCCTCGATCATTTATACGTTGACCGACGAAGCGCCCGCCTTGGCGACCCGGTCGCTGCTTCCGATCGTCGAAGCGTTCGCTGGCGCTGCCGGAGTACCGGTCGAAACCCGGGACATCTCCTTGGCCGCCCGCATCCTGGCGGCAATCCCAGAGGTCTTGACCGCCGACCAAAAGGTCGGCGACACGCTCGCCGAATTGGGTGAACTGGCCACTCAGCCAGAAGCCAACATCATCAAGCTGCCCAACGTCAGCGCATCAGTGCCTCAGCTGATGGCGGCGATTGAAGAGCTGCAGGCCAAGGGTTACGCCCTGCCGGATTACCCGGACGACCCCCAGACCGAAGAGGAACAGTCGGTCAAGATCCGATACGACAAAGTGAAGGGAAGCGCCGTCAACCCGGTGCTGCGCGAAGGCAACTCGGATCGCCGTGCTCCGGCGTCGGTGAAGGCATACGCCAAGGCGAATCCGCATTCGATGGGCGCTTGGTCGGCGAACTCGCGGACGAGGGTTGCGACGATGGCAGGCGACGACTTCCGTTCCACCGAACTCTCGGTGACGCTCCCCGAAGACGACGTCGTCCGGATCACATTCCACGGCGCAGATGGCCAGACTTATGAGCTGCGCGACGCCATCCCCGTGCTTGCCGGCGAGGTCATCGACGCGGCCGTCATGCGGAAGGACCCGCTGGTTGCGTTTCTGGCGGCGGAGATTGCGCAGGCCAAAGAAAACGGCGTGCTGTTTTCCTTGCACATGAAGGCGACCATGATGAAGGTCTCTGACCCGATCATCTTCGGTCACGCGGTACGGACGTTCTTTGCGCCCCTGTTTTCGCAGTTGGAATCCGAACTCGAAGCCGCTGGAGGCGATCCGAACGACGGTTTTGGCAGCATTCTGGCAGCTCTCGACAACCTTTCGGCCGAGGACCGCTCGGTTGCGGAGGCTGCGATCGCCCAGTCATATGCGGACGGCCCAGGCGTCGCGATGGTGAACTCGGACAAGGGCATCACCAACTTGAACGTCCCGTCAGATGTCATCATCGACGCGTCGATGCCGGCCATGATTCGAACCTCGGGCCAAATGTGGAATGCCGCTGGCGAGCAGCAGGACACGTTGGCCGTCATCCCCGATTCGAGCTACGCGGGGATCTATGAGGTCGTCATCGAGGACTGCAAGGCGAACGGCGCGTTCGATCCAGCGACGATGGGGACCACCCCGAACGTTGGCCTCATGGCGCAGAAGGCCGAAGAATACGGGTCGCACGACAAGACCTTTGAGATCAAGTCCGCTGGCGAGGTCCGGGTGACGAATGGTGCCGGCGTGACGCTCATGAGCCACACCGTGGACGCCGGGGATATTTGGCGCATGTGCCAGACGAAGGACTTGCCGGTTCGCGATTGGGTGAAGCTTGCGGTCGCTCGGGCGCGTGCCACGGGTTCACCGGCGGTGTTTTGGTTGGACGAGGACCGTCCGCATGATGCGCAGCTCATCGCGAAGATCAACGAGTACCTGGGTGACTTTGATACCACGGGCCTGGACATTCGGATTCTGTCGCCCGTGGAAGCGATGCGCCTGACCGTCGGGCGCGCTCGGGCGGGTGAGGACACCATCTCGGTGACAGGCAACGTGTTGCGGGACTACCTAACGGACCTGTTCCCGATCTTGGAGTTGGGGACGAGCGCGAAGATGCTGTCGATCGTTCCGTTGATGAACGGCGGAGGGCTGTTCGAGACCGGGGCAGGGGGTTCGGCTCCGAAGCACGTTCAGCAGTTTGTGGAGGAGAACCACCTCCGCTGGGATTCGCTGGGCGAGTTCTTGGCGTTGGCGGTGTCCTTTGAGCAGTTCGCTGCGTTGACCGGCAACAGCCAGGCGCAAGTGTTGGCAGACACACTGGATGCTGCGACAGGTCGGTTGTTGAACGAGGACAAGTCGCCGGGCCGGAAGGTCCATCAGTTGGACAATCGGGGCAGTCACTTCTATTTGGCGATGTATTGGGCCCAGGAGTTGGCCGGTCAAAGCGCCGACCAAGGTCTGGCCGATCGGTTTGCTCCGCTGGCAGAGCAGCTGACCCGGCACGAGCAGACCATCGTCGGCGAGCTGAATGATGT
>JAGNEX010000052.1:8092-12749 GCA_018003035.1 Acidimicrobiia bacterium
TCGTGTTCGCGAGCCTTGCTGGTTCGCCCAACGCGGTCCTTCTCGCTGCTTGAGTCGTGTTGGCTCGCTGGGTTCCGCGAAGGAGCCGCGCCCTTCTGATCGCTTCTGCGATGAGCCGCAGTTTCTGACGGGGTCGCGGGTCGGGTCACCCAGACGGTGCCGGAAGTGGGACCCCGATCGGTACCTTCTGGAACGCTGCGCCGTTCGAGGGTGAGGTGTCGGTCGTGCAGGAGGCGGTGACATGGTCCGCAGACCAAGGCGAGGTTGTCGATGTTGGTTTGTCCTTTGGCGGGCGAGTTGAAGGGCACAAGGTGGTGGGCCTCGCAGTGTTGGTGGTGGGATCCGCACAACACACAAGAATGATCTCTTGCGAGGAGCGCGAGCCGCTGAGCTGGCGTCGCCGTGCGCTGGGATCTGCTCAATGACAACGGCTGACCACTGCGGTCGGTCGTCATCAGCGAGATGGCGCAGTCACAGAGGAGTCGCGCTAGGTCGGAGTCAGGGAGGGTGCCGACGCCCACTAGGTGCGCGTTGATTGACGCGGTTCTGCCGGTCGGCTTGGGATCAAGATCAGGATCAGAATCGCGGTCGGGAAACGAACCCGGAGACTTGGACACGTGCGGCCCCTCTCTCGCCCGGCAGCGTGTTTCTGACTCCGCTTCGGGCAACCGACCGCTCGGGGGCTTCCACCGCTCCGCGCCGCGTTCACCCAACGCAGGATCCGGCCGAGCCTTCGAGTGCCCGCCTCGGTTCGTTCCGGCCACATCGCAGCCGAGTCCGAGCGCCGACGGAGGGCACTCCCCGACCGAACGCGCCGAATCCGCGCTCACCGCAGTCGGCAGCGTCGTGCCACGGAGGTCTGCGCGACCGCGACGTGGAGGTACAACCGCGGGTCGCGGAGCCAGCCGTGACTGTCGATCTTGATTGATTCCGGCAAGGGCGGCGGTGCGCAACGAAGCGGCCAGGCCGATCCGGTTGGCGTCAACCGTGATCACCACCTGGGGCACTGTGGCCCGACCACCGGCGGTATGACGGGTCACCAACTCGACCGCTGCGTCATATAGACGCTGCTGCCTGGTGCGCGCATGGTCACCGGCAGGACGAGCGCGGCCGCCATCTGCCTGGTACATACGGTCGGCAAGCTCACCGATCGACACCCATGCTTGCTCAATCGACATGTCGTCGCCAGCAATCGTGATGGTCGCGAGATCCTCTGCCGAACGGCCCCGTCGAGCGTGGCGCAGCCGACGCCGCAGAGCGTGAGCAGCTTCAACCTCGGCGGCGTTGAGTCGGTCGGCCATCCAGAGGTCCACGATCTTTCGGGCTTGATCCGGTGAAGCCGCCCGCATCCGGCCCATGAGTTCGGGGTCGGTAACGGCCGCGCCGTCGGAGCGCTGCGCTGCGACAGCGATCACGTCGAGCTGTTCACCGGTGATCTTCCCCGAGCGCAGGTCGTCGGCAAACTGGGGGAACTGTTTGACCATCTGGGCTCGGGCAGCTGCGCGCCTGATGTGGCCTGCGGATCGCAGGCCGGTAGCGGCCCCGAACCTCGCCTGCCGCAGATCGTCAGGGCCGTCCATCTGTCGAGCGAGCGTGTCGGCTTCATACGCGTCGAGCTGACCTCGCACGAGGTCGATCGCGGACATGCGTTCACCGAGCGGCAACCGGTCGATCTGTTGGAGAACGCGAGCCACGAGGTCACCGAGTAGGTCCGGAGGTTCTATCCGGGATTCGACGAGGCGCCCTTCTGCGCCGGTAGTTGATCCGTTCATAAGGACATCCCACCACAGGTGTGTGACAGGGAAGCTGGAATCACCAACAGCATTGAAAAGCGCGCCCGGCCGTCGGGCCGAAAGTCGAACCGCCGGGGCTCACACCAAGCGCCGCCGAGCCGTCCTGAACGATGGCTGAACGGCATCGCTCGGCATGGACCGTCCTCAGCTTGGCTTCAGGCTGGCAGGGTCATGCTGGGGTTGTTCGGAAGAGTTGAGAGGACATCGAGATGCCGTCACCACGAGTTTCCAGCCCAGCAATCCGTCACAAGCTCGCTGCCGCCGGCGTTGCCGTCGTCATGGCGTTCGGTGCGGGGGCCACAGCGGTCAATGCGTCGCTCGCCGCGTACCGGGCCGACACAGCCGCCAACAGCGTCGTTGCCGCCAGCAGCATCGTCAGCACGCCCGCGGTCGGCAGCGGAGCCGCCACCAGCGAGTCGACGTACTCAGAAGCGACCTATTCCCAGGCGACCTACAGCAGTGCCAGCTCAACCGGCGCGGCGACTTCGGGCTCAAGCTCCGTCGACGGCTACACGTCGGCAACGGTTGCCACAACAGCATCTGCCGCAGACCAATCGAGCACCGCTAACAACCTCGACGCGGCCCGGCCCGTCAACTCCCAGTCATCTGGCAGCTAGAACAGTTGTCAGAGGCAGCGGTGAGGTTCCGGCGATCGTGTAGTCGTCACCGGGGAATCGTTGGATGCCGCAACTCTCTGCCCCCTCAACCGTCCAGGACCACGCCACAGACTCCCCTGAACCAACTGGCGAGTAGCCGATCCTCTGCGCGCTTACCGGCTCGAACCGCTCACATGACGCCGTCGTGACCAGGCCGGTCTCGTTTGCGTAGCCGGGGTTGGTTTGCTGGACGACTTGCCACACACCGGGCGACGTCTCGTCGACGAGGAGACCCCAGGAGAAGCCAAAGACGTTGTCTCCGTACAGCATGACTCGATGGTGAACGGCGGATTCACCTCGGTCAACGAGCGACCGTCGGACGATCCCTTGGTTCGAATATCGGCGCGATATGCACGACGGAGACACCTCATTGATGTCTTGTTGACATCGCGGCTTCGCAGCATCGGTCGACCCCGCGTTAACCCGCATTGGGTCCTCATCCCACGGACGGCAGGGAGGCTGGCAAATCGCTGTCAATACTTGGAACAGGGATGCCCAAGAGAGGTGAGAAGTGTGTACCCTGCAGTCGCTGGTGTTCGTCGAGTGGCAAGCGCGAACTCATTAGACAAACTGAGGTCCGCGTTCTAGCCTCCAGGACCTCTTAGGCTACTTTTCAATCCTTCTTGTGCCGACTCACCAGCTCACCCCATGCAGTTCGGAGTACTTGATGCCGCTTAGGGATGTTGACAACCAAGACCCATTTGGCGGCCAAGACGACGTCCCCTGCAGCATTTGGAGGGATAAAGACCTTCAAGGTGCCGCCGAGGACGACGAGTTTGTGAGCAACTCGCTGCTCTCTGCACAGCGGATGTTGGACCTAGAAGAGAAGCAGAAGAATGCGATCCTGAGCATGTCTTCGTAAGGATCCTCCGCTCGGCCCCCATCGACTTCCCCCAGCATGGACTCGCAAGCGACCTCTTTAGACCTGGCCCAGGCAGCGACACGATCCGCCGCCAACGCGTCCGGCCCCGTTCTCCGTGGCGCGATCCGGGCACGGCAGCTTGACGTGCTGCAAATGCAGTTGACACATCCGGGTTACTTCAACCAGCGCCGCGTCGACACTCTCGCTGAGGTCGGCGTCGGACACACGTACTGGCTCTGCTCACACCAAATCAGTTTGAGCGGACTTTTGGCAGAGGTCGATGAAAAGGACCTCAGGCGGCAACGCCAAACAAGGACCCTGACCCTGCCCCCTTCTCCGGAAGCGGCCGGAGATCAAACGACCGCCGGGGTGGTCAGCGAGCACGGCGCCGGGATGGTCGACGTCACTGGTGTCACGCCTGACAGCTATGTGCTCTCCGTGGGAATCTTCCGAAAGGAGCGGCTTCCCGACCTCAGCGTCGTCGACGAACGCGGTGAATGCGTTCCCGTCTTGTCCCGACGCGAACAAGCAGAGTGGCTGGCTGCCGTCTTCACACAAAGCGTCAGACAGATCGCAGAGCTCAAGAACGACACCGCGAGCGCCATCACCGAACGCTTTCAGCGGGTCATTGGGTGCGACGACGAAGCTGCCCAGACCGAACTCGAAAGCCTCAAAGCCGCCTTGAACGAACTTTTCAAGACCGAGTTACAGCCCGAGGGCGGTGACACCGAGGCGTTACACCTAGCCGACCAGGTCGAGGACATTCTCCGCCCGCTCTGCGCGTACACACACGTGCTGGTCCGCGTTCGGCCAAACACCACGGGCGCCGTGCAGTTGCGGGTGATGTTCACCCGCGGCATCGATCTGCCGAATCTCCGAACGTGGCTGGACGGAGACGCCCCTGGCGAGAGCCGCGGCGCGAGGTTCCAGGCGCTTTGGGCGCACCTGCTGCAAAGACTTGCGTTGACTTCCACGCCCATTCCCCTCAAGCTGGACGGCGCCAACCACAGTCAATCGTTCTACCTCCTGGCTGAATGCCCCTCGGGGTTGGAGGTACGACATCTCTACTGGCGTGAGCTAAAGCCAAGGGCTCAGAAGCCCGAGGCGCCGACAGACTGCGGGCCATGGACGTACGAAACGGTGGCGTCGAAGTGGAATGTACTTGGTTGTTACCACCCCGAGTACACGGCCGGGACGGGTGCCTGCCAAGTTGAGGTCGGCATCGCAGGTCACGGGCTGCACGTAGTCCTGGCTCTTGCCGTCGCGTCGCTAGTGCTGCTGTTCGCGCTCGCCACTCAGGCGCGCGAAGGGGTGCCCAAAGACATCCGTGATGTTGTAGCCCTGGC
>JAGNEX010000129.1 GCA_018003035.1 Acidimicrobiia bacterium
GGGGCGATCATGCCTGCCTTGGCGCCAGCTTCGATCGTCATGTTGCAGACGGTCATGCGCCCTTCCATCGACAGTGCCTTGATGGCCGGGCCCCGGTATTCGATGATGCTGCCGATTCCTCCGCCGGTCCCGATGGTGGCCACGATCGCGAGCGCTATGTCTTTGGCGCTGACGCCCTCGGGAGCATCACCGACGAGTGTGATCGCCATCGTTCCGGGTCGGGTCTGGGGGAGTGTCTGGGTTGCCAACACGTGTTCGACCTCAGAGGTGCCGATTCCGAAGGCGAGCGCTCCGAATGCGCCGTGCGTTGAGGTGTGCGAGTCACCACAGACGATGGTCATCCCGGGCTGGGTGTAGCCGAGTTCTGGGCCGATGACATGGACGATTCCTTGACGTGGGTCGCCCATGGCGAGGCAGGTGATACCGAACTCGTCACAGTTGGTGGCGAGCACCTCCATCTGCTTGGCAGAGATGGGGTCGGCGACTGGCTGGTCGATGTTCTGCGTCGGCACGTTGTGGTCCATCGTGGCGAGGGTCAGGTCGGGGCGACGAACACGGCGGCCCGCCATTCTCAGGCCGTCGAAGGCCTGCGGTGAGGTGACCTCGTGGACCAGGTGTAGGTCGATATAGAGCAGACCGGGCTGACCGGTTTCGTGGCGCACGAGATGTTGTTCCCAGACCTTGTCGGCCATGGTGCGAGCTGGGGTATTCATGCTCGACTCCCTTCTTGTGTCCAATATATGGACACGACGTCTGATATGTGAACTAGGATATGGCTCGCGCAATCCCGATGCAAAGTCAAAAGAAGAGAAGTTGTCCTATGCAACAAGCGACACGAAGTGCTCGCCAGCCCGCAGACCTCACCTCGGCAACGGGGGTTGGTGTCCTCGACAAGGCGATCTCGGTGATCCAGGTTCTGGCGGGCGGGGGGCCGATGACGGTTGCCGAACTGGCCCAAGTTTGTGGGGTCGCACGCCCCACAGTGCATCGATTGGTGGCGTCGCTCGTCGCCCACCAAGTGCTCGAGCGCAATGGTGAGACCGTTTCGCTCGGGATTCGCCTCATCGAGTGGGCCCATTCGGCAGGCGCTGGCCGGACGCTTGCCCTCGTCGCCGATTCGGTGATGGCTGAACTGAGCGCCGAAACGGGGGAGAGTGTCCAGCTCTACGTCAGGCGGGGTGAGGCCCGAGTCTGCGTGCTCGTCCATGAGCCCCGGGCGGGTCTCCGAGATTCGGTTCCCGTCGGCGCGGTTCTGCCGCTCGACGCGGGTTCGGGGGGACGGATCCTGACCGTCTATGAGGGGGTGCCTGGGGTCGGCGAATCAATGCCGGTACAGCCGAGCACGCCTGAGTCGTCCGCTGCTGGGTCGTCCGCTGCTGGGTCGATCACCCATGGATCGCTCGCAGCGGGAAGGACCGCACGGGGCAAAGGGCTGACCTCGGGGCAGGCTGGTGCCGAGGCTGAAGTCCGGAAGCGCGGGTGGGCGTCTAGCCTTGGCGAGCGCGAAGCAGGCGTTGCGAGTGTGAGCTCCCCGGTCTTTGATCGGGCCGGAAGATTGTTGGCCGCACTCTGTGTCAGCGGTCCCATTGACCGCATCGCGCCACGGCTTGAAGAACTAGGACAAGACGTTCGCAACGCATCGCAAACGATTACTCAACGCCTCGGCTAACCAGGCGGATGCGCGAGTCCGCGTTTACCCCGTTTGGCCAGGTCGATTTCGGTTGTATGAATGAGAGCTCGACTGAGAGCGGTGCGGTTCTGGTTGATCAAGGTTGCGAAATAGCAAAGAAAATTTCCTTAACGTGTCAACGATCCGACCGTCCCAGCCGTTTTGAGGTTTGATGGAGGCAGGATGAGACGATCAACAGCCACCCGCCCGGTTCGGCGGGACGCAGATTTCGAATCGTTCTTCGAGCAGCTCTACCCGCGCGCCATTCGTACGGCGCATCGTATTTTGGGTAACCAAGCGGCAGCGGAGGACGTTGCCGCCGAAGCTCTCGCTCGCGCCTTCTCCAGATGGGGCCAAGTCAGCCAGCTGTCCTACCGGGACGGTTGGGTGCTGCGAACGGCCACCAACTTGGCAATCGATGTTGTGCGACGGAAAAAGCCTCAGCTTGATCCGACCGAAAGCGTTCAAGACACCGAGATCGCAACCCTCAGAATGGCTTTGGTTGCAGCGCTCAAAGCGTTGCCCAAGCGTCAACGTGAGGCGATTGCGCTGCGGTACCTCAGCGGCATGTCCGATGAAGAGGTGGCAGCAACCCTCGGGGTCGAATCAGGAACGGTTCGTACGCACATCCATCGGGGGTTGAGTCGACTCCGGTCTCAGATCGGGGATCGCTGGGAGGGAGCGGAAGTTGCCTTCGACGGATGACATCCCCCTTTTCGAGGCGTTTCCGTCAGACTCCCGCACCGCAGAGCGTCCAAGCGACGAAGTGCTTTCGTGGGTCTATGACCGCGGAACCAAGATCAAGCGTCGCCGGACTTTTCTTTGGTCGGGTATGACCGCAGCCTGTTTGGCGCTCTTCGTCTCTGGTGGCGCGATCGCCTTCAACGCGGCGCGCGAGCCAGACATTGTTGAGCTCGCCGGAGTCCTTGATGCCAGCGCCGGTGCCGCACCGGCCGCGTCCCCGTCGACCATCGTGCCCGAGGTCGCCATCGTCGACTTGAGTTCAACGCCAGATATCGATGAGGTCAGAACGGCCCTTGGCGCAAACTGTCGAACCCTTGCCCAGCAGGCCGAACAACTCTCGGGGTCGGTCCCCGGCGTCGATGCCGAACGGGCCGCTGACCAGACCGTGCTTCCAGATTCAGCGGCAGTGACGGCGGCTAATCAGCTGTCCGATCTGGCTCGGACCGCCGCGCTGCGGGTCGGTTCGATGAAGCTTCCAGCCGAGTTTTCCGAAGCGGTCGGCAAGATCGTCGATGGCCTTGAAGCGATCGCCGACGTAGCCGACGACCTCGCCAAATGGCTGGTTACCCACCAAGGGAACCCCGAACAGATCGCTTTTGACGCAGCTGTCGCCATGAAGTCGGTTGAACAGGGCGCTCGCTCGCTCGGGGTTCCTACGTGTGACGGACCAGAAGCGGGCGGCACCGGTGCCGCCGCCAACGCGGCCGGTCCGGCTGTGACGCTCAGTTCGATCGAGACTGGTGTTCGATGATCGGCGGACTCGTTTCCGCAGACAACCCATCCCGCCGATTTTCACGGCGCGGTGGTACTCTGCCCGGGCTTTTGGCCATGGGCGTATTCATTGATATTCCTATGCGTGGCCGTTTTTGCACGCTCCACTCCGATGCTGTGGAGGCATCGACAACGCATCTTGGGAGGATGACGTGAAACGTTGGATGGTATTGCTCGCCCTGGGGGCGATTTCGGTTTCGGCATGTTCGGGCGGAGGCGATGGTGAGGAGACCCTCGAGCC
>JAGNEX010000018.1:0-1192 GCA_018003035.1 Acidimicrobiia bacterium
GTGTTGATCGCGTCGCGAGCGCCTTCGGGGTCGGTGACGAAGTCGGCTTCGGCGAGTGGTGATCCGTAGTCGCCGGTCAGGATGTCTAGGTAGTTGTCGATGAGTTGCAGTCCGGGTGTGGTCCAGACCTTGTTGGCTGATGCCCAGTCGGTGGAGCTGTCGACTGTGCGGGCCTCGAGGGTGAGGTCGTAGGCGTTGATTCCTTCGTGCCAGTCGGCCTGGTCGATCCCCGTGGCGTGGAGGACGTCGGCCATTTCGGTTTCGGTGCTGCCGCGGGCGCCGGCGTAGATCATGGAGAGGGCAAACGCGGCGCTGTAGGGCGACAAGATGATGTTGCCGTCCTCGGTAGAGGTGACTTGCCGGTAGAGGTCCACGGAGAACTCGTTCATCGCGGTGACCGCCGCGGTCGCATTGCGGCCGTCTGCTCCGCCGTCGACTGATCGTTCTGTCACTGTTCCGAGGCGCAGCGATACGCCTTGACCTGACGGTTCACGGTTCGATGCGCGGTCGGGCTCGTCAGACGAGCCGCACCCCGCGAACATCGAGGCAACAAGTACGACCACTACGAACACCAACACGTTTCGTCTCATAACACTCAGACGGTGCCGGTGCTGAGGAAAGTTCCCATTCCCGCTCGTTGCTGTTTCCAGCAGCGGGCAGCGAACGATTCGCGTGCCCGAGCGCACCTGCTCAATGCGGACAGCGCGGGCCGTGGCGTTGTGAACGTCGGCCGGGGCCGCGGTCGCTGGACCCTGCCTGGCCGAACTCCACGCTTTGGCGTTGGTGATTGTCGCAACCTCCAGCCGGGCCGCCTTACGGCGACCAGGCTGCTGAGGCGTCTGAAACGGGCCCGTGCGAGACGGTTGAGCTCAAAGCCTGGTCGGCCCAGGAATTCCTGCCTGCTGCTTGTTGTGAATGGCGAGCAAGTAGATGATCGGACCAAACGGCACGAGCAAGACAAACGCGATCCACAAAACCTTCGTGGAGTCGGGCTTGTCGGCCTGTGTGATCCGCATGATTGCGAGGATGGTCAAGTACAGCGCAATGCCGATGACGGCGAGTACGGCAAGGACAATCAGGGTTTCGGGACCACTCATCGTTGTTTCTAACCTCCGCTCGACTACGAGCGTTCGTGGGGGAATCGCCGCACCGGATTCGCGCGGCGGTGCTTGCCGTCCACCGTAGCTCGTGT
>JAGNEX010000018.1:1292-47392 GCA_018003035.1 Acidimicrobiia bacterium
GCAAGGACAATCAGGGTTTCGGGACCACTCATCGTTGTTTCTAACCTCCGCTCGACTACGAGCGTTCGTGGGGGAATCGCCGCACCGGATTCGCGCGGCGGTGCTTGCCGTCCACCGTAGCTCGTGTTGCACCAGTGCACCTAGTGTGATCACGCGTCTCAGCCGGATTTCCGTTGTGTGTGGCCGTCGATCGCTGTTCGGCAGCCACAAGTCTGTTTAGGAGCCTCCTGCGCAGAGCAACCGACGGCGCATCAACCTTGGCTCGACTCCTTGACGCTCTGCGGAGCTCGATGGAAGCGTCGTGGGAGCGGCGAGGGTTGCACCGCACCATCGCGAGTGGGTTCACAGCCCATTCCTTTAACGCCGAGGAGGCGTCCCGATATGGGAGAAAACACCGACAAGATCGAAGGCCGAGTCAAGCAGGCCGCTGGAGATCTCACAGGCAACGACGACCTGAAGAAAGAAGGCAAGAACCAGGAAAACGCCGGCAAGGTGAAGGGCACGATCAACAGTGCTGCCGACCACCTCAACGATGCCGTCGACAAGGTTCGTAAGAATCTCAGCTGAGCTATCGCAACGACCAGCGCGAGAGGAGACCTGCAACGGGTCGCCTCTCGCGCCGGCCGGCGAACGGTTGGCCGAGCGTGACCAAGGAGGCGTCGTCGCGACCGGGTGGCTCGGCTGGGTCGGCTCGATCTAGGGCTTTGACGAGATGATCTGGATCAGGTTTCCGCAGGTGTCGTTGAAGACCGCCACCACCGCGGGGCCGATGTCGGTCGGTGGTTGAGTGAACTCGACTCCGAGGCTTGCCAGGCGTGTGTGTTCGGCTTCAACATCGTCGACGGTGAACTGTGCGACCGGTATGCCGTCGCGCATCAACGCATCGCGGTACGGCTTGACCGCCGGGTGTGCTGACGGCTCCAACAACAACTCGGGGCCATCAGGATCGTCCGCCGGTACCACGGTGAGCCAGGCATCATCCCCAATTGGCACGTCGTGTTTGACGACGAACCCCAGGCGTTCGGTGTAGAAGGCGAGTGCCGCCCGCTGATCGTCGACGAACACGCTGGTCAGTCGGATCCTCATAGATGCTCCACCTTGGAATCAGCTACCGCTCGGGCAGCGTTACTGGCGTTGCAGACGTTAACCCGGCCGGGCCGACTCCTGCAGGAGTCGAGCGGCGTGGACCGTCAACGCCGGACCGGGCAACGCCGGCGTCATCTGATCGCCACAACCGGCAACAGGCCGCGGCCTTACGCAGGCCGGCGCCTTCTGTGCCGCCCGTGGGCCTCAAAGGGGTTGTGTGACCCCTCCCAACCAGCACGACCGTCAACACTCACAACGAGGAGAGTTTCGATGTCCGGACCAAATGTCAACCCCGAGATTCATCAGTTACAACCACACAATGCTGCCGTCGGTGAGTTTGACGAGAGTGATCCCGACGCTATTGCCGAGGCCGTCGTGTCTCAAGGCGTCGATCCGGACCGCCTCGTCATCCTGGTCGGAGACCGCGGACTCGAACAGTTCCAAGCCCGAGCATCCCGATTTCGGCGCTTATTCGACGACTCTGACAACTACATCGGTCACCTCTTGAAACATGGCGGTGCGGCTGTCGGAGTTTCATGCGTCGATGAGCGCGATGCTGCCTCGGTGCGGCAGTCGCTCCTTGACGCCGGTGCAAGCAACGTTCACTACTTCGGCCGCTGGACCAACGACTGACCCAGCCTGCGTGTGCCGCGGGTACTGCGCCCCTCCGCGAGCGACTGGTCGGTGCGGTTGATTCCTCCGATCAACATCTCCCGGGTGCGGTAGAGCGCTGCCACCCAGCCATGGCATGCTCAGACGATGACAGAGTCACCAGCAACGGTTGTTGAAGCGATCAACCTGCTTCACCGCAAGGGATACTCAATCGACTACGACGTAGTCGACGGTGAGTTGCGCGCCAACGGGGCCCCGTCATGCGCTCTTGATCGCGTCGTCGTCGAACAGGTCTTTCGATTCGAAGGAGCATCGGATCCCGGCGACGAAATGGTCGTCTTTGCCGTGCGCGACCCGGACAACGGTGGTCTCGGCACGTTGGTGTCCGCATACGGTCCGCTAGCGGATCCCGCCCTGGTCGACTTCGTGGTCGACCGAGTCAACAAGGGGCCGACTTCCTGCTGAACGCGGTCCAGTTCCACTACTGGAGCGACCTGGGCCGCCCCAGCCAGCCCGGCTCAGGGCGCGCGGTTCAGAAATCGCGGCGTCAGAGTTCGAGGTCTCCCGGTGAATCCGGGACATCCACGGCCAACTCTTGTAAGGCCGCAAGTGGAACTATTTCCAGCACGGCCTGGTTGGTAGCGGCGAGCACGACTGGGGCCGCGGCGCCGTCGCGGTAGGCCAGCGCCCAGTTGCGCGCCGTCACGCACCACCGATCGCCGGGTGTGAGCCCAGGAAACCGGTACTCGGGCATCGGCGTCGACAAGTCGTTACCGATCGAGCGCTGGTGGGCCAAGAACTCTGCCGTGACGACGGCACAGATCGTGTGCGCCCCCAGATCTTCGGGTCCTGTTGCGCAGCATCCATCCCGATAGAACCCGGTCATTGGATCGGTGCCGCAGGGTTGGAGTTCTCCGCCCAGCACGTTTCGTTCGTTCATGCGGGCAGTTTTACAGGTTGATCGCGCCCCTTCGCCGCCGCGCGCAACCATCTTGAGTCGCTCAGAGGTGCGCCGTGACCAACCGCGTTCGACCAGACCCGCAGGGCGAGGAGTTGTGACCAAAACGTCGTGCCGCCAAGCTCGTCCCAAGCCGATGGCGTGCCCGAATTGGAATCTGTCTTGGTCATTGACCCTTTTTCCCGCCCGAAAGTACGGTCGCTGCCGGGTGACGGGTGCGAATCCTGGTGGGGTCTCCCCCGACTTTCTGGCCCCACCGTTGCCATGAGGAGAACGCATGTCTAGCTACATCGAAAGCACTAGCGACCAAATCTCGCTGATGAAGAACCTGAAGGTCGACGGCCCAATCGCCATGGTCAACCTGCTCAAGTTCAAGCCCGACGGAGGCAGGGAGCAGTACAACAAATACATCCGAGAGGCGCAGCCGTTCCTCACCAAACACGGGGTTCGAGTGACCTATATCGGCGACGGGTACGGCGAGACGATAGGACCGCCCGATGAGGAATGGGACTGCGTGTTGATAGCGGAGTATCCCAACCACCAGGCCTATCTCGATATGACCACCGAGAAGTCCTACCCCGGAGACGTCCGAGCGGCGGCCCTGGTCGATTCGAGGAACATCATCACGTCACCCCGACGCACCTACTGACTCGACCGTGGCGCTCCCGGCACGGTGAAGTTGAAGCCATGCCGGGGGCGCCGCAGCGCCACGTCAGCTCCGCGCTGCCGCAGCGACGGGCGCCAGACCGTCTGGACCCGATCCGTCGACCGTCTAGGACTTGTCTGAGAACGTCACCCCGTCAGCAAAGCAGAACGCCCACGAGTCTCCAGGCTCGACGCTCATCATCAACGGGTGACCCGACTCGTGAAAATGGGCACGCGAGTGGCGGTGAGGCGATGAGTCGCAACATCCCACGTGGCCGCAGGTCAAGCACTGGCGCAGGTGGACCCAGTCACTTCCGCCCCGAAGGCACTCCTCACAACCTTCCGAGCTTGGTAAGACGGGCCGAGTATCTGCCGCGTGGTTGCAGCCGGACTCCATCGGCACGTGGACATGGGTCAGGCGAGTCGGGTCGACCCACGTCACTCCGCCATACTCGGGACGGGGTGTTTCTGGTCGCTCGATTCCCAACAGGTCACGCACTTCTCGGGCGAGTAGGTATCGAGCTGACAGAGCGGAGTCGACCACGTTCGAAGCTCCCGCGCCGGCCAGTTCATCGAGGGGGACACCGCCGTGGGGACGGACCAAAATCGGCGCGTCGGACAAGCTCCGCACCATGGTCACGATCTGTATGCACTGTTCGGCCTGATCTTCAGCAACGACCACGAGCCGCGCGCTACCCACGCGCACATGTTCAAGGACGGGCGCTCGTGTGGAATCGCCCGAAACTGCTGCGATTCCAGCGTGCTCGGCAGCGGTGAGCCCTTCCGGATTCAACGTCGTAATGACCGCCGGTACGCCCTGAGCCTGCATGTCTAATGCGACCCCGAGACTGTCAGGACCCCATCCCAAGAGGACCACGTGATCCCGCCACTCGCCGTCGAGTGGGGCTTCCGACGCTTCGTCTGGAGCGTCGGGGTCGGTGACGAACAGGTTTGTTCCCCGCAGGATCCTGTCGCCAATGCCGCTGAGCAGGGGCGTCATGACCATCAAGATGACGGTCGTTGCGACCAGGGCCTGAAAACCGTCCTCGTCGAGCGCCGCCGGCGTCAGCCCCGCGGCCTCACCCGTATTCAGCAAGACGAAGGAGAACTCGCCGATCTGGGCGAGCAGAAAGCCCGCCGCCAAAGCCTGCCTCCAACCAACCCCGGTGGGGAGGAGCGACGTCGTAGTAGCGATCACCTTGACGGCCAGGACCACCGCCACCAGGCCCAGAACC
Source organism: Acidimicrobiia bacterium (assembly GCA_018003035.1). Taxonomy (GTDB): domain Bacteria; phylum Actinomycetota; class Acidimicrobiia; order IMCC26256; family JAGNEX01; genus JAGNEX01. The sequence goes on from JAGNEX010000018.1 coordinate 5,829, forward strand.
AGCGGCATGTTGTCGGCGACATAGCCGACGTCAAGCAGCATGCCGACCGACACAAAGAACACCGCGCTGAAGATCGTCTTGAGAGGCAGGACCTCGGACAGCGCCTGCGTACTTTGTCGGCTTTCGCTGACGACGAGCCCAGCGAGGAACGCTCCGAGCGACACGCTGACGCCTGCAAGAGCCGTGAGGTACGCCGTCGTCAGACAGATCGCAAGCACGGCCAACAGGAACACTTCGGGCGAACAGACCGCCGCGATTCGATGCATCAGGGGAGGCATCAAGCGCCTGGCGCCGACCAGCACCAGCGTTACTACGACCGCAGCGGTGAGCAGGGCTTCGGCCAGGGCCCCAGCGCCGCCCGTCGCGTCGGGCGAAAGCAGGGGCAGGATCACCACCATCGCAACGACCGCAAGGTCTTGGAAGATGAGCACCGCCAACGCGAGTCGCCCTCGGACCGTGTTGGTTTCTCCGCGGTCGGCCAAGATCGTCAGCACGATGGCGGTGGACGACAGCGCGACGACAAACCCGGTGAAGAGGCCGCCGCGCCAGTCGCCACCTGCAATGAGCACCAACACGAAAGTCAGGGCGATGGTCAAGAGCACTTGTGCTCCACCACCCAGGACGATCCAGCGCCAGACGCGAGCCAGTTTCTCGAGGGAGAACTCGAGCCCAATCGTGAAGAGCAACAAGATCACGCCGATATCGGCGGCCGCGTGTACGACTTCGCCATCGCTGACGAGACCCAACTGTTCCGGCCCGATGATCACGCCAGCGATCAGAAACCCGACGATGGCGACCACGTGCAACCGCACGCTCACGTACGCAACGACGGCAGCGGATAGCACCAGCGCCGTCGTGGGAAACAGATAGCCGGGTACTTCAGTTGCAGCTAGCCAAGTGGTCATGCTGGCCACCCTCCACCGTGGTCGTATGCCCCGGGGCACACCCGACGAGCAGGGCGATTGCGGTGGCGAGCGAGATGTTAGGTGCCTGTATCTCATCGCGCATGGGCTGGACCACATCACCGACCGGTCTGGAAATATCCGCCTTGGGAGAGCTTGGGGCTACGCGATGGCAAGCGCTCCAACAGCCGCGATCAAAACTAACGTGCCCGCAAAATCGACCGAGGATGTGACGATCGGAATTCCGTAGGTGTCGGGGTCGACCCTCAGCTGATGGGCAGCGAGCGCGCCGTAGTAGGCGACCAGCAGCACGAATGCCACGGCGATGCACCCGCCCAACATCGAAGCTGCCACCATCGATCCGACGCCCGGCGAGTTCTGACCTAACACGCTGGCGACGAAGTGAGCGCCGACGCCGTTGAACGCGTACACCGCGAGTGACAGGACGGCGATCCGGTACATGTCGTGGCGCACAGACAACGATGGGACGCGGGTGGGAGCAACGGTCCCAAGGTGGAGCGAAGTCGACAGGCTTGCCGCCATCAGTCCGCCGAGCGCTCCCGCGCTGGACACAAAGGCGGGCTGCAGGACGAGCAGTGCGGGGAGGGCGACGAACGTGCTGAGCTGGTGTTCGAGCATCACGCCCGCCAGCGTCGACAAGGCCCCGGCGACGGCAAGGATAGGGAGCGACTCGGCGAGGATTCGCTTGACCCGGGGGCGCCCTTTCAGGACCCCCCAGATGGCGACGGCCGCCGAGGACACCGCAACGGCGATCTGCCCGATCGTGCCGAGCGTCCCGTGGCCGAGCGCGAAGGTGGCCAGCCACAGCGCGGGGACCGTGACCACATCGCCCAGCGTTGACACGACCGGTGCCACCAGATTGTCGAGGTCCCATTCGTATCGGACCGCCACCCAGACCAACACGACCGTCGCGGTCAGCACGACGACCGACGCGCCCACACCTCCAAGCACCGAAATCGTGACCAGATCGAGTAGCGACACATCGGTCAAGCCAAAGGCGACGGCGACCGCCGCAGCCATCGCTGCCAGGATCCAGGCGAGCAGAAGCGTCTGAACAATCGACGTCGCAGCGTTGTCGCCGACAACAGATCCTGGGCGTAGCGACGACTGGTACTCACCGGTGTGGATCGCTGTCGACACCCGGCTTCCGAGCGACGAGAACACGTTGCCTCGCAACCCGATCGCTGCTGGCACCATGACCAGCACTCCGGGATATTTCTCAAACGTCCCGGTCACTGAGCCCAACATCGCGCCCGCCACGAGGCTGGTCGCCGAGTTGATTCCCAACGCGGTCAACGACTGGCCCACCCCGGACAGGCTCGGTCCCAGGACGGCCCAGGCCTGGCGGGGCTGCACCTTGTGAAGCGCCAGTCGGGTACCAAAACGCTGCACGCGCGACCCGGTTTCAGGTTTCTGGCGGGCTGCTGGCACTGCCGCATCCTACCTGTGCGATTCGTTTTCGCCCGGTGGCTGGGCGCCCCCGCCTGAAGCGGTCGCGTCGCCCGACCCGTCGTCGGCTCTGGCTAAGCGCGGACCGGGGACTGCCCGCAGGCGCCGCGGTCAGTCCGGGAGCGGGGCTCCGTGGAGTTCTCGGTGTAGGCGTTCCATGCGGCGGTCGAGAGACGCAGCGGAATCAGCCGCATCTTTCAGTTCGGCCAAGAGTCGACTGGGGACGCCGCCCGCGTATTTGTAATAGATCTTGTGTTCGAGGCTCGCCCAAAAGTCCATGGCGATCGTCCGGAACTGCACTTCGACGGTGACATCGGTCCGGCCACTCGACATGAAAACCGGGATCTGCATGATGGTGTGAAGGCTCTGGTAGCCGTTGGGTTTTGGGTTGGCGATGTAGTCCTTGACGGTCACCACCGAGATGTCGTCCTGCTGGGTAAGCAGTTCGAACATGTGGTAGACGTCGCTGACGAACGAGCAGGTCACCCGCACACCGGCGATATCGGTGATGTGTTCTTGGATGCTGGCTAGGTCGGTCGGGATCTGTTTGCGTCGGGCCTTATCGACGATGCCTTCGGTGGACTTCACCCGGCTCGAGATGTGCTCGATCGGGTTGTATTCGTGCAGCGCCAAAAACTCGTCCCGCAGGATCGAAAGTTTGGTCTCGATCTCTCGCACGCCGAACTGGTACCGCATCAAAAAGCTTTCGATCCGGCCGCGCATCGATCGGAGCTCTTCGGCCGAGAAGGTGATCGAACCTGACGTCTGGAACAGTTCGAAGATCGCTTCCGTCGCCCGTTCACCGGTCTTTGATGTCGTCTCTACCGTTTGCGTGTACAGCGCCGTTTCGAGGGTGCGAACCTCTGTTGTCTGGGTGCGGTCTTGGCTCGGGTCGGCGCTCATAGCAGCTGCGATTCGGTCGGTGGACCGTCTGTTCGGACGATCCAGCGTCAGCGGGAAAGCATGCGGCCGACCGCCCCCATGAGCTCTTCGACCTGGGCGTCTGGATCGGTCGGGCCGCCGCCATGACCGACCAGGCAGTGACGGGCGTGACCATCCAAAAGGCCGAGCGCGACCTTATCGAGAGCGGCCCGAGCCGCGTTGATCTGGGACAGGATGTCGATGCAGTACCGGTCGTCTTCGACCATCTTTTCGATGCCGCGAATCTGACCTTCGATCCGCCTGAGACGAGCTGTTAGCTGGTCTTTGCTCGCTGTGTATCCGCGGGCCATGTCGTTCTCCTGCTTCTGGTCACCGGGGTCTGGTGTGATGACATCGGCCTGGTCGTTCTAGGCGGACATGCTTTTGAAGCGGCGCAGCCGCAAGCTGTTCGTCACAACAAACACGCTGGAAAATGCCATCGCAGCGCCGGCGAGCATCGGGTTGAGCAGCCCTGCAGCGGCCAGCGGTAGTGCGCCCAAGTTATAGGCGAACGCCCAGAACAGGTTGCCTTTGATGGTGGCAAGAGTCCGGCGGGACAGGCGGATTGCATCGGCCGCCGCTCGCAGATCGCCACTCACCAAGGTGATGTCACTCGCTTCGATCGCAACATCGGTGCCTGTACCCATAGCTAAACCCAGGTCGGCCTGGGCCAGAGCAGCCGCGTCGTTGACGCCGTCGCCGGCCATCGCAACCACTCTGCCTTCGTCTTGGAGGCGCCTGACGACATTGAGCTTGTCCGCTGGGAGCACCTGCGCGATCACCTCGTCGATGCCTACCTGCCCAGCGACTGCCCGGGCAGCGCGTTCGTTATCGCCGGTGAGCAGGACCGGTCGAAGTCCCAGCGATTTGAGTTGCGCGATTGCCTCTGACGACGTCGATTTGACGGTGTCAGAAACCACGACGACTCCGCGAGCCTCTCCATCCCAAGCGATAAAGACCGCCGTGCGACCTTCAGCTTCGGCGGCGTCGGCTGCGCCGATGAGGTGCTCGTTTGGAGCCACAGCCCAGTCGGCCAGTAGCGAAAGTCGACCGGCGACCACACCGTGACCGTCAACCACGCCTTCGACGCCGAGCCCTTCCCGGTTGGTGAACCCTTCAGCAGGGCTAAGCGTCACGCCTCGGTTGCGGGCTCCAGCCGCGATCGCTCGTGCGATGGGATGTTCGCTCAGGTCCTCAAGCGACGCTGCGATAGCGAGCAGGTCGGTTGCGTCCGTGCCGTCTGCGGGGACCACGTCGACGAGGCTCATCGCGCCTGACGTGACCGTTCCGGTCTTGTCCAGGACGATCGTGTCCACTCGGCGCGTCGACTCGAGGACTTCGGGGCCTTTAATCAGGATCCCCAACTGAGCGCCACGTCCAGTGCCAACCATCAGGGCAGTAGGTGTGGCGAGTCCGAGCGCGCACGGGCAAGCAATGATCAGTACGGCCACCGCGGCCGAGAATGCGACGCTCGAGGCGTTGGTCGCCGCGGCGGCCAGCCAGAAGCCGAGGGTCGCAAAGGCCAAGGCGATGACGACCGGAACGAAGACGGCCGACACCCGGTCGGCGAGTCGTTGCACCTCTGCTTTTCCGGTCTGTGCGTCTTCGACCAATCGAGCGATTTGAGCCAGTGACGTGTCGGCTCCGACTCGGGTCGCTTGGACGATCAGCCGTCCGCCGGCGTTGACGGTGGCACCGGTTACCGCGTCGCCCGGCCCGACCTCGACCGGAACGGACTCGCCCGTCAGCAGCGACGCGTCGATCGCCGATGCACCTTCGACGACGACACCGTCGGTCGCAACCTTTTCTCCAGGCCGGACGACGAACTGGTCGCCGACGAGCAACTGATCGACGGGAATCCGCACCTCGGAACCGTTGCGGAGCACGGCGACATCTTTGGCGCCAAGTTCGAGCAGCGCGCGTAGAGCCGCGCCCGAACGGCGTTTCGCCCGGGCTTCGAAGTAGCGGCCAGCGAGGATGAACACCGTCACACCGGCAGCGACCTCGAAATACACCTGTGAGTCGCCGGATCCGCGTTCGGCGGTCCACGAGAATCCGTGGGTCATTCCGATCTCGCCGGCCGACCCGAAGAAGAGCGCATAGAGCGACCAACCGTACGCGGCGGTGACACCCACAGAGATGAGGGTGTCCATCGTCGCTGCAGCGTGTTTCAAGTTGACCCATGCTGCCCGATGAAACGGCCAAGCGCCCCACGTGACGACGGGAGTTGCTAGGACGAGCGACACCCACTGCCATCCGTCGAACTGAAAAGCAGGGATCATCGCCAGGATGATGACCGGTACCGAGAGGGCGAGTGAGATGTACAGCCGCTGACGCAGTGCGGCGGTTTCATCGCGATCTTCGTCCGAGTCGCCCGGCGCCGCGGGGGTCTTACCGACCGGTTTGGCCGTGTAGCCCGCAGATTCGACCGCAGCGATCAAGTCAGTCACGGAGACGCCCTGAGGGGCTTCAACTTTGGCTTGTTCGGTCGCGTAGTTGACCGTCGCGTGGACGCCGTCGATCTTGTTGAGCTTCTTCTCGATACGCATAGCGCAGGAAGCACAGGTCATGCCCTCAATCGCAAGAGAGACGGGCTGCGGTGTGGGGGTAGATGGAGAATCGGCGATGCTCATCGAAGCTCCTTAGCGGCGACGGTAGGGCCGGCGAGGTCGGTGTTGTTCTGGGCGGTGGCAGCACCTGGGCTGCTGTTGGTCCCCGAATCGCCCATGTTTCCCGAATCGCCCATGTTTCCTGGATCCCCCATGTTTCCTGGATCGTGGTGAACCGGTTCTTCGGAGAAGCGGATCGGACCGGCGGCGGCGCCGATGGCTGCCCCGCCGCCGAACGCGGCGGCGAGGATCAACGCATAGGCAGCCAACTTCGTGCGGGCACTCATGTCGCTACCGTGTAGCCCGCTTCGTCGACCGCCGCGGCGAACGCGTCTGCCGAGATGGGGCCGTCGGATGTGACGGTGACCAGACCAGATGTCAGGTCGACGTCGACGTCAGTGACGCCGTCGATGGCGGCAACTTCGGACTTGACCGATCCAACGCAGTGTCCGCACGTCATGCCGACAACGGTGAATGTTGATGTGTTCATTGAGTTCTCCTCAGGGTTGCGAGGGCTGGTCGTGTGGCCCTGGCTGTTGTGGCGGTCTAAACCTATACCCTGTAGGGGTATATTCCAGGTGTCGTTCCGGGAAAAGATTTTCTTGGTGCGCCGCAGCTCCAACCGTGTCGGAACGCAGCATCAAGAGATTCGGGACGCCGGCTCCAAATCCGTGGGTAGGCGTAACTTTGTTTGACGGCAGCTCGTGGGCGCGACGCACGCGCTCTTCGATCGATCACGGAGCTTGATGATGAGCAACCACTATCAAGTGGACGTTGGACGGGTCTATGACGGCCGGACCAACGACTCAGGAACATGGGTGTTGGTCGACCGTCTTTGGCCGCGGGGGATATCCAAGAAGGACGAGCCCTGGGACGAATGGGCGAAAGAAGTCGCCCCCAGCACTGAGTTGCGTCAGTGGTACGAGCACGACGACGCAAAGTACGACGAGTTCGGCCGGCGGTACCGCGCCGAACTCAAGACAGAGCCGGCAGCCGATGCCTTTGACCACCTGGTCGACATCGGAAAGGCCGGACCGATCACCCTGCTCACCGCGTCAAAAGACGTCGAGCATTCCGATGCGGAGGTCCTCCGCGACGCGTTGCTCGACACGCTGGAAGACCACGGTGCAACCTAATGTCGGGGCGGCTGCGCGTGAGAGCGGTGACGCGTTAGCGCGGTGACGCGTTCTTCAACTGGGGTTCTGGTGCAGCGGGTCCTGGCGCGGGCGGGCGCTTGGCGGCCGCATGGGTGTAGTTGCTGGCATCGGTGCGGTACTCGGCGTGGCCGTAGTTTCGGAGACGACGGCGCAGCGTCCAGGTGACCGCACCGTCTACACCTGGCCGCAGGGGCGGAACTTTGTTCAGCAAGTTCACCACCTGCAGGCTTCCAAACACGAGGGGCGCGACCGCGGCGACTTTGATCTTGTCCGCAGCGGTCAGGCTCACTCCCATCTGCGACGCGCGTTCTTGGTCGTCGTTCAGGAACGCCTTGATGAAGAACGCCGTGCTGAAGCTTCGTTCGAACGATTCGCCGATCTGGTTGGCCAGCGACCGGTTGGGGCGCAGGTAGGCCCTCATCGTCGCCCGTACCAGTTCGCCGCATGTTGCGTCGTCGTACCCCTTGCGCAGGGTTGCGGCGCGGGCTACGAACACCCGGATCAGGCTGTTCGGGTCGGTTGGGAGCAACTCTTCTGGCAGACCGAGAAGGTGGCACCGGTACCGCGCCATCTCGATCTGCGCTCGTTCAGATCGGTTGAAGTCGCGCTTTTCCCGGCGGGCGGTGCTCGCAAGCAAGAACGCCGAAATCAGGCCTGCGGGCATCTGATCGACCTGGGGGATGGGGATCCCAAACTTGGTTTGGTCCCATTTAGTGCTGCGCCGCAGAGCGTTGTAACGGACCATCGAGTGCATCAACCTGACCATGGCGGCGGCCTCAAAGCCTGGTCCGTCGCGTCGCATGCCGCCCGGCAGAACAGTCGTCGCAAAAAAGCTGGCGGTTTCGTTCACGCGGCGGGCTGCCCGCTTATCCGACAGCGACCCGGTGATCGCCATCGGTAGCGCGGCGTACTCGTTAATGAAGGTGGCCAGGAAGGCGCCGCGAATGCCGTAGGGCGCGGCGAGCGCCGACACCACTCGGTCTGCTTTAGCGCCTTCTTCGACCATATCCATGTCGACCCAGCCGGGGATCTCTTCCATTGCAGCGATGAAATCCGCCAGCTCTTGGGGTGCACCGGGTACCGCGTCGATGCCCAGACGGCAGGCGTCGCGAACCATCTCGATGGTTCGCTGCATGCCGAACTCGGGCATCCGTGCGACGTACGCATCACAGATGACGTCACCCAACATCGTCGATGTCGTCATCAGATCCATGAGGTCGGCGTCGGCCAACAGGTCGGCCCGTGAGATACGCACGCTGTCGGGAAGATCCGACTCGTCTTCAAGCCGCAAGGCGAGTCGTTCCGGAATGGCGGTGAAGTCGATATCGCCGTACAGGGCGGGCAGTTCTTCGCTTTGGCGTCGTACCCGAGCCTTCAACGTTTCGATCGACATTGGGTTCCCTATCTTCGGCAACGGCTGGTGGAGGTTCCGCGTCCCGTGCCTATCAGCACAGGCTTGTCTGCATCAGCTGAGTCGCGGCGTCGGTCATCAAGCATCCCAAAGACGGTGCGTCCGAGCGTTAACGCGCCAAACGTCCGGCTCTGGCTTGCACCGTTGTGCCCCCGTTTCCGGTTGGGCGGCGTGTTCCCAGAACCTAACGCTGCTCGGGCGATCGGGTCAGAATGCGACTAGCCAGCGAGGTAGTCGTGGACCAGCGGAACGACAGAGGCCCCTTCGCCGGTGGCCGAGGCCACGCGTTTCATCGAGCCCGAACGGATGTCGCCAACGGCGAACACACCAGGTGCCGACGTTGCAAGGGCATGGGGCGGAACGCCGTCTCGCCAGCTTTGTCGAGGAGTGTCGACGCCCGTTTTCACAAACCCGTGGGAATCTCGCGCGACCTCAAGAGGAAGCCAACCGCATTCAGGCTGCGCGCCGAGCAGCAGCAGCAAACCTCGCGCATCGACATCTTCGGTGGTACCCGACCGAACGTCTTGGAGGCGTAGCCAGGCCAGTTCGCCGGTGTCATCGGCGCCACCGTCTATCACTTCTGTACAGGGTCGGACGAGAACCCGTGGGTTCCATGCCAGCTCATTGATGAGGTAGGCAGACATAGTCTCTTCAAGTCCCGGACGACGGATCACCACGGTTACTGAGCGGGCGAAACGGGAGGCATGGACGGCCGCTTGGCCCGCCGAGTTGCCGCCACCGACGACGACCACATTGCTGCCGGCCAGCGATCTGGAGGCCGCCATCGCCGCCCCGTAGTGGACCCCATGCCCGACGAGCGCTTCCAGGGCGGGGACACCTAATCGTCGGTAGTGCACCCCGCAGGCAATGACGACGGCCCGGGCCCGCACATCCCCGCCATCGGTGTGGACAATGTGGCCGACAGCTCGGTCGCCCAGTGTCAGTCCCGTCGCCGGCCAGCCAGTAAAGAACTGCGTGCCAAACCGCATCGCCTGAGAGCGGGCCCGTTGAGCAAGTCGCATACCCGAGATTCCCTGTGGAAATCCGAGATAGTTGCGGATCATCGAACTCGTTCCCGCTTGCCCACCGATCGCTTCCGCTTCAAGGCACACGGTGCTGAGGCCCTCGCTTGCGCCATAGACACTGGCGGCAAGACCCGCCGGACCAGCGCCGACAATGACCAGGTCGACCAGGTCATCGACAACGACGTCATCAGGGCGGCCGTAGAGCTGAATGGCGAGGTCGTGGACGGTCGCGCAATGCCAGACTCGCTCGTTTCGGAAACAGACGATCGGCCAGTTGTCGTCAGCTAGGTCGAACTTTTCGACGATTGCACGTCCACGCTCTGAGTCGGGAAGTCGCTGTGCGGACGGCATCCCGATCCGTTCGAGGAAATCCATCAGCGCCGGCGCGACCGGGTTTGAGTGCGGTGCTACTACCTCGATGACCACGATCTCCGGTGCGGCGACGGTCGCGTTCCAGTCGTTCAGCAGCTCGCTAATCGAAATCTGAAACTCTTCATCTCGGGGACCTTGGGGGATCAGGAGCAGCGTGTCGACTGCGCTGTGAAGGACGAGCTCCCGAGTTGCTGCGGTTGTCTCCCGATAGCGGTCGAACTCGGTGACGAGCACTCGGCGGGCGGTCGGGACCAACTTCCGCATCTTGGTCAGCGATGCTTCGAGATCCTCGAAGGGACAGTCCGCGTCGATGACGAACATGGCCACCTTGTCGCCGTGGTCCTTCAGCTTTCCCGCTGCTGCTGCGGCGGTCTCGTTGTCGACATGGGCGACGGAATACTCAAATTCGTACCGTGCGAACGCTCGCCGGAGCGCGTCGGTGTGGGTCTCGGAAATTACGACAATGGCTGGTTGTCCCATCGCGGGATGCTACCGAGTCGGGCCCCGACAGGTGGCGCCCGCGGGAAAGCCAACGGCGGTGTGACAACTTTGGATCTGCTGGTTGAAGGGGTCTTTCGCCGGTGTCAACATCGGCCGCGGCGCACTGGAGGTAGTGGTGGTCCACTATGCGGTGAACGATGATGCGGTGCACTTCGCCCGCCAACTGATCGCCGACGGCAAGGTCGTCGTTGACAGTTCGTGGTCTGACGTCCGGCCAAGCGCCCAGGACGAAAACGATTTTCGTGAGCGGGAAGGCTGGGCCGCGTATGCGCGCTGGCACCTCGGCCTTCATCAGGGCGCCCACGAAGACACAAAGGAACGCTACGGGTTCCCGTTTGGGGACTTCACGAAGCTCCACCGGTCGGGCCTGATCGCATGTATCGACCGGGCAGGAGAGTGGCATCACCAAGCCGTTGAGGATGCCGCTCACAAACTGCTGGCGCTCGTTGACCGTTCGACGTCGGGGTAGGTAGCTCCAGCTTGCCGACCGGTCCTTCGGGGGCGGCACGTCCGATTCTTTGCGGCTTTCGACGGTGGCATCAATAAGCGATCGTCGCAGGTCAGCCGCTTAGGTGTGCTGGTACGTTCGCCAGGCGGGAGTCGCGGGCATTCGCAAAGGAAGTGAACCATGCACACCGTCGCATGCGCTCGATCTCAGGCCGCGAGCTGTTCTTGTGCCTGCAACCACACGCTTCACGGGTATCTCAGCGGAGTGCTCAGCACGGAGCAGCACCGCCGAGTGGTCGAGCCCGTTGCCGCCGCGTTCATCGATTCAGCGGGCGACGGGACCGACACGTCGCTCCAAGCGGAGCGCGCTCTGCACGAGCTTGACCGGCTTTTGAGCAGCGCGACGTCGCACCTTGCTCAAGGAGCGCTCGGCGGCGACACGCTGCACGCTCTCGTAACAACCGTTCTGGACGCGGCCGCCGATCAGAAGTCAGCCGACGACGATGTTGTGTTGTCGGCGGGCGCCCAGGCGCTCGCCGCGCTCGACTTGGCGGCCGAACGGGAGGCCGGCGAGGCTGAGGCGATCGCGTTCGCTGACCAGGCCCAGGCGGCTGAGGCCGACGCCGAGCTACGCGCCGAAATGGCCGAGGCCGAAACCGCGAGTGCCGTTGACGCGGCGCGCGCCGTCACGATCGACGCGGATCAACGGATCGCCGTTGCCGAAGCTGAAGCACAAGCCGAGATCGCGACAGCTCGCGATACCGAGGTGCTCGCTGAACGGCGGGCAGAGATGGCCGAAGCGGACGCCGACGCGGCCGTGCAGGCCGCCAGGGCTGCCGAACTCGACGCGGAGGAACGCGCAGAGATGGCAGAAGCCGAAGCCGATGTGGCCTTTGAGTTCGCCGACGCGATGGACCAGGAAGCCGACCGGCGCGTCGCGGAAGCCCGTGCCGAGGCCGAAGAAGCGATTCGGGCTGCGCAGGCCGCCGAGCGGGATGCACTGGCTCGGGCTGAGATGGCAGAAGCCAACGCGGATGCGATTGCCAGCGCCGCGGTGGACGCCGTCTCTGACGCACAGGCAGATGCCGAGAATGCTCGTGCCGCGGCCCAACAGGCTCTCGAATTCGAGGCCCGCGCGGAGCGTGCCACGGCCTGGGCGATCGGCCGCATGCACCTCATGTGCGGTCTGTGTGCGCAAGGGGTGCAGCAGGTCGAAGAAGCCGAAGAGGGCGCCACGTTGGCTGTTGCGGACTTCCTCGATTTCGCGCTTGGATCGGCTTCAGCGACACCGTTCCCGGCCGAACAGATGGACTACATCAGGGATTCGATGCAGCAGGTGCTCGGCGATGAGGTCACCGAGTCGTTGATGGAACTCGATTCGATGCCTTCAGGCACCGACCTGCGGGTTCTGGCTGTCGCCTTCTGTCCCGATCCCCGCGAACATGCCGAGGTTGCGCAGTATCAGGCTGATCTCACCCGCGAGGTGGTCCACTCGTTGGTTTCAGCTGGCTGAACAGGCCGGGAGAGGGGTCGGCGGACGGTCGGTACCTGGGCTTAGAGCAGGCTGGCCGCCGTCAGAATGGCAAAACCGGTAAAGGCGATTCCGGCGGTGATCTCGACGACGAGCGGAAAGTAGCGCCCTTGTAGCCATGGGCGCGCCATCTCTTGGGCGATTGCCAGGGTCCAGAGAAACGCGATGCCGATGATCGACTGGGTGAGCCCCATCAGGAAGCCGAGCGCAAGGGCGTTGGTCCCCTCTGGTATGAGCCCTGGCATGATGGCCAAGAAGAACACACCGATCTTCGGGTTCAGCAGATTGTTGAGAAGTCCGCGCCCGTAGAGCGCCGCGTTACTTGGGCGACGGCCCATGTCAGCCGCGTCGCCTGCGAACTCACCGCCTTCGGTGCCTTGCATGAGTGCGATCGCGCCGCGAAACGAGACGACCGCCAGATAGGCCAGGTACGCCGCGCCGAACCCGGTGAGGACATTGAACGGGACCGAACCCTCTCGGGCGAAGGCCGTGACACCGCCGCCAGCGGCTGTCCCCCAAAGAAGCGGTCCGCTGGCCGCGCCTGACGCCGTGATCATGCCCGCCCGGGACCCGAAGCGGAGCGAGGTGCGCAACACCAAGATGGTGTCGGAACCGGGGATGAGGGCAAGCAGGGTGGCTAACCCGGCGAACTTGAGAATTGCGTCTGCGTAGACGTTCATGCGTGGCACAGTCTCCGGAAGCGCCAGGCGGACCGATGTCCCCTCACCGGGTTTGGAACGGCAGGCTATCGGCATGCCACTGGGGGCTCGGACCAATGATTCTCCATGAGAATTCAAAGTCTTCCGAAAGGCGATGCGCATTTTGGTGGGTTCGTGACTTGTAGTAGTGATGGCACAAACGGTCGATGACTTCGAGAGCTGGTACCGGCAGGTGCATCCCCGAGTGGGGACGGCGCTGGCGTTGGCGTTCGGAGATGTCGGGCTGGCTCAAGAAGCCGTTGACGAGGCCTTTAGTCGCGCGCTGGAACGCTGGGACCGTGTCGCTGCGATGCAGTCGCCAACGGGATGGGTGTACCGCGTGGCGTTCAACGAGGCCCGCCGGCGACTGCGGCGAGCCGACCTTGAACGCCGGATCCTTCGCGTTCGCCGTGTCGATCATGTCGATCCACCCGGCGGCGAGATGTGGGACGTAGTCGCGGGCTTGCCCGACCGGCAACGACAAGCGGTGGTCCTGCGCCATGTTGGCCAGCTCCGCGAAGAAGAGATTGCTCAGGCGATGGGCATCAGCCGCGGAACCGTGTCATCAACGTTGCGTGCCGCCTACAAGTCGCTTCGGATCGCGATCGCCGATCCGGCGCCCGTTGGGGAGTCTCGATGAACCTCGATCTTGACCGCCTCGCCCAGGAGGCCGTCGCCTCCCCGCCGACGACCGAACGCACCGTGCGCGAACTCCGTGACCGCGTCGCCCGCCGTCAACGCCGCCGTCGCATCGCCGCCGCCACCCTCCTTGCCGCTCCCGTCGTGCTGCTGATGGCCTTCGCCGCCTGGTCCATTCTCGGTCCGTTGGGCGGGGACGATCCTGTCCTCGTCCAGCCGCGGGAGAGCCCATCTACCACTCCCGCCATCGGCCCCAACGAGGAGCCTTCATCTCCGACGACAACGTTGCCGTCCACAACCCCCGAGTCGTTGCCTCCAGAGCGGGTTGATGACTCGGGCGCGCCGCCGTTCGGTTCGGAACTGGTCGGGGTCTACGACCAGTGGACCATTGAGGACGCCAAAGGCGACGGGCGTTGGGTCACCATTGATCTGTACGGGGCGGGGGCCTTTGACCCCGAAGAGCCATGCACCCGTGCATACATGGCGGTAGTGGTTGAGCGGCCGGACGCCGTGACCGTCTTGATCGAGGAGTGGCGGCCCGTCGGGGCGCAGACGGCGACTTGCACAACTTTGGGGGTGCCTCGTCAGGTTCGCTTTGAGCTGGACGAACCACTCGGCTCCCGCCCACTTCGAAAAGGGGCGACGTAGCGACCTCGCTGGCGTGTGTCGCGGAACGGGCGATCGACCGACCGGTTCGTGATCGCTACGCTTGGGTCTCTTCGCCTCACCCCGCAACCAACGCCGTTGCACGACCGACGGAACAGCCGAGAGGACCGACCATGTCTGCATTCGATGCCGAGTACGAACCGAGTCCTTGGGACCTGATCGCAAACGAAGTCGAGCTCTACGAGACCTCGGGCGGGACCGCGGCAAGTGAACTCGTCGGCGACGACTGGATCATCCTCTGGACCCTTGGCGCGAAGTCGGGCAAGGTTCGCAAAACACCGCTCGTTCGGGTGAGCGACGGCGAAGGTCGCTACGCCGTGGTCGGGTCCCAAGGTGGTGCTCCGACCAACCCGCAGTGGGTGCACAACGTCCGGGCAAACCCGATCGCTCGCCTGCAGGACGGCCCGGTGGTGAGCGACTTCTCGGTCCGGGAAGTGACCGGCGAAGAGAAGCTCAGCTGGTGGGACAGAGCCGCCCAGGTATGGCCGGACTACGACACGTACCAGGCCTCCACCGAACGCCTCATCCCCGTCTTCGTCCTGGAACCGTAGCGGGAGGGCGGGGCCGCAGGGCCTGCGCGCTATTCCGAGAGAACCCCGACCAATTGTTCCGGCGACACCGTCGATCCCGGCCGCGTCAGGTCGGCGGTCACGGTTACCCCGTCGCCGTTGTCGACTGCAGATGGGTCGTCCGACGCTTGAACGTCAAACGGCGCTTTCGGCAGGGCACTCCGCTCGACCGCAACCATGTAGGTCTCATAGTTGGCGCTGTCGTTGCAACCCAACGTGCGAGTCCGCCGGATGAGGTGCGGGTACACCATCCGCCGGTCCTCGTCGAAGATCACGTCGCTCAGACGAATCGGGCAGGCCCCCAAGTAGACCGCAGTGAAGGAGAGGACGATTTCGGTCTCGAAGTCGACCTCGGGGCGTCGGGCATTGCCCCAGACGACTGCGAACTGAGCATCCGACGTCGCGATCCCGCGAAGTGCTGATCTCTCGGCGAGGGTGGCCGGGTCGGTAGCCCGCCGCGGCGCTTCCCCGGGGTTGTCCACCCGCAGAAGACGCCAGCCCGCTCCGCTCTGCGGTTGAGGGCGCGGGCCGCACAGTGCCATCCCCACGGCGAAGACCGTCAGCAGCACAAAGGCAAGGCGCGGCAGGCTGGGAGCTTTCATGCAGATACGACGATCTCGGGGGGGCAGGGAGTTCCGCTTCTCAAGCAAACCTGACGAGCCTGCGCTGTGGTTTCTCGTCGGGTCGAACCGCGGCCGCCGGTAGGGGTTGCCGTCCGATGTGTGAGGTGGGTCAGACTGGGGTGATGGGAGCATTCTTTGATCACATCGCCGAGCCGATTCGGAAGTTCATCGAAAGCCAGCATGTCTTTTTCGTAGCGACGGCACCCCTTGCGGGGGATGGGCGAGTCAACCTGTCGCCCAAGGGATACGACTCGTTTCGGTGCCTCGGCCCAAATCGCGTGGCCTACCTAGATCTGACAGGCAGCGGTGTCGAGACCATCGCTCATCTGCGCGAGAACGGTCGGATCACGTTCATGTTCTGCGCATTCGACGGCAAACCCAACATCGTGCGGCTGTCTGGCAACGGTCGCGCAGTGCTGCCGCAGTCCGACGAGTGGGATGAGACCATCGCGCATTTTGCCGGGTCAAAGGCGCTCGACGGAGCGGTGCGCTCCGTGATCGTGGCTGAGATCGATCGTGCCCAAACCTCGTGCGGGTTCGCCGTTCCCCTCATGGAGTTCGTGTCCGAACGGGATCGGCTACTCGAATGGGCGGAGGCACGAACGACAGCAGACGTGGCCGAGTACTGGGCTACGAGAAACGCCAAATCGATCGACGGGTTACCCGCCTTGGGGTAACCCGTTCGCCCGGACGTCAGGTGTTGATGGCTGTGCCCTTGGTGAGCCAGCTCCACGGTTTGGGTCCCTTGATGTAGGCCGATTCGGAAGTCTCAATCTCAAAGCCGGCGTCGGCGATCAGCCGCAAGGGTTCTCGAGTTAGGTGGCAGCCACCGGCGACTCGCTTCTCGATCGGGTCCAGCCGGTACTGCCACTTCGCGACCGACGCTTCGGGCGAGAGCCCGTGCTCGAGAAAGTGGAACCGCCCGCCTGGCTTGACGACTCGACGCAACTCGGCCAGCGCCGCCGAAGCGTCAGGGATCGTGCACAGGGTGAAGGTGCACATCGCACTGTCGCAACTGGCGTCGTCCAGCGGAATCTTCTGGCCATCGAGGCCGACGTGTCGAACGTTGATCGGCGACTCGGCCATACGCTTTTGGGCGAGCGTCCGTGCTCGGCCTGCGGGTTCGACGGCCAAAACGACGTCTACCTCTGGCGGGTAGGCCGGCAGGTTGAGACCCGATCCGAAGCCGATCTCGACCACCGTCCCCGACAGACCCTCGGCAACCTGGACGCGCTGCCGATGTATGGCGCCAGTCCCGCACGCGAGGTCAATCATGCGAGGCAGCACCCGATCCGCGTACACGCCCATGTCCCCTGACCCTTTCCGGCCGACGTCTCCCCAGTTTCTCCAGGGCCAACGGTGCACCCTATCGCCGAGGTCCTTCCGTTCGCGGTGGCCGTACCGGCGCCCGCGTTGCCGGCGAGCGAGGGCGGCTCGCCGTCAACCGGTGAACCCGACTGACGGAAGGCCGCTACGACTTCGTCCGTCGCTCAGGTTGTCGACGTGGGCAAGGTCTGTCCGGACGCGGCAGCCTGGCCTGATGCGCAACCAGTTGAGCGCCGACGACGCAGCATCGACAGGTCACCCAAAACGAGCGCTGGCATTCCAGAAGACCCCGCGACCCGCGGCTCGCTCCTGGAGGGGCGACAGTCGAAATGCCCGGGCTTAGGCCTCGGGAATCGGCACGCCGTGGGCTTCGAGATTGATGCTGTCAGGGTCGGGTCCGCCTCGAACGCCGGTATCCAATGCATCGATCGCTTGCAGCTGGGGTCCCGTCAGCTCAAAGTCAAAGATGTCGAAATTCTCGGCAATCCGTTCGGGTCGCACCGATTTGGGGATGACCTGGCGCCCCTCTTGGAGATGCCAGCGCAACATCACCTGAGCAGGCGTCTTACGGTGCAACGTCGCGATTTCGCCAATCACCTCGTCGTCGAGGGTGCTGGTGTGCCCGTCTCGATAAAAGGTGATGCCGCCGATAGGCGACCATGCCTGGGTGACGATCTCGTGCTTGGCGTGAAGAGCCAGAAGTTCTCGCTGCTGGAAGTAGGGGTGCATCTCGATCTGGTTGACCGTCGGGATGATGTCGGTTTCGCCCAGCAAACGTTCGAGCACCTCGGGCATGAAGTTGGAAACTCCAATGGCCCGCACTTTCCCCCAAGCCAAGAGTTGCTCCAGGGCCCGGTACGCGTCGAGGGTCAGATCGAACCGCGAGGTCAGCGGCTGATGCAGCAGTAACAGATCGATCTGTTCGACCCCGAGTTTCTTTGAGCTCTTCTCAAAACCGTGCATGGCCTCATCGAACCCAAAGTCGCTAATCCACAACTTGGTTTCGATGAAGACATCGTCCCGGTCGAGCCCTGATGCCGCAAACGCCTCACCCACACCGCGCTCGTTCATGTAGATGGCTGCGGTGTCGATCAGGCGGTATCCAACGCGGAGGGCTTCTGCCACCGCGACGGCCGTTTCGGCTGGAGGTGTTTGATACACGCCGAAGCCGACCGCAGGAATTTTGACGCCATTGTTGAGTGTGAAGTCCATGGTGGTCATGACGCCCAACCTAACCCGCAGGCCGTGACGCGGTCAGTGAGCCTGGCGCAAGGGTGAACCCCAGCCGTTACGGAGTTGAAGTCGGTTCGCAAATGACCACTGGGATCTCTCGCCCCGCCCGCTTTTGGTAGCTGGTGTAGTTGCTGTATTTGGCCGTAATGATTGGCCACAGTTCGGCGCGTTCTTGGGGGGTTGCGGTGCGGGCACGCATCGGGACCGTCGCACCGTTCATGGTGATTTCTACGTCGGGGTTGGCGACCAGGTTTTTGTACCACATGGGGTCGCCGGGGTAGCCGCCCTTGGAGGCCACGAGGATCAGCTGGTCGTCGGTCTGCAACGGCGTGGATAGCAGGGTCGAACGTCGCTGGCCCGTCTTGCGGCCGATCGTGTGAAGTTCGATCAGTTGGATGCCAGCAATCTTGTTGGGAAAGCGGCCTCCGGTCAGCGTCAGCAACATCCGATGCGTGCCTTCAAGGGCAACGTTGCCTAGCGCGATCAGCCGTGGATTGATGTTCATCTGCCACCTCTGCCTTGGGGAACCCAAGCGACGCTAGCCGTGTCTTCCCGTTATGGCCTGCTCGTCAGCTGAGGCGTGATCGGCCGGTCCGCTGGTGAGCTCTGACCGTCGAGCAGCCGCTGCATGGCATTGGCCATTTTTGCGGCCCGTTGTTTGGCGGCCTCGGCGACCGGCCCCACGAAATGAATGTCTACGGTCGTGGTGAACAGATCCAACCAGCGCGAGAAGTGCGCGTCGGTGAATGGGTTTTGTTGATGGAGCGGTACGTGAGCGAGCAACGGGTTGCCTTCATAGCCCCGTTCCCCCAGCAGCTGCCAGGCCCAGAAGCTGCTGAGCGTTTCGATGTGGCCCAGCCAATGGACCTGGGCTGCTTCGAAGATCGGTCCCAGCAGGTCATCGGTTGCGACGTCTCGATAGAACTCTCGCATCAACGTTTCGAGGTCGCTGCGGCTGGTGATGTCTGCGACGGGCGGGGCGGCGGGAACGGTCGCGTGAACGACGTGCGACGTCGCCGTGTCGGCGTTCATGAGGTTGCCTCGGTCAGTTGTGTTTCGAGCCCAAGGACAGCGGGAAACAAGACGTTGTTCTCTATGTGGACGTGCAGGTGCGTGTCAGCTTCGAGTTCTTCTAAGCCGACGAACAAGGCCTTGTAGCTCGCACAGGCGTCGTCGGGTACGAGGTATCCGTTCGACAGGCCGCGCAGTTGGGCGAGGAGTTCACCCGCCCGGTCGTGTTCGATCAGCATCATGCTGATCGGGTTCCGGAGGCTCCCGCAGTGAAATGCCGGGGCTGCAGTCGCCGCGTCGAGTTCGCGGATCATGGGGAAAAGGACCCGCTCTTCTTTCATCAGGTGTGGCTTGAGATCTTGTTCAAGCGCCAGATACGCCGTGTGAAGCTCGTTGAGTTCGGGGTGACGCCAACCGTGAACACCCGCGACCTTGTGTGCGAGGGCGGCCAGTCGAGGCAGTTCTTCGTGCAGGTAGCGGTGATGTGTTGCTTCGATCCGATCGACGAGCTGGGCGGGGGACAGCGACGTCCAGTCGGCAGGTTGGGCTGCGTCGAGTGATTCGAGTTCGATGATGATCGTGTCGGCGTCCAAGCCGAGCTCGTCGCAAGCTTGTTGCAGCGTCCGCTGGCCGCCACAGCAGTAGTCGAGTTGGTGGCGTTCCAGAATCCGGGTGGTGAGCGGGTTGGCGTCGACGATTGCAGCGAGCGTCAGATCGGTCGTCATGTGAGTCCTCCGTGTTCAGCGGTTTTCGCTGTTGAGGGTTGGCTGTTTTCGGCCGAGCTCAAGGCGATAATCGTGATGGCCTGAGCGGGGCAGATCTCTGCGCCGAGTTTGGCTGCATCGACCAGCTCGGCAGGGACTTCGAGTACATGGAAATCGACGTAGCCCTCGGCATCGAGTGAGTACACCGCCGATGCGAAGCGGTGGCAGTTGCCCCAGCCCTGGCACAACCCTGGGTGCACCTTGACGCGGACACCCGCTGTTTGGTTCGAGCGGCCGACTTCTACAACTCCGAGTCTCATAGTCTGAAACTATAGGATTCGGGTTATGGAAACAATGGCAGGAGGCCGGGCCTTAGATCGCCGGGGAGTGGTATGGGGTCTCGTCGCGGTAGCGATTGTTGTTGCCCTCACCTTCATTGGTAGCGATCAGCTTGCATGGTTTGACGCGGCGCTGGTCGGCTACCTCTTCGGCACGATCTTTGCCGTCTTTGGTGTCACCTATCGCTATGCCGTATGGCTGCGACGCCCACCTACCGCCATGTTGAACCGCCGCGGCTGGGACGCTTTTCGCGCTCGCAAGCTTCATAACGCCGCAGCATTGCCGGCGTTGGTGGGTACCCAACTTCTTGCCCAATCGTTCATTCGGAAACGCTCCACGATGCGATGGCTAGCCCATCAGCTCGTCTTTTGGGGCTGCATCCTCGCTGGGTTGATCACCTTCCCGTTGACGCTCGGCCTGTTGCATTTTCAAAGCGTGGGTCAACAAGCAGACCGTTACCAGGTCTATGTCTCACGGGTCGGTACCGCCGAGTTTGATGCGGGGACGGTGATCGGCTGGATCATCTTCCACGGGCTCGACATCGCTGCCGTGCTGGTCCTGGCTGGCGTCTTCATCTTCTTGCGTCGCCGGCTTCATGACCCGGGGGCCCTCGCCGTTGAACGCAGTGGCGACTTCCTCGCACTTGCCGGACTGTTCGCCGTCTCGGTCACCGGCCTGTTCCTCACGGTGTCGAGCATGTGGCTACACGGCCAGTTCTATGCCGCGCTCAACACCATCCACGCCCTCACCGTCATCCTCGGCCTCATGTACCTGCCATTCGGCAAGCTTTTCCACATCTTCCAACGGCCCGGAAACCTGGGCGTCGCCTATTACAAGGCGGCAAATGCCCACGGGCCCCAGGCGGTCTGCCGCAAATGCGGGGAAGGGTTCGCAAGTGCCCAACAGGTCGCCGACATCAAAGAAGTCCTGCCCCAGGTCGGGTTCGACTACTCGATCGCTTCCGGGGGGAACTACCAAGACACCTGCCCGCGATGCCGCCGAGCAGGCGTCACGTTGGCCCAGACCGCACGAGTCGGGGGATTTGGCTGATGGCACGTCTACCGGTCACCGAAGAAGAACTCATCGAGAGATTCGGGCCACATCTGAACCAGGCGCCACCCGGTGGATGGAATGCCGACCTGGAAATCGACAAGGTCGTCGAGACGCACTGCTGCTTCTGCGGCCAACAATGCGGCATCAAACTCAAGGTCCACCAGAACGAAGTCGTCGGCTTTGAGCCGTGGTACGAGTTCCCGTTCAACGAGGGAAAGCTCTGCCCCAAGGGCGTGAAACGGTACCTACAAGGCAGCCACCCCGACCGGCTGCTTCACCCCATGGTTCGCGACGAGTCCGCTCCCGGCGGATTCCGTGACGTCACCTGGGATGAAGCCCTCAGCAAAGTCGTATCCGAAATCCAACGTATCCAGGCGGAATACGGCGACGATGCCTTTGCGATGTTGTCCGGCGTCTCGCTGACCAACGAGAAGAGCTACCTCATTGGCAAGTTCGCCCGGCTTGCCTTGCACACGGCCAACCTCGACTACAACGGACGTTTTTGCATGGTGTCGGCGGGAGCTGGCAACAAGAAGGCGTTGGGGATAGACCGGGCATCGAACCCGTGGAGCGACATCCCGCTCGCTGACGTGGTGTGGGTGGCCGGGGCCAACGTCGCCGAAACGTTTCCGATCACCACCAGCTACATCTGGCGCGCACGCGACCGTGGAGCGACCCTGATCGTTCAGGACCCCCGTGTGGTGCCTCTCGCGCGGACCGCCGACATCTTTCTGCCGGTCCGACCCGGTACCGATTCGGCGCTGTTCGGGGCGGTGCTTCACGAACTGATCCGCAACGACTGGCTCGACCACGACTTCATCGAGGCTCACACCGTCGACTTTGATCAGGCCGCTGCCGCGGTGGAGGAGATGACGCCGGCGTGGGCGGAAATGATTACGGGCGCACCGGCAGCGCGCATTCAGCAGGCCGCCGAAGCATGGGGAACGGCTGCCACTGGCATGTTGCTCCACGCCCGAGGCATCGAACAGCACACCAAGGGCGTTGACAACGTTCTGAGCGCCATCAACCTGGGGTTGGCAACCGGCAAGTTCGGTAAACCAGGTTGCGGCGTTACCACCATCACGGGACAAGGTAACGGTCAAGGGGGCCGCGAGCACGGTCACAAATGCGACCAACTGCCCGGTAACCGCGACATCAGCGTCCTCGAAGATCGCCTAGCCGTCGCCGAGGTCTGGGAGGTCGACGAGTCCGAGATCCCCGGTGCCGGACTGCCGGCCGAAGCGATCATCGAAGCAATCCACGACGGCACGATCAAAGGGTTGCTGTCGATCTGTTTTAACCCACTCGTCTCAGCCCCCGACACGGCGTTCACCAAAGAAGCGCTGGAAAAGCTTGAGTTCTATACGGCGATCGACTTCTTCCTCTCCGAATCCGCCGAACACGCAGACGTTGTGCTGCCCGGGTCGCTCCACGAAGAAGACGAGGGTACGGCCACCAGCGGTGAAGGGCGCATCATCAAGATCAACTGTGCCATCGACCCGCCGGGGGAGGCGCGGCGAGATTGGGAGATCCTCCTCGACATCGCCGAACGGCTCGGACGAGGTGAGCACTTCCAGTACGACAACACCGAACAGATCTTCGACGAGCTCTGCCGAGCATCGACAGGCGGCCGGGCCGACTACACCGGCGCCAGTTGGGAGCGCATCGTTGCGAACTACGGCATGTTCTGGCCGGTCCCGTGGGTCGGCCATCCTGGAACGCCGCGCCTGTACGAGGGCGGGCAGTTCAACCACCCCGATGGCAAGGCCCGGTTTCACGGTGTGGCCTACCGCCCATCGGCGGAGTCTGTCGATGACGAGTACCCGATCCTGTTGACGACGGGGCGAGTGGTCAGCCAGTACCTCTCGGGCACACAAACACGGCGGATCGGCGGGCTCGTCGAGCAATACCCCGAACCGCTCTGCGAGATCCACCCGCAACTCGCGGCCAGCCTCGGGATCAGCAACGGAGACCTGGTCACCGTCCGGTCGCGGCGGGGAGAGATGACGCTGCCGGCGGCGGTCGTCAACACCATCCGTCCAGACACGGTGTTCATTCCGTACCACTGGCCCGGCGCGAAGGCGGCGAACCAGTTGACAATCCGAGCGATCGACCCGATCTCGAAAATGCCCGAGTTCAAAGTGGCGGCCGTACACGTCAGCCGCGCCGGAGGGAGACCCGCGTGAAGACGACGCGGTACGGAATCGACGAGAAGCCGATCTTCGTGATCGACCAAAGCCGATGTATCGGCTGCGAAGCGTGCGTTCAAGCGTGCGCCGAATGCGGGACGCACCGAGGGCAATCCCTTATCCACCTCGAACGAATCGACCGCGCCGTCAGCACTCAGACGGCGCCGATGGTCTGTATGCACTGCGAAGATCCCACATGTGCGCAGGTCTGCCCTGCCGATGCGATCAAACAGACCGAAGAAGGCATCGTCCAGTCCGCACTCAAACCCCGGTGTATCGGGTGTTCCAACTGTGTGATCGCCTGTCCGTTCGGAGTGCCGAAGTACGTCGCCGAGTTCGACCAGATGATGAAGTGCGATATGTGCACCGACCGCACGTCAGAGGGATACGCGCCGATGTGCGCGTCGGTCTGTCCGAGCGAGGCGCTGTGGTACGGCACACCAGAACAGTTCTACGAAACCCGTCGAGGTTCGATCGTTGACAACTGGCTGTTTGGGCGGCAGTCAGTGCGGACCAAAGTCTTTGCGGTCGTGGACGACATGGGCCCGATCGACGCACTCGATGGCACGACCGGAACCTGGCTCGACGACCCGTTTGCACTGGAGGACTAATGGTGGCTGACCCGACCTCAGAGCCGATCTGGAAGCGGGACTTTCCGTACGAATCCGCCGGTGAAGACGACGTCACGCGCCGCGAGTTCGCCCGTTACCTGGTCGCAGGTGCTGGGGTGATGGCTGCCGGCAACGTCGGCCTGGCAGCGTGGACCCAACTCCGAAAGATCAACACCGGCGAACCCCGAGAGTTGATCCCCCTCGCTGACGTCGCGGTCGGCGACACCTACCTCTTTACGTATCCGACGAATGCCGACCCAGCGATTCTGCTGCGGCTGTCCGATCGTGAAGTGGTGGCGTTTAGCCAGAAGTGCACCCACTTGGGATGCGTCGTCTACTTCGAGGCGGAAGAGAACCGCTGGCACTGCCCGTGTCATGAGGGCAACTTCGAGGCGGAAACGGGCACGGTCATCTCGGGACCGCCACCCCGACCGTTGGGTCGCATCGATGTCGAAGTGCGAGGCGACATGATCTGGGCCATGGGGTACCAACCATGAGGACGTCTCGCCGATCTGAACGAGCGTCGTCCGCCCTCGCGATCTACATCATCATCCTGGTCGCCTTCCAGGTATTCCTGTTGACGGTCGCAGTCGAGGCGTTCATGAGTGACGACGAGTCGTTGGCGTGGGCGAGCGCCATCATCTCGGTGGCGCTGGCCGGCGGGTCGGCCCTGTTGTTCAGGTACCTGAAACCGTGACCTCCGTCGGTGCCGGATCAGATGCTCGAACCCTTTCCGAACAGGTCAAGAGCTTGTTTCCCGGGTATTTCGCCATGGTCATGGCCACCGGCATCGTTGCGATTGGAGCGATGCAACAAAAGATCACCTTTCTCGCCGAAGGCCTGTACGCGATCGCCGCCATCGCGTACGTGGTGCTGGCCGGCCTGCTGATCTGGCGGGCGCTGCAGTTCCCCAAACTGCTCGCGGCCGACATCACCAGTCATGCGAAGGGCTTTGCCTTCCTGACGACCGTCGCTGCGAGCAACGTCCTTGCGAGCGCGTCCGGCGTCATCCACGGATGGTGGACTCTTGCCTGGGTGCTGTGGTGGATCAGCCTGCCACTCTGGGCTTTCTTCGTCTACGGAACGCTTTTCGCGGTGGTCTTAAAGGGGCCAAAGCCCGGTCTGGGGAAAGGGATCAACGGCACCTGGTTCTTGTTGATCGTTGCGACCGAATCAGTGGTGGTCTCTGGTGCTCTGCTGTTGGCCCGACGACCCGACGACCTCATGGCGTTCGCCCTGGTCGCCGCGTTTGCCCTTGGGCTGGTGCTGTACCTGATCGTGATGACGATGGTCTTCTTGCGTTGGACCTTCACCGAACTTGAACCCCAAGAGGCAGACCCACCCGCCTGGATCGCTGCCGGCGCGGTGGCTATCACCGTCTTGGCCGGCTCAAACCTTCTCGCCGCTGCTAGCGCATCGGAGCGAATTGAGCGGCTGCGCCCGTTCATTGAAGGCGTTGTCATGCTGGCCTGGGCGACCGCCACATTTTGGTTCCCGCTGATGGTGGCTATCGGGGTGTGGCGTCACCTGATCAACAAGATGCCGCTGCGGTACCACCCGTCGTATTGGGCGATGGTCTTCCCGCTGGGCATGTACGGGGCGTCGAGTTTTCGCATGCGTGCCGTGACCGACCTGGCTTCGCTCGGCTGGCTGCCGAAGGCGACTCTGGCGGTCGCTCTGGTCGCATGGTCGGCGACCTTTTTTGGGCTTGCCGCGCAGGCAGGCAGGCGCGTACTGCGGCCCTCGACGTGATGCCGCGAGAGCGGCACGCAACGGGACGCCGGCTCTGGAACAGCTCGATGACCGAGCGCCGCGGCATCAGGACCGCTGGCTGAGAAAGCCCCGTTTCGCGAGCACGTGAGCGAACCGTCTGGGAAGCTGGGTCGATGGATCGATCCAGTAGGGCCGCTGTCGGCAAGGTACGACTGGACTCGGCGGTCGGGCGTTACATCATCGTCACCACGGTCACAGGGTCCGCCGTTGCGCAGCTGACCGCTACGGTGGTCAACGTCGCACTGCCAACGTTGGCCGACAGCTTGGATGCGACCTCCAGCCAACAACAATGGGTCATCAACGCCTACACCTTGACGTTGGCGTCGCTCATCTTGTTGGGGGGATCCCTTGGCGACAGGTTTGGTCGCCTCCGCATTTATCGAATCGGCGTCATCTGGTTCGCTCTCGCATCGCTGCTGTGCGCCGTCGCGCCAAACATCAATGTGCTGATCGGAGCCCGCCTGTTGCAGGGTATGGGCGGAGCCTTGTTAACCCCCGGAAGTTTGGCGATCATCGAAGCGACATTGAGGCCGGGCGATCGCTCCAAGGGTGTGGGCCGCTGGTCGGGCCTAGGGGGGATTGCCTCGGCGATCGGACCGCTTGTGGGAGGGGTACTCGTCGGCCTCTCCTGGCGTTGGGTGTTCTTGTTGAACCTCCCCCTTGCGGTACTGGTCATCGCCACGAGCGCGAAGGTCCCAGAATCGCTCGACCCCGAGGCCCGTAAACATGCCTTGGATGTGGGCGGCGCAATCCTGACCACCGCGGCGCTCGCCGGGTCTACCTTTGCGTTGATACAGGGCCCGTCGGACGGGTGGACGACCCTGGACGTCGCTGCTGCGGGACTGGCGTTCTTGGCTTTTATCGGGCTGGTCGGTTGGGAGCCGAGGGCCGCAGCGCCCATGGTGCCGATCCGTCTGTTCGCCAGACGAGAGTTCGCCGCAGCCAATCTGATCACCTTCCTCGTCTATGGAGGAATGGGTGTTGTGTTCTTCCTCCTCAGTATTCAGCTGCAGGTCACTGCCGGTTTCAGCCCCGTCGCCGCGGGCGCTTCGATGCTGCCGGTGACGCTGCTGATGTTCTTTTTGTCGCCTCGGGTCGGTCAACTTTCTGACCGGATCGGTCCGCGCTGGCCGCTCACCGCTGGGACGGTATTGATCGCCTTGGGCCTGGTTCTGTTTCGCCGGGTGGGTCTCGGAGCGGAATACGTGCTCGATGTGCTGCCGGCGGTGCTCGTTTTTGGACTCGGGCTTTCGCTCAGCGTCACGCCGGTCACGTCGGCCGCGCTCGGTTCAGTACCGTCGGCGAATGCGGGGGCCGCATCGGGCACCAACAACGCGGTGTCGCGGACCGGACAGTTGTTGGCTGTCGCCGCAATCCCTCCGCTTGTCGGGCTCACAGGCTCGGCGCTGAGCGATCCCGTGGCCCTCAACAGCGGGTTCCGCACGGCGATGTTGGCTAGTTCTGGGTTGGTCCTGTTGGGCAGTGTTACCGCGTTCTTCGGGCTGCGGGCTGCGTCAGTTTCGCCGAGTAGCGACCGCGCTGGGTCAGACGGGCATTCCGCTGCTCACCACTACGACTGCCCGGTCGACGGCACACATTCTCGGGCGCGCGCAACGACATGATTGTTTCGAGTCGCATTGAGTTCGTCTACCACCCCACGGCCTTCTTTTGTTGACGAACGTGCAATGCCAACTTGTGCTTAGTTAGATGAGCGTCGGTAGAAACGGCGTGTTCTTTTCATAAATGCTCACATGTCTATGCGCCGGAAATTTTCGGGACGGTAGAGCGGTCGGCGAGTGAGAGCAGACCACCGTACGCAGCGCAAACTCAACGGGGTGTCGGTGAAGAACCCTCGTTTCGTCGCTAATGGTAAGGCCCCGCCAGCGTTGACAAAGCTTTAAAGCATTCTGTCAGCGCGGGTCGATATGACGGCCTACAGTCGATGTCTCGGCACGCAAACCGCCAAATATGAGGAGACGTTCCATGGCGAACGAGAATCTCGTCCTCTACGTCGCGACCTATGACGACGACCAGAGTGCGACAGACGACTTCGGTGCACTCAAAGCAGCTCGAGACAGTGACGAGATCGCTGTCAGAGCGGCCGTGATCGCCAAGAGGGACATGGACGGAAAGGTCACAGTGACCGAACACGATCCGCCGCGGGCCGAGCGCGACATCGGAGTCGGAACGGTTGGCGGCCTCGTGGTCGGCCTCTTTTCTCCGCCTCTCCTCGCATCGACCGCCATTGGGGCGGCCATCGGCGGCGTGGTCTACGAGATCGGCAAGCTTCGCGACGAACACGAAATCAAGAACGACGTCGAGACCTACCTGCCCAACGGTTCATCAGCGATCATGGCGGTGATCGACGACGAATACGCCGACAGGCTGGACCGCGTGCTCGCAAAGTCCACGCGACGTATCTCCCGCGCCGTCGACTCTGGCGACTACGACAAGCTTGCAAAGGCGCTCGACAAATCGGCCGACAGCCTTCAGGACGCTGCGAATTCTTAGGATTCGCGCGTATTCCCCCATTCGCCCAAGAGTCGGGCCGCCAGATGTCCCAGTTGAGACGTTCGGCGGCCCGGCTCTTTGCGACGTTGCTCGCTGGCGTGGCACCAGAGGCAACGATGCTCGGTCGGGCGCGACGTCAGGTACCCCGCCGCTGCGACATTGGGTGACCGCAAACGGCGGACATCAGGTTTGCGCAAAATCATGTTCTGACCAGGGGTTCAGCTGGACTCTGCCTTCGATCAAGAGCTGATCAAGGCCCTTCAGAAACAAACGGTGGTGGCCGACGCTCGGATCATTGTGTTTCTCCGAGTGGAAGGCGCCACCGTGTCGCGCATCATCTCTTCAAGACCAATGAAACCCGTTGCGTTCTTGGCCGTTCTTCTCGTTTTGGCGGCCACGATTGCAACCATTGCCCTGAACCGAGCCTTCGAACCCTCCGCGTTGGCGCTCCCCGCCGCACACGACACGCCGACGCCTGACTCACCCGCTGGTTTCCTGCCAGCGCCGAACCCGACACCGATGTGTGATTCGGTCGAGTACTTCGACTACTGGTCGCTGAACAAGGCCGTCTATTCGCCAGGAGGTCTGCCGTCACAGTCGGTGGACACCGACACGACGTCCACCGAGTCGGGACCGGGCGGCATCAAGGCGACGTTCACCACCCTCCGCCAGGGCACTTTCACCCAAGGTGGCGTGTTTACGCCCATGGTGGGTACGGGCGGCCTGCGCTCGATCGGCATCGTCATGAACGGTGACACGGGCACCCCTGGTTCGGTGAGCGCCAAGGCCCGCGTCAACCTGAGCGAGCCGCTGTTCTACAGCCAATGGGTCTTCACCGACATGGACCAGCCTGCAGAAGGCTTCAATGTCAGTCCGGCGTGGCGTTCGACCAGCCGCTCGCTGTCGATCTTCTCCGGTGATGCCGACTTCGACTTCACCGGCACGACCAACGGAAACGCCTACTTCGCGGACGCGACCAGCGGAAACCTCAATGGAAACGATCTCGCTGGCCGAGCCCAAGTCGACTTCTACGGTGCAATCGCCGGTTTCGATGTCGAACGTTCCGGCCAAGGCGGTTCGGGCTTCGCCATCGGCGGTGGCTGCCCGCCGATCGGAATTTCAAAAGTGGCCTCCACGCCGGTCTGGAACGCCAATGGCACCGTCACGGTCGACTACAAGCTCGCCGTGGTGAACAACCTGCCGAGCCAAGCCACCCTGGACGCCAAGGTCGCCGCGGCCCGAGCCAACGCAGCGAACTACTTTGCGACCGGCACCCCGGTGGCCATCGACCAGAAAAACCTCCAGATCACCGACAAGCTCGAGCTCACCGGCTTTTCGGTTGCGAAGGTCAGCAACCTGCAGGCGCAAGGTGACCTGACGGTCAACCCCAACTTTGACGGTTCGGTCGACACCAACGTTCTGACCGGCACCGACACACTGCCTGCCGACACCCAGGAGTCCGTGTCGTTTCGGGTGACCTACACCCCGGACTACTCCCAACCGCAATGGAACGGTTGCCAACTCACCCTGACCAACCAGGCTCGTGCAAGCGCCATCGCGGACTCGATCAAGGTCGACGACCTTTCCGACAACGGTGCCAACCCGGCGCCAGCCGAAGTCAACGAAGCTGGAACGGGCACCGACGACGCAACGCCGATCACCTTCACCCGTCGCTGCGACGTCGGTCTCGCCAAGATGATCACCGCTGGGCCAACAAGCAACGGTGACGGCACCTACGACCTTGACTACACCTTCAACGTCACCAACTACAGCCAAGTGCCTGTCAGCGACCCGGTTATCGCCGACGACCTGTCCGGTGCTTTTGGGTCGGCCTTCCTCAGCTCTGACCCGCCGACGGTCGACACCTGCACCGGTGTTACCTTGCAGCCAGGCGGTAAGTGCAAGGTAGTGCTGCCCGTCACGATCAAGCCGACGAACAGCCTTGGTCCTTGGGAGAACTCCGCGAAGCTGACCGCAACGGGTCCCGGTGGCGGAAAACTCACCGACATCTCAGATGATGGTGACGACCCCGACCCCGAAGTCGACGGCCCCGGCAACAACTCAACGCCAACGCCGCTGAGCATGACGCCCAGCATTGGTCTGGCGAAGAGCGTGATTAGCCGACCCGTCAGCAATGGCGACGGTACCTATGACGTCGGATACAAGTTCATTGTCGAAAACACCGGTGACGTCTACATCACCGACCCCGTCATCGACGACGACCTCAACGCTGCGTACCCCGCTGGTGTAGTCAGCCGGAACGTCACTAAGGACACTTGCACCGGCACAGCCCTCGACCTGGGCGACACGTGTGAAGTTGAGCTGGTGGCACGGGTCAAGACCGGCAACAGCACTGGACCGTTCAACAACTCCGCAACGGTGACAGGCAAGGTCCCCGGCGGCAAAGTCACCGACATTTCCGACAACGGTACTGAGACCGACCCCGGGGGCGACGGGCCTGGCAACGACAGCGACCCGACCCCGGTCAACCTCAACCAAGGTCCAGAGATTGGGCTGGCGAAAGCTATTACGGGCACACCGGTCGACAACGGCGACGGTACCTATGACGTTACGTATGTGCTGGTCGCCACCAATACCGGCGACGTCCGTTTGAACAACCCGGTTATCGACGACGACCTGAGCGACACCTTCGGCGCCAAGCTCGTCGGCAGCAAGATCACTGCGGACACCTGCAAGAACGCAGTCCTGAACGCCTCGCCCGCCGACGGTAACGGGCAACGCTGCTCGGTCACCGTCGTTGCGACGGTGCGGCCAGGACGCGATCTGGGCCCCTACCGCAACTCGGCCACGGTTGAAGCGGTATCGGACGCCGGCAAGAAGGTCACCGACATCTCCGACGACACGACCGAAGTGGTCGACGCGAACAAGGACGGCGTCCCCGACGACACCAACGGTGACGGCATTCCGGACTTCAACGACCCGGACGGCAACGGCGATGACGACCCCAGTAACGACAGCGACCCGACGCCGGTGAGCTTCCCCGACGCCCCTCAGATCGGTGTTGCGAAGGGTGCCTACAACCTGAAGGACCTTCCGAACGGGCGGTTCTCGGTCAAATACCTGATCACCGCCACCAACACCGGACTGGTTCCGCTTACCAACGTCACCCTCGTCGAGAGCTTGGCCAAGACCTTCGGCGCTGTGCCGTTCACCGTTACCGATGTGACCGCCACCGACGCTGCTAACTCCGCCCAGATCAACGATGGGTACACCGGTGCGGCCGGGACCGACGGAGTCATCGACTCAGATGACCTGCTCGACGGTTCTGGAAGCCTGGGGGCTGGCGAATCGATCCAGCTCATCGTCACCGTCGAGTTCACGCCTGGCGGCAACCACGGACCGTTCGATAACACCGCCGTCGCAACCGGGACATCACCCGGGGGTCAAAAGGTCACCGACGTCTCCAACGACAGCCCATTCATCGACATCAACAACGACGGCGTGCCCGACGACCGTGACCGCGACGGGATCCCCGACACCGAGGACCCAGACCCAGACGGCGACGGCGACCCGACCAACAACGACGTCCCGACACGGGTCGTGGTGCCATCGATCGGAGTGACCAAGTCTGTTGTTTCGGTCGTCAACAACCGTGAAGGCACCTACGACGTCACCTACGAAGTGTCGGTGAGCAACACCGGCCCGGTCGATGTCTACCGACTCCAACTGACCGAGGACCTCGCTGACACGTTCGCTGGAACGAGGAGCTGGTCGATCCTTTCGGTGACCTCCAACGACCTGACGGTCAACCCGTCGTTCAACGGAGACACCAACGTCGATCTGCTCTCGGGCACGAACCGCCTTCGGGTTGGTGAAGTCTCATTGCTGCGCTTCAAGGTGCGTCTCGTTCCCGGCGACGACCTGGGTCCATTCAACAACACGGTTACCGCTACAGGCGTGGGGGCGCAGGTCCGCACACCGAACGGCAACCTTGTCGACGGTCCAGCGGTGCGGGACGACTCACAAAACACGGCGGTCGGAGACAACAACTCTGACCCGGATGTCGACGGCGACCCGACCAACAACAACGATCCGACCCCGGTTGCTCTCGACGAGAAGCCGCTCATTGGCTTGTCCAAAGAAGTGGTCGGATCGCCGGTCCGCCAGAGCGACGGCAGTTACCGCATCGACTTCAAGCTCGTTGCCAAGAACATGGGCGACGTCCGCCTGAGCGATGTCTCGGTAGTCGACGATATGGCAGCCACCTTCAAGGACGCTTCGGTGACCGTCAAGTCAATCGCTGCGACAGCGCCGGGCGTTCCGAACCGGGGTTACGACGGCAAGACCGACATTGAGATGCTCACCAACACTCGCCTCGAAGTGGGTGAGTCGACGACCATCACGGTCACGGTGATCGTGAAGCCGGGAACGGAACTGTCGTTCTTGAATCAAGCGGTCGCCACCGGCACCTCGCCGGCTGGCCGCAACGTGACCGACAAGAGCCAAGACGGCGGGATCGACCCGAACAACAACGGTGACCCCACCGATAACGACGATCCAACCCCGATCAAGGTTCCGCCGGTCGCTCCGACAACGACCGCCGCACCCGAGTACGACCTGGCATTGATCAAGCTTGAAGAGTCCTCCGGTCCGTACACCAAGGGTGACCGTCTGACCTACGAGATCGTGGTCGCCAACCAAGGACAAATCCCGGCCAATAGCTACCAGATCACCGACACCCTCGCTGCTGGTACCAGCCTGGTGCCGGGCCAAGTTTGGGTAGCTAACGGCAACAAGATCACCTTGGACGTGAACACACCCCTCTTGCCAGGTCAGACGCGCAACTTCCTGGTCACCGTCAGTCTGGACGACGACACGTTGGGGACCTACGTCAACAGCGCTGGGATCTCCCGTGACGACGGCGATGACAGTGATTCGACACCAAGCACTGACCCTGGCGACCCGACGATCGATCGGACCCAGCCGAGCGACCTCAACATCGACAACCAGACAGGCGACGAAGATGACTCAGACATTGCGGTCATCAAGATCGACCCGCAGGTGACGACGACGACCACGACGGTTGCTCCGACGACGACCACCACCTACCCCGATGGTGGGACGACGACGTCGACGAACCCGAGCGGTGGGACGACTACGTCGACGAACCCGAGCGGTGGGACGACGACGTCGAGGAACCCGAGCGGTGGGACGACTACGTCGACGAACCCGAATGGTGGGACGACTACGTCGACGAACCCGAATGGTGGGACGACTACGTCGACGAACCCGAATGGTGGGACGACGACGTCGACCAACCCGAGCGGTGGGACGACTACGACGACCAAACCATCTGGCACCACGACGACCGTGGTGAACTCGACCACGTCCACGTCGAACCCGGGCGGGGGAACCACCACCACCTCGGCTCCGACCACCACGACGACGAAGCCTTCGTCCACGAAGGCCTCCCTCGGCGACTACGTGTGGGTCGACATCAACAAGAACGGTATCCAAGACGCTGGCGAACCCGGCCTGGTCGGAATCGCGGCGATCCTGCGGGACAAGGACGGGAAAGAAGTCGCTCGTACGGTGACCGACGCCAACGGCAAGTACATCTTCACCGACCTCGAACCGGGTGAGTACTCCGTTGACTTCCTTGTCCCTGAGGACAAGGGTCTGTCACCAGCGGGCGCCGGCAACGACTCGACCAAGGACTCCGACGGACGCGTCAGCGGAACCGTCACGGTCGACGGCAAGACCTACACGGTCGTGTCGACCAACAAGGTGACTTTGGTCGCAGGGGACGCTGAACGAGACATCGACCTCGGCGTCCTTCCAGACGCGGACGATGTCGACCTGGTGCTCACCAAGAAGGTCGTGGTGCCTGACCCGAAGACCCGTGAGGCCCTTTGGACCATCACGGTTGTCAACTCGGGACCTGGCACGGACAAGGGGCCGATCGTGGTGACCGACCAGTTGCCTGCGTCGCTTCAGTTCGTCAGCGCATCTGGAGACGAAGTTTCGTGCGAACAGAACGGACAGACAGTCGTGTGTACCTACGACGCTGATCTGCTGGCCGGCGAGTCGATCAAGATCGACATCAAGACGACGGTCAAGGCTGACGCAGGTGCCAAGGTGTCCAACAACGCCACGGTGGCTGGAGGTTCCGACGAAATCACGTTGACGAACAACGACGACACTGCAGACCTGCCAGGCGGCGACGACCTCGTTGACCTTGTCCTCGAGAAGAGCTTCAAGGCCTCAGGCGGTCCCGGCACGGTTGACTGGAATCTGCAGGTGACCAACACCGGAGCCGACGACAACGGTGAGATCACCGTCACAGACAGCCTCCCTGGCACGTTGACCTACACCGGATCTTCGGGTGACGGCTGGACTTGTTCGGCACAGGGTCCCAAGGTCACCTGCAGCCTTGAAGGCGGCCTCGGTGCTGGGGAAACCTCGACGGTTGTGTTGAGCACCAAGGTCAACGCCCCTGGCGGAAGCTTGGTGAGCAACACCGCAACGGTGTCGTCAACCTCCAAAGAGAAGACCCTGGTCAACAACACAGACACCGCCGACGTCGAAATAGCAGCACCTCCGTCTGACCCGAACCCGGTCGCATTTACGGGAGCCAACTCCCTGCGGCTCGCCTCGGCTTCGCTGCTGTTCCTCGTTGCAGGTATCGCCCTGATTGTGGTGCGCCGTCGAGAGGCTAAATAGCCGTTATATCAATGACCCCTTTACCTAATTAGCCACACGGGCGGCCGGGCGTTTGGACACCTTTTCAGGTGTTTCAACCGCTCGGCCGCTCGTTTGGGTTGCTAGGAAACTGCCTGAGAAAACGTCGAAGATGTCAGCCGCCTCGCGCTGTTAATCGTCCATGGGTGAGGGTCCGAACGCCGATGAACGGTCCACGGTTCGCTGTCCCTTTGACCAGGTGTTTCGGCTCGATACATCTTCGATCAAGAGGCGGTCAAGACGCTCTAGAAATCCCCGGCGGAAGTCGACTCTTAGAGGGTCGCTGAAGCTCTGCGGAGAAGGTGTATCCATGTTGCTGGCCCCACAGCGGAGTCTTTTTCGGTGCTTCGCTTTCGTCGTTTTACTGATGACTCTTGCCGGCCTTGCTGGAACGGTCGTCGTCGATCAATTCATCCAACCGCGCGCTGGTGCGCTGAGTTCACCGCATGACACTCCGACGCCGGATTCGCCAGCTGGATTTCTTCCGGCTCCGAACCCGGTTCCGCTGTGTAGCTCGGTTGAGTACTTCGATTACTGGACGCTGAACGAGGCGGTGTACTCCCCGGGTGGCCTGCCAGCTCAATCGGTCACGACAGACACAAGCTCTACCGAAAGCGGAGCTGGCGGGTTCAAAGCGACGTTTACGACCCTCCGTCAGAGCACATCAACTCAAGCCGGGGTTGCGACGCCGATGGTCGGCCCTGATCTGTTGCGGTCGATCGGCATCGTGATGAATGGCACTACGGGGGGCGACCCAACGACAAGCGCCAAAGCGCGAGTAACGCTCAACAAACCCCTCTTTTTCAGCCAGTGGGTGTTCACCGACCTCGACCAACCAGCAGAGGGTTTCATCGTTACGCCCGCTTGGAGAACTTCCTCGGTTGCGCTTTCGGCGTTCTCTGGAGATCCAAACTTTGACTTCACCGGCACCGTCAACACCAAAGCTGTGTTCGCGGACACGACCGCGGGGAATCACAACGGCAACGACCTCGTTGGCCGGGCACAAGTTGATTTCTACGGAGCGATCGCGGGATTCGATGTCGAACGCACAGGCCAAGGGGGATCGGGTTTCGCTATCGGCGGCGGCTGCCCACCGATCGGTGTTTCGAAGGCAGCGTCGACTCCGACGTGGAACGCTAACGGGACGGTGTCGGTTGACTACAGCTTGAAGGTGGTCAACAACCTGCCCAATCAGGCAACGCTCGACGCAAACATCGCAGCGGGACGCCTACAGGCGGCGAACTACTTCGCAACCGGTACCCCGACCGCAATCAACCAAACCAACCTGCAGATCACCGACAAGCTCGATCTGACCGGGTTCTCGAACGCAACCGTGAGCAACGTGCAAGGGTCGGCCGGTCTGACCTTCAACGCCGGCTACAACGGTACGACCAACACCAACTTGTTGGCTGGGACCGACACGCTGCCCGCCGGTACTGAGAAGTCCCTGTCGTTCCGGGTGACCTACACCCCCGACTATTCCGTGTCTCAGTGGGATAACTGCGATATCCAGCTGAAGAACCAGGCGACCGGAAGCGCTACCGCACATTCGCTGAGGGTCAGCGATTTGTCCGACAACGGAACCGATCCTGCCCCGGCATCGGTCAATGTCGCCGGTAGCGGGACAGACGACGTCACGCCGATCAACTTCTCCCGCTCCTGCGGGGTCGGGCTGGCAAAGGACATCACCGCTGGGCCGACGAGCAACGGCGATGGGACCTATCAACTCGAGTACACACTCAACGCTGTCAACGAAGGTCAAGTGTCGGTCAGCAGCCCTGTGATTGACGACGACCTGACCGCTGCCTTTGGGACGGCCTACCAGTCCTCTACAAGGACCAAGGACACATGCACCGGCGCCACGTTGCAGCCAGGAGGCACCTGCCAAGTGGTGTTGTCGGTAACGATCAAACCGGTCAGTACCCTCGGCCCGTGGAGCAACTCCGCCGAGCTGACGGCGACCGGTCCCGGATCTACGCCCCTGCGAGACACTTCTCAGGACGGGACCGTCGCAGATCCTGATAACAACGGGTCGGGCAACAACTCCCAACCCACCCCGATTGCCCTGACCCCTGGGATAGGTCTAGCCAAACAGGTCAATCAGGCTCCGGTCAGTAACGGGGACGGGACCTTCGACATCGGATACCGCTTTGTCGTCAAGAACACTGGCAACGCGTACCTGACAGATCCCGTCATTGATGACGACCTCACCGCCGCATTCCCCTCAGGTGTCGTCGACCGCGACATCACGTCGGACACCTGTACCAACACTGGCCTGGATATCGGCGCGACGTGTGTCGTCGAACTCGTCGCGACCGTTCGCACGGGCACCAGCCTGGGTCCGTTCAACAACTCGGCGACGGTCTCGGCCAGTGTTCCGGGCGGTTCGGTTCGTGACACCTCTCAGAACGGGACCAACCCAGATCCAGATGGGAACGGTCCGCAAAACAACAGCGACCCGACCCCGGTGTCGGTTGAGGAACACCCGGGGATAGGACTGGCAAAGGCGGTGACCGGGGGACCTGTCAACAACGGAGACGGCACCTACGACGTTACGTATTCGCTGGTCGCGACCAATACGGGAGACGTGGCCTTGGCCTCGGTCGCTATTGACGACGACCTCGTAGCTACCTTCGGGTCAGCCCTTGTGGACCATACCGTGGACTCCAACAGTTGCGCTGGGACGACGCTCGATGCGTCGCCACTCGACGGTGCAGGCGAATCCTGTATCCAAGTAGTCACCGTCACCGTACGGCCCGGCGCCAACTTGGGGCCCTACGAGAACTCGGCGACTGTCACTGCCCGGAGCGCGGTCGGGACCCAGGTCAGCGACGTGTCCGATGACACGAGCGGGGTCGTCGACCAGAACGGCGACGGCGTGCCTGACGACGTCAACAACGATCAGGTTCCAGACTTCCACGATCCCGACGGTGACGGGAACGGCAACCCGACCAACGACAGCGACCCGACACCGGTGAGTTTTGTCTCCGCGCCGCAGATCGGCGTGGCCAAAGGCGCATATGCGCTCGCCAGCCTCGGCGACGGACGCTTCTCGGTCAAGTACCTCATCACCGCGACGAATACGGGAACGGTTCCACTGGACAACGTGCTGCTCGTCGATGATCTTGACGCAACGTTTGGATCGGTGCCCTACCTAGTTACCGACGTGACGTCCGGCGACCCCCTGACCGCCACACAGATCAACGGTGGTTTTACCGGTGCCGGCGGTGCAGACGGCGTCGTCGATTCCGACGATCTGCTTAACGGGACCGGAAGTCTGGCAGTCGGTGAATCCGTCCAGCTGCTGGTGACGGTGGAATTCACACCGGGCGGCAACCACGGTCCGTTCAACAACTCGGCCGTGGGTGCCGGGACTTCGCCGGCCGGAAAGACCGTCAGCGACGTCTCGAACGACAGTCCGTTCGTCGACGTAAACATCGATGGAACGCCTGACGATTCCGATGGTGACGGGATGCCGGACACCGTCGATCCCGATCCGGATGGTGACGGCGACCCGACAGACAACGACGTGCCGACCCCTCTCGTGGTTCCATCGATCGGTGTGACCAAATCGGTCGTCGAATCGAAGAACAACGGCGACGGGACGTACGACGTGACCTATTCGGTGGCGTTGAACAATACCGGACCCGTGGACGTTTTTCGGGCTCAGCTCACCGAAGACCTCGCCGCCACATTCAGCTCTGTGCCGCAATGGACGCTCCTGTCGGTCCAGTCGGCAGATCTAACGCTCAATCCTTCCTTCGATGGAGACAGCGACGTCGAACTGTTGGCGGGGACGAATCGTGTGCGCGTTGGCGAGACCGACACCGTGACATTCAGCGTCCGTCTTCGTCCGGGGAGCGACCTCGGGCCGTTCGAGAACTCGGTGACCGGCACCGCGATTGGCGCCCAAGTGCGTTCGCCCAACGGTCAACTGGTCGATGGTCCGACCGTTACCGACCGGTCGCAGAACACCGCGCCCCCCAACACCGACCCGGACCCTGATGGAAACGGCGACCCCACCGACAACAACGAGCCGACGGTGGTGCAGCTCGCCGAAAACCCAATACTCGGTGTCTCCAAGCAGCTTGTCGCCGCGCCTGAGGATCTGGGAAATGACCGGTATCGGGTGGCCTTCGACATCGTCGCCCGCAACATGGGCGATGTCCCACTCGATCAGGTGTCGGTGGTAGACGACCTTGCTGCCACATTTGTCGACGCGTCGGTCACCGTCGAATCCGTTACGGCAACCGCTCCAGGGCAAGCGAACAACGCGTATGACGGCATCACAGACACCGAGTTGCTGTCCGCCACCAACCTTGACGTAGGCGAGGAAACGACGATCCGCGTCACTGTGATCGTCACGCCAGGCCAGACGCGTTCCTTCGTTAACACCGCGGTCGGTGCAGCATCGTCGCCGGGAGGGCGCCACGTCGGCGATCAGAGTCAGGACGGTGGCGTAGACCCCGACGGCAATGGAAACCCGGCGGACAACACAGATCCGACGCCGATCGAGCTGCCCGCGCTTGCTCCAACGACCACGATCGCTCCGCAGTACGACCTGGCGTTGATCAAACTTGAGGAGTCTTCTGGCCCGTACCAGCTGGGCGACGTGATCACGTACGAGATCATCGTGGCTAACCAGGGTGACGTCACCGCCAACAGTTTTGAAGTGGCAGACACCTTGGCGGAGGGCACCAGCCTGATCGCCGGACAAGGCTGGGTCTTGCGCGGAGATCAGCCGACGTTAGTGGAGACGGTTCCCTTACCTGCTGGCCAAACGCGGAGCTACCAGTTGTCGGTGACGCTGGACGACGACTCATTAGGCACGTACGTCAACACCGCTGGAATTTCAGCTGACGATGGCGATGACGCCGATTCCACCCCCAGCGCTGACCTGTCTGACCCCGTCATCGACCGAACCGATCCTCAGGCCGTCAACATCGATTCCGAGGCAGGCGATGAGGACGACTCAGACATTGCCGTGATCCTCATCGAACCACCTGTTGTGCCCACAACGACGACGACTGAGGCTCCGACTACGACGACGACTGAGGCTCCGACTACGACGACGACTGAGGCGCCGACTACGACGACGACTGAGGCGCCGACTACGACGACGACTGAGGCTCCGACTACGACGACGACTGAGCCGCCGTCCACAACGACAACCGGCGCTCCGACCTCGACCACGGTTGTTGGGCCGGAGTATGACCTCGCCTTGATCAAGTTGGAGGAGTCTTCGGGGCCATATGGAGTCGGGAGTTTGGTGACGTATCGGATTGTGGTTGCGAACCAAGGGACCCTGGTCGCGAACTCTTTTCAGATCACTGACACGCTTGCTGCAGGGACCAGTCTTGCTCCTGACCAACAATGGATTCTCGCTGGTAATCAGGCGACGTTCTTTGAGACCAACCCGTTGCCGCCTTTGGAGTCGCGGAGCTACTTGATAACGGTGCGCGTCGAAGACGACCGTTTGGGTACGTACCTCAACGTGGCTGGGATCTCTGGTGATGATGGGGATGACAGCGACTCGACGCCATCTGTGGACTCGGCCGATCCGACTATTGACCGAACCGATCTTGCGGACATTGCGATCGACAGTCAGACGGGCGATGAGGACGACTCTGATATAGCGGTGATCCTCATCGATTCCCCAACCTCGACAACGACCACAACGCAGGTCCCAACGACAACGTCCCAGGCGCCGACCACGACGACGACTGAGGCGCCGACAACGACGACGACTGAGGCGCCGACTACGACGACGACTGAGGCGCCGACTACGACGACGACTGAGGCGCCGACTACGACGACGACTGAGGCGCCGACTACGACGACGACTGAGGCGCCGACAACGACGACGAGTGAGCCGCCGTCTACAACGACAACCGAGGCGCCGACTACGACAACGTCCCTGGCGCCGACTACGACGACGACTGAGGCGCCGACAACGACGACGGTTGCTGGGCCGGAGTATGACTTGGCGCTGATCAAGCTGGAGGAGTCTTCCGGCCCGTACCGCGCCGGTGACGTGGTCACCTACCAGATCGTCGTGGCCAACCAGGGCCAGATCGTGGCTAAAAGTCTGCAGATCGCCGACCGGCTTGCCCGTGGAACGAGTCTCGCTCCCGATCAGCCCAAATGGGTGGTCGATGGAGATCGGGTGACCTTGACCGACGACTCTCCGCTGCTGCCGGGAGACTCGCGCACATATCGAGTTGAGGTGACGCTCGATGACGACACACTGGGCGTCTACCTGAACAGTGCCGAAATCGCCGCAGACGATGGCGACGACGTCGACTCGACGCCCGGCACCACCCACAGCGACGAAACCATTGACCGCCAGGACCCAGCGGACATCGGCATCGACAAGGAAGTCGGAGACGAAGACGATTCCGACGTTGCCGTATTCGTCGTCGACCGCTCAGCGCCGACCACAGTCACTTCGTCGCCCATTGAAACATCGTCCACGACCTTCGCAGTGACATCAACGACGACTGGGCCACCCAGCTCAACAACATCAATCGGCGAGCCGAACGTAACGACGACGATGTTGCCGTCTACCTCG
>JAGNEX010000053.1 GCA_018003035.1 Acidimicrobiia bacterium
GACGGCATCATCATTTGGCTCAATAGCCGCGGAACGAACACGCCAATCCACCTCACAACCCAAGCGGTGCTCGACGCACTGCCAGGCGACTGGTCGGCGATCGAATCCCGAAACGGAACCGCCACGTGGGCGGTCTGTCGCCGGGATCGCTGAGCCGGGCGGCTCCAAGCCACTGGCGGATCCCGGACTGCGGCGGATTCCGGACAGCGGGTCGGGAATGCCGCGGTTCGATCGAGATTCGCCGGCCCCCTTCGTTAGAGTGCCCCTGCCTGAACCAGAGCCGAAGTCCGGTGAGAACCCGGCGCTGTCCCGCAACGGTGGTCTGCATTTTGCAGCGAGCCCGGTCGAGCCTGAGCTCAGCCTGAACCACATCACCCTCGAGGTAGGGGTGGGTTCGACGGCTCCGTCGCTCCACCCTTCTCGATCAAACCGGGAGCGGCTGGATGCGCAAAGCGTCAATGCTGATCATGATTTTTGCGTGCCTTGGATTGGCACTTGCGGCCTGCGGCGACGATTCGGAGAAGTCGTCAAGCTCGGCCACCACGACGGCCGGAGAGAACGACGGCGCTGACTCGACAGGTCAGGCGACGGAGCCTCCAGAGGGCGCCGAAGCATCCAACGGCGCAAGCACCACCACCGACACGGCCGGAGACGACCCCGATGTATCCGCCGAAGCTGGCGCCTTCCCGGTCTCGATCCAGAACGACGACTCGACGCTGACGATCGACGCTCAACCGGAAGCGATCGTGTCACTGTCACCGACTGCCACCGAGATGTTGTTCGCGATCGGTGCGGGCGCACAGGTCGTCGCTGTCGACGACAACTCGAACTACCCAACCTCGGCGCCCAAGACCGACCTCTCCGGTTACGAGCCGAACGTCGAGGCGGTGCTGGGGTACGAGCCCGACCTGGTCGTCGCATCGGCGGGCACGATCGCCGACGGGCTGAAGGCGGCGGGTGTTCCGCTGTTGGTGCTTCCTGCCGCGGCTGACTTTGACCAGATGTACGCACAGATCGAACAGCTGGGGGTGGCGACCGGCCAGGTCGGGGGCGCAGCCGAACTGGTGGGCAACATGCAGACCGAGATCAAAGACATCCTCGCCGGCGTCCCCGAAAGTACCGGGACGTTGACCTACTACCACGAGCTCGACAACGCCCTGTACACGGTGACCTCGGACACCTTCATCGGCCAGGTGTACGGACTGCTCGGGCTGGAGAACATTGCGGACTCAGCAGACCAGAGCGGCGAGTTCGGCGGATACCCGCAGGTGTCCGTCGAATTGATCCTGGACAAGAACCCCGACCTCATCTTCTTGGCCGATACCAAGTGTTGTGAGGAGTCCGCCGAAACGGTTGCCGAGCGTGACGGATGGGAAGACCTCAAAGCGGTCAAAGAGGGCAATGTGATCCCGCTCGACGACGACGTGGCTTCTCGATGGGGCCCCCGTGTGGTCGAGTTCTTGGCTGACGTCGCCGCCGCGGTGACCGCTGCCGACGTGCCAGCGGCCGCCCGCTAAGCC
The DNA here is from genome assembly GCA_018003035.1 of Acidimicrobiia bacterium. Lineage (GTDB taxonomy): Bacteria > Actinomycetota > Acidimicrobiia > IMCC26256 > JAGNEX01 > JAGNEX01. The sequence continues at coordinate 1,521 of JAGNEX010000053.1, forward strand.
GAGCGAGCGGCAGGTGACACCGAGCATCCGAGCCGAAACTCCGCGGCTCGGATGGCGCTGGCTGACCGCGGGCGTGGCGTTCGTCGCGCTCGCCGCGCTCGCCGGTGTCTGTCTGGGCCCGATTCGGATCAATCCGTTGCGTGTGGTCGCCGAACTCCTCGACGGGCTACCCGGCGTCAACATCCGGTCGGGTCTTTCGGACTCCCATGCGGTGATCGTCACCAAGATCCGCGCGCCTCGAGTCGTGCTTGGGCTGCTGGTCGGCGCCATGTTGGCCGGGGCCGGAGCTTCCTATCAGGGGGTGTTCCGCAACCCCCTTGCCGATCCGTATCTGCTGGGGATCGCTGCTGGGGCAGGGCTCGGTGCGACGGGAGCCATCGTCGCCGGCTTCGGCGACGGGCGCGGACTTTTCGATCCCGTTCCGGTGGCGGCCTTCCTCGGTGCTCTGTGCGCGGTGGGTTTGACCATGACCGTTGCCGTCGGCGATAGGCGATCGGCGTCGTCAGCGCCCCTACTGCTCGCAGGCATTGGGGTTGCCGCGTTCCTGACCGCCTGCCAGACCTACCTCCAGACCACGAACCAAGAGTCGCTTCGAGAAGTGTTTGCCTGGATCTTGGGTCGGCTGTCCTCGGCGACGTGGGCAGATGTCGCCATGCTCGTCCCGTACGCGCTGATCTCGAGCGTTGCAATGGTGCTCGCCGCGGGTTATCTCGATGTGATGGCCGTAGGAGACGACGAGGCCAGGACCCTTGGCGTGCGTCCCGACAGGGTGCGCCTGATCGTGCTGGTAGCCGCCTCGCTCGGGGCCGCTGGAGCGGTCGCCGTCAGTGGCCTGATCGGGTTCGTCGGGCTGGTCGTACCCCATACGGTCCGGATGCTGGCCGGTACGACCTACCGTCGCGTCGTGCCGCTGTCGCTGCTGTTCGGAGGTGGTTTTCTGGCGCTGACCGACATCGTTGCTCGCACCGTTCAGGCTCCCGCCGAGCTGCCGATCGGGGTGATCACTGCGTTCTTGGGGGCGCCGTTTTTCATGATGCTGCTTCGTCGAACGGATGTGGTCTGATGCCGGCCGCCGTCACCTGTCGCGACGTATCGGTGCAGGCCGACGGCCGCGCGCTCATCGAGGGCGTGTCCTTTGACGTTGACGAGGGTTCCTGGCTGTGTCTGCTCGGACCGAACGGCGCCGGAAAATCCACGTTGCTTCGAGCGATGGCAGGACTCCGGCCCTACGGCGGGTTGATCAGCTTCGGCGGCCTCGACGCCGCGTCGGTCACGGCACGGCGGCGCGCCAAGCTCGTAGCTTTGGTCCCGCAAGACCCCACCTTTCCTCCAGGCCTCACGGTTGGCGCCTACGTGCTGTTGGGCCGGGCCGCCCATCAGGGTTGGCTGCTCGCTCCAGGAAGGACGGACGCGGAAAAGGTGGAAGGGACCCTTGACGCCCTAGATCTGGAGAACCTTGCGGCCCGCGACCTCTCTACCTTGTCGGGCGGTGAACGCCAACGAGTCGCGCTAGCCAGAGCACTCGTACAGGACACCCCGCTCCTGCTGCTCGACGAGCCGACCAGCGCCCTCGACATCGGCCACCAGCTGTCGCTGCTCGAACTCCTCGCCCAACTGCAGTTCGAGGGCAAGACGATCATTACGACGCTGCACGACCTGTCGCTGGCGGGCCAGTTCGCCGATCGTTTGGGCGTCATTGCGCAAGGGCGTCTCCAAGACTTTGGCCGACCGGACGCGGTCCTCCATCCCCGCACTATCGAACGCCATTGGGGCGTTCCCGTCGAGGTCCGCCACCACGGTCCCGGCCGCATTTCGACGACGGTTCACCGCCCGCCGTCGGAGTCGGCCGAGAACGTGTCAGACCAGCTGATCGGCTCCGACCCAGATCTCTATCCCGCAATCTCGGGGTTCATCGATCCTTCGGGATAGTGATCGCGCTCGGGTTGAGTAGCGTTGGGCGGTCGGTTCGTCACCTCTCCCCACTAAAGGTTCGGTGTGGCTATGAGTACCCAACACCCCTGCCGCCGCCAGTTGCTTCACGGCGCCTGGCTGAAGGGACTCGTGCTGGTTGCAGCGTTGGCCATGTTGGCGTCAGCCTGTTCGGGTTCGGACTCACAATCGGGCGACGGCGATAACCGGTCCGAAGCAGACGCTGTGGGCGACCCCGGCGAATGCTTGCCGATCGATCTGGCCGTTTCCTCAGAGAAGATCGACCTTCTCAAGGACCTCGCCCAAGAGTTCAATGATTCCGACGCTGCCAAGATCGACGGCGTTGCTGAGGGCTGCGTCTATGTGCGGGTTTGGAAACAATCGTCGGGGGCTGCCATGACGCGGCTGGCCAGCGGTTGGCCCGATGATCCAGAGTTGCCTCGCCCCCATGTCTGGTCGCCGGCATCGTCGGCCTGGGGGGCACTGCTCAACGACAAGGTCGGCGACGACCCCGAAGCGCCAAAGGCGACCGACGGTGACCCGATCATGTTGACTCCGCTGGTTATCGCCATGCCCGAACCGATGGCTCAGGCGATGGGCTGGCCCGACGCTTCCATCGGCTGGCAAGAGATCCTCGATTTGGCCAAAAGCGACGAAGGCTGGGCGGCGTACGGACATCCCGAATGGGGCCAGTTCCGACTTGGCAAGACCAACCCCAACTTCTCGACCAGCGGTCTGAGCTCGACGGTCGCCATGTACTACGCGGCGACCGGCAAACTCTCGGACCTTTCGATCGAGGATGTGGACTCACCCAGGGCCCAGGATTTCGCCAGGGGAGTCGAAAATGCCGTGGTGCACTACGGCGATATCACCATGACGTTCCTCAACAACTGGTACCGGCACGACGCCCAAGGCTCGGCGCTTCGCTACGTGTCGGCCGTCGCCGTCGAAGAGGTATCGGTCATCAACTACAACAAGGGGAACCCCGACGGAACATTGTCGTTGGGGGAGGTGCCCGAGAAGCCGAAGGTGCCGCTCGTAGCGATCTACCCCGAAGAGGGGACGATCTATTCGGACAACCCCTACATCGTTCTCGACGCGCCGTGGGTTAGCGAGGACCACAAGGTCGGCGCAAAAGCGTTCGAAGAGTTCGTCCACGAACCGGACAACCAGACCCGGGTACTCGATTTCGGTTTCCGTCCCGGCAGCCCCGAAGTTCCGCTTGCTCAGCCGATCAGCTCCACGTGGGGTGTCGACCCTGATCAGCCCGAAACCACCCTCGAAGTTCCCGAACCCAACGTGTTGTCCGACATTCTCGACGCGTGGGCTGAACTGCGTAAGCCGGCGAGGGTGATGCTGGTCCTCGACGTGTCGGGGTCGATGAGCGAGGCGGTGACCGGGCGAACCACCAAGCTTGAACTCGCTGTGGACGCCGCCATCAACGCCCTCGACCAGTTCCGTCCCGATGACGAGGTCGGGTTGCGCGTGTTCACCACCGCCTTCACCGACCCCGCACAGGGGATCGACCGCGAGGTCGACTGGTCAGACATCGTCCCGGTCGGTCCAATGTCAGAGAACCGTCAGCTGATCGAGAACGCGTTGCTGGCGCAGTCGCCGTTGTACGGCACGGCTCTCTATGGCACCACTGCCGACAGCGTTGAAACGATGCGTGCCGGATACGCCGACGATCGGATCAACGCCGTCGTGCTGCTGACCGACGGTAGGAACGAAACCGACGGCAGCGGGATCACCGAGAGTCAGATGCTCGAAACGATCGACGCCAGCGACGAGATCAACAACCGCACGCCTGTCAGGGTGTTCCCGATCGCGTACGGCGAGGATGCCGATATGGCTGCGCTGACTCAGATCGCCGATGCAACCGATGCAGCGGTCTACGTTGCCAGCGACCCAGAAACGGTGCGCGAGGTCTTTAATGCCGTCATCTCCAACTTCTAAGTCGCAGGGGCTGCGCATCGACCCGACGCGTCCGGCGCCGCTTATCGCGGGAGGCGTGGTTGCTGCGGTGACCTTGGCGGTCGGCGCTCCGATAGCAGCGTGTGTCGGTGCTGCAGTCGCCGCCGACCTCGCCATGGCCTACCTGATGAAGCCGCAGAAGAAGAAGCGGCGCGCCCCGGTGGTGAAGTCGGCAATGCTCCGGCAACCGTGGCGAAGCATCGTCGACCAGGCGGTCGATGCAGGTCGCCGTTATGACGAGACCGTCCAGGCGACCGATCCCGGGCCGCTGCAGGATTCGCTCGAGAGTTTGACAGCTCGGGTCGACCAGTCGGTTGAGGACATCTTCGAGGTCAGCCAACGGGGCGAACGGCTGGAAAGCGCACTGGCACGAATGCCCGACGTCGCGACCCTCCGGCAGCGCTACGACAGCGCTGCCGCGCACCTGCAGAGCACCACCCAGCCCGGGCAGGAGCCATCGGCGAGCGCGCAGCAGCGCGTCGAGGCGGTCGAATCGCAGATTTCCGCCCGACAACGGATGGAGGCTTTGCTGGAACGGACCGTCGATGAGCTGGGTCTGCGCAAGGCTCGTTTGGACGAAACGGTGGTTCGCGCTATTGAGCTGAGCGCGGGTTCGCCGAGCGACGCCGAAGTTCGGGCACTAGGTGAGCAGGTCAACGGCATCGTCTCGGACCTAGAAGCGTTGCGGTCGGCGTATGAAGACCTGGAACTCGCACAAGGCGAGCAGGCATGAACGCTGGGTCAGCTCCCGACGAGCAGCGGCCGGTTAGGTACGCGGTTTTCAACCTGCGGCTCAAAGAGTCGGAGTGGTCGCGTTCGTCGACGGGTCGTCGTGAGCCCGTCGACCGATTCCGAGCTGAGGGGGTGGATCGTTGGCTGGGCGTCTGATAGCTGCCGTCGCAGCGATCGCCTTGATCTTCATCGGCCTTGCGTTGCGAGGATCCTTCAGCGACGACAGCTCCTCCGACAGTGGCGGCGGGTCCACCCCATCGGATTCCGGTGACGGCGACGTGCTCGCCTGCACTGACGGGCTCGAAGATGTCTGCCGGGCGGTCAAACCGGACGACTGGACGATCCAGATGATTCCCTCCGCCATCACTTCCTCTGTCGAGGTGGCGGCTCCAGGCGCAGAAGTGGCTTTGTGGATCACCTTCGGGCCGTGGGACTCGATCCGTACCGTCGACGATGCAACTAACCAGCGAACGAACGCCGATATGCCGGCCGAAGGCGAGGCGATTGCGGTCAGCCCGCTCGTGACCGTCGCTTGGTCCGACCGGGCCACCGTGCTCGAAACCGCGTGCGGGAAACGACTCTGGGAATGCGTGCGGCAACACGGCGGGCAGCGTTGGTCCGACTTCGGTGGCGAGAGTCGCTGGGGTCAGATGAAGCTCGGCCTCTCGAGTCCGGCGAGTTCTTCGCTCGGCGCGGCGGCGCTCTCCTCGTATGTCGGGGACACCCTCGGGACGATGAAGTATTCGGCTGCTCGTCTGAGAGACGCTTCGGTGGTTCGAGCGATGGATTCGCTGGATTCGGTGCTGCAGGTCGACCGAAATGTGCTCAACGCGATGATCACCCGCGGTCCGGCATCGGTCGATGCCGCTGTGGTGACCGAGGCCGAGGCAGTCGTGGCATTCCGCGACGCAGCGAGCCGGGCTGCGCAGGTCCAAATGAGCTTGCTTGAACCCAACGCTTACCTGGCGGTCAAGCTTGTCCCTATTTCCGGAGACCGCAACGACGGTGACGTTCGCAGCAAGCTCACCACCGAGCTCATCGGCCGGGGAGGTTGGCGTGACCCGACGACGCTCAAACCGGGTGCCGGAACCTCGGGCAGTTTGCCTCCGCTGGTTCAGTCTGGGCTGCCGTCCTACACCGAGGCTCAGGGCCTACCCCCAGTCGGTGTGATCGAAGCGACCCGCCAAGCCTGGGTTGCTACGGCGGGCTAGCCGCCGCACATCCCCGCACTCGTCCCTGCCGGCGCCGCGTTGGAACGCCGCGGCCGCGCCCATGCCTGCACGCGTCACCCACGCGCCAACACCATGGTCCGCCCGTCTTGGCGTCGCAGCGCTGTTGGCTCCGTCCCCGAGCGAGCCCGGGTTAGGGGAGCTGTTCCAGGTTGCCTGTCGGACAGCTCGGTGGAGCTGTTACCGGGTTGCAGCGAGCCACGTCTCCGTCGGGAAGGTTGATCTGATACTCGGCATCGAATGGAGATTCGACGTAGTAGTCGGTCGAGATGAACGTTGCCCCAGACTCGAACGCGGCGTTCGCTCGGGTCATATCGCCCGTTCGGGCTTCGACGGTTGGAATATCGGCTCGAGTCCGGACGATGTATCCGTCGGCAACCGCCTTGTCGACGGCCGCTCTGTCTTCGAGGACGTCGTCAACGCGGACGAAGGCAGCGTCGGGGTCGCCGGGGTCCGCGCTCGTAAACATTGCCCTGCCTTCGAGTACTGCACTGGGCTCTCGGTACATGTCTCGGACCTCGCCGGTGTTAACCAGCCCGACGACGATCTGGCCGTTCATTTCTGCCAGGGTCGGCCAGCCGGTTTCGGTTACCACGGAGTTCAGGTCGGCAGCGTCGCCACGCAGGTCATCGGGAGTAAACAGCGACTCTTCGGGAATGACCGAGCGAATCTCGGCATCGAGCGCGTCGAGAACAGCCCCGTCGGTCGGGACGGGCTGGGCGAAGTCCAGCTCGATACTGCCGATGTCGACACCTTCTTCTTCGATCATCTCTTCAATGCTCTGATCTTTCACCTCGATCATGATCATGATCGGAACGTGATCGGGGTTTGCCTGAGACCATTCGTTGATCGTGGTCAGGCAGTCGACCAGGGTGACGCACGTTGAATCGAAGTCGATGTCTTGTACATGGAAGGTCTTGAATCCCGGTTCGTCCAGTTCGGGGATGCCGCTGGCCGGTTCTTTGCCGAGCACAGCGAGAGCCTGACGGTTCGCGTACAGGCCGCCCTGGGGATCGGCGAACACATCGAGTTCGAACTGGCGGATTCCGTACGTTTCGAGTTGTTCATCGAGCGGAGGATGGCTGTACTCGATCGAGTCGGCGAGTTCTTTGCTGAGCACTCCCAAGGTCTGCAAGATCTCAGGTGACGGCTGCAGGTGGTAGCTGTTGTGCGACCCCAATACCTGAATCTGGTTGTACCGCAACGCATCGACCGGGTCGGCGGACATTGTGGACGATGTGGCGTCCTGTTCGGCCTTGGCGTCGGTGTCTGCCGAAGTGCTAGTCGCCTCAGCACTCGGCTCCGACGCGCCGTCATCTGCTGAATCGTCGGAGCAGGCCACCGCCCCCAAACTCAACACTGCCGCGATCGCGACCCACGAAAGGGTTCGTCCCCTGAGCATGCCCATATGACCTGTCTCCCCAGTCGTCGACGGGGCGTCCCTCCCGTCGTGGTCGCCGGCGCCGTCGTGGTCGCCGGCACAGGCTTCGTCGGATCGTACCGGGAGCGGGCGGAGGAAGGCCAGGGTGCGCCCCGTCGGTGTACGGGGAGCGAACTAGCCGGGCAACTCGACGGAGGTAGCGTCGCCAGCTTCGTCGTTGTCGAGTTCTGCGGCGAGGCCTTGTGCTCGAGCGAGGGCATCGACGGGGTCAAGGCCTGCAACGCCGATCATGTAACAGGTGATCGGCGCGGCGGTGCGCTCCGAGGCGTGCGCCGCTACTCCTGCAACGTCCAACAGCTGAGCAATGGTGTGCTCGTCAGGCGGTTCGAGTCCAAGGCGGGCGGCATAGCGTCGGACCCACGTCAGGGCGTCGGTGGTGTCGGAGTCGGGCATCGAGAAAGTCCTTTGCTGGCGGCCGTCTCGTGAAGTTACACCTATGTCGTTTGACAGGCATGGGCGAGCGAAGCTTGTTTTCAGACCACCGGGTGCCGTGTGCCCGATCGACAACTCTGGCTCAAAGAACCCCGTTGGAGGACCCCATAATGCTAAACACTGCAAGCTAGCGCTTGCTAGAGTTGTGCATAACCGAACGCCGTACGTCTGTTTTGGGTGCAGACACTCCCCACTGATCACCCAAGTGCCTTGAGACGGGAACTCACCGACAGATTTTCCAGGGGAGGGAGACAGCGCAACATGCAACTAGTGCGAGGTGCCAAAAATACCGTGGAAGACCGAGTGGATTCCCTGGTTAGTGACGCCCATCAGGTTGTGGACACCGTTCGAGACCCCGTGATCGACAAGGTCGTCGTTGCCCTGGCGAGCTTCAACGAATGGCTGCCATTCGAGATGAACGACGTTCCAGTCGTTCGCAACGTGCCTGAAGTCCTTGACCGCTTCGATAACACCATGCGATCGGTTTCGCGATTCCTTGCCGGCCGTCGTCGTGAGGTGGTCAAACTTGAAGATGTTGGCGACGGCGGCGATCAGCGGTTCCCTTCTCGGCTCGATCTTGGCGCCGCCTGAGCGGTCGACCGCGAGCCGAATCCCCCGACCGAGAGATCGCTCGGGGTTGACGTCCGGCGTTTCAGTGACCTGGCCGTCCGCGTGGAGCTACGCCCCCCGCCTAACGATTCGCCGCGGATGGTGACATATACTGCCCCCCGCATGGAGGGATGACCGAGCGGCCGAAGGTGATCGCCTGCTAAGCGATTGAGGGTTCACAAGACTCTCCGAGGGTTCAAATCCCTCTCCCTCCGCCAAGACGTAGATATGAGCGTGGCCCCGGACCGCATTGGTTCGGGGCCACGCTCATTTTCTTGGTCGGCGTGTTACGCCGGTCTGCGGACCCAGACCGACCGCCCGCCGCACCCTAGGGGCAGGGGCTCTCGCTGTGGCCGTGGCCTTCTGGGGTGTTTAACGCGGAAGTGGCGAAGCCTTAACGTGCCGGTGGATTTGGGACGAGTCATTACATGTCTTTACCGGGTTTTTCCATTGACATGGTGCTCGGGTCATGACAGCGTCAATATGTGATCGAGAGATAGAACCTGTTTCAATTCCGCGGTAACTAGAACACGTTCTGTTCCTAATGTCTTCACGTTCACATCAACGTGCATTTCAATCCCCAATCCCCGTTCCCCAAAGAGGTAGCTGGATGACGTCCCCAACCCCCACCAGGCGCATCTCGTCGAGCTCGCATGCCACCATCAAGCCAGCTCTGAAGGTGGCGATTCTTTTACTCTTGGCGTTCTCGGTGCTTGTCGCGCTGGGTCCAGGTCCATCAGACCTTGCGGGCGCATCGCCCGATCCGGATCCGGCGCCGGGGGCTGCCGTCGGTGCAGCGGCCGGTGACGGCTACAGCTGCAATCCGCTGGGCACTGCGACATGCGCGCTGCCATGGCCGTCGAACTTTGCAACCCACGCCGACGGCGTCAGCCCGACGGGACTCCGACTCAATGTTTCGGACGCCCTGTTTTCACCCGAGCTGAACGCGCATTTGCCGGGTGCTTCTCGCCCCTCGGCGATCTATGACGGAACGTCGGGCTTTTCGCCGATGGGTCCAATCATGTTCGAGGTGCCCGCGGCCCTTGACCGCGAATCGATCCAAGCTCGCGACTCGGTGGTCGTGTTCAACGCCCGAACCGGTGAGCGGGTGGCGATCCAAGCCCAGCACGATGCACTCGCCTACGACGACGAGGTTTCTACAAACGTCGTGAAGGTCTGGCCGCGGGTGACATTCCAGTGGGGCGAGCGGTACGTGGCGATCATTACCGACGGGCTCAAGCAGACAGACGGCCAGCCCGTCCCGCACGAAATGAAGCTGGTCAACGCACTCTTCGGTGACCCGAATGCCCCGCTGACCAAGTGGGCGCGGGCTCGGCAGGCCGAGGTCGCAAAGGCCGGTATCGACCCGGCTCGCATCCGTCAGATGACCGACTTCACCGTTCGCGACCAAGCCGAGACTGCGGCCCCGATCAAGGGAATCATCGACGAGATCTGGTCTGGCGATGTACCGATCCGGATCAATGCGGTGCACGACCTGCACGGTGTCGCCGAGATGGATTACGCAATCGAAGGCGAAATGCTCACGTGGCAACTGCGGGCTCCGGGTGGGGTCATGGACTTAAACCGCCGCGAACCGCTGTGGCTGAAGTTTGATCTGATGGTCCCGACTGCGGCCCGGCATCGCCAGGTCCCCGTCTACATCTCGGGACACAGCCTGACGTTGGATCGCAATCAGGCGCGGGCCTCATGGGGATCGCTGGCGACCGAAGGGTTCGCGGTCATCGCCATCGACCAACCCCATCACGGTTCACGGGTCAGAGAAGACCTTGGCGACCTCACCAGCTTCCAGGCGACCGAGCGCTTTCCGTGGCTCATCTCCGCTGGCGGTCAGTCGTTGGTCGACCACCTTCGGCTGTTGCGAGCCGTCGAAACGACCGTGAGTCAGATCGACCGGACCGGGCCGTCGGGAACGTCCGACGGCAAACCCGATATGGACGGGTCCCGAACCAGTTATGAAGGAGTGTCGCTCGGTGCCGTCGTCGGCATGCCGTTTGTGTTTGCTGCACCCACGCTCGATGCCGCCATCACCACCGTCGGGGCAGCAGGCTGGATCTATTCGGTAGCCAACTCCATGCTGGTCGAAGTAATCCACGCCGACAAGATCGCCAACTCCGCAGTGAACGGCAGTGAAGCAGCGTTGCTGATCGGCACGGCGCAACATGCGTCCGACGTGGTCGACGTCCCTGCCTTCGCAGACATGATCCGTCGGGCACGTGCGGACAGCGGTCGCCAACTTCGCCTGCTGCTCAACCACTCCTGGGGAGATCAGGTCGTTTATTGGTACGGCGGTGAACGGGCGTCGGTGCTGGCTGGTGTACCCTACGTGGGCCCCGGAGCGCCGCCCGCCGGGAGCATCATCACCAAGACCACCGGAGATGCCTCAGGTGGTTGGGCGGCGACCGGCTACCGCGACGCCTACGGCGATTGGATGGGGCCGACCCTAAACGGCTTAATGCCGCATGTATCCTTTGTAAATCCTGGCATTGCGAAGATCGTCGGTGAATTCCGGCATCGCTTTGTCAGTGAGAATTGGTGAGGTACCAAGTTTCGGGCTGTGGGGGACCGTCTTGGTACCTCACCTTTTCCCATTGCGGGGGTTTCGTCCCCCAGCGCCGAATGAGACCATGAAAACTCGTCGGGCGCGGGCCTCGAGCCTCGCTCGGTTTGCCTCCGACCGACTTTGCAACCAGCGTTAGAGCATGGTGACTGACGCTCGTGAAGTTCAGTCGGGGACGC
>JAGNEX010000002.1:0-140180 GCA_018003035.1 Acidimicrobiia bacterium
CGCCCCGCGGCACTTCGTGGCGTCGGTCCCGGCCCAACGGCCGCGGAGCGAACTCGATGAGCGTCTCCTCTTCGACGGGTTCCGGGCGCTGTGGGATGGCGACCACGTCGAACTCTCCTACGACATCTACACCGCCGACAGGACGATCGGTGCCTCACTTGGTGGGGCTATCGGCCTTGAGTGGGGTGACCGATCCAATCCTGCTGGTTCCGTGACCGCAGCGTTCAAGGGCTCTGCAGGCCAGTCATTTGGTGCGTTCTTGAACAAGGGCGTCACCTTGGAACTGACGGGCGAAGCCCAGGACTATGTCGGTAAGGGGATGGGCGGTGGCCGCATTGTGGTCCGCCCACCCGCCGACGATCAGGGAGACCCGGCGCTCATCGGGAACACCGTCCTGTACGGCGCGACCGGCGGTGAGCTGTTCGTGGCCGGGACGGCCGGTGAACGATTCATGGTGCGGAACTCGGGCGCGACAGCGGTCGTCGAGGGTGCTGGCGACCATGCATGTGAGTACATGACCGGCGGAATGGCAGTCATCCTCGGACCGGTGGGATACAACCTGGGCGCTGGGATGACTGGTGGTGAGGCGATGATCTACGACCCGCAGCGGACCCTTGACACCCGCCTCAACGCACAACTGGTTGAGAGTCGGCGCCCGTCCGATGAGGCGGTCGCTCGGTTGCGCTATCTCATTGAGGAGCACGTCCGCCTGACCGGTTCGGTCAAGGCAAGCGCCATGTTGGCCGGCTGGGCAGAGGCTGTTGAGCACTTCCGCTGGGTGGTGCCTGTCGGCCGCGTTGCAGCGATTGAACGGAGCAACGAAGGTTCGGTCACCTCGGCGGCGTGACGTCACAAAGCCAGGGCGACTTTGTCGTCCGCGGCTTTGGTAATCGTCGAGAGACATGAGAGAGGGGGCCAGCATCTCGTTTGCTGGCCCCCTCTCTTGTGCTCTTATGAACACGCTTCACTTCGGAATTTCCGGAGACATCTTCTAATGCTGGTCGTCCCCGACCGCGTGGTCCTCGCCGCCGCTCTCGCTCGGAGACTGCCCCGAGGCGTCCCTGGCGGGAGCGCTTTCGGCGCCGTTCCCCAGACGGTCTACGTCTCGCAGGTCTGTTGGCCGCAGGCTGGCTTTGTGAGTTTGGTCACCTATGGGTGCGAGGCACCACCGAAGTCTCGATCCAACGCTCAACGTTTCTGAGTTCGGTCTTCTCGAGCTTGGGGGCACTCGACACGCATGTTGCGTGCTCGCCAATGCGGTACGGCTACTGCTTGTCCGACGTCCGAAGTGGTCCGTATTTCATAAGTCCGTAGGCGGATCCCGCTCCCTTGATCTGGGATGTTCTGTAAATCTGGTCAACTTCCGCCTCCTTGTGGAATCGGGTTGAATTGGCTTCCCGGAATCGGTCAGCGCACAGAACAACCGAAGGGTTTTACCCCTCTGAGCTGGTGTTTCCCGCTCACGTCTCAACATTGTGGCCACTGCTCGGACCTATAGCAAGGCGTTAAGCCCGACTTCGCCATGATCTATCAAGCAGAAGATATCAATCGGTTGCAGTGATAGCTGAGGGCGCCCGCGACGGTGTTGGCGTTCGATGAAAACTTGGTGGTAGCGCCCCCGGAACGGGGCTAGGCAGCTTCGGGGTCTGGGGGTCCTGGCTCGCCGTCGGCGATCCAGGTTGAGATGACTGCCTCACACGCCATGACGAGTCCCGCAACGTTTGGATATCCGGCGTAGGGCGCCAACATGATCAGCGTCTCGCGCAGCTCATCGGGCGTTAGTTCCCCGTTTCGCAGCGACGCCCGTGCCTGGATCTTCCAAGTGTCGACTTGGCCGTGCGCCGCAATGACTCCCATGATCAACAAGCGTCGGGAACGGATGTCGAGCACGTCGCGGTCCCAAACCTCTGCGAACAGAGTGCGCAACATGACGTCATTGAACGGGATCAGGCCCTCGGGCAAGTCCACGACGTCGCCCGCATAAACCTCGCGAATCTTGGCGCGGCCCCGCTCGTGACTCGATGATGTTGGTTCCATATCGACAGATGCTCCCTGGCTCGTCGTGCGGCGATACGCGGCGCGAATTGGCGGTAGCGGCCGGTCGGCCGGCCGAACAAGCAGCGGCGCCGAGGTTAGCGCCGATCTATCGGTATCGGTTTTGGCCGCTGAGCGTCGGTGGTTTCGGCTCCAACGTGGGGTCAGAGCGACCGGAGGAGCGCACGCTGGGTCACGCTCGCTACGAAGGTGCCGTCTTCGCTCCACATGTAGAGGACGCCGCTTGCTAAGCCGTTCGACACGTCGGTGCACGTCGAGTCGATACCGATCCAGGTGCCGCGGGTCGGCGCACAGATGTCGATGCTGATCTGGAGTGAAACGCTCCCAATCGGCCGGTCGCCGCTGCCGAGCGCCACGGTCAACGCGGTGCCCAGGGAGTCGCCGGGAATGCACAGGAGTGCCGGATGCCAATGCTCGTTCGGCGGCGCCGGCGGATCGGTAAATCGAAACCACACCGGCAAACGGGGAACCTCCCCTTCGCTTGGTTGGGCAGGGATCTGCGCGGCAGCGGTCCGCCACTGGGTGTTGTCGAGGAATGCGAGCGGATACGGCGACTCTTCGCCGGAACGGGGTTGCGGTGCCGGTGGCGGACCCAGCAGTTCTGGGGGTTGGCGCAGAGGTTTGACGGTGGGACCGTCTATCGCCGGGTCGGTAAACACGGCGGTGACCACCACATTCGGCCCCGCCGATCCAGAACCCGGTGCGATGAGCTTGCCGAGCACTTGGGCGCCTCGTCGTCCGCTGCGGAGCACTTCGACGTCGGTAGTCACCGGGCCACAGGGGACAGGTTTGCAGAACGTGGCGGTGGCGCTCGCAAGACTCAAATCTGGACGATCCAGCACCTGCTGCATGGCCCGGAGAGCCGCCGCCATCACAACACCCCCTTGCGCGAACACCAAGCCCCACGCGTCGGTGATCACAGACCGCATGCGGGTCGGATCATCGGGGTCTTGCACCGGCTCGGTGTCGGTCAAGATGTTTGCCGGTGCCATTGCCGTCCTCCCTGAGGTCTGGGTGAAGCCTGCGCGAGTGTGGGGCGGACAAAATCGTCCACCCCACACTCGGTTACCTGATTGCCGGACCCGTACGACCTCCCCGGGTCGCACGGCGAACGTCTTCGATCGCTTGTTAGATCATCGCTGGTGCGAACACCAAGGAGACGACCGTCATCACCTTGATCAGGATGTTCATGGACGGTCCAGAGGTGTCCTTGAACGGGTCGCCGATGGTGTCGCCGACGACGGCTGCCTTGTGGGCGTCTGAACCTTTACCGCCAAGGTGGCCCGCCTCGATGTACTTCTTGGCGTTGTCCCATGCTCCACCAGAGTTCGACATGTAGATCGCCAACAAGAAGCCGGTGACGAGCGCCCCAGCGAGGAATCCGCCGAGCGCCTGGACCGAAACGAAGCCGATCCCCAGCGGAAGGACCACGGCGAGAGCGCCTGGGAGAAGCATCTCGCGAAGGGCTGCGTCGGTCGAGATGTCGACGCACTTGGCGTACTCGCCTTCGACACCAGGGACACCTTCGCGCAGACCGGGAATCTCGCGGAACTGGCGGCGGACTTCCTCGATCATCTTTTGTGCCGCACGTCCGACCGACTCCATGGTCAGCGCAGCGAAGACGAACGGGGTGACGCCGCCGATGAACAGGCCGATCGTGACCGGCACATCACTGATGCTGAGGCTGCCGTCAGGGCCGCCTTCAAGGCCAGCGGCAAACGAGAAGGCCTTGAACAACGCAAGGGCAGTGATGGCTGCGGAGCCGATAGCGAAGCCCTTGGCGACCGCAGCAGTCGTGTTGCCGAGCGAGTCGAGGGCGTCGGTCACTTCGCGCACCTCGGGCGGCAGTTCTGCCATTTCGGCGATACCGCCCGCGTTGTCAGCAATCGGCCCGTAGGCGTCAACAGCGACCACCACACCCGTGGTGGCGAGCATGCCGATCGCCGCGAGTGCCACGCCATACAACCCGATGTCCATGACCTCGGCTAGGTCGGGAGCGAACTGCTCGCCCATCCAGTACGAGATACCGATGGTGAGGGCAACCAACAAAACCGCCGGTGCAGTAGAAAGGTTGCCCTTGGCAATTCCGCTGATCACGACGGTCGCCGGACCTGTTTCGGCGTTAGCCGCGATGTCCTTGACCGGCGGGTAGTGGTCGCTTGTGAAGTACTCAGAGGTGAAACCGATCGCCCAGCCAGCAACCATCCCCAAGATGACAGACCCGCCGATGAACAGCGGCTTTACTTCGCCCACATCGTCACCGGAGAACAACATGAACGCCCCGATGAGCGTGCCCACCGTGGTGAGCCCCATCGCGACGTACTGACCGCGGTGAAGCTGAGCCGACAAACTCCCGGTCCCGCCTCGCACCATGAGGGCGCCGATGACCGAGGCCACCATTCCAATGGCGCCAATCAACAGTGGGAACAAGAAGTACGGCTCGGTCGCTTTTTGTACGAGCCGAGCAGTGTCGTCGACGTCGATGCCGCCGGCGTTGGCGAACAAAAGGGCCACAAGGGTCATCGGGGCAAACAGCGAGCCCGCGTAGCTTTCAAAAAGGTCGGCACCCATACCGGCAACGTCGCCCACGTTGTCGCCCACGTTGTCGGCGATCGTGGCGGGGTTGCGGGGGTCGTCTTCGGGAATTCCTGCTTCGACCTTGCCCACCAAGTCCGCACCGACGTCAGCGGCCTTTGTGTAAATACCCCCGCCGATACGAGCGAACAGGGCGATCGAGGATCCACCCAACCCATAGGCCGCGATCACCGCAAAGGCGTCATCGACTTCGAGGACCTTGACAAAAATGATGTAGCAGAGCGCAACGCCCAGCAGGCCAAGACCTGCGACGGCGAAACCCATCACCGCGCCGCCTCGGAAGGCGAGGGGCAGTGCCTTTTGGGAGCCTTCCCGCGCCGCTTGCGTCGTGCGGACGTTGGCTGCTGTGGCGATCCGCATACCTACGTACCCGGCCAACGCCGATGATGCAGCACCCATCAGGTAGGCGACGCCGCCGTAAATGTGGGTGTCGATAAAGATCGACATCACGACGAACATCACGAGGACGAACACCGCGACCCAGGTGTACTCCCGCTTGAGGAAGGCCATGGCGCCGTCACGAATGTTTGCAGCGATCGACTGCATCTTTTCGTTGCCCGGATCGGCTGCCAACACGATTTGCCTGAAGTAGACCGCCAGGCCCAACCCGAGCAAGGCAGTCGCTATTGCGAAATATGGAACTGCGCCCAATGCCCCTCCTGAAACAGCGCCTGTCGATGGATTCGGCAGGCGTAGATGGTGTTTGCCGGGGAATGTTTTGCGTTCTTTGCAGGCCGCCCCGGCGTCTCCGCCGCACGGGAGGGTAGCGCGGAACCCTTGTGACTGCGACCTGGCGTCGTCAAAACGACTCGCAGTTCTGCTATGTTCCGCCGCCATGACGCCCACCCGGGTGGTCGCGACGGTGATCGTCGCCGCTGCCATCATGGGTTGGGTGGTAGCGGTCGGTCGCGGTGACCCACTTCACGACGACAAACCAATCATTGGACGCATCCAGGCGCACGTCGTCGACGTCGCGGATGGCGACACGATCGACATCGAGTTCCGTGGCGACGTGCACACCGTTCGGCTTCTGGGGATCGACACTCCCGAGACGCACCATCCGACGAAGCCGGTCCAATGTTTCGGGCCCGAAGCCAGCGAATTCACGACTCAGGTGTTGCTGGGGCAAACGGTCGAACTCGAGTTCGACCAGCAGCGACGCGATGCCTATGGGCGTCTGCTTGCCTGGGTCTGGCTCGACGGCGAACTCTTCAACAAAACCGTCGTCAGCGTTGGGAATGCTCGACTGCTGCTCATCCCACCAAACCTCGCCCACGGGCGCACCCTGTTGAAGGCCCAGCAGCTCGCAATCTCAACCGGCGTCGGTCTGTGGGCCGCATGTTGACCCAAAGCGCGGTCCTACCCACCGGTCGATTGTCGTGCCGGGGTCCCTCGGCCTTCGCTGATGCAGTCGAGCAGCTCAGAGCCGAATGCCAACCGTCTGGGGGTGTCATCGGCCAGAACCACGGCAAGTTCCTTCTCGTCGCGAGGCATTTCGTCGGCCAGTCGGCGAAGCGTCCCCGCGGGAAGGATCGATTCCTCGGGGACTGCCAGGATCCGTGCTTTTGCTGTTCGCCAGCGCCGCAAAGAACGGGCCGTACGGGCGCTGAGCTGTTGGTCGGAAACAGGTTTCAGCGGGCGCTGGACCTGGGTGGGAGCTGTGGGGCGTTCAAGGACCGCAAGCGCATCGACAGCGACCGCTATCGGATCGAGGTAGGGGCTTGGTTCGGACTTGCGAAACCTGGAGCCTCGTTTGCGGCGCTTGGCCCAACTGAGCGACAACTCGCGGCGCGCCCGAGTGAGGGCTACGTAACAGAGGTTCCGTTCTTCCTGTGCTGCCCGGATGTCCGAATCGCTGCGCAACGGTACGAGGCCGTCCTCCATTCCCGTGATCCAGACCCGATCCCATTCCAGACCTTTGGCGCGGTGGAAGCTCGTCAATGTGACGGACTCGCCAACCCGAACCATGTCCTGAGACATCGCGACGCGTAAGGAACCCTCCAGGCCGCTGAGGGTGGCTGTCGGACCTTCGACGCGGACAAACCATTCGGCATGATCAAAAACCTCCGCGAGTACAGAACGCTCAGCTTTGGATCCAATCAGTTCGCGCGTCTCGCGCAGGTGGTGCTTCAGCGGGATGCGGGGAGCCGTCTTGACGTTGTCGCTGAGCAATGCGAGCGCGTCGGCAACGGCCGGGTGATCGAGCAGCATGCGAGGTTCATGTACCGGTACACGAGCGCGGGCCAGCGCGTTTGACAGGACGTCGCTTTGTGCGTTCGTGCGAAAAAGGACAGCCATGTCGCGTGGACGGGCGCCGACTCGCATGGCCGCGGCGATCTCTTCAGCAACGCCTTGCGCTTCGGTCTCATCATCGGGGTAGACATGGATCTTGGGGACAGGTCCAGGGGGAGCGTCAAGCGCCGCGACCGGGATCGTCCCGGGGGCCTGCCCAAACGCCAAACCTGCGGGGGAGCGGCGCGCCGGGTCGACGATGGCAGCAGCCACCGTTAGAACCTCGCGGGTTGACCGATGTGACCGGGCCAGGGTGACCTGGGTTGCTCCCGGAAACCAGGCGTCGAACCTGGTCAGAAACTCGGGTTCTGCACCGTTCCAGCCGAAGATCGCCTGGCCTGGGTCGCCGACCACGACGAGTTCTTTGCGGTCGCCGACCCATGCCTGAAGGAGGCGCAGTTGGGTGAGGGTGACGTCCTGGAACTCGTCAACATAAAAGGATCGGAAGCGCCAGCGCTGCCCGGCGGCGAAGTCGCTGTCTGTGGAGATCGCCTGAGTGAGTCGAATCAGTAGGTCGTCAAAGTCGAGTAGACCGCGCTTGCGTTTCTCTTGTTCGTACCGCTCGAACCAGCGTGCCACGTGTCCCGGGGCCAGTCCCGGCCGCGGCTCGGCATTCTGTCGGTACTCGGCAGGGCTGAACGACCGAGCTTTTGCCCAGCCGATCTGCTGGCTCGCGGAGCGCAAGGCCTCTTTGGGCACGAAGTCTGCAAGGAGCCGTTCGCGTCGTTCGAGCAGCTGGGGAAGTTCCCATTTCCGGTCGTCAGCCCACCGCCGCAGCTCGGCAAGGGCAAGGGCGTGAAATGTTCCGACGGTCGGCCCGTCGCCGAGCCCTGCTTTTCGGAGCCTTGAACCAAGTTCGCCCGCAGCTTTGCGAGTGAAGGTGACCGCCAATACACGGCTCGCGGCGACGCGACGCTCGCCGACGTCGTGTGCAATGCAGTGGGTCAGCACGCGGGTCTTGCCCGAACCGGCGGGCGCGATGATGACCAGAGGGCGCTGTTCGGCGGTTACCGCTCGTCGCTGATCCTCGTCGAGAGGTCCTAGCGAGTTCTGATCGATCTTGACCACGTGTCGGACCCTTCAAGGTTCCGGCGAACATCCCTGGACGCTCGGCCGTGCCGTGGAGCCGCCAGCACGGGCATGCAGGCCTGTCAGCTGCCCGGTATGTGGCTCGCGAGACCTGGGCCCGAGGCCCGAAATCGGTCGTCGTGCGGCGTCTGATTATGACCCGCACCCATGCACATGCCTAGCCGCGCACGGCTGTGTCCTGCGGCGAGCTCGCGCCGAGTTCGCAAAACGATGTGTCTGAGGAGACGTTTTGTTTCGCTGACTGACCCTACGGATGTGACTGATGGCGTTCGATAGCGCTTGTGTTGTCGCTGCGCAAGCAATTCCGGTGAAAACTTCGGCTCACCTCAGCTAAGTCAACCTTTGGTTGAGGGTTACCGGTCATAATGGGACCCGCATGAGCGTGTACCCCAATAAGGTCACTCCCGACATGTTGGCTCCCCCAGCTCAACCGTCGCGAACGGCTGGAATCCGGAAAATGTCAAGAGCGCGATTTGAGAGCCTGGTTGAACAGGCCCTCGACTCGCTGCCGGCCGAAATCATCGTCCATATGGACAATGTCGTCGTGCTGATCGAAGACTGGCCCACGGCCGACCAACAAGGGTCGTCGACCGAGCCGTTGTTCGGTCTCTATGAGGGGATCAGCCTTCCTGACCGAGACGACGGTTACATAGGTGCGACGCCAGATGTGATCACCATTTTTCGTGAGCCGATCATGGAAGCCTGTCTCTCAGAAGCGGAATTGAAGCGAGAGATCAAGGTCACCGTCATCCACGAAGTCGGACACCACTTCGGTATCGACGATGAGCGACTCGATCAGTTGGGATGGGGATGACCAGCGAGCCTCTTGGGTCACATCCGGTAGTCGTCTGGGCTGGCGGCCCGGACCGGCCAGGGATGATCGCCGTCGTAGCCACCATGTTGTACGACGCCGGAGCCAACCTCGAGCACTGCGCCATGACGCAGCTGTCGGGACAGTTCACGATGGTGATGTTGGTTCAGTCACCGATCTCTGCGGACGATCTTGGAGACCATCTGCGGGCCCGTCTCGCAGAGACACCGTTCACCGACCTGTCGATCACTGTCCGGTCCAGGCTGACCGATACCGAATCGTCAACGGCGGGTGCCCGCTACATGGTGTCGGTCTACGGCAAGGATCGGCCCGGAATCGTCGCCAAAGTGACCACGCTCCTGGCGGCCAACGGCGTCAACGTCACAGACGCGACCACCTCTGTGCTCGACGCCGGTGAGTCCGTGTACGCACTCCTCCTCGAAGTGGTAGTACCCGTCGGAGTCGACCCCGACAGCCTTGCTCGGACACTCGACGAAACAGCGGCTGATCTGGGCGTTGACGCTTCGATACGACCGATCGACGTGGACGTTTTCTGAGCTGTCATGGCCGTCTGTCCAGTCCGATTGCTGCCCGATCCGGTTCTTAAGCAGGCTGCGCAACCATTCGAGTCCATCGATGACTACGCGCGCTCGGTCGGGCAAGACCTGCTCGACACCATGAACGACGCTGACCACAGCGTCGGCATCGCCGCCCCTCAGATCGGCCTATCCGTCCGGGCATTCGCGGTCGATGTGACCGGACACCCCAAAGCCGACTCGTGCCACGGCTCGTTCGTGCTGTTCAACCCGGTACTCATCCTGGCGCGCAACTACGTCGTCGGGCGCGAAGGGTGCATGAGCGTTCCGGACCTGACCGGCAATGTTGCCCGAGCGACCGAAGTGGTGGTCCAAGGCCACGACATGGACGGACGGCTCAGAACGATCGAAGCCAATGCCTTTGAGGCGCGGGCGCTTCTCCACGAACTCGATCACGTCGACGGCATGCTCTTTTTGGACCGGGTCGCGTCGCTGTCTACCGACGTGTTCCGGCGACGCCGCTACCGGTGACACCGGGTTCCGCCCCGAGTGGCGCGAATCCCCCTCCGACTACTGCAAGTAGCGGTCCGGGATGGGCAACGTTGCATAGCTCTCGAAGTTGATGTCGACGGGGTTGGCACGCTGACGCAGGTTGGTGCAGGTCGCAGCACTCCCCAGCAGGGCGCAGTTCTCGGGGTAGGCAACCGCGTGGAGCCAAACCTCGGCGCTGAGATCGGCGATCCAGCCCCACACATCGGTTTCGGTTCCGCCCGCAACCGTTCCGTAGCAACTCGCTAGCCGCGCTGCGACATATGCGGGAGCCACGCGGGCGGTGAAGCGCCCCCATTTAGTAAGCGTCACCGACAGGTACGACCCATTGGCGGTTACCGAACTGAACAGACCGGTCGAACACGGCTCGTTAGTGGGCAGGTCGGCGGTTGAAAGTCCACGAGGCAGCGCCAGCTGATGGTGAGGATCCAATGACCCGCCCGCGTTGTCGCGACCTGAAGCGGCTCCTGCAGCGGTCGGTCCAACGAACAGCGTCGCAAGTACAAGCGCTGCGGCAAGCCAGGCGACGATCGGTGATCGCCGGCCAGGGTCGATGCGGGCGTCGACCGCTGTCTCCGATCCTTGGTGGAACCGGCTGGTCGGGTGGTCTAAAAGTGCCATGGGAACCCCGAAAAATCTTTGGGTCGCTTCTGCAAGAACGCGTCGCGACCCTCCTGTGCTTCGTCAGTCATATACGCCAGACGGGTCGCTTCGCCAGCGAAAAGCTGTTGTCCCACCAAACCGTCGTCGATCAGGTTGAACGCAAACTTCAGCATTCGCTGCGCCGTCGGCGATTTCGCGTTGATTTCGGCCGCCCAATTGAGCGCTTCGCTCTCGAGAGCTTGATGGGGGACCGCCGCGTTCACCATCCCCATCTCGAAGGCTTCTTGAGCGGTGTAGTCCCGTCCCAAGAAGAAGATCTCTCGAGCGCGTTTCTGGCCAACCTGCCGGGCTAGATATGCCGAGCCAAAGCCACCATCAAAGCTGGCGACGTCGGCGTCGGTCTGCTTAAAGACGGCATGTTCGGCCGATGCCAGGGTGAGGTCGCACACGACGTGGAGCGAATGGCCTCCTCCGACTGCCCACCCGGGAACGACCGCTATGACCACCTTGGGCATGAATCGGATCATCCGTTGGCATTCGAGGATGTGCAGCCGTCCGGTCCGCGCCGGGTCGATGGACGTGGCGTCGACCCCTTCGGCGTACTTGTACCCGTCGCGCCCGCGAATGCGCTGGTCCCCGCCCGAACAGAACGCCCATCCGCCGTCCTTGGGGGACGGTCCGTTGCCCGTCAGCAGGACGCAGCCGACGTCTGGGGTCTGTCGAGCATCGTCGAGCGCCCGGTACAACTCGTCGACCGTGCGCGGACGGAACGCGTTGCGGACCTCCGGTCGATTGAACGCGATGCGGACCGTTCCTTGGTCGACGGCCCGGTGATAGGTGATGTCTTCGAAGTCAAAGCCCGGAACTTCGGTCCATCGGGTGGGGTCAAATAGCTCAGAAATCATGGTCATGGCCCTCTGGAAAGGTCGGTTCGCAACGGGTGAGCCACCAGCGGCTGCACGCGCTGATGTTGCCACGGAGCCCCGCCCACCCCAGGACCGACCGCTTAGCCCCGAGCAGGTCTAAACGCTCAGATCCATCGGTTGGTTAGGATGCAACAATGTTCCCAAGGCATTTGCTTAACGATGGCGAAGAAGTGTTCGTAGAGATGAACCCCCATTGGTGGTACTTCTCTCGCCAAGTTCTTTCGCTCGTACCGCTGATCACCCTGTTCGTGTTCGCGGTGATGTGGGGAAACACCTGGGGTTATTACGTCTGGGCCGCTTTGGCGGTGGCCTGGTTCGTCTGGGCGCTGCGCCAGTACTTCATGTGGCAGAGCACCACGTTTGTCGTCACCAGCGACCGACTGGTCAGCCGCCACGGGCTGCTCTCCAAGAAGTCGATGGACATCCCCCTTGAATCCATCAACTCGATCAACGTGAACCAGACGTTGGGGGAGCGTTTGCTGAGCGCTGGCGACCTCGTCGTCGAGTCCGCGTCAACCGACGGTAAACAGCGATTCAGCAACATTTCTGAACCCGAACAGGTCGCCCAAGAAATCAATCGCCAGCGGGAACTGAACCAGCGGCGCGGCAGCACTCCCCTCCAGGGAGGACATGGCCATTCCATCCCCGCGCAGCTCGAAGCCCTCGTTCGGCTCCACGAAAAAGGGCGGATTTCCGACGACGAGTACAACGAGAAGCGCCAAAAGCTGCTCGACCAGATGTAGCGAGAGCTTCGGCGGTACTTGTTCGGGACCTCCGCTGGCTCTCATGCGATCCACCAGGCCTCCGGCCTGACTGCACCCGCATTGCAGCGTTTATGTGCGGGGCTTCATCGGATCAAAGCTTCGGGCGCCGTCGGCCCCCAAGACAGGCCAGACCTGGGCGAGTCGGCCGTGGGCAGCTTCGTAACCCGCCACCGCGCTCAGCGTGACCATCTGGACCTGTGACAGGCCGCCTTCGATGAGGGCAACAACCGCGCCACCAAAGCCAGCACCCGTAATGCGGGCGGCCAACGCTCCGCTCGACAGCAGCCGATCGACCAGATCATCGATCTCGGGCGTCGACACGCAGTAGTCGTCCCGCAATGATTCGTGGGATGCCTGCATCAGGGCCGCCAACCGCATGACGTTGCCACGTTCCAGAGCGTCGGCGGCGCTTGCGACCCTTGCGTTTTCAGACACCACGTGGTGGGCGATGGGATCGTCGTTGACGTGTTCGGTGGTGGCTTCGCGAAGCGACTCCACCCCGAGCCGTGCCGCGGCCTCTGCGCAACGTTGCTGGCGGTCGGCGTAGCTCGAATCTTCCAGGTTGCGTGAGACGCCCGAGTCGATCACTGCGAAGCTGAGGCCGGTCGGAATGGGTATCGGCCTGCTCGTTTCGGTCTTGCAGTCAAGCAGCAACGCGTAGCCATCCATGCCGTAGGTGATGGCGTACGGGTCGAGGATGCCCACCGGAAGGCCTCGCGCCCGCTGTTCGGCTGCCTGCGCGATGTGCACGATCTGCGATTTCGAAAGCTCTGCGCCGAAAGCCTGCGCCATCGCCAGGGTGATACCAACCGAAAACGCAGCAGACGACGACAAACCTGAGCCGATCGGTACCTCTGAGGACACGATCAGGTCGACACCGCCGGTCTTGTTCAGCTCGGCGAGTTCGATCATGACGGCCTCGGCGAGCTTCCACCAAGCACCCCGAGACGTCTCGGCATCGTTACGGGCCTCGCCTTGGCTCGACTGCAACACCACGGCCGGAGGGACCGACCCATCCGGTCCGATCTCATCGATCGTTCGAATGCGTACCCGCTGATCGTGCCGCGCTCGGTATGCGACGATGCAGTCGTAGTCAAGGGTGGTTGGCAGGCATAAGCCCTGGTTGTAGTCGGTGTGATCCCCAATCAGGTTCACACGACCAGGTGCTCGGACCCAATTGATGAAGGTGTGCGGATCGGCCTCGGTAAGGCCGGGCTGGTCGGGACCGAAGGCGTCGAGACCTTCTTGCATAATCAAGCTTCGGATCCGGACGGTCGCCTGCGAGTTGGCACCTGTGCGCATGTTGTTACCCCGTTTCTGTCGCAGCCAGCCTGAGCGCGTGGGCAGCGTCTTCTGGGCTGATCGGGTTGATCAATAGGTCCGAGCCAAGTTCGCCAGCAGCGACGTACCGAGGCACGCGTTCGCGTCGCCACGTTGGGACGAAGTGCAGGTGCGTGTGCACGCCCTGATGGATCCACATCATGTACGGCATCGGAGTGTCGAACAGGCTCGCATAGACGCCTGCGATCTGTCCGAGCATCTGGGCTAAGTCGCTGCGCTCGTCGCGTCCCAATGCGTCGAGATGGACGACGTGGGCTTTACAAGAAAGGCGTAGCTCAAAGGGGTAGCCGGCTGCTTCGGGGACGAACGCAACCCAGGTTCCGTTGTCCAGGACCACACGCCGGGCTTCCGCTGAGTCGGTGGTTAGCGCTTCCGCACCCAGTTCGACACAAACGGCGCATTGGTCGGCGGAACGTTCCCGTTCGACTCTCATCGCTGGAGGTTCGTCAGCGAAGGCGAAGATCTGTCCGTGGGGGTGTTCGATGGTCGCACCGACATCAGCGCCTGAGTTTTCGAAGATCAGCACGTGACCCGTGTCCGCGTTTCGGCGTAACTCGGCGGACCGTTCTGCCCAGAGGTCCACGATCTTGGCGATGTGTTCTGGCGGCAAGGACGCCATCGTCGCTTCATGGTCAGGGCTGTAGAGGACTACTTCACACGTTCCGGTGGCTGGCACGGTCGGGGTGCCGGGCAGCGAGGTATCGAAGCTGCCCCGTCGGTCGATCAAGGTAGGCCAGCGGTTGGTGAACGAACGTGTGTCATACGGTGAAGGCGACTCGCGGCCTCCAACGCAGAACGGGCAGTCGCTCGTCGGCCGGTCGGGGCGCCCCTGACGTTGCCCGGCTATCACGGTTATGCGCCCCGAGAGTCCGTCAACCCGGTAGTGAGAGCGTTCTCCCGCGGGCGCCTGTGGCTGACGTGCGGCGCGGTGGTTCTCTGGTTGGTCGGTGGCCTCGGGCGTCACCCGGGGATTGTCGCACACAGCCAGCGCCAGGCCGAGGTGTGGCCGTGGCCCGCCGGGCGGTACCGGTTTCGGAGCCTTCAGCGCAGGACGGCCCGCTGTTTCCAGAGTGTTGCTGCGGGAACAACGAGGACGGACCGCCACCGAGATGCCGGTAGTGTTGTCTGCGTGTTCAACGTCCTGCAGTCAGCCAACCTCAACGATCCACTTCTGATCGTCGCGCTTTCCGGGTGGGTGGATGCTGCGCTGGCAGGGCGAGACACTGCGCGGGTACTCAACCGTCGGCTGACCAACCGAGCCCTGATCGCCGAATGTTCTCTAGCGGACTTGGTGGACCTGTCCAGTACCCGACCTACGGTCGAACTAGAAGACGGGGTGGTAAAGCGCACCCGTTGGCCACGCGTCCGCGTGACCGCGGGTTCGATGGGCCGAGACGTCGTCATCATGCGCGGCCCCGAGCCGGGGCTCCGTTGGCCTTCCTTTTGTGACGCTGTCGTCGAACTGGCCCACTCCCTCGACGTCGCCGAGGCGGTCACCGTTGCCGGTATGCCATCTGCAGTTACGCATCGGCGCCCGGTGCGGGTTTTCGCGACCGCAACCTCGGCCGAACTCGCTGACCGTTTGGGTCAAGTCAGAGCCGACTATGACGGCCCGACGGGAGTTCAGACCATGGTTCAGGCGGCCCTTGGTGCCAGCGGCATTCAGACAGCGGGGCTCTGGGCGCAGGTGCCTCACTACCTGGCATCAACCCGATCTCCCAGCGCAGTCCGTGCGCTGCTCGGCAAACTGGTTTCGCAGTACGAGTTGGCCATCGACCTAACCCCATTCGACGAGCGTGCCGAGAACTACCACAACCAGGTGGAAGCGGCGGTGGTGCTCCGGCCCGACCTTCGAGAAGCGGTCGAGCAGCTCGAACAGGTGCCCGACGTCGAAAGTCTCCCCTCAGCAGACGAGCTCGCCAGCGAGATCGAAGAGTTTTTGCGGGGCGATAGCTAGACGAGCTCGTCCCAACGGCCGGGCGCTCCGATGGTGACTTGGGCGCCAATATGCGCGTCGCCGTCGATTCTTTGGATGATGTCTGCGTCGCGACTCATGGCGACGCTTCGTCGGCCGTCCTGCTCGACAATGGCGACGGCTCCCATCGGTGCGTCGCCCATGAAGATCACGGTCGAGGAGACGATCTGAGCTGCGCCCGTCAGATCGGCGTCGACCTGCCTGACTTCGGTCGCGGCCCGTGCAGCCTCGGTCACGTCGACGATCGCCGGGCCGTCCGGGGCGGCCGTCGATGACCACCAGCCAAAGCCCTGTTTGGTCATCATCCCCGAGATGGCGGTGGTGATCACTTCGTTGACGGCGCCGATGCGCATGGCGGCAATACCGGCTCCAAGGGACTGCAGGCCGTGATTGTTTAGCGGTCCACCACCAAAGCTCATACCGCCGGTCAGGGTCGGCGCGGGGTCGAGGGCTACGCCGTATGCCTCAGCCTGCAACTGCACCGCAATTGGGAAGCAGCTGTACAGGTCGATGGCGTCTGCCGCGATGGCTCGCCCGGTGGACGCGGTGACGGCTTGAGCGATGGCGTCGAGCGCGGGAACCCGACTGACGTCGCCCCGGGCGGACAGGTGAACCATCAAGTTCGATTCGACGATCGCACGTGGGTAGACGAATCGGCTTTCGTCGATGCCGGCTTCCCGGGCGGTCGACGCCCGACACAAGATGAACGCCGCTGCTTGGTCGACGTTCCATTGAGAAACCAGCCGCTTTGTGTACGGCGTTGCGACCATGCGGTTGCCGTCGATCAGGTCGGTGATCTGTGCCGACGACCATCCCGTGTGGTCCCACGCCTGGGGGAGCACCTTCGCCGCCTGGGCATAGCGGGCCCACAACTCACCGAGGTGCGCCGTGTGCTCTGAGTGCGTCCAGCCCTGACGCTTGGCGAAGGCCCGTTCGATCAGTGCGTACTGGTGAGCGGGGATCGCAAGGCCACGCTCAATCTCCATATTGGAGAGCACCTCAACTGCCGGGCGCCACGTTTCGTCCGGTTCGTCTCCGGGCTCGTCAGGGTGCACGTGGAAAGGAACGCCAGCGCGTTTGGCCAGGCCAAAGGCGTACTTTGCTTCGCCGGCGGCAATCAACACGGCTTTCTGGTCGCCGTCGCCTAGTTGACCGATCGCTCGTGCAAATGGCGAGGTCTGCAGGACACCCAGTTCGGCCGCGACGGTTCGGGGAGCAATGCCCAGATTGCGACTAACGATCGCCCCGGCATCGGCGTAGGTCCAGATCCCTTTGGGGACGACCACCTCGGTGATGGCGTTCAGAAGCACTTGCGGGTTCCCGGCGCCCGAATCAGCGAGCGCGCCTCTTGCCGCCTGCGTCATGAGGCCCGCGGCGTCTTGTCCGTCGCCTCCACGAGCGACTCGCTGTGTGCGGGTCGCTGCACCGACCAAAACGACCGGGTCTGCTGTGGGCATGTCATATCTCCTGGTGGCTGATGAGCTGGAGCGTTCGAAACCAGCGGATGGCGGAGCTGTCGACCACGGCGGGGGAGCACCGCGGGATCCGCCAAATGGTCCGACCGCCCCGAGCTAGTGGTCGGCGTGTGACACGTGTCCATCCGCGGCGAGTCGAGCAAAGATCTCTCGGGTCGCAGGGGAGCGGTTCAAGGTGTAGAAGTGCAGGCCCGGCGCGCCCCCTTCAAGCAGGGTCACACACAGCTCCGTGGCGGCGTCGATGCCGATCTGTCGGACCTCATCGGGGTCGTTGGCGGCGTGAAGGCGGTCAGCTAACGCGCTTGGGAATGCCGCCCCCGACAGTTCTGCGAAGCGGGTGACCTGTGACACGTTGGTGACGGGCATGATGCCGGGGACCACCGGCTTGTTGACGCCCAGCTCGGCAAGTTCGTCTCGCAACGTGAAGTAGTCGTCAGCGTCGAAAAAGAACTGGGTGATCCCAAAGTCCGCGAGGGCGAGTTTCTCAGCTAAATACTTGCGGTCCGATTCGCGGTCGAGGGACCGGGGGTGCACCTCGGGATGGGCGGCGACACCGATCGAAAAATCGCCGACCTCACGGACGAGTTCGACCAGGTCGATCGCATGTGCGAGGTCGCTGTGAACCGCGTCGGTACCTGCTGGAGGATCCCCGCCAAGCGCCAAGATGTTTTCGACGCCAGCGTCGCGGTAGCGCGCGACGATGTCGACCAGCTCCGCGCGAGTGTGGGCGACACAGGTGAGGTGCGCCATCGGGGTCATCGAGGTGTCGTCCAAGATCGAAACGACCAGGTCATGGGTGCGGTCGCGGGTCGAGCCACCCGCGCCGTAGGTGACCGAAACAAAGCTTGGTGACAGCGACTGGAGTTCTCTGATGGTCTCGTACAGCTGGCGCTGAGACTCGTCATCCTTTGGGGGGAAGAACTCGAACGAGAACGTTGGTCCGGCTTCGAGTACGTCCGCGATTCGCGCCACTCAACTCTCCCACAGGGTTAGAAGTCGTCGGTTCGCTCGCGAACCGCACGGAATGCTGGCGTGAGGCTACCGACTTCTTTGCCCGCAATGCTGTTCGACGAAGGCTGCCAAATCAGGCGTCTAGGATCGACGGGCCAGCGTAAAGACGGACCCAAAGGGAGTACCGCATGCCTGTTCGCGCACCCGAAAGCGACGCTTTGGCCATGCTGACGGGACCTGGTGGGCCCATGGAGATCGTGACCGAAGAGGTTCTCGGCGCCCGGGTTGAGGTGTATGCCACTCGAATGAGGTCGATGCGTGACCTCCTAGCTCTAGCTGCGGGCCACGGCGACAAGACGTTCCTGGTCTACGGCGACCGTCGGCTCACCTTTCCCGAACATGAACATCGGGCGTACCAGATCGCCGATTTCTTGACGCAGCGTGGCCTGACCGTCGGTGACCGGGTAGCGATCCTGTCGGCTAACCACCCAGATTGGGTTGCGTCGTTTTGGGCATGCGCGGTTCTTGGATTGGTCGCCGTTCCGCTGAACGCCTGGTGGAAGCGCGACGAGTTGGCGTTTGCCCTGGACGACGCGGGAGTCGCTGCGGTCATCTGTGACCAGCGCCGTTGGGAGGTGATCGCGCCTCTGGCCAACGCCATCGACTCTTGGCGTACCACCCTGATCATCGATGGAGACGACCTCGACGCCGAGTTCGAAGATGGTCTTGGCCTTGACTGGGTGAGTTCAGTCGATATTGCAATAGCCGCGATCACGGCGCCCCAAGTACCTGACACAGACACCGATGAGGACGACATCGTCGGTATCTTCTACACCTCTGGAACGACCGGTCGACCCAAAGGCGCGACCGTGACTCACCGTCAGGTGCTCGCCAACCTGCAGAACCTGATGGTCGTGTCACTCTCAAACCGAGACTCCTCGGAGGCACCGCCCGAGTTGGACGCCAAGTTGCAGCCGTCCAGCCTGCTGGTGGTTCCTCTGTTCCACACGACCGGCTGCCACGCCACGATGGTCACCACGCTTGCTTCGGGCGGCAAGTTGATCTTGCTCGAACCCGGCAAGTTTGATCCTGAACGCTCGCTTGCTGTTATCCAAGACGAACAGGTCACCTCGATCGGGGGAGTTCCGACCGTCATGTCTCGAATTGTCGAGAGTCCGGTGTTTGACCAGTACGACACCTCGACCGTCAAACGAATCTCCTACGGCGGAGCGCCGGCCAGTCCGGCGCTCGTCGAACGGATCAAAGCTGCCTTCCCACAGGTACGTAGCCAGCTGGCAACGGCCTATGGGCTCACCGAGACCGCGTCGGTGGCGACGCTCAACACCGGTGACGACTACATCTCGCATCCGACCTCGGTCGGCCGTCCTGTACCTACCGTTCAGGTAAAGGTGGTCGGCGAAGACGGCTCGGAAGTCCCGACGGGACAGCGCGGCGAGATCTGCATCACGGGCCCGACGGTGATGTTGCGGGGTTACTGGAACAGGCCAGAAGTGAACGCCGAAGTGCTGGTCGAGGGTTGGTTCAGGACCGGAGACATCGGCGTCATCGACGACGATGGCTGGCTGTACATCGTGGACCGGGCCAAGGACATGATCATTCGAGGTGGTGAGAACGTCTACTGCGTGGAGATCGAGAACGCGCTCGCTGAACATCCTGACGTGATCGAAGCGGCGATCGTCGGGGTGCCCGACGACGACCTTGGCGAAGAGATCAAAGCGGTGATCCAGGTCGCGAACGACGCCGACATCGACGGCGACGCGCTCCGCGACTGGTGTGCGTCGCGGCTCGCGCCCTACAAGGTTCCTCGGATCTTTGAGTTCCGAGTCGATCCGCTCCCTCGTAACCCGTCCGGCAAGATCCTCAAGAATGAGCTTCGCGGTACCGGATCGGCCTTCGATGCCGCTGCTGATTCGGTCCTGTAGCGCGGCATCCCGGGAGCTACCGTTCTTCGATCCCCGATCGAGTGGGGATTCCGGCCCAACGGTCGGAACGCCGTCGGTGCTCGGGAGGGGCAAGATGACTCAAACGCTTATCGACATTCATTCGTTCTGGGGCTGGGTCGCGATCGTGCTCAACGGCGTGGCGGGAGTTGTGGCACTCCTCGCTTGGAAGCGACCCGCTATTCGAGGTGTGTGGGTCTGGACCCTGGTGATCGTCGCCCAGTTGGCGCTCTTGATCCAGGTCATCCTCGGCGTCGCCGCCGTCAGCGACGATGGCGTGACGGTTGCTCGTTTCCACATGTTCTACGGATTCGTGGCGTTCATCACGATCGGCTTGGCGTACGGCTACCGTTCCTTGATGCGCGACCGGGATCAACTCGAGTTGTTCTACGGGGTGATGTCCCTGTTTTTGATGGGGGTTGGCCTGCGGGCCTGGCTCCAGGTCGCGGCCTAGCCGAAAGGACGTGGGGATATGGCCCCGTTAGAGACTGTCGCCATCTTGTACGGCGGGCGTTCCGCCGAGCATGACGTGTCTCGTGTGACCGCTTCTGCCGTTGCCAACGCGCTCGATAAGGGCCGCTATCAGCCGGTCCTCGTCGGTATAGGGGTTGACGGGCGATGGTTGCGGAACGTGGACGCGGAGGCTTCCCTCAGTGCTGGAACCGAGGCGCCATCCTCAGGCCTGCTGATTGAAGGACGCCACGTCGTCCTTCCTCCGGACCCGACCACCGGCGGACTACTCGATCTAGAAAGCGGCGAATGGACCCACATCAGCGCGGTCATCCCGATGCTTCACGGTCCCCTCGGCGAAGACGGAACCGTTCAAGGGCTGTGCGAATTAGCGAACCTCGCATATGCGGGCTGCAGCGTGGTTGGATCGGCGGTTGGGTCCGACAAGATCATGATGAAGCGGGCCTTCCGCGATGCGGGAATTCCGACGGCGCAGTGGATCGAAGTTCGTCGGGGTGAGCCCGTCGACGCCGGCGAGGTGATTGCCCAACTCGGCTCGCCGGTCTTTGTCAAGCCGTCCAACATGGGATCGTCGGTAGGAGTGTCTAAGGCATTCGATGAATCCGAGCTTCTCGAGGCGCTCGATCTCGCGTTTCGGTACGACTCGTGGGCTCTGATCGAAGAGGCGATAGAGGGCCGCGAGATCGAGATCGGGGTGATCGGTGACAACGATCTGAGCTTGTCGGTCCCCGGTGAGGTCCGTCCCGGTAGCGACTTTTACACCTACGAAGACAAGTACGAAGACGCCGTCGCGGAGCTGCTGATTCCTGCCCCGATCAGCGATGATGAACTGAACGAGATGAAGCGGCTTGCCGAAGCGGCCTACCGCGCGTGTCGCGCCGACGGCATGGCGCGTGTCGACTTCTTCTATGACGAAGGAGTCCGGGGGTGGCTCGCCAACGAAGTCAACACCATCCCGGGGTTCACGCCGTTTTCGATGTTCCCGCGGCTCTTCGCCGCGAGCGGCGTGAGGTACGCGGCGCTGATCGACCGCGTGGTCGCGGACGCCAAGGTGCGTCAACAAAGCCGAGCGACCAACGTCGGGCAGCAGCGCCCCGGCAAATAGGTCTGGCAGGAGCTTGCGGTGTGCGCCGCTACTCGACCGACAAGTTGACGATCGGGCAGGTGAGCGTCCGCGTGATCCCGTCGATCATCTGAATTTTTCGGACGACCATCTGGCCCATGCGGTCCATCGTCGGTGATTCGACCTGAACGATCACGTCATAGGGGCCGGTGACGTCATGCGCTGCGACGACCCCGTCGAGTGCACGAACGGCGCGTGCGACGCTTTCGGCCTTACCGACTTCGGTCAGTACCAAGACGTACGCGTTCACGGTCACCTGAATCCCCTTTATCGGCCCCGACAGGTCGGGTGACCAAGATTATGTACCGCTATTGGCTGACCAAAGCGAAAGTAAAGTCCCTGACCCGAGGAAGCGTACGCAACTCTCGCCCGTAGGATTGTCGCTTTGCGAGCGCCAAGAATGTTGCGCGCTGGGCACCTGAGTCCGCTGGGGGCCGGGGGTAACGCTCTGGAGGGGTCATGGCACAGGTTGTGGTCATTGGCGCTGGTTATGTCGGTCTAACCACGGCCGCTTGCGTCTCATCGTTAGGACATCACGTTTCGTGCGTCGATATCGATCAGGGAAAGATCGACCGGCTCAACTCGGGACGGGTGGACATCCTCGAAGAGGGGCTTGAATCGCTCGTCAAGGAGGGCCTCGGCACCGGACGACTGCGCTTTGTCAATTCTGTCGACGACGTGATCGCCGATGCTGAGTACGTGTTCTTGTGTGTGGCTACTCCGCCCCAAGAGAACGGCTCTGCCGACTTGTCCTACCTCACCACTGCGGTTCAAGACATCGCCCCCAAGCTGTCTCGTGGCGCAGTGCTCATCAACAAGTCGACCGTCCCCGTCGGTACCGCTCGCATGGTCCAGCAGTTGGTGAGCCGAACCGACGTTTCCGTGGTTGCCAATCCCGAGTTCCTGCGTGAAGGTTCGGCGGTTGCCGACTTCATGCGTCCTGACCGGATCGTGATCGGGACCGACGACCAGGCGGCGGCCATCAAGATGACCAGCCTCTATCTGACGGTTCCCGCCCCGGTTGTGGTTACGGATCCTCAGTCAGCAGAGCTGATCAAATACGCGTCGAACTCCTTCTTGGCGGTGAAGCTCAGCTACATCAACTCGATTGCCGACATTTCCGAACACGTCGGAGCAGACATCAAAGACGTGCTCCTCGGTATGGGCTTTGACCCGCGCATCGGTGAGCAGTACCTGCGACCAGGCCCCGGTTGGGGTGGCTCGTGCCTTCCAAAGGACACCAGGGCTCTGATCCACACGGCCGTCGAAGCAGACACCGACATTCCCGTCGTGCGGGCAGCAGTCGAATCCAATGAGCAGCAGATCTCGCGGGTTGCTCGGGTGATCGCTGGCCACCGTGCCGGCCCATTGCACGGGCTCACGGTCGCTGCGTGGGGCCTTGCGTTCAAAGCCGGAACCAACGACGTCCGTGACTCGCCGGCGCTCAGCGTGTTGGGGCGCCTTACCGAGCGTGGCGCAACCGTTAAGGCCTACGACCCGGCGTTCACAATGAACGACTTGAACCTTTCGGGTATTGAGGTCGAAGACGATCCCTATGCTGTGTGCAGTGGGGCCGATGTTCTTGTTGTACTTACTGAGTGGCCTGAGCTGCGTTGGCTGGACTTCGAAAAGGTCATTGAAGCAATGGCGGGAGCCCGAGTCGTCGACACACGCAATTTGTTGGACCGAAGTCAACTCGTTCGATTGGGTTTTGAATACTGGGGAATTGGTCGAGGGTCATGATGGGATCAAGAAACAGTGATGGTTCAAGCAGGATGAGCCGTTTTAGGCTTCTTTGCCTGGATGTGGGCCTGCTGTCGGGCTACAGTAATAATCACTGAGCGAGATCGAGCGCTGCACAACACAAGGTTTGGCGGAGTAATCAACCGTAAACCTGCAGCGCATAGTCGGTGGCGTCGGTCGGGCTGTGGGGGACTGATCGGCGCCACCTCTTTTTTTGTCTGCGAAAACTGGCCTCAGCGGGCGCGGTTGCTGCTCCACCCGGGTGTCTGACTCGGCCCTGTGCGTCGGATTCTGTGAGATTTTTTCGGCTAACAGCGCGCGCCTAATCCTTGTAATTGCATAAGAGTCACGCCAACAATCTGCAAAAACGAAGTGTGGTTTTCTGTCGATTGGGTGCTTAATAGCTTGTTCTGCGTGCGTGTCAGCGGATATACGACGGGCGTATGCGGGTCGTAGTGGTTTCAGTTGAACGCACAGGCGTAACACTATGTATCGGCAGTCACGCCACCACGCGCAGGCATATGTCAACGTCTTTGAATGCCGGAAGAAACAGCAAGAACAAAAATGAGGTGGGGGCGAGCGTGCAGCTCGCCCCCACCTCATTTCGTTCACTACGGTCGCAAAAGGTCGAGTCTTCTCGACCTCTGGGACGTCAGCTGCTCTAGAGGACGGCCTTGGTGATGCGGTCGTCCAGCTCAGGGAAGCTCTCAAGAAACGCTTGGCGCTCGGTCTTGAGGCGGTTGACCCAGTTCTCGTACTCCTCGACGCGGCCCTGTGCCTCGTACAGCTTGCGAGGCTGGAGGATGTCGACATCGGCTTCAGGGAATTCGGGAATCGAGACAGCGACTTCGTAGCCAAAGTCGGGGTCGATCTCCCACTCGATGGTTCCTTCGGCGATGCCCTTGACGATTGCCGAGCTGTGCGGAATCTTCACCTTCTTCGAGCGCTCATCACCATCGCCACCGCCGACGCGGCCGGTGTTGAGGAGGTACACCTCAAGCGGGTGGTTCTCGAGGAGTTCGAGCATCCGGTTGCCCTGCAGATCGTGCGGCATCGGGAAGAATGGGTTGGTGCCAGGAACGCGGAGGAACTTGCCCTCTTCGTCCTTGCCTCCAGCCGAGGTCCCGGTGGTCTCGCCGAGCATGAAGTACGCGGCAGCCTGGTCGGCGGGCAGCTTTGCCACACCCGGAATGACGTTCTCGTTCCGGTTGAGGATCAGCAAGAAGTTGGCTGATTGCAGCTGGTCAGGATCGAAGTTGGAGACCAAGCTGAACGGGAAGGTCGAGCGGCCGTTCTTCGTGTAGGACTCGTTAAAGAAATCGATGTTGCCTTCTTCGTCCTGGAAGACGTTCTCGAGGTAGGCGTCCCGAGTGGTGACGGCGCCATAAATCGCCGGCTCAAACTCGGGGTTCAATCCGTAGGTCTTGGCGAAGCACCCAGCTTCAGAGGTGTACACCTTGCCGCCCGGCATCAAGGCGCAGAAGTCGTCCTGAACGGGCTTTGAGTCGTTCTGCGTGGTGAACGTGGTAGTCGTCTTGCCCGTGCCGGACAGGCCGACGATGAGGGCAACCTTTTGCTCGTCGTCCACGGGAATGACCTTGCAGCCTGCGTGCAGGGCGAGGCCACCACGGTCAAACACCATCTTGTTCCACATGCGCAGTCCGCCCTTCTTCGATTCGCCGAAGTAGTCGGAGTTGAACACGCGTGTGACGTTGTTCTCCAGGTCCACCGCGATCAGGCGCTCGTCGGGATAACCCTCGGCCGGCAGATTCGGGGTGTAAATCACGAAGGTCTCGGGCTCGTCGTGGACGACTTCGCCACCTTCGTAGAAGAGCTGACGTTGCATCGCAGCGATGTTGGCGTGCGAGGTTTCGATCGCCATACGTGCCTTGGTGCGGAACTCTGGGTCGGAACCGATGAACCCATCGATCATCACCATGTCGGCGTTTGCGATGTGCGCGTCTTGAGCGGCGGCCAGGCGGTCATACTCGGCGCGGGTGATCGTGTTGAGACCCCTTGCCGACGCCGGGTCATCGGTGACGATGAACGTCGATTTGGAAGAGCGGGAGAGCACGTTGGTCGCGATGTTGTAGTTGTCGTACTCGCTCAAACGCGCTGTAGGCATTGCGGCCACCAGCTCTCGCAACTCCTCTGTAGAGGGGTTGTGCTTCAGGGACTTCGGTGAAATAGTGACCGACATGGCACGCTCCTTGGCTGAGGTCCGGTTGGTGCCTCAGGCTGAATCGATCTCAAAAGCAAGTCCGACGATCGTAATGTGAGCAACCAGCCGGGATCGAAGCCACGACATCGACTTTGTCGAGCGGGCAATTCAGCGTGGCTGGCGTCAAAAAAAATTGCCTCACGTGCCACAACGGCAACGCGGCGTCGCCCGCCCGATCGGTGGTCTCGACCGTCGCCAACTTCAAGGGTGTTTGGTCGCGAACTCGACGTTCAACGCGGCACGAAATGTACGCGCCACCCGATGGGGGCGGCATACGTCAAGACCTCAAGCCGAGATCGCGCGGCGCTGAATCTGGCCCGCGAGTTCGACAGCGGCGTCGTCAGTCCTGGCTGGTTCGGGCCATGTCTACTTCGGCGCCGGTCCGCACCTTGGTGGCCAGACCCGAGGCGTCGAGGTCGAAGACAACACGCTGACCCTGACGCAGCCACATAAAAACGGACCCGACGAGCGCATCGGGTGCGAGAAGAAACTCGGCGCGGTCTGCATCGCTGACCACGCGACCCTCACGTGTTTGAGGGTCGTAGTACATCACAACGCCTTGCATCGGTGCAGGCCCCTAGCGCTTGGTGACCTTGCCAGCCTTGATGCAGCTGGTGCAGACGTGCAGGCGGCGCGGGGTGCCCTCGACGACAGCGCGGATGCGCTGAATGTTCGGGTTCCAACGACGCTTTGAACGACGGTGGGAGTGGGACACCTTCATCCCGGTGCCTGGTTTTTTGCCACAGATGGTGCATACGGCGGGCATTGATAGTCCTCGTGATCGCTTCTATGCCGCGCACGTTTCGCTGAGTGCGGGCTCATCGATGGCGCGAAACAGTGCTGCTAGGCGCCAAGCCGGGTAAGGCTAACAACTTTGGGTGCGTGCGGGCGAAGCGGCAACCCGGAGTGCGGGTCTTTCGCCGACACATGGCGACATTAGGGTAGGACGCTCGGGTCGCCGTCTACGGCCCGACAGCAAGACGCTATCTGACCTCTCCCGCTGACCCTGCTTGATGCGCTGGCGCCGACTCGCCGTTGTCTCGACCGCTGCGCCTGGGGGATCGGTGCTCGACGAACAAGTTTCCATCATGACCCGACCGCCCGAAGCGCCTTTCAGTGGCAGCGACAATTTACGGCAGGAGCCAACGAAGTCGCGGCCGCAGGTCGAGTCATCGAGCGGCACCCCGCAACGCCCGCCGGCACAATCAGCTCGGCATGCCCAAGCGTCGCAGCAGGCCCAGACGGTTGAACCGCGTACGCTGCGGAGCATTGCGGATATCCCGCTGACCCGCCTGCGCGGAGTGGGCCCGGCAATGCTGAACCGCCTCGACCAGGTAGGAATTGCCAACATCCTTGATCTGGTCACCTACTACCCGCGGCGCTGGGTGGATCGCAGTGAACAGCAGCCGATCGCCGGCACCCAAGAAGGCGACGAAGTCACCGTTGTCGGGGACGTGACGGCCATTCGAGCAACCCGCACCCGGCAGCGCAGAACCATGGTTCAGGCCACGGTGTCTGATGGCACCGCAAAGATCGCGGTGACCTTTTTCAATCAAGGTTGGCGTGAGCGACAGCTGTCGGTCGGCACGACGGTTGCCCTCTACGGAAAAGTGGGGCTTTTTCGTGGACAACGACAATTGACCAACCCCACCGTCGATGTCCTCGGCACCTCAGCAGAACGCCAGACGGGCGTGGTCGTCCCGCTTTATCCCTCGAGTGAGAAGGCAGACATCGGCAGCGGCCAGTTGTCGCGCCTGATCCGAACGGCGCTCGGGCGGATTGTCGAGTTCGCCGACCCGGTGCCGGAGGGTTTCCGCCGTCAGCACGGTTTGTCGGATCGAACTTGGGCGATGAACGCCATTCACGCGCCCGAATCGATCGCCGACGCGATGAAGGCGCGACGGCGGCTCGCACTGGACGAGTTCTTGCGGATGCAGGTCGCGCTCGTCGCCAGGCGAAGACGCTACGAGGCGGAGACGACCGGCGTGGTGTGCGATGGCGACACTGGCCTCGTTCCGCAGATGACCGTCCGAACGGGCTTTGCCCTCACCGCGGATCAGGTCGCTGCGATCGACGCGATCCACTCCGATATGGCGCGGACCATCCCAATGGCCCGACTCCTCCAAGGGGACGTGGGCTCGGGCAAAACTCTCGTCGCCGTGGCAGCGATGCTTCGGGCGGTCGAGTCCGGTCATCAAGCGATTCTGATGGCGCCGACCGAAGTGCTCGCCGAGCAACATGCGACAGGGATCAGGGCACTGGTCGACGGCCTGAACGTTGCAGCTCCCGATACCTTGCTTGGCGAACGCCCTGTCCGACTTGCGCTCCTCACCAACCAAACACCTGCCTCGGAACGAAAGATGCTCGCCACGGCGCTGACCCGCGGCGAGGTCGACCTTGTGATCGGCACCCATGCCCTGCTCTTTGGCGAATGGCACTACAAATCGCTCGCTCTGGTCGTCGTCGACGAACAACACCGATTCGGCGTCGAACAGCGCGCTGCTCTGACGGCTCGAGCGGTGCCGCCGCATCAGTTGGTGATGACAGCGACCCCCATCCCTCGGACGGCGGCCATGCTGATCTACGGCGATCTGGATCGCTCCGAATTACGAGAGATGCCACCCGGGCGCACCCCGATCCACACCCGGCTGGTGGGTAGTGACAGCGCCGGCGACGCGGCGGTTATCGAACAAGTCCGCTCGGAGGTCGCCGCTGGTCGCCAGGCCTACGTCGTCTTTCCACTTGTGAGCCCGTCGGAGAATGTCGAGGCCCGAGACGCAACGACCGCATTCGAAGAGTTGCGATACGGCCCGTTCACCGATCTTTCCGTCGGCCTGCTACATGGCCAGATGCCCGCTTCTGCCAAAGCGGACGCCATGGACGCGTTCCGCTCGGGAGCGACCGACATCCTGATCGCTACAACGGTTATCGAAGTCGGCGTGGACGTTCCGAATGCGACGGTGATGGTCATCTATGACGCCGACCGCTTCGGACTCTCCCAGTTGCACCAGTTGCGAGGCCGGGTTGGCCGTGGCCGGCACGCCTCAACCTGCCTTCTGGTTGCGTCTCCACAAACAACCGTTGGTGACAAACGCCTGCAAGCAATGGTCGAGTCTTCCGACGGTTTCGCCTTGGCCGAGATCGATCTAGAGCTACGGGGAGCGGGGGAGGTCTTTGGCGAACGTCAAGCCGGAATCAGTGATCTCAAACTCGGGAGAATCCCTCGCGACACGGGGCTCGTCGACTTGGCGCGCCAACTCGCCGAACAGATGGTCGGCGACGATCCATACCTCGACAGTTGCCCACAGATGAGAGAAGAGATCACGGATCTACTCGGCGACGACGCTGACTTCCTGTTCAAGCACTAGGCCTAGGGTGCAGCGGTGCGCAGAGCGCGACCCGGTCGGCGTCTGAACCGCCGAGCGTCCGAGCGTCCGACCTGTACGTGAGTTTGTGTCAGACCTGTTCGAGGGCTTCGGTGATGGCGGTGGTCACGGCGTCATCTTCGGGGTCGACGGTGGGTTCGAAACGGGCCAGGACGCTGCCGTCGCGGTCGATCAAGAACTTCTCGAAGTTCCAGCGAATGTCCCCTGTATGTCCCGAGGCATCCGCGACTTCTACGAGGTCGGCGTAGATCGGGTGACGGTCGGGGCCGTTTACGTCGATCTTCTCGAAAACGGGAAACGTCACCCCGTAGTTGGTGGAGCAAAACTCGGCGATCTCGTCGGGGCTCCCCGGTTCTTGACCTGCGAACTGGTTGCACGGGAACGCAAGGACCGAAAAGCCGTCATCGCCGAACCGGTTTTGCAGATTCTGAAGCCCGTCATATTGAGGGGTCAGACCGCATTTCGAAGCCACGTTCACGACCAGGGTCACCTTGCCCGCGTAGCGGCCGAGGTCGCCGTAGTGTCCGGTGAGGGTCGCGATCTCATGGTCGTAGATGGACATTTGGGTACTCCCTAGGTTCTGTCGGCACCAGGCGCGGGTCGTCCGAACAGGTCGCCTCGGCCAGCGGTGAACGCCGCGTCAACGGTGGCGATAGACCGGGACGCCAACCGAAACGCGCGGCACACCGTGGCTGGCAGGGTATTCGTGCCATGCGACGCGATCAAGTGTCTGGTGGCCCGTTGAGGACCTCGGGCAGTACTCGTTTTGGGTCCTAACCCGTTGAAGGAGTTCACCGGCATCCGTCGGTTGTCTCAACGAGGCCACCGCTCATCTCCTGACTGGAATAAATGGCGCTGTGCTGGGAAGATTCCCCCGCGGGCGAGGCGAGGTTCCAACACAAGCGTCATACATGAACCGATTGAAAGAAGCCTTAGCGGCGCGTTTCTCGGCAGTCTTGCTGGGTGCGGCCGCGGGGCTCGTGTTACTTCTGGGCCTGGTCGGCTGCTCGGGCAGCGAACGCGGTGCCGATGCCTCCGCGTCCACCACTTCTGACGAGCCCCAGGTGACCGCACCATCTACGTCGACGACAGTCGAAAGCGTCTCGAGTTCCTCGACCGGTGAGCACGTCGCGCCGTCAACCTCGATCACTTCCGCTACGGGGCCTACGACAACGGTGCCCAAGGCGTCGAGCACCTCTGCTCCGCCTGCTCGGCCGCAAGATGGTATCGGCGGCGTGTGGCAAATCTCAGCGGTGAAGGATGGACAGGTAACGGTGGCGCCGGCGGTTATCGAGTTCACCGCCGACGGCGAGGTCATCGTTGAGTTCGGGTGCAGCGGCGGCGCTGGCAGCTTCATGCTGGTCGGCGACGGAGAGCTCATCGTCGACACATTTGAGCCCGGTGACCCCTGTTCGGGGGCCGAGGCAATCAGCGACATTGCAGAGGCGCTCCTGAGCGCAGACGCCTTTAGTCAGGATGGCAACCGGGCAACATTGAGTTCGGGTTCGCAGGCAGCGATGACTCTCGAACGGACCACGGCTGCCGATGCCCCGTCGAGTAGCTCACCTGCCGGTGGTAATTCCTCGGCTCCTGGCGCCAACCCGAACAATGTCGGTGCGGACACCAACGTTGGAGCCGGATCGGACGTGGGAGCTGATGTGGAGGCTTTCGGCGCAGGTGGCCAGGGGTGATGTTGGAGAACGGGAAGCCGTTAGCCGTGTCCCGATAGTCTCACCGCCCGAGTGTGAGCCCCCATCTGCCGCCGTCAGACTCGTTCAGCTGGCGGCACCCGATTCGAGAAGTCGTTTCCGCCACGCCATCATCTGGCGGTCTGCCGAACTACTCAGAGGAAGGTTTCGATGACGCGGACCAAATCAGGGGTGCGAGTCATTGCAGGAACCGCCGGTGGGCGCCGACTCGTCGTGCCGAGCGGTACGACCGTGCGCCCCATGACCGATCGAATGAAAGAGTCGGTCTTTTCTCGGCTCGGCCCGATTCCCCTCCCAGATCGCACGGCGCTCGACCTCTTCGCAGGCAGTGGATCTCTGGGCCTAGAAGCACTCTCTCGAGGCGTTGACACCGTTACCTTCGTCGAGCGGGACCAGCGCCTGGTCGAGGCGATCAAAACCAACCTTGCGGCCTGCGGGTTTGAGGGGCGAGCGACCGTCACGGTGCAGTCGGTGGAGTGTCTTGCCCGAAGTCAAGCGCCCGGAAGTTTCGACCTTGTGTTCGCAGATCCGCCGTATCCGATGTCGGACGACGCCGTCGCCGCCATCTTGGACGATCTGGTGAAACACGGATGGGTGCACGACCACACCCTCCTTATTGCGCATCGTCAAGGCGACAATCCTGCGGTCCTTGGCAAGTCGTGGGAAGCGTCTGGGGTGCACGGGTTCGGCAGTGGCTTTGTCATCCTGGCTACGGTTGCGGCCAACCACGGCATGGAATCTGCTGAGGTCGTGGATCTGTAGCACGTCGACGGAAGGCTCAACGAGGGTGGCAACTGCGCTGTGTCCAGGATCGTTTGATCCGGTGACCATGGGTCACCTCGACATCATCAACCGGGCTTCTCAGTACTTTGATCGCCTCATCGTGGCGACGATCAGAAACCCGCAGAAGTCAAAAGCCCTTTTTGAGCTCGATGAACGTCAAGAGATGCTCGCTGAAGTCACCGCTCATCTGCCCAATGTCGAGGTCGAGTCGTTCGCTGGTCTGCTGGTCGACTTCGCTCGCGACCGTGGTGCCGATGCAATCGTCAAGGGGCTCCGAGCCGTCTCCGATTTTGAGTACGAACTCCAGATGGCACAGATGAATCAAAAGCTGAGCGGGATCGACACGTTCTTTTTGACGACCGCACCCCGCTATTCGTTTCTGTCTTCGTCCTTGGTTCGAGAAGTTGCACGTTTCGGAGGTGATGTGCGCTCGATGGTGCCGCCCGAGGTCTATGGTCGTCTGTCACAGCGATACGAAAACCTCCCACCGCTGGCGGATTCGTAGATCCCCCTCGCCCTGCTTCAGGGCTCAAGAGAACGACCGGGAGGGGACAGCACGACCGCTTCCCTGCGAGTCAAACCCTCCACCTGGAACATCAAGAACTCACCACTCAAAGATTTGGCCGCGACTAACTCCCGGGGTCTCTGAGGAGGAACCTGTCATATGTCGACAGCACAGGAATTGGAGCAGTTGCTCACCCGCCTTCGCGCTCTTGTTGCGGATGCTCGACCGGTCCCGCTGTCTACTTCGGTGATCATCCATCGCGATGAGGCGATGGATTTGATCGACACTGCGATCGAAATGTTGCCCGAAGACCTCAAGCGCGCTCGCCGTATCATCAGCGAACGCGACCAGGTCATCGGTGAGGGCGAGCACGAGGCACAGCAACTCATCGAGCAGGCCCGCGCCCGGGTAGAACAGCTCGTCTCGCGAACGGAGATCGTTCGTGAAGCGCGCCGGGTTGCCGATCAGATGCTTTCCGACGCGGAGCACAGGTCTCGTCAGATGCAGCACGAAACCGAGGATTACGTCGACCAGAAGCTCGCATCCTTCGAGATCGTTCTCGAACGAACCTTGCGGACGGTCCACAAGGGCCGTTCTCAGCTTCAGCCTCAGATCGACGACTCCGGCAGCTTGAACAACCTGGCGCCAGATGGCACGGGCGAGATAGCTGGTACCTACGACGAACTCGCTGAGCTCGGTGACGCTTACGACCAGCCCTACGAGCCGGCGCCCGGCGGGTACACCGACGACTACGAGTATCCCGAGGACAGCGCGTTGTACGAGCCCGAAGAGCCTGAGGAAACTCCGCGTCGTCAACGACGACGCCGCCCGCGCTAAGGCCGAAACTCTCCGCCGGGACCCCTGGTGAGAGTCAAACGTGGCCGGTGCTGTGCTTTCGAACGGCCGTGCCTACCGCGTATCCTGTCCATGTACGCCTTGCCGTTGCAGCCCCGCTCCCGTTGCAGCGCACGACTCGGGGAGGTCTGATGGAACGATCCGTTGGCCCGTTTGTCGTCGACACCCGTCGCGCCCAACGCAATGCCGGCACGCCCGAACCCTTTGAAGTGTCGGGCTTGCTTGCGGTGGAAGGTGAACCCGGCGTAATGCCCGACCCCGAGACTCCGGTGGTGTGCGTCGGGACGCTTCAGGCCCTTTCCGACGGCAGCATTGTCGTCAATGCCGACGCCACTGGCGCGTGGATCGGGCAGTGTCGCAGGTGCTTGCGGTCGCTCTCGGAGCCGCTCAGCGTTCACCTCAGCGAGTTGTTCGAAGCCTCGCCTGAAGAGGGCGAGACCTATCAGCTCGGCGATCAGACGATCGATCTTGAACAAGCGGTCCGTGACAACTTCATTTTGGAGATGCCCGTACTGACGCTGTGTTCTGAGGAGTGCGAAGGGATCTGCCCCGAGTGTGGCGCAGACCGGAATGAAGCGCCCTGCGGCTGCACGGTTGAACGCTTGGACCCGCGCTGGGACGCCCTCAAGGACTTTGATTTCAGTTAGTAAACACCCTGCGCTTGACGAAAAGGTGGCGTTGCGTCCTCGGCTCAGCAGGTTCTCCTACATGGCCGTGTTGTAACATCCGACGCTTGCTCCGCGGCCGTTTGCCGCCAACCCGAGCGATCTGACAGCCCGCGTCGCATGGCCGGGTGAACTACTCGAGGATTAACGATGGCCGTTCCAAAGCGAAAGACGCCTCAATCAAAGTCTCGGACTCGCCGGGCAGAGGCTTGGAAGCTTCGCCGCCCGTCCGCGTCGACTTGCC
Source organism: Acidimicrobiia bacterium (assembly GCA_018003035.1). Lineage (GTDB taxonomy): Bacteria > Actinomycetota > Acidimicrobiia > IMCC26256 > JAGNEX01 > JAGNEX01. The sequence continues at coordinate 33,629 of JAGNEX010000002.1, forward strand.
CCCGATGCGGCACGACCAAGCGCCCCCACACCGTTTGTAAGGAATGTGGCTGGTACGCCGGCCGCGAAGCTGTTCGCGTTGACTGATTCGGATACCTCCGAAAGTCCCGTTGCGAGTCGCGACGAACACGAAAGCCAGGGAGTCATCGGGTCTACGGCGCAGTTGTCTCGCGCCCTGGGATATGACTTTGACGACGCCACCCTGCTCGATATTGCACTGACCCACCGGTCCTTCTGCTCGGAGCATCCGGGCGTTGAGTCCAATGAGCGCCTGGAATTTCTCGGTGATTCCGTCCTGGGATTGGTGATCACTCGGGACATCTATCTGCGGTTTCCGGATCGTCCTGAAGGATCCCTCGCCAAGATGCGGGCGTCCATCGTCAACGCAACGTCGCTGGCAGAGTGGGGTAATCGGCTCGGAATTGGCAAGGCGTTGAAGCTCGGTCGAGGCGAAGACCGATCGGGCGGACGGACCAAGTCCTCCATCATCTCTGACGCCGTCGAAGCTGTAATCGGTGCTATGTATCTAGACGGTGGTTTGGAGCCGGCCCGTCAGTTTGTACTGGCCGGGCTCGAAGACCAGGTGCGTCAAGCGGGTCGCGGGCCGGGGGCACACGATTACAAAACCCGTCTTCAAGAAATTGCAGCCCGAGAGTGGGGTGCGGTTCCGCAATATCAAGTAGAAGGTTCTGGGCCAGATCACGAGCGTCAGTACGTCGCCACCGTCGAAGTGGCCGGCATGTTGACCGGTGAAGGGGTTGGCCCATCCAAAAAACGAGCGCAACAAAGGGCAGCAGCGCAAGCGTGCCGTCACTACCGGGAGCTCGTCGAAGCAGGCGAGCTCGGATAATCCGAACGAATTGAAAGAGGCAGCTGAATGCCTGAATTGCCCGAAGTTGAAGTACTGCGCCGGGACCTCGATAAAGAAGCGTCGGGGAAGAAAATCAAGTCGGTGGAGGTCTTCGACGAGCGGTCGTTGAAGAAGAACCCGAGCGCGAAGGCGTTCATCCAGGCCCTTGAAGGCAAGAAGATTACGTCGGTCAGCCGGACAGGTAAGTGGCTCGACCTGACCTTGGATAAGGCGGACCACCTGGTCATCCATTTGGGGATGTCTGGCCAGCTGCTTCGCTCAACGCCAAAGAACGGCGATCCCGACCATCTCAAGGTGCGCATTACCTTCACCCAGGGTGGCGCCTTGTTGTTCGTGGATCCCCGAATCTTCGGCGAGATGGCGGTGCTTACTTCCGAGGAATTCTTGGCGACCGAAGAGATTCAAGACCTTGGACTGGACGCGCTGGACCAGCCCATTTCGTGGGCCGAGTTCGGCCGCATGCTGATGGCCCGCCGCACGAAGCTCAAGAGCCTGCTGATGGACCAGAAATTCCTCGCTGGCCTGGGCAATATCTATTCCGACGAGGTGCTGTTTAACGCCGGTCTGATGCACGATCGAGTCTCGAACAGCCTGTCGGCCCAAGAGGTGCGTCGCCTCTACCGGGGCATCATCGAGGTCTTGCAAGAAGCGGTGAAGTACCGCGGCTCAACCTTGGGTGACGGCGGTTACGTCGATCTCTTCGGCAAGCCTGGCGACTACCGTCAGTACCACAAGGTCTACGACCGCGAGGGTGAAGCGTGTCGCCGTTGTCGTCGCTCGATCGTCAAAAACAAGGTTTCGGGCCGGTCCACGTACTATTGCGAGGCCTGTCAGGTTTAGAGCCGGAGGCCCGTTGTTTCTTAAATCCCTGACGATCCACGGCTTCAAATCCTTCGCTACAAAACAGGTACTCGAGCTTGAGCCGGGCATCTCTGTAGTCGTCGGTCCCAACGGATCGGGTAAGTCAAACATCGTCGACGCTGTCGCATGGGTTCTGGGCGCGCAAGGCGCCAGGGCTTTGCGCGGCGGCGAAATGAAAGATGTGATTTTCGGGGGGACCCCCAATCGACCGGCGCTTGGGCGAGCGCAGGTCAGCCTGGTCATCGACAACAGTGATCGGTACTTGCCGATCGACTTTACCGAGGTGACCATCTCGCGGACGCTGTACCGCTCGGGTGACTCTGAATACGCCATCAACGGGGCACCGTGCCGCCTGCTTGACATCACAGAACTGCTGTCTGACAGCGGTGTCGGCCGCTCTCGGCACGTCATCGTCAGTCAGGGACATCTCGACGACGTCTTGCGCTCGAAACCCGAGGACCGTCGCACGATGGTCGAAGACGCGGCGGGGATCCTCAAATACCGCCGTCGTCGAGAGCGTTCCCAAAAGCGGCTCGAAGATACCGAGAAAGACCTGACTCGACTCCAGGACCTGCTTCGCGAAGTGCGACGTCAGATCAAGCCGCTGGAACGACAGGCAGCTGCGGCTGAACGCCATGGCTCGCTGATGTCCGTTCTCGACGGTGTCCGGCTCCGACAGGCCGCCGAAGAGGTCGCCGCACTCAGCGAAGATTTGAACCGTTCCGAAACGGTCGAGTCCGAGGTCTCGGCCAAGCGAGCCGAATTGAGGAAACTGCTCGAAGGGCTCGAGACGCGCATTGCCGAGCTTGAGGCCACCATCACCGATGGGACCGGCGACGAGCTTCGGCACGGTGCTGCCACAGCCGAAACGCTCCTGGAACGAATCAAAGGACGCCAACGGCTCGTGGCTGAAAAGGTCAAGGGCCTCAAAGCGACGATGGACGCGGCGGCCGATTCAAGCGTTGCCGAAACCCTGGTCGCCGATCGTTCCGCATCGCTCGCTCGGCTCGACGCGCTCGCTCAGTTGGTGGCAGCGCTGGCTCCAGAACGTGAGGTTCTGAGGGTGGCTCGCGGTGAGCTGGCCGAGTACGACAAACAGCTTGAATCGATGCCAGGCCGCGGCAATCAAGAACGATTGGCCCGCGAGCTCGCTCAAGTCGATGGCGGTCTTCGATCTCACGCGAATGATGCCGATCGCCTCGAACAAGAGAAACGGCGTCTCGAGAACCGCATATCGGACCATTCTCAACAACTAGCCGATGCCGATGTTGCCCGACAGCAGCGCACGGCAGCACTGGCCGAGGCGAAGACAGCGCTCGAACAGACCCACGATCGGCTGACTCGTTCAAAGGCGCGTCTTGAGGCGACCGAAGCCGAGTTCGCGGCGAGTGAGGCTGCACGCGAATCTGCACGATCAGAACTGTCAAAGGTCAAAGCGACCCTAGACACCCTTCAAGCTCAGTTTGAGATGGCGCGTCAGGCTGCGGGGGTGGAGCGTTTCGCTGATATCTCGGGCGTTGTCGGAACGCTCGCGGAACTCGTCGAGGTCCGCGGACCCGCCACTCGTGCCGTCGCGTCAGTGCTCGCCGACCTCGTCAAAGCCATCGTGGTTCAGGACACCGAAGCCGCGGGCGAAGTGCGTCAGCGCGCCTCGGAACACGGCGACCCCGTGCTCATCATCATTCGATCGCTGTGCAACAACGATCCTCTGGACGGCGTTCGTCCCGATTCGTTGGCGGCGATGGTCCGCTGTTCAGACAGTGTGCTGCACCACTGGCTGCAAGCGCGTCTGGCTTCGATGCTGCTCGCTGATCCTTCCGGGATCGATCAAAGCCGACCGGAGGCACTGTCGATCGTTGTCGACGCTGACGGCAATCAGTACGACGGGGCGGTGTGGCGCCTTGGTCAGACCGGGGCGCCGACCGTTTCTCGGTCCCAACTCGACGAGGCGGAAAAGGCCTTCTCGCAAACCCTCGCACGCTCCGAAGACTGCGACACGGCGGCCAAGATGGCTCGGGTTGAGCGCGACGAAATGCGGTCGGCACTGCAAAGGGCTGAGAACGACCTCCGGTCCACCCAGCGAGCGTTCGACCAGGCAGAGCGGGCACTAGCGGCGTTCGATGATGCGCAGGCCGGCCATGAGCGGGTGCTGCTCGAAGCCCAAGAGTCCCTTGCGGAGCTCGAACAGCGAGCCGATTCGCTGAAAACGACCCGGGAAGGGTTGCTCGCGAAGCGCGAAGAGTTGACCCCCCAGATCAGAGACGCAGACGCTCAGGCGGCCCAGCGACGTGAACTCAGGTCGCGGCGCGACAAGCACGCGCACCGCTGTTCTGAGATGGCCCGCTCGCTCGAACTGAGAGAAACCCAGCTCTCCTCAGAGAAAGCCCAGCTCGAGTCGAGGATCAGTGAACTCGACCGGCGCCTAGAGCGCCACGCAACCGAACGCGCCGAGGCAGAGCGACGGAGGCGACGGCTTGACGATCAAGTAGTCGCGTATCAGGGGCTGACCGAGCGGTTGTCAGCAGTGTCAGGTCGCGTGGAAGGCATTCGGTCTCGCCTTCGGTCACAACTCGACGATGTCCTGGCCAGCGGCCGCGAAGTCACACGCCAGCTCGGCGAGCTCCGCAGTCAACGAAACGGCTTGTCCAAGGCGCTGACAGACCTCTCCGTCGGGGAGAACGAACGAGTTGAACGCCGAGCCACGTTGAAGACCCGGCTCGACACTCTGCTCGAAGCGGTCTTGCGAGAGTACGGACTTGACGAAGAGGCGCTGCACGGCGTGCCATCCCCCGAGCTACCGCCAGCTGTGACTCTCGACCAATATCGTCGAGAGCTCGAACGGGAGCTCCGTTCCTTAGGCGTGATCAACCCTCTCGCTGTCGAGGAGTTCGCAGAGCTGCGGGAACGTTCGGAGTTCCTGGAAACTCAACTCGACGATGTTAAGAAAGCTCGCCGAGAGCTTCACGGCATCATCCGATCCGTCGACTCCGAGATCGGACAGCGGTTCAGCGACGCATTTACCGATGTCGCAAAGCACTTCAGCGATCTGTTCGCCAAGTTGTTCCCGGGTGGAGAAGGACGGTTATCGCTCACCGAACCGGAAGATCCGCTGAACACCGGCGTCGAAATCTTTGTCCAGATCGCAGGAAAGAACGTCCGTCGGTTGTCCCTGCTTTCGGGTGGCGAACGTTCGCTCACGTCGATGGCTTTTCTGTTCGCCATCTTCCGAGCGCGGCCTTCGCCGTTCTACATCCTCGACGAGGTTGAAGCAGCGCTCGATGACGTCAACCTTCACCGGTTCCTCGCGTTGCTCGAAGAGTTCCGCAAGGAAGCACAGCTCCTGGTCGTCACACACCAAAAGCGCACAATGGATGTAGCTGAATGCCTTCACGGTGTATCCCAGCGTCCGAGCGAGGGCAGCGTCGTCGTGAGTGAGAAGATCGGCGCTTCCAAAAAGCCTCGGTCGATGGCCACCGAGACCGGAGATATCGACGGCCTGCTGGCCTCCTCAGGGCCAGAAGCCGATAAGACCACAGCGGAGTTAGGGTCCCATGGATAACCTCGTACCGATTCTTGTCATCGGACTCTTGGCCGTTCTGGCTGTGGGGCTGATGCTCGGTTCACGTGTGGGTGCGCGCCGGGATGAAAAGGCGCGACTCGATGCCCAGAAGGCGCAGTCAGCTGCGAAGAAGGCGCCTCCACAAGCTGCGGTTCCGCCCGGTCAAAAGGTTCAGACAGGCCAGGCGACAGCGGAGGCCGTACCTGCCGACGCCGGCGCAGCTGGGTGGAACGACAACGATGCAGCTGGGCTGTCCGAAGTGACCGAGATCGTCGATCTGACCATCTCCGAAGAGCCTGCAGAACCGGGCGCGCCGTCGCAGGCGACCGACGAAGGTGAACCGGATCGCAGCGAAGGCTGGCTCCGTCGGCGACTCTCCAAGGCGCGAGCGCTCCTTGGCGATTATGTCTCTGACCTGCGGAATCGTTCCAAGCTTGACGATGAGGTTTGGGAAGACCTTGAAGAGGCGCTCATCCGAGCCGACGTGGGGGTGGCAGCGACAACCAGGGTCATTGGGGAACTGCAAGCCCAATCGAAGGCCGAAGGCTGGGACTCACCAGGTCAAGCCTTGGACGCCCTTCGCTCCCGGCTAGTCGAAGAACTCGGCTCCAAAGACCGCTCACTGCACACACGGGATGGCGAGCTGTCCATCTGGATGTTCGTGGGAGTCAACGGTGTGGGCAAAACCACCACTATTGGCAAACTCGCGCAACGTGCGGTTCGAGCGGATGAGACCGTAGTCCTGGCAGCGGGTGACACCTTCCGCGCTGCTGCCTCAGAACAGTTGGCGACCTGGGGTGAGCGTGTCGGCGCGCACACCGTCCGGTCCCACGAGGGGGCCGATCCGGCTTCGGTCGTTTTCGACGCGGTCGACTCGGCAAAAGCCCGAGACGCTTCCCTGCTGCTTGTCGACACGGCGGGTCGTCTGCACACCAAGACCAACTTGATGGAAGAGCTCAAGAAGCTGCGCCGAGTTGTCGACCGTCAACCCGGAGCCCTCCAAGAGGTGCTGCTAGTGATGGACGCAACGACTGGCCAGAACGGCCTCGCTCAGGCGCGCATCTTCGCGGAAGCAGTCGACGTGACCGGCATCGTCTTGACCAAGCTCGATGGAACAGCCAAGGGTGGAATCGTGTTGGCCATCCAGGAAGAACTCGGCTTGCCGGTCAAGGTGGTCGGGGTTGGCGAACGAGCAGACGACCTCATCGACTTCGATCCCGAGGCGTTCGTCGACGCTCTGCTCGGAACTGACGACTAGGAACCCACATGTTTGACGCTCTGTCATCGAGGTTTGATGGCATCTTCGCCCGGCTCAAGAGCCGGGGGAAGCTGACCGAGGCTGATGTCGACGAGGCGATGCGCGAAATCCGTCTGGCGCTTCTCGAAGCCGACGTCAACTTTCGTGTGGTCAAGAGCTTTGTTCGGCGCGTGCGCGACCGCGCGATGGGCGAGGACGTTGCAGCGAGCCTGACGCCCGGCCAGATGGTCGTCAAGATCGTCCACGAAGAGCTCATCGCCACCTTGGGCGGATCGACGGGGACCATCTCGGTTAATCCAAAGCCACCGACTGTCATCATGATGGCCGGCCTTCAGGGTGCCGGTAAGACGACCGCTGTTGGCAAGCTCGCCCGTCTTTTGAAGAGCCAGGGTCACCAGCCGCTGCTGGTCGGTGCTGACCTTCAGCGCCCCGCCGCCGTCGAACAGCTGCGCACCTTGGGTCGCCAAGTCGACGTTCCCGTCTTCTCTGAAGCGACCGATCCGGTGTCAGTCGCTCGATCGGCACGGGCCAAGGCCGCCGAGCTTGGTCGCAACATCGTCATTGTCGACACGGCCGGCCGGTTGGCAATCGACGCTGAATTGATGGAAGAACTCGCCCAGGTCAAGGCGGTCGTTCAACCAGACACCACCCTCCTGGTAATCGACTCGATGATCGGACAAGAGGCGGTTGCGACAGCCGAGGCCTTCCATGAAACCGTGCCGATCGATGGCGTGATCCTGACCAAGATCGATGGTGACGCCCGAGGTGGAGCGGCCCTGTCGGTCAAAGAGGTCCTCGACCGGCCGATCATGTACGTCGGTACCGGCGAGAAGCTGGAAGATTTCGAGACCTTCCACCCAGATCGCATGGCGTCGCGCATCTTGGGCATGGGCGATGTGCTCACCCTGATCGAGAAAGCCGAGGCTTCCTACGACATCGATGTCGCGACCCGTGCCGAGCAACGCCTCCGGGAAGGCCAGTTCACGCTCGAGGACTTTCTTGAGCAGATGCAACAGATCAAGAAGATGGGGTCGCTCAACAAGATCGTCGGGCTGCTGCCTGGAGTCCCCAAGGAGATCAAGAACGCTCAGATCGACGACCGCGAGTTAGCCCGTGTCGAGGCGATCATCCATTCGATGACGCCCGAAGAACGGCGCAACCCCAACTTGATCAATGGATCTCGGCGGTTGCGGATCGCTCGCGGGGCTGGCATGCGAACATCCGATGTCAATGCACTGCTCAAACAGTTCAAAATGATGCAGCAGATGATGTCGCAGATGTCTCGTGGCAAACGGCCGAAGCTTCCGTTCGGTCAGCTGCCCGGGATGTAACAGGAGCATCGTCAGGTCGGACTTTGGAGGCCAGGCAAGGTCGCCGTCGTGCGGCCGACGCCTGCGGAAAGACCGGCGAAAAGAACGTGTGGGGCCCATAGCCGATCAAGCACCTCCGCCGATCGGCTGCCACGGCGACAACTTGAGTACACTGGCCCGCTTGTGCCCATGCTCGGGTAACGAGGCTGGTGTCGAAGATCGGCGCAGCCCGAACGGCAAGAAGATACGAAGGGTAGACCCACCGTGGCAGTCAAGATTCGCCTAATGCGTGGCGGTAAGAAGAAGCAGCCGACCTACCGCGTTGTGGTAGCGGACGAGCGCTCTCCTCGCGACGGCCGTTTTGTCGAGATCATCGGCTTTTACAACCCACGCCAAGAACCCTCCGTGATCGAGATCGATAACGACCGGGCAGCGCATTGGCTCTCCGTTGGCGCACAGCCGACCGACGCGGCCGCCAAGTTGCTCAAGATTTCGGGCGCGATGGGTGCGACAACTTCGGAAGGCGCCAAATGACGGCGTTTGACTCGGACGGCGATTTTGACGGCAACCGCGTCGCGGGCGCCGTTCCCGAGAACGTTCTGCGGACCGTCGTTATGGGCATCGTCGACGACGCCGAAGCGGTAGAGGTCGACCGCAGCGAAGGTGACAACTCTGTCAGCTTCGTGGTTCACGTCGCTCCTGGCGATGTCGGTCGCGTGATCGGGCGTCACGGTCGGACCGCTCAAGCGATCCGACAAGTAGTTCACGCCAGTGCCTTCTCCGAGGGTTTGTCGGTCGAAGTCGACTTCGCCGACTGATCTCGTTGCAATGTCGTGGCCGATCAGGACGATCAATCCATGCCTGATCCCGCCGACAGAGTCGAACTACTTGAGGTCGCTGTAGTCGGTAAGCCTCACGGGCTGCGCGGCGAGGTGTACGTGCGGCCGATTTCTAATGTGGCGGAACGGTTCACCCCCGGGTCGGTCTTTGAGACGACCCAGGGTGAGCTAGAGATTGCCACGGTCCGGACCCACGGTGACCGGATGATGGTCCGCTTCCTCGGGTCCGAGAACCGCACTGACGCTGAAGCGCTCCGCGGGACCGTTCTGAAGGCGCTCGCACTTCCAGATCAGGACCCCGACGACCTGTGGATACACCAGTTGATCGGAGCGACGGTTGTCGATGCGGCTGGCGTAGCCCGGGGCAAGATCCGGTCGGTCATCGAAAATCCAGCGCACGACATTCTTGAGCTCCAGGACCGGACGCTGGTCCCGACCGTGTTCATTACCTCGGTTGATCCGGCGGCCGGGGTGGTCCACGTCGAGGTGCCAGATGGCATCTTCGAGGAAGAGGCGTGAGCGAAACCGACTCCCGAGACCCGACCGCTGGGCTCCGTGTCGACGTTTTTTCGGTGTTCCCAGACCTGGTCGATCGCTCTCTGAATGATTCAGTCATGGGTCGCGCACGGCTGTCAGGTTTGCTCGATCTTCGCTTGCACAATCCCCGTGACTGGGCGACAGACCGTCACAAAAGCGTGGATGACACACCGTTTGGTGGCGGGGCTGGCATGGTCATGAGTCCGCAGCCGCTGTTCGACGCGGTTGAAGCCGTCGATCCCGCTCGGCCCCTCATACTGCTGTCGGCGAGCGGCACCCGTTTCGATCAAAGCATGGCGACCGAGCTTGCCGCGGCCGGCGGCTTTTCACTGATCTGCGGGCGGTACGAGGGGATCGACCAGCGCGTCGCAGATCATTTATGTGATTTCGAGGTCTCGATCGGCGATTTTGTGTTGTCGGGCGGCGAACCGGCGGCCGTGGTCATCATTGACGCGACCACGCGCATGATCGATGGGGTGCTGGGAAACGACTCATCGCTAACTGAAGAGTCCCACAGCAAACGGCGCCTCGAATACCCGCAATACACCCGTCCAGCCAGTTTTCGCGGCTGGGACGTCCCGTCGGTCCTGTTGTCTGGACACCATGGGAACGTCCGTCGGTGGCGACTGGCCCGTGCGCTTCAGCGGACGATGCAGCGACGCCCCGACCTGCTGGATGCCGAACCAGCGACCTCTGAAGAGCTGGCGGCCCTCGGCGAGTTCGGCGACGCCACGGCCTGAGCTCGAGCACTTTCCCACGTCCAGCTGTGCACCTTTGAGCTGTTGACGAGTGAACCCGGCTGGTCGAACGATGCGAAGCGGCTCATCGGTTCCCCGTCGCGGATTCTGCGCCTGGTCTTGCTTTTTCCAGCAATCTGGTCGCCGTTCTCTCCCGGTGCCACAGGGTCGAATGGCTTCCCGTGCCTAGATGCGGCGCGAGCCCGTCCGCAGCAAAGGTCGCGAAGCGTCTGAAGCGATGGAACTTCCTTCCGAACTGTGTGCGCGTTCTCAGCTTCCTCCCAGATTCGGTCGGTAGAACTCCTGAGACCACAGATCAAGCCGACGGTGTTCTTGCGTTCCATAACTCCTAGGGGCTCACGGCCTCCGGAGTTCGAAGTCGTTGACGGCGCGTCGGCCAAGTCTGATCCACCTCTGAGATCCAGGAGCAGTCATGTCCCGTTCAGCAATGTTCGCTTTCGACCTCGTCGCCATTTCGGTCATGGTTTTCGGGCTCTACTTTCCACGTCACAGAAGGAGAGACCTGGTCGTCGCGTACCTCGGCGTGAACGTCGGGGTTTTGGCGGTGGCCGACGCTCTCAACAGCACCGGAATCGCGAGCGGTCTTGGCCTGGGGCTTTTCGGCGTCCTGTCGATCATTCGCCTTCGGTCAACAGAACTCGATCAAGAAGAAGTTGCCTACTACTTCGCTGCGTTGGCGCTGGGGCTGCTCGGTGGTCTGACCGTGGCACCAGATTGGCTGAGTCCTGCGCTGATGTTCACGATCGTTGGGGTGCTCTTCGTCGGTGATCACCCCAAGCTCTACGGGCGTTACCGCACCCAGGTCATGAACCTCGACCAGGCGTTTACCGATGAATTAGCTCTCAAGGACTACTTGGAAAGGCTGCTCGGCGCCAATGTCCATCGGTTGAAAGTGCGGCGGGTGAACCTCGTCGATCTGACAACGACGGTTGAGGTCCGCTTCGAGGTCGATGAGACGAAGCGAACCCAGCGGGGAACCGCGAACGCGGCCGCCGATTACCTCGTCGGCAGGGGCATCGCTACCGGCGGATTCGATGCGCGGGAGGGCTGAAGAATGAATCCGTCCCTCATCCACACCATAAATACCCTCCCAGCCGCGAACGTCGCAGAACTCAATGACACAGCTCAGCTCCTCACCCGACGGGATCGGAAGTACATCATCGACGCTCCCACTCTCTCCTCGGTGATTCACCGGGTGCGAGAGGAAGAGGCCCAGCTCAAGTGTCTCCAAACGGAATCTGGTCGCTGGGCGAGGTACGAGTCCACCTACTACGACACCGGAACGCTCGACACTTATCGGTTGGCCGCTACGCGTCGCCCTAACCGATTCAAAGCCCGGGTTCGCCGCTATGTCGACGGGGGATGGTCGACGATCGAGTTCAAAACAAAGAACCGGCGAGGCCAGACGGTGAAGCAGCGGGCAGAGCTCCCTGCCAGCGAACCGGACGAGCTCGCCGAGACCAATCTCGTTAGACAGCATGCCGTTCGGATCCCGGCCGCGGCTCCGTTTGCTAGTCGCCTCGTCCCAGGTGTTTCGACGCGGTACCGGCGGGCAACCCTCCTCCTCCCGAGCTCTTCGAGCCGCGTCACCATCGACGCCGACTACACGGCGTCCGACCGTTTCGGACGGACCACCGGACTTCCCGGCCACTACATCGTCGAAACCAAGACGTCGGGAAGGGCATGCGCATTCGACAGGGCGTTTTGGGCGGAAGGCGTACGTCCCGTCAAGTTCTCGAAGTATGCGACGGGCTTAGCGAAGCTGCGGCCCGACCTCACTGCCAACCGCTGGAGCTCGGTCATCCGCCGCTACTTCGACTCGCCTGTAACCGCCACGGGCAATGTCGCCCCTCCGTTTCTGGTGGGCAGTGCAGGGACCCATTCCCGCTTGAGCTCCCACCGCCAAGACGCAAATGCATCAGGTCATGTTCCTCTGAGAACTTGTCAAAACCTAGTGACCACGAGGTTGGCAGGGGCCGACCTGTCGCTAAACCTTCAAAGGAGAAACGTTATGACGTCTACCTATAACCGCCGCCTGTACCAAAAGGGTGCCGCCATCATTCTCGGCTGGCTGTTGGTCACGCTCGCAGCGTGCAGTGCCACCCAAGAAACCAATTCGCAGGACGCGGCCGCTCAACAAACCGAGGCGGCCTCGGCGACGAGCGACTCCGTTGACGGCACCGCGACACAAGACGACAACCCGGGGGTGACACCCGTGTCCTCGGATTCCGGGCAAACCAGCAACAGTGCGTTCGACAGTTCCTTCGTTCATGAGCTCACCCTCGCCTTCGATGAAGCGGCATATCAGGCGATGATCGAGGCGTATACGACCAACGGCGACAAAGAATGGATCGAAGCGACCGTTACGATCGACGGGACTGCGTACAACGACGTTGGGCTTCGCTTAAAGGGCAACTCGTCGCTACGTGGACTCGCTGACGGAGGGGGTCCCGGTGGCGACCTGAGCTCGGAAAATCCAGAAACACTTCCGTGGCTCATCAAACTGGACAAGTACGTAGACGACCAAGACCACCTGGGTGTGACCGACTTCGTGGTCCGCTCGTCGTCGACCGGGACCAGCCTGAACGAGGCGGTTGCGCTCGAGTTGTTGGCTCAGGCCGGGCTGGCCACGCAACAGGCGATGTCCGTTCGCTTCAGCGTCAACGGGAGCGCGGAAGTGCTTCGGTTGGTAATCGAGAATCCAGACGATGAGTGGATGAGCACGAACTTTGACGCTTCCGGCGCGCTGTACAAAGCAGAGAGCACAGGCGACTACAGCTATCGGGGGGACAATCCCGAGGAATACGACGAGGTGTTCGACCAGGAAGCGGGCGAAGAGAACGCCGACCTCACCCCTCTGATCGAGTTTCTCGACTTCATCAACAACGCCGACGACGAAACCTTCGCGGCGGAGCTCGACCAATGGCTCGACGTCGATGAGTTCGCGACCTATCTAGCCATGGAAGAGATCGTTGAGAACTTCGACGACATCGACGGCCCGGGGAACAACTCATACCTGTACTACGACTCCAATACTGAGCAATTCACCGTCGTAGCGTGGGACCACAACTTGGCGTTCGGAGTGGGTCCAGGTGGAGCGGGTGGCAATGCCGGACCTCGCGCGCTAGTCGACGCTGAGGGGCAAACCACACCCGACGGAGGTGAAGCTCCTGCGCCCGGCGAGGTACCCGATGGCTCGGGCTTCCAGCCGCCCGCCGGCTTTGATCAAAGCACCCGGCCGGAAGGCGCTCCTCAGCCGCCAGACGGGTTCGTTCCCGGCGCCGCCGGCAACGCGAATCCCGCCGGACGGGGCGGGCCGGGGGGACGCTCAAACGTTCTATCGGAACGCTTCTTAGCCAGTGAAGAGTTCTTAGCGCTTTACAACGCGAAGTTGGAGGCACTTACAGCCGACCTGATCGACACCGGTACTGTGGGTGAAGTTGCCCAGGCGTGGGCTGCGGTGATCGAGCGTGATGCGAGTGACCTGGTGTCCTCAGAAACGATCCAGTCCGAGGTGTCACAGATCGTTTCCTGATCACACCCGCCTGAACATGTGCGAACCCGGAGCCGTGGCATAGACTGCCGAGCTTGTGCCTGGGGCAGGACTCTCAGCACCCCAGAGTGGACACTGCGGCATCGGGTCGCACACGGTTTGCGTCACCGCTGGACATGGGCGCATCGAGGAGCCAGTCGCCATGAAGACAACAGACATGATCGACAAGGGTCAGCAGCGCGAAGACATTCCTGCCTTCGGCGCTGGAGACAAGCTCAAGGTGCACGTCAAGATTGTCGAAGGTACCCGTGAGCGTGTGCAGGTGTTCGAAGGGTACGTCATCGCCCGCCAAGGTGGTGGCACACGCGAGACCTTTACTGTCCGCAAGATCAGCTTTGGCGTCGGCGTAGAGCGCATCTTCCCGCTCCACTCTCCGACCATCGAGAAGATTGAGGTCGTCGCTCGTGGCGATGTACGTCGAGCGAAGCTCACATACCTCCGTGACCGGGTCGGCAAGGCTGCCCGAGTCCGGGAAAAGCGCTACTGAGTCGTCGCTTCTCGGATGGTCGCCGGTCCTTTTGGACCGGCGCGGTTCCAGCGCCGCGCTCGATGTTGGCGACAAGCCTCGAGCGCTTTGGAAAGAGATCGCAGTACTGCTGGTCGTGGCGGTCCTGCTTGCTCTGTTAGTTCGGGCGCTCCTCTTTGAGGTGTTCTTCATCCCGTCAGAATCGATGGAAGCGACGCTCGCTCCTGGTGAACGCGTGGCCGTTTCCTCCTTCCCTCTGGGCAGAGACGAGGTGCCCAATCGAGGCGACGTCATCGTCTTCCAGCCCACTGAGGAGCAGCTTGGTGGGCGGACCGTCCCTGATGACGACGTCGCTGCCTGGCTGAAACCTGTGCACGCGATCTTCCAGGCCGTTCATCTAATACCCCCTTCGACCGAGGACTACATCAAGCGAGTAGTTGGGCTCCCCGGCGAACGGGTTGAGGGTCGTGACGGTTCGGTCTTCATCGACGGAAAGCGTCTGATCGAGCCCTACCTCGACGAAGGGGTGGTTATCGACGATTTCGCTCCTGTGACCGTTCCGGACGGCACGGTATGGGTGATGGGCGACAACAGAACTAACTCCCGTGACAGTCGGTTTATCGGGCCGGTTTCGCTCGACCAGATCGAAGGTCGCGCCGTGATGCGGGTGTGGCCTTTAAGTCGCTTAAGTCGTCTCTAGCGGTAGCCGTATTCAACGACAAGAAATCGTCATACCCGCACCGTAGGATTGCTTCATGACGCAACGCCCAAGGGATCACGCCGCGAGGACGACTGGATGAGTCCGGAAGATCTCGAACGGTACGAGAGCGAGGTTGAACTTCAGCTCTACCGTGAGTACCGCGACGTCGTTGCTCTGTTCAAGTATGTGGTCGAGACCGAACGTCGGTTTTATCTCGCCAACCATGTCGAGCTCACGCCCCGAACTTCAGGCGGTCGCTCCTACTTCGAAGTGTCCTTGACGGACGCCTGGGTGTGGGACATGTATCGCCCGGCCCGTTTCGTCACCAAGGTTCGAGTGGTGACGTTTTCTGACGTCAACATTGAGGAGCTTCCACCCGCCACCGAATAGCTGAGGAGCTACAGGTGAGTGTGTTGCGAAAGCGTCTAGGTGACGCAGGTGAGCGCGTGGCCAGGTCCTGGTACGAGCAACGTGGATTCCGGAGCGTCGCCACCAACTGGCGCTGTCCTCAAGGCGAAGTGGATCTTGTCGTGGTCCGCGCCGGTCTCTTGGTGTTTTGCGAGGTCAAGACACGTCGTTCGACCGGGTTTGGCGACCCGCGTGAGGCCATCACCCCAGCAAAGCTGGCGTCGATGCGAAAAGTTGCTGGCGCATTTTTGGCGGCCGAACACGAGGGCGACGCGGGACGGTCGGGATCGAAACCCAGCGATGACGACGTGGCGAGTTGGAGCGCTGCGTGCATCGAACGGATCAGGCTCGACGTCGCATGCGTGTACTGGGGTGAGCCGCCCAGAGTTCAGGTGCTGGCCGGGGTGGGGGAGTGAGCAGTCCTGTGAGGCTGTCAACGTGGTCGGTCGAAGTCAGGCTTCGGAGCCGCGCCTGTCCACCTCGATGAAGTGGAAACACGAGACTGGCCGTGCGCGGAGGCCGAAGCTTTCCGCCTCCTTAGGTCGCGCAGCGGGGTCAACAACGAGCGCTAGCCGAAGAGTCCCCAAATGACCAGTACCGCGGTGATGACGACAGCGGCGCCCACGAATACAAGATCAGAGTCGCGCTTGACGCGCTTCCGGTGCGGGTTGTAGCCCATGACGGGCAGGCTATACCGAAGGGGCTTGGGGTGTCGGGTGCGTACCCGGCTCCCCAACCCCATCAACGCGGCCAAAGGAACCCACGTTCTTTGAACACGAACCCAGCCTCGACGGCTCTTGCCGCTCGCTCGGCGGCTGTTTGAAAGTCGACCGCGAGGCGCTCGGCCAGTTGCTCTACGGTGACCGGTTCGCCGGACAGAGCGCTCATCAGCTCGACGTCGTCCAGGCTGAGTGGTTCGGGCACGTCATGTCGCGGGCTGACTCCTGCGCTGGGTACGACCATTCCGAGTTGTGTCAGGACATCGTCGGCTTCCAATAGAGGTATGGCGCCGTCGGCAATCAATCGGTTGCAACCTTCAGCTGCGGGGTTGCGCCGCGAGCCCGGTATTGCGAACACCGGCCGCCCCGCCGCGAGAGCGTGTTCGACGGTGCTGTGGGTACCCCCAGTTAACGTGGCTTCGACCACCACGACGACGTCTGCCAACGCGGCGATGAGGCGATTCCGGATGGGGAAGTGGTAGGCCCGAGGCCCGACTCCATACCAGAACTGGCTGAGCAGAGCGCCGGAGTCGCGAACCTTGCGATGCAGGTCGACGTGTCGCCGGGGATAGACCTGATCCAAACCGGTTCCGACGATGCCAACCGGCACCCCGCCGGCCGATATCGCTCCTCGATGAGCTGCGGCGTCGATCCCCAATGCGAGGCCGCTCAGAACGAGCAGGCCGGCCTCGGCCATCGATGCTCCCAACTCGGTCGCGTCGATGATTCCGTGCGGTGATGCAGATCTCGTACCGATGATCGCTACCCGCCCCTGACGCCAGTCGACCCGCTGATGTCCCTCGATGACGACGGTCGGTGGGAGCCCTTCGACTGGGGACCGCAGGGGGAAGTCCGCGCTGTCGGCAACCCATAGAGCGGATCCGCGGTCGGCGAGGAAGGCGGCGATCTCGCTGCGAGCTGCGACAAGATCGCTATGGAGCAGCGATGCCCTCTGTTGCCAGCAGCATCCCGTCTGGCAGCGCTCGATCCAGCGCCCTGGAGCGTGGCTATGCGCCCTCATTACCAACGCAGCATCGAGCAAACAGGCGCACTGACCGGAACCAGGGTTGGTCGGTTCGCGACTCCACGAGTGCAAGTGAACATCCGGGTGGTGGGAGCACGGTCCGCATCGAGCGATGTCGAGCCCGAGGCCGGCAAACTGGGGAGATACCTGGGGGCTCACAGCGTTGCTTCCCTGAGATCGCAAGCCAACAGTGCGTCTTGCAAAGACGGCTGATCGCGTCCGGCAAGGTCCGCGATGGTCCAGGCGAGGCGGGCGCTGCGGGTCGCGCCTCGCTCACTGACCTTGCCAACGGATCTTGCGTGGCGAAGAGCCTCTTCCACCGCGCTGGGAAGTGGCATCACCTTGGCTATTTGATGACCCGGAACTTCGCTGTTGCGTCGCCAAGGGGTGCCAGCGAGGCGACGGGTGGCCCGTTCTGCGGCGTTCGCGACGCTCAGCGCCGCCTTCTCCGATGTCGTAGCTGCAGTCGACGCAGCAGTCGGGGGTGTCAGCGCGAGGCGCATGTCGAAACGATCGAGCAGGGGTTCGCTCAGTCTCCGCCGGTAGCGGTCGCGTTTGTCTTCGCTGCAGCTACACCGCGGTGGGCCGAGCCCACAAGGGCACGGGTTTGTACAGGCGACGAGCGCAAACGAGGCCGGGAACACCGCTGCCACTCTGCTTCGAGCGATCCGTACAACTCCCTCTTCGAGGGGCTGACGAAGAGCATCCAGCGATTGGGGTCGGAACTCGCCCAGCTCGTCAAGAAACAACGTGCCTCTGTGGGCGAGCGTGACCTCGCCGGGGCGGAGTCGGGCGCTTCCTCCGCCGAGAAGCGCGACGGTGGTCACCGTGTGGTGGGGACGTCGAAAGGGTCGTCGGCGGACAACCCCGCTGAGCGGCGCCAAGCCCGCTGCTGAGTAGATGCGGGTCAACTCGAGCGCCCCGTCGTCATCGAGCGGGGGCATGATCGATTCGATCCCCTGAGCAATCATCGACTTGCCGATACCGGGCGGACCGGAGAGGAGCAGGTGGTGACCGCCAGCCGCGGAAAGCATGGCGCAATGAATCGCGAGGTGGTGGCCACGTATGTGGCCTAGATCAACGAGGTGCTCGTCAACGGTAGCAGGTTGATGTTCGGGAGGCACGTCGTCCCAGGGCCGTTCGCACTTGAGTGCGCGGACAACTGCGTCAAGGTCGGGCGCGGTCAGAACTTCCACTCCCGGCAGAAGGCCGGCCTCGACGGCGTCTTCGGGTGCGACAATGAGTCGCTTTGCGCCGTCCCGAGCGGCCGCCCAGCCGAGCGCGAGAACTCCATCGCACGGACGGAGGGTGCCGTCCAGCCCCAGTTCAGCAAAAGCGGCAGTCTCATCGAGTCGGTCGAGGGGTATCACCCCTTCCACCGCGAGGATGCCAAGCGCGACAGCGAGGTCGAGGCCAGACCCGGCCTTGGGAACCGACCCCGGCGCCAGGTTGACCGTGATGCGTTTGAGTGGCCAGGGCAGACCGGACGAGAGGAGTGCCGCCCGCACCCGGTCGCGGGACTCCCGGACACCAACGTCTGGAAGCCCGACCACGTTGAACGCGGGGAGACCTTGAGAAAGGTGGGTTTCGACTTCGACGGAATGTCCGTCGATTCCCAAAAGTGTTGCTGAACGAACCGAAGCAAGCATCGAGGAAGCCTTTTTGGCGCAGTGACGGTGAGGAGTCCTCCTGGTGCAGAGGCGACTCGAAATTGGAGGGCCAGAACACGGCACTTCGATGCACCCCTCACCTTAGGACGAGCCTGTGACAGCCATGCCCGGCAGACGTTCGCGTGGCCTCCAGGTATGGAACTCCAATGGGACCGGCGTGGCGCAGAGCCCTACGGAGGCGGCCACGGGGAACCATCCCAGGAGCTCTTTGATGACGGCCCCAGCTCCGGCGCTGAGACGCGGTATTCGCACTTCTCGACCCATGTCGCCTGGGGATTGCTCGATAACCTGACGTGGTTATGCAGCTCTTGTGGGTGCTCGCCCAGGTAAACGAGCAAGTGGTTGACGGTGCGCGTTGGCCGCTGTTCTTGGCTATCGCCCTGGCGCTCGGCTTTTGTTTCGCGACGCTGGTGTTCCTCGGCAAGGACAACGGCGTCGCGCCGGACGAAGTCGCGCTCGGTTACGAGTATGCCTGGGATCGACTGGATTTCGCGGCGATCTGGGCGATGAGTACCCCCGATATGCGGCAGGGGCGTGGCAGGGACACCTTCGTGGCGGACAAGAAGCGTGCAATTCCCCCGACACATGTGAAGGGGACCCTGAGCCACGTGAGCCTTGAAGCGGCCAAGCGGGAACGCCACCGGGTGTTGTACAACACGACGCTTCACCTGGTAGATGGCAGTACCTTCCAGAATGAAATCCTCGTTGTTCGGAACCCGGGGTCCTGGCTCGTTGCCGAATACCACACTCAGATGCCCGGTCTCGGAGGCGACGGTGCGTCGGCCGGCGAGATACAGCAAACGGCCTCCGCGCCACAGGACCCCAGCGTCCGACCGCCGACCGGAACAAACGTCGCTACGGTTGAGTCTCCCGCTTCGGACGGTGACGGAGCGGAACCAAAGGGCACTCTCGCCGGGCCAGAACCGCTACAGCAGGCATAGTCGTGTGCGGGCGCTTTGTCAGTTCGGCAAGCATCGACCAGATCCGAACTCTGTTCGAAGTCGAAAAGGCCAAGATCGCTGATGACGACTACGAGCCGCATTACAACGTGGCTCCCACGATGGAAGTTCCAGCAGTTGCCGACGTTGCAGGCCAGCGCACACTTGGGCTGATGTTCTGGGGCTACGCGCCCGAGCGTTTTCAGCGAGGCAACCCGCGCAACACGATCAATGCTCGTTCCGAAACCGCTGCAACCTCAGGCTATTTCCGGTCGTCGCTAGCGAAACGTCGATGCCTGATTCCCGCGAACGGTTTCTTTGAATGGCAGAACGTTGGCGCGGTCAAGGTGCCTCACCTCTTCCAACCCGCCGACGGTACGCTGTTCGCATTCGGAGCGATTTGGGCACCGCGGTCCAAGTCGTCAGAGGATGCTCCGGCCGCAGGCTTTGCTGTCCTCACCACGGCTCCCAACGAGATTGTGGGTGCTATTCACGACCGAATGCCGGTGATCCTCCCCAGGGACCATTGGGACTTTTGGCTTGACCCTGCCATGGATGATCCCCGGATCGCTCAACAGTTGTGCGTCCCGCTACCGTCAGCGGACATCGTGTCGGTCGAAGTCGGGCGCCGCGTGAACGACGTGCGCAACGACGATCCTGATTGCGTGCTGCCCGTCCCTGCAAGGTCTCCAGGTGCCCCGCCGGGTGAACCGAGGAACGAGCAGGTGGGCGGTCGGCTTTGGTGACCCAAGGGCGCTCAGAGCCGCTGGCCGCTCGGCTCCCGGCGGTCGACTAACTCGAAGCTCCGAACCGGTACCGTTGACGTAATGACTTGGCACATCGAGGAGTTCATACTCTCGCTGGCGGACAAGAGTCCACACACGCGTCGCGCCTACCAGGTCGATGTCCAGGCCCTCACTGCTTGGGCGTTGCGGGGGGAGGCCGACTCTCCCAGCGATCTTGACCATCCGGCCCTTCGGCGTTTTTTGTCGTTCCAACGAACTCTCGGTCGATCCGAGCGCTCAGTCGCACGCCGCGCGGCCGGAATTCGTGCCTACTTTGCCTGGCTCGCCAAGACGGGCAAGATCGACTCAGATCCGGCAGCCAACCTTCGTGCCCCGGCCAACACGCAGCGCCTCCCATCGGTCCCCAAAGAGATCGAGGCCGAATATCTCTTGGATGAAGCGGCCGAAAGGGTTAGATCAACCTCAATTTCTTCGGATCAAGCGGATCAGGTCCAGCGGGCCAGACTCCTCATGGAGCACGCGATATTGGAGCTCCTCTACGGGGCGGGGCTGAGAGTCAGCGAACTATGTGGTCTTGACTGGCAGGACTACGACGCGCGGAATCGCACCCTAACGGTGCTGGGTAAAGGCTCAAAGTACCGCCGATTACCCCTCCATCAAGCCGCGTGCGGATCGCTGGAAAAGTACCTAGATGAAGGGCGCCCACACCTCGACCAATCCACGGGCGGACGAGCAGTATTTCTGAACCGCACAGCAAAACGGATGAACCCGCGTGACGTACGACGTATCCTTGGCAAGTATCCACTTCCAGATGGCCGGGTTTTGCACCCTCACCAGTGGCGCCACGCGTTCGCAACCCACTTGTTGCGCGGGGGCGCGGACGTTCGAGTTGTTCAAGAGTTGCTCGGCCATGCGGACGTGGAAACGACGCAGTTGTACACGCACCTGACAAAGGACCACGTGCGGTCCGTTTATGAAGCGACCCACCCCAGGGCATGAGGTGAGCGCCGCTTAGATGCCCGGGGACAACATGCCGGTGGAACAAGACGAACAACTCGATACTTTGTGGTCTCAATATAAGGAGACCGCAGATAGCGACGTTCGCAGCCGGCTAATTCTTCACTATTCGCCACTGGTCAAGTTCGTTGCAGGACGTGTCGCCGTTGGTCTTCCGCATAACGTCGACCAGCGCGACCTGGTGAGTTATGGAATGTTCGGCCTTATCGACGCGATCGAGAAGTTCGATTTGGGTCGAGGTTTCAAATTCGAGACCTACGCAATAAGTCGAATCAAAGGCGCAATCATCGATGAGCTGCGCTCGATGGACTGGGTGCCTCGTTCGGTTCGGGCCAAAGCGCGAGAGATCGAACGCGCGTGTTCCAAACTGGAAAACGAGCTGAAGCGTTCGCCGACAGACGCCGAAATCGCTGAAGAGGTCGGAATGTCCGATCGGCAGTTGCGTGACACCTTGTCGCAGATCAGCTTCGTCGGGCTCGTATCCGTTGAAGAAACGGCGGGGCGGGACGAAAACGGCGCAACCATCCGCGAAACGATTGCCGACACCGGCGCCGACCCGATGCGGGCGTTCGAAGTCGAAGAGATGCGCTACCTGCTCGCCGACGCGATTAACCGGCTTTCCGAACGCGAGCGGCTGGTGCTCACCTTCTACTATTACGAAGGCATGACGCTGGCCGAGATCGGCGACATTATCGGGGTGACCGAATCTCGAGTCTGCCAAATCCACACCAAGGCAATCATGCAGCTTCGGTCCAAGTTCGTCGACGCTGAAGGGCGTTGACCACTACTCCCAACGTGGCCGGTTGCCGCCGCCTTTTGTAAGAACACGCTGCTGGGCGAGCCGAGGCTTTTAGGTTGGCTACGCCCCATGATTCGCCCTTCGTTCGCGGCGCGCTGGTTCTCCTCCAGCCCGAGCGGATCCGACCCGGATCCCTTCTGAGCTTTCACGTTCTCAACGGAGGAACCGTGCCTGTGTGTTATGCCGAGCTCCGGCCATTTTGGTCCATTTCGCCAAGTCGAAACCGGCTGCTCTCGACGATCAAGACGCTTCTCGTTCTCCTCGTGATCGGTGCTTCTTTCATCCTGCCCGGGAGTGCGTCTGCCCAGGTGAGGGGCACGTGTGGAGCCTGGTCCGCTGTTTCGGGCACGATCGTCAAGGATTTTGATCCTCCGGTGACCCGGTTCGGCAGGGGCCATCGCGGAATCAAGGTGGACGTGGGCGCTGGAGCTCCCATTAGGGCTACGCAGGCCGGCGTGATCCGCTTCGTGGGTTCGGTGGCTGGCACGCCGTGGGTCAGCGTTCAGCTCGGTGATGGGACGATCTCGACCTTTGGCGGAGCGGTCGGGGTGGGGTTTAATCCCGGTGACAGCGTTTCGCCGGGCGATGTGGTCGCGCAGGCGCAAAGCGCCATCATCCACGTCGGTCTTCGCTCCGGCGAGGACTACCTGGACCCGATTGGACTGCTGGGCGGGGTTCCCGGTCGGGTGAGGCTGACGCGCTGGGGTGGAGACCTCGGTCCACCTCCCGAGCTCTGCCGCGTTCTGGCTCAAACCTCAGACGCCCTCGTGGCAGTCGTCTCACGAGGCTTCCCTGCTCCGTAAGCGGAAGTATCCGATGAAAGACGCGAGAGATGTTCCGATAGAGTTGTCGGGCTAATCGCCTGTCAATCCCGATGGGTGCTTATTCATCTCAGACTTGCGATCCCAAGGTCACCAGGCCGCTTCCGAGCGCTGGTGCGCGCGAGTCGACGTCGAACCGAGGGAAGGACCCACCGTGGCCGTTGTCACTATGAAAGAACTGCTCCAGGCAGGTATGCATTTCGGGCATCAAACCCGTCGCTGGAACCCGAAGATGAAGCGATACATCCTCGGCGAGCGCAATGGAATTTACTTGCTCGACCTGCGCCAAAGCCTGAGCGGCATCGAGCAGTCCTACATTTACATCCGCGACATGGTTGCCGATGGCGGCAACATTTTGTTCGTGGGTACCAAGAAGCAAGCCCAGGATGCGGTTTCCAACGAGGCTCACCGTGTCGGCATGCCGTATGTGAACGAGCGTTGGTTGGGTGGTCTCTTGACCAACTTCACCACCATGAGCGCTCGGACCGCCAAAATGCGGGACCTCGAACGTCGCCAACGACTTGGCGAGTTCGAACTGATGCCTAAGAAGGAAGCCCTGCTGCTGACCCGCGAGATGGAGAAGCTTCAGCGTTACCTCGGCGGAATCCGCCACATGGAGCGTGTCCCTGACGCGTTGTTTGTCATCGACACCAAGAAGGAATACATCGCCGTCACCGAAGCGAACCGCCTCGGAATCCCGGTTGTCGCGATCGTCGACACCAACTGTGACCCCGATGTGATCGACTTCCCGATCCCGGGCAACGACGACGCGATCCGTTCCACGAGCCTGATCGCACGGGTCATCGCCGACGCCGTCTCGGAAGGTCGCCGTCTGGCCGCACACCGTGGGAACGCGTCAGCGGTCGCAACCGAAGACGTCGCTACACCGGCAGCCAATCCGGAAGAGATCAAGCGCAAGGCCCAAGAGCAGATGCGAGCACGCGTCCTGGCCCAGCAGCAACAAAAAGAGCGTGAAGCCCGCCTGCTCGAGGCAAAGCGCAAGGCCAAGGAAGAGCGGGATGCCGCCGAAGCAACTCAGGAAGATGCCGAGGAATCTTCCGAACCTGCTGAAGCGCCGGTAGCTGAAGCTCCCGCTGCGGCGGCCGAGGCACCCGCAGAGTCGTCCGGCGACGAAAGTGCGGCCGAGGCCTAAAACTCTGGGACTTTCAACAGTCCGTCTCGGGTTACAAGTCAT
The DNA here is from genome assembly GCA_018003035.1 of Acidimicrobiia bacterium. Lineage (GTDB taxonomy): Bacteria > Actinomycetota > Acidimicrobiia > IMCC26256 > JAGNEX01 > JAGNEX01. Next base: position 57,677 of record JAGNEX010000002.1, read on the forward strand.
TCCACGCGGCCCGATCGATCGGGCCGCGTGTCGAATTCACCAGAAAGCAGAATCACCATGGCGAACATCGCTGCAAAGGACGTCGCCGCGCTCCGCAAGCTGACGGGCGCAGGCATGATGGATTGCAAGAAGGCACTCGGTGAGACCGAAGGCGACATCGAAGCGGCCAAGACATGGCTGCGGGAAAAGGGACTCGCGGCTGCTGCAAAGCGTACGGGTCGTGACGCCACACAAGGGTCGGTTGTTGTCGCGCGTAGCGAGGACACAGCCGTCGTCCTCGAACTGGCGTGTGAAACCGACTTCGTCGCAAAGGGCGAGGGGTTCTTGGACTTTGCTCAGCAGTTGGCAGATCAGGCGCTCACCGATGGGTCAGATCTCCTCAGCCAGAAGTTCGGGGACACTACAGAGACCGTCGACGAGGCGATCAAGTCTCTCGCTGGCTCCCTCGGCGAGAACATCAGCCTCGGCCGTGTCGAGCGGTTCCAGTCCGACAGCGGCCTGCTCGATGTCTACCTCCACGTTCAATCCGATCGTGGCGTGCTTGGTGTCGTCGTCGAGATCGACGGTGTGGATCGCGGTTCGCAACAAGCCAAGGACACCGCTCACGATGTGGCCCTTCACATCGCGTCGGCCGCTCCTCGCTACGTGACCGATGACCAGGTCCCCGAGTCGGAGATCGTGGCTGAGCGCGAAGTTGTCGCGGTCCAGGCGCAAGGTGAAGGAAAGCCTGAGAACGTCACGGCCAAGATCGTCGAAGGACGGATGAAGGCCTTCCTCAAAGAGATCGTGCTCGTCGATCAGCCGTACATCCGTGATACCTCGGTGACCGTGGGCCAGCTGGTTTCACAGCTCGGCCCGGACGCCAAGGTGACGCGCTTTGCCCGCGTCAAGATCGGCGAAAACTAGGCTTGGGAGTGTGAACGCTCCCGCCAGGTACCAAAGAGTCGTCCTCAAGCTTTCCGGAGAGGCATTTGCCAATGCCCAAACCGGATACGGCATCGATGCTGGTGTCGTTCAGCGCATCGCTGAGGAGGTGACTCAAGCCCGGCGGGAGCTCAACACCGACATCGCCATCGTGGTCGGTGGCGGCAACATCTTCCGGGGCCTCCAAGGATCTGACCGCGGTATGGACCGGGTGACTGCAGACCATATGGGAATGCTCGGCACCGTGATCAACGCCCTTGCTATTCAGGACGCCCTGGAAGCGGCGGGACAGCCCACAAGGGTGCAGACCGCCCTTGAGGTCCGAGCGGTCGCTGAGCCCTACATTCGCCGGCGTGCCATGCGTCACCTCGAAAAGGGGCGGGTCGTCGTGTTCGCTGCGGGGACGGGCAACCCGTATTTCACTACCGACTCGACCGCCGCCCTCCGCGCCGCCGAGATCGGTGCCGACGTGATCTTGAAGGGAACCCATTCAGGAGTCGACGGTGTCTATGACGATGACCCTCGAGCCAATCCTGATGCTTCGCGGTTCGACTCAATCTCGTTTCGCGAGGTGATGGAACGCAACCTCGGCGTCATGGATTCGACGGCGGTCGCCCTCGCTATGGATAACGACATCCCCATCGTCGTTTTTGACATGACCACACCGGGAAACATCAACAGTGCTCTCGCTGGAAGTGACATCGGTACCTTCGTCGGTTCAGACGCCCCGCTCGGGTAGTCTTTGCCCCCGGTTAGTCAGGTACACCAGAGGGAGCTGTCGTGACCGACGAGGTCTTGTTAGAAGCCGAAGAGTCCATGGACGCGGCGCTCGTTCACCTTCGCGACGAGTTTTCACGGGTTCGGAGTGGGCGGGCTTCGCCGGTCTTGGTCGAAAAGATTCCTGTGGAGTACTACGGCTCGACCGTTCCGCTTCAGCAACTTGCTGGAGTGACCGCGCCCGAGGCGCGCGTTCTCCTGATCAACCCCTACGACAAGGGTGCGCTGACCGGCATTGAGCGGGCAATACAAGCCTCTGACCTTGGAGTTACTCCTTCGAATGACGGGTCGATCATCCGGCTGAACTTCCCTCCCCTCACCGAAGAGCGCCGCCGGGATTTGGTCAAGGTAGTAAAGAAGAGTGCAGAGCAGGGGCGGGTGTCTGTCCGCAATGCTCGACGCACTGCTCGTCAAAACTTGGAGTCCTCTCAAAAGGACGGCGACATTTCTGAGGACGACTTGGTCCGAGCAGAAAAAGAGCTCGACGCTCTGACTGACAAGTACGTCAAAGAGGTCGACAACATCCTCGAGCGCAAAGAAGCAGAGCTTCTCGAGGTCTGAGTCAAGCGCAGATGCGCCTGTTATCTATTCGGTGAAGTGAGATTCCACCATCGCGCCTTTTGCGAGGTCTAGCCTCCTGCTGGCGGGTCAGTAACAACGTTTGGAGGACCGGGTGCCCAATTCGCGTGACGACGACTTTGGCGCCGTCGACGATGATGGCGAACCTGCGGATTGGGATCTGAGCTTTCGGATCGCTCCGACCCGCGACCCTTACTCGCCCCCGGGGGAGGACGGTGAGTACCAGCGGTGGGGCACCCAAGAAGATCCTGACCCTCAATTCCGTGACGAAGAATCGACCCGTGCCTTTGATTCGTATCGAGGCGACGACGCCGACGCGTCTGCTTGGTACGAGGACGACGATGTCGACTCCGATGAGTCGGGCTCTTACTCGGGTGGGTTAGGCCGGCCAGGTGCCGACCAGCGAACCGCAAGCGACCTCTACGCCAACGATGATTCTGATGGCGATGAGGGCTTACACGACTATCGCTCCGGTCGATTCGATACCGAGCGTGGTGGAACTGCTGAATACGACGAATTGGGTCGGCGGACAGCAGATACTTGGGGAGAACCGCCGCGTCATGGCGACGGCGACTTTGAAACTCACGGACGATCAGGTAGTCCGTCCGGGTACGACGGCGCCTTTGACGACGCTGACGACGACTTCCCAGCTGGTCGTTACGCCGTCGGCGATGCCGAAGCGGCTCGCTCGCACGGACGAGCGCATTCGAACTACGACGAGCATCGCGATGACGGTGGCTCCCAGCGCGATGCCCGCGTCCCTTCCCGGCAAGGATCCGATCGGGGGGAGCGTTCCGGCTGGTCCGAAGCCCCTCGGGAGCCCAAGCGCCGTCCGGCCGAGGCCGACAAGGGTTCGGCGAAGAAGCGCGGTACCCCAGCACAAGCCAAACCCGCAGCGAAGAAGCCAAGCGGTGGTGGGCGCGATCTGGGCATGGCCGCCCTGGTGGGTGCGGCACTTCTCGTCCTGGGACTTTTGGCGATGGAGCTCGGCGCCGCAGCCACAACCGTGTTGATCATGGTCATCGTTGGGCTGGGGAGCGCAGAATTCTTCGCTGTGCTACGTGAACGCGGCTACCGGCCGGCAACCCTGCTTGGGATCGCCGGATCGGTCGGGGTCGTCTTGGCCGCTTACCACCATGGTCCGAGAGCTGTCGCGATGCTCACCGTCCTCATGGTGTTTTTCAGTTTTGCGTGGTTCCTGTTCAAGGTCGAAGAAGCGCCGCCGCTCACCAATGTGGCTTTCACCATGCTCGGCTTCCTCATGGTCGGGGTCTTTGGCTCCTACGGGACGATGTTGGTGGTGCTACCAGATGGCATCGGGCGGCTTGCTGGTGCCGTTGCATGCATCGTTGCGGCTGACGTCGGCGGATATTTCGTCGGTCGAGCAATTGGACGGATCAAGTTGGCGCCCGATGTTTCGCCTGGCAAAACCCTAGAAGGATTTCTCGGTGGGGTTGCCGCGTCGGTCCTGGTCGCGGTTCTGCTGCTCGGGATGATCGCCCCGTGGGACGCCGACATCATGGATCGCCTCTTGTTGGGCCTGGTACTTGGGTGTATCGGACCTTTGGGTGACCTGTCGGCCTCCATGGTGAAGCGAGAGCTGGGCGTCAAAGACTTCGGTGCACTGCTCCCCGAGCACGGCGGGGTTTTGGATCGTTTCGACGCCATGCTCTTCGCCCTGCCCGTGACCTACTACCTGTCGGTAGTGTTCATCCTCAACTAGGGCGCATTCTGTTCATCTTGTGCTGCGACCTGTCTGGGTTTTTGGGTGAAGAACAACACTGACGGCCGCGTCGGCGTCGCTGTACTCGGCAGCACTGGCTCGGTCGGTACGCAAGCGCTCAACGTGATTGAAGCGCACCAGGAGCGTTTTCGGGTCGTGGCCTTGGCTGCGGGTCGCAATGCGTCCGTCCTTCAGGCCCAGGCCGACCAGCACGGCGTCCCGTCGACACACGCGCGGCTGTGTGCAGATGCTCCCGAGTCCTTGGCCGAGTTGGCTGCACTACCCGAAGTGGACGTGGTGATCAACGGGGTCGTCGGTTTCGCTGGGCTTCCGGCAACATTGGCTGCGCTTCGCAGCGGGAAACGCCTGGGTCTGGCCAACAAAGAGAGCCTCATCGCTGCAGGTCCTGTCGTCAACCAAGCGAGGCTCGACGGGGGCGGTGTCATCGTCCCGGTCGACTCTGAACACAGCGCGATCTTTCAGTCGATGCAGGCGGGTCACTCACCTGAGCTCCGACGAATTTTGTTGACTGCCAGCGGGGGACCGTTCCGGGGCAAGACCGAGTCAGAACTCGAAGCGGTGACCATTGCCGACGCTCTCGCTCACCCGACCTGGTCGATGGGTCCCAAGATCACGGTCGACAGTTCGACCCTGATGAATAAGGGGCTCGAAGTCATCGAGGCTTGCGAACTGTTCAACGTTTCCGCGGATGCGGTCGAGGTGGTGGTCCATCCGCAGTCCATCGTTCATTCGATGGTTGAGTTCGTCGACGGCACCACGATCGCCCAACTCTCCCGCCCTGATATGCGTTTGCCGATAGCGTATGCGCTGTCCTATCCCGAGCGTCTTGACGAATCTCGGGGGGAACCGAGTCCGCCTGCCGCGATCGACTGGGCGAGCATCGGGTCCTTGTCCTTCGAAGCTCCCGACCTCGAGACGTTCGTCTGCCTTCGGCTTGCTTTCGAAGCGGCCCGCCGAGGCGGCATTGCGCCTGCGGCATTGTCTGCGGCGAACGAAATCTCGGTCGAGGCCTTTCTTGACGGTCGCCTTTCGTGGATCGACATCGGTCGCGTCAACGAAGGCGTGCTCGACGACATTTCGTGGCGTCCGGCCGATAGCCTTGAGGCGGTTCTCGAAGCTGACAGCGAAGGGCGGGCGTTAGCTCGCAACCGGGTTTCGCGGCTCGAGCGTTAGATTCTCTGAGAGGTTTCTTGTGCAGTACCTGCTGGCGGTGACCCTCTTTTTTGGGGTCATGATCTTTCTCCATGAGCTCGGTCACTTCGTGACGGCCCGAGCGACCGGCATGAAAGTGAGCGAGTTCTTCGTCGGTTTCGGGCCGCGCCTCTGGTCGTTTCGACGGGGCGAGACCGAGTACGGCATCAAATGGCTCCCGCTTGGCGGGTACGTCCGCATTGTCGGGATGACGTCACTCGACGAAGTAGATCCTGAAGACGAAGATCGCACATATCGCTCAAAGTCGCTCCCCGCCAAGTTGCTGGTCGTGTCGGCTGGTTCGCTTGTCCACTTCACGCTGGCCTTCATTGCTGCGTTTGTCTTGTTGGTGGCGGCTGGTCGTGTCACCGGGGTTCTTCCTGTGCCGTCGGAGATCGTCGATGGTTCCGCCGCAGAAGCTGCCGGCCTTGAGGTAGGCGATGAGATCGTCGCAGTTAACGGGAGCGCCGTTGATCAGTGGGAAGACGTGACCGACGTCGTCAAAGCTTCGGTCGACGAACCTGTCGAACTCGAGGTCATGCGTGACGGCAAACCCGTGGCTCTGACTGCGGTCCCCAGCCCGCATCCAGATGATCCGTCTATGGGTTTTCTCGGGGTTGCTCCAACACTCGAAAAAGAAAAGCCAGGAGTGATTGCTTCTGTCGGTGAAGCAGCACGCCTTGTGCCGCGATCGATGGGCGACGCGGTGACCTCGATCACCGACATCTTTTCGCCGAGCGGACTCTGGCGCCAAGCATCGTTAACTGCCGACGCCGTCTCTGGAACGGCAGAAGAAGACGATCCCGCCAACGCTCAGCGACCAATTTCGCCTGTTGGTGTGGCTCGGGTGGGTGCTCAGGCTTTGGATTCGGGCTGGGAAGACTTCCTGGCCTTGTGGTTTGGCTTCAACATTTTCGTCGGCGTGTTCAACCTCGTCCCCCTGTTGCCGTTCGATGGCGGACACATCGCCATTGCGATCTACGAATCGATCGCCTCTCGGATTCGGGGGCGCAAGGTTACGGTCGATGTCGTCAAGCTGATGCCCATTACGGTGGGGGTTGTCTCGATGCTGGGGTTGTTGCTGATCTCGGCATTCCTGCTCGACGTGTACAACCCGATCCAGGATCCTTTCTAGATGTCAACACCGCCATCGTTTGCTCGACGCGAAACTCGCCAGGTCAAGGTCGGCTCGGTCCTCGTCGGCGGCGCCGCACCCGTATCGGTGCAGTCGATGACCACAACCAAGACCGCAGATGTCGATGCAACGTTGGCGCAGATCTACGCCCTGGCCGGCGCCGGCGTCGACATTGTGCGGTGCACCTGCAACGACGTCGACGCCGCTCGCGGATTGGCCCAAATTGTCCCCAGATCGCCGGTGCCCATCGTCGCCGACATCCACTTTCAATACCGCTTGGCGCTCGCCGCATTGGAGGCCGGCGTCGATGCCCTTCGACTGAACCCGGGCAACATCCGCAAACCCGAACACATTCGGGCGGTGGCCTCGGCAGCCAAAGAGCGCGGTGTGCCGATCCGAATCGGTGTCAACGGGGGATCGTTAGATCCCGACATCGCGGATCGTTTTGGGGGCATCACAGCGGAAGCGCTGGTCGCCTCGGCGTTGCAAGAGCTCGCCTACTTCGAACAGGTCGACTTTCACGACGTCAAGATCTCGGTGAAGGCATCAAACGTGCCCCTCATGATCGAGGCATACCGCCTGTTGTCCTCAAGGACTGACCATCCATTGCACCTCGGGGTGACCGAGGCCGGACCCCTTCCGGGCGGTCTGATCAAGTCGGTGACAGGTATCGGTACCCTTCTTGCCGAAGGGATTGGGGACACCATTCGGTTGTCCCTCACTGCCGACCCGGTTGAAGAAGCAAAGGCAGGACGTCAGCTCCTTGAGATTCTTGGTCTCAGGGAGCGCAAATCGGTTGATCTCATCAGTTGCCCCAGTTGCGGGCGCGCCGAAGTAGATGTGATTGCGGTTGCATCGCAAGCGCAGGAGGCACTGGCTTCGCGTTCGATTCCCCTGCAGGTCGCGGTAATGGGATGTGTCGTTAATGGTCCCGGCGAGGCCAGGGATGCAGATCTGGGGATCGCTGCTGGCCGATCGAAGGGCCATCTGTTTGTTCGTGGCCAGGTAGTGCGCGTTGTCGACGAGGCCGACATGGTCCGAGCGCTTGTCGATGAGGCTGAAGCCATCATGGCTGAAGGTATCGAAGCTCGCCTCGCGGCGGCAGATCAAAACGCGGCGGCTGAGGCCGAAGCCGATCGGGCGGCAATGCTCGAGGACAAAGGACTGGACGCGAACAACGTTGAAGTGCTGATCAAGCGGATCGAATCCAGCGCCTCGGCGATCGCTGCCGAACCTCACGTGCAGTAGGCGAGCTTCGGTCGGGCGCGCCCCGGCCCCCGCAACAATTGACAAGCGTGCTACCTTTGAGCTGTCTTCGGCCGTGAAGTTGGTTGAGGATACCGACGTTGGCTGTCGCAGCTGCTGCGGCCGCCCCGGTGGCATCCCGGAAACGTGGGCCCTGGCCCACGTTTTTTTGTGTATGCACCAGAATCGTCGGTGAAGGGACAACGCCGGGAGGAGGAAACGTTGAGCGACACACGAGAAGAGATTGCCCAGCTCATCCTGCCGGTGATCCAACCGCTCGACGTGGAGCTGTACGACATCGAGGTGTCTGCAGGAACTTCTGCCAAGGTGTTGCGGGTGCTGCTGGATGCTCCAGGCGGGGTCTCCTTGGACACCATCACCGACGTGACGTACCTCATCTCACCGCTACTCGACGAGGCCGACCCCATTCGCGGTCGGTACACCCTCGAGGTGTCTAGTCCTGGACTTGAACGGCCGCTTCGCCTGCCCGAGCACTTCGACGGTGCGATCGGCCAAAAGGTTGCGATCAAGCTTCTCGCTCCGATCGATGGTCAACGCCGTTTCTCCGGTGAGCTCACCGGTCGCCAAGACGACGTTGTGACCCTCGACACCGAGCAGGGGCTCATCGAAGTGCCGATGCCAGACATCGCGTCAGCGAAAACAGTTTTTGAATGGAAGAAGCCTGCGCCGCCCAAGGGCGGAAGCAAGCGCCGTGCGGGATCGGACAGCAAGTGAGCACATTCGACCGATCCGGGATAGGGAGCTAGAGCCATGAATCATGAACTAATAGAGGCGCTCCGAACCATTGAACGCGAGAAGGGCATTTCATTCGAAACGCTCTTGGAAGCTTTGGCGAACGCGCTCGTAACCGCGTACAAGAAGCTGCCGAACGCTGCTGAAGAAGCCGTCGTCGAGATCGACATCGAGAGCGGCGAGATGGCCGTTTACGCACAAGAGTTCGACGAAGAAGGCAATCTCGTTCGCGAGTGGGATGACACACCGAAGGACTTCGGCCGCATCGCAGCGATGACTGCAAAGCAGGTCATCTTGCAGCGCATTCGTGAAGCCGAACGCGACATGAAGTACGAAGAGTACGCCGGGCGCGAAGGCGACATCGTCACTGGAATCATCCAGCAAACAGACCAGCGGTACACGTTGATCGACCTCGGGCGCGTCGAGGCTCTTTTGCCGTTGCCCGAGCAGGTCCCGTCAGAGCACTATGAACACGGCGCGCGCCTCAAGGCGTACATCGTCGAAGTGCGGCGCACCAACAAGGGCCCACAGATCGTCGTCTCCCGCACGCACCCTGGTCTGGTAAAGCGCCTTTTTGAGCTTGAAGTTCCTGAGATCGCCGAGAACGTCGTTCAGATCAAGGCGCTCGCTCGTGAGCCCGGTCACCGGACCAAGATCGCTGTTGCATCGATCGACGAGAACGTCGACCCGGTCGGGGCATGCGTTGGTGCTCGTGGGTCACGAGTCCGCCTGGTGGTCAACGAACTTCGGGGTGAAAAGGTCGACATCGTTCCCTTCAGCGATGATCCCCACGAGTTCGTGGCCAAGGCGCTCTCACCTGCGAAGGTCCGCGAGGTCCGCATTCACGAGGCGTATGCAACGGCGGAGGTGATCGTCCCCGACTATCAGCTTTCGTTGGCCATCGGCAAAGAGGGCCAGAACGCGCGGCTTGCCGCTCGTCTGACGGGGTGGCGTATCGACATCAAGTCTGAGACCCAGCTCGCTGAAGAAGAGGCGAACGCTGGGCAAGGCGACTGGGCTGAAGGCAGCTGGGTCGAGAACGAAAGCGGTGAACTGGTCTGGATCCCGGCCGGTGGTGGCGCCGAGATCTCCGCATCCGATGCGGGCTACGACGACGTCGGCACGTATGAAAGCGTCGAGACCGACCAAGTTGAGACCGACCAAGTTGAAGTCGTCGAGGAATTGGCAGAGGGCGCTGAGGGTTCTGACCAGTCTGACGAGGCCGCTGCCGACGAGGCGTCCGGGGATTCGGGGGGTGGCGACGAGCCAGGTTCCGATGAATCAGCTTCCACTGGGTCGGACTCAGATCCAGACGAATCAGACCCAGACGAATCGGATCCCGATGAGTCGGACACCGATGAGTCGGACCCAGATGAGTCGGATCCTGATGAATCGGACCCTGAAACGGATGATGATTCGACGGACGGAGAAGAAGAGTAAGGCCATTGACCAGCCATCCCGAAAGCGGTGAGATTCACTCGCGGCAGTCGGGCAGTGCTACAAATGTGGCAAACAAATACGCCGAATCAGTTGATCCGCTAGCTGATTCGGGGAACACGTTGGGAAACGCTCACCTTCCGCAGCGCACCTGTATTGGATGTCGAACCCGACGCCCAGTTGGCGAGCTCACGAGGATTTCGTGGCACGACACATCGGGGCTCGGGTTCGGTCGCGCGACAAAGGGTCGGGGAGCATGGCTGTGTCAAGGCAACGACGCGTGCGTGTCGGCTGCGTTTGCTCGCCGAGCGTTTCCCAGAGCGTTCCGACGTTCATTGGATGAATCGGTCCTGGCTCAGATTGCTGACTCGCTAGAGAAGGCTCAGGGCATGACCGAGGATCCTGTACGCGCATACGAAAATCGGAGTTAGGGCTTGCCCAGGAAGCGCATCCGGGTTTACGAGTTGGCTCGTGAACTCGGGGTAGAAAACAAGGACGTGCTGGACCTTTGCGATGAACTTCGCATCGGGGTCGGGAGTCACTCGTCCAGCATTGAGGAACCCCAGGCAGACCGGGTGCGCCGTTTGGCGCGCGACAAGGGTCTCGGTGGTTCCGGTGAAGAAGACGAACGTTCCCGTCGGCGGCGTCGTCGCCGTGAGGCGCGCGAGGGCGAAAACTCCGAGGAAGAGACTCAGGCACCGTCGAGTGAATCTGACGAGGCCGGAGAACGCAAGGTCGTTCGCGCCGGAGGGTCGAGCCTTCGGGTCCGCTCAGGCGGCGAAGGTCGGACTCTGCGCGTTCGCGCGGCCGGCACTCGTGACGAACCCGTCGCCGAAACGATCACGAGCCCCGCACCTTCGCCGGCGGTTACCGACACTGCAGATGTCTCAGAGCCTTTGGTGTCGCCAGCTGCCGAGCGCGAGGACATCGCAATCGACCGCGACTCAGATGGACGGGAAGCTCCCATTGGAGCGTCGGCGCCAGCAGTTGCCGAGACGGTCAGTCCGGCTCAGCCTGCGCCAGCGGTCGAACAGCCTGCCGTTGCCGACCCTGCGCCGGTGGCAGCTCACGTTCCCGCGAGCGCCGTGGACGAACCGGCCGCCGACGTGGCTGGACCGGCCACAGCGTCAAGCGAAACGCCGCGGGCGGCCGATCCGACTTCGGCTCCGCTGCAAGATCGTCGTCGCCCTATGAGTGCGTCCGGCAAGCCAATCCCGCCTCCGCCCAACTTTTCAGGCAAGCCAATTCCGCCGCCACCGGGACGCAAGCCCGGTGCACCGCCACCGCGGTCGCCTCGGGGCGGTGCCCCGGGTCGTCCGGCAACCGGTGCGCCCGCGCGCGGGCGCCCAGGCGGTGCTCCAGGTGGTGGGGGCGGCGGTTTCACGCGCCCAGGTCAAGCGCGCAGCGGTCCCGGTGGCGGTCCTCCGCCAGGGGGCGGTGGAGCCGGCGGCCCAGGTGGTGCCGGTCGTGGTCGGCCCGGGGGCCCGCCACAGCGGCGAAAGAAGCGTAGGAAGCGTCGCCAGCAGGAGGACCTCGAACCACAGCAGGCTCCTCAGTACACCGAGCAGGACGCGCCCGTTCCCGAGGGTGAGATCGTGGTGCCTCGCGGCGTCACCATCCAGGACTACGCGCCCAAACTCAACAGGACCGCAGCTGACCTGGTTCGCATGCTGATGATGGCCGGGGAAATGGTCACGGCCACCCAGTCCCTGTCAGACGACATGATCGAGCTCATCGCTGACGAACTTGGCGCGGAGATCCTTCTCGTCGACCCGGGTCAAGAACAAGAGCAAGAGCTGCTCGCGTTGTTCGACCAGGAAGAGCCCGACGAGTCAGAACTCGTCGAGCGTCCGCCGGTCGTTACGGTGATGGGCCACGTCGACCACGGAAAGACAAAGCTGCTCGACGCGATTCGCGCAGCGAATGTCGTGGCCAGCGAAGCCGGTGGGATCACTCAGCACATCGGCGCCTATCAGGCGTACCGCAATGATCAGCCGATCACGTTCATCGACACTCCAGGACACGAGGCCTTTACCGCCATGCGTGCTCGCGGGGCGCGTGCAACCGACATCGCCGTTCTGGTCGTTGCTGCCGACGACGGCGTGATGCCTCAGACGCTCGAAGCGCTGAGCCACGCTCGGGCTGCCGAGGTGCCGATCGTTGTAGCGATCAACAAGGTCGATCGCGAAGACGCCAATCCAGACCGCGTCCGCCAGCAGATGGTGGAACAAGGCCTGATCCCCGAAGAATGGGGTGGCGACACGATCATGGTCGAGGTCTCGGCGCTGAAAGGTGAAGGCATCGACGCACTCATGGACGCCTTGCTCCTGGTCGCCGAAGTTGAAGAACTGGAAGCCGCTCCGGACCGCCCCGCGGTTGGTTTGGTGTTGGAGGCCCATCTCGATGTCGGCCGTGGCCCCGTCGCAACCGCTCTGATCCAACAGGGCACCATGCGAGTGGGCGACCCGGTCGTTGCGGGTGGGGCATTCGGCAAGGTGCGAGCAATGCTCGACGACCAAGGCAACCGGGTTGACGTTGCCGGCCCGGCGACGCCGGTTCAGGTGCTTGGGTTCAACGATGTGCCGTTGGCTGGCGACCAGATCCGTGTTGCCCCCGATGAGCGTGTCGCCCGCACCGTGGCAGAGGCCCGTGCAAGACGAGCCCGTCAGGTCGAACTGATGGGCACGGCGGCTGCACCTGTCGGAGCAGGATCGAAGCTCGAGGACATTTTCGCCCACATCCAGCGTGGCGAGATCACGACTCTCAACTTGATCCTCAAAGCTGACGTGCAGGGATCTCTCGAAGCTGCCACCGACGCACTGCGCAAGCGCGAGCGCGACGACGTCAAGCTTGCCTTTGTTCAGCGGGGCGTCGGCGGAATCACCGAGAACGATGTCAACCTCGCTATCAGTTCGAACGCAACGATCATCGGGTTCAACGTCCGTCCGGACCGCATCGCTCGTGAGTTGGCAGAACGCGAGCGGGTCGAGGTCCGGCTCTACGAGATCATCTACGAGATGCTCGAAGACGTCGAGGCAGCGATGGTCGGAATGCTCGCTCCCGAATACGAGGAAGTCGTTACCGGTGAGGCAGAGGTCCGCGAAGTCTTCTCGGTGCCTCGTGTCGGCCGGATCGCCGGTTGCTACGTGCGTTCCGGTGTCGTCAAGCGTGGGTCTAAGGTTCGCTTCCTGCGCGAAGGCGTCGTCATCTGGAAGGGCGAGATCGCTTCGCTCAAGCGCTTTAAAGAAGATGCGCGTGAAGTATCCGCAGGATACGAGTGCGGAATCGGACTTGAGCAGTTCCAAGACTTGAAGTCCGGCGACATCATCGAGACGTACGAAGAGCGCGAAATCGCTCGTACCTAACCTCGGATGTGTGACCTGACCGGCTCGAAGCGACCCGAGCCGGTCAGGTCGGTCCGATAAACTGGGGCACGTGGTTGCGCTCGCAGGGTACGCGGGTGAGCGGGTTGACGGAGGGGTCCGATGGCGCAACGAAGTTTTCAGCGATCGGACCGAATCGGCGAACTGGTGCGCACAATCGTTGCCACTGAGGCCGAACGGTGGGACGACGATCGACTCGGATTTTTCACGGTGACCGACGTCGAGATGGAAGCAGATAACCGAATTGCTGTCGTGTACTACACGGCCTTTGATTCGGATCCGGCGACGGTGAAAGAAGCCCTCGACGAGGCCCGTCCTGCCGTGCAACGACTCGTTGCTCACTCGGTCCGAATGCGGCACACCCCGCGCGTAGAGTTTCGACTGGACCGAACCCGGGAACGGGTTGACGCCATCGAGGCTGCGATTGCTCGAATTCACCAGCAGGACCAATGAACGACACGCTCGCAGATGTGGCTGCGGTAATCCGTGACAACAGCGAATTCGCGCTTGCTTGCCACGTCAGTCCCGATGGTGACGCCTTAGGGTCGATGCTCGCACTGCATCTCGCGTTGCAAGCCGCCGACTTCACCTCGGTCGCCTCTTTTAGCCAGCCGTTTGAGGTAGCGCCTCACTATCGGTCGCTTCCAGGCCTCGACCGGCTCACTCACCCTGAGGCCTACCCGGCTCAGCCAAAGGTGATGATCACACTCGACTCCGGGTCGCTCGGTCGACTTGGCGATCTGGGGACCAATGCGCAGGCCGCAGAGAACCTGATCGTGTTGGATCACCACGTTTCCAACACGCGTTACGGAACGCTGAACGTGATCGACGACCGCGCAGCGGCGACCGCGGTGATGGTGTTCCAACTCATACAGATGCTCGATCTGCCGATCACCGACGAAGTCGCCACGTGTTTGTATGCCGGTCTGGTGTGCGACACCGGTCGCTTCCAATACCAGACCACCACCCCAGAAGTCTTTGAGATGGCGGCGCAGTTGTCCGCCTACAAGGTCGATATTCCTTCACTGTCGCGAGAGCTGTTCGAAGAGCACCGGTTCGCGTATTTGCAGCTAACGGCACGGGTTCTGGCAGAGACTCAGCTCGACGCAGAGAAACATTTCGCGTCGGCGATCATTCGTCAGGCCGATCTTGAAGAGTTCGGCGTCACCCTCGATGAGACTGAAGGGCTGATCGATCTTGTCCGACGGATCCAAGAAGCCGACGTCTTTGCCGTCCTGAAGGAAGAGCCGTCCGGACGTGTGCGAGTGAGCCTTCGTGGCCTCGGTAGCGTCGACGTTCAGGAAATCGCTCAAAAACACGGCGGCGGGGGCCACAGCTTCGCTGCCGGTTTCACCTCTGACGGTCCGGCCGAGCGGATTGTTGAGTCGATCCGGGCGTCGCTTTAGACCACATGGCCAAGCGGAAACAACCTACCGTTCATGGCGTTGTCATCGTCGATAAGCCGGCGGGCGTTACCTCGCACGACGTCGTCGGTGCGCTACGTCGGATCTACGGGGAACGGCGCATAGGTCACGGCGGTACCCTCGATCCCGCTGCAACAGGTGTCTTGGTTGTAGGGGTCGGCTGGGCGACCCGCCTGCTCAACTATTTTCAGCACGACACCAAGCGGTATACCGGAACGGTTACGTTCGGGACGGCGACTGACACGCTCGACGCAGAAGGGCAGGTCACCGAAACCATTTCCGATGCTCCGTACGAGGCTTCCGCAGTTACTTCGGTGTTGTCGCGGTTCACGGGGCCGATCAACCAAACGCCCCCGATGGTCTCCGCCATCAGAGTGGACGGTGAACGGCTGTACGAAAAGGCTCGGCGTGGTGAGGTCGTTGAACGCGACGCGCGGCCTGTGACCATCCATCGGCTGGAAATGATCGACTTCTTCGACGGTCCGCCACCTCGGGCAATCCTCGACGTGACCTGTTCGGCTGGAACCTACATTCGGGTCCTGGCCGCTGATATCGGCGAGGCGCTTGGCGGCTGTGCGCATCTCTCCGCGCTCCGCCGCACCGAAGCGTCGGGGTTTGGTCTGGATCGAGCGCTCGACCTGGACCAGATCCAGTCCGATCCCTCAAGCGCCCTCCTGTCGGCCGAGGAAGCGGTACAACACATGGAGACGGTCGAGGTCTCCCCAGAGCTGGCAGTTCGCCTGCGACACGGTCAACGACTGCCACTCGACAGTGTTGGCGCGGTCGGCGGCGTCTGCGCGGTCCTCATGGAAGGCGAGTTTGTCGGCATGGCAGAGCCGAAAGGTTCCGTCCTCGCGCCGCTCATGATCTGGCCATCCACGTAAGGCGTCCCGGGCCTTGCTGTTCCCCGGACGTGACCGTTCGGGTTTTGCCGGGTTGGGAATGTCGCTTTATTGGCGGACGATGCGACGAGAACGGCGCTCCGCCGCGAGGATCAAGGACCGAGTTAGCTCCGAAGCAGTCAGGATCTGGAGCCCTTATGCAGGTGATTCGCCACGAGCCTTGGCATGTTCCCGGTCGCTTCGCAGTGACGATTGGGGCCTATGACGGTGTCCACCTGGGACACCGCGCCGTCATCGAAGTGCTCGCTGAGCGTGCCCGGGCCCTTTCCACTCCAGACGAACCGGTCCGGACAGCGCTCGTCACCTTCGATCGCCACCCTGCGGAGATCGTTCGTCCGGACGCAGCTCCGCCGATCCTGACCAGCCTCGACCACAAGCTGGAGATCTTGGAGACCATCCCGGAGCTGGACGTGGTCGTGGTGTTGCGCTTCGACAAGGTCCGACGCGAAGAGGAAGCCAACAAGTTTGTGTGGGACGTCCTCGTCGATGGGCTGTCGGCCAAGAGCATCGTCGTCGGTGAAGACTTCCACTTCGGGAAGAACCGGGCCGGCGACGTTGCCTTGCTCCGAGAGATGGGCGCAGAACTGGGATTCGAGGTACACGCCTTGGAACTGGTCGGCAGCGACGATGCCGGGCCAGAGAGTTTCTCGTCGACGCGGGTGAGGCGGCTCATCAAGGACGGCGATGTCGAAGGAGCTTCCCGGATCTTGGGTCGCGCCTATGAACTCCGAGGTACGGTCGTTCACGGCGATGCCCGGGGACGGGAGATCGGATTTCCGACCGCCAACATCGATGTCGACAGGCATTTCTGCCTCCCTGCGGACGGCGTGTATGCCGGGGCACTCCTCCTCGACAGCGAACGTTTGGGAGCCGCGATCTCGTTGGGAACCCGAGAGAGCTTTGACACCGATCACAGCCGCCTCGTCGAAGTTCACGTGTTGGACTGGGACGGTGACATCTATGGCAAAGCGGTCGGGGTCGAGTTTCTGAAGTTCCTGCGGCCCCAACAGAAGTTCTCGTCGCTTGCCGAAGTACGTGCGCAGTTGACCGCAGATGTCGATCAGGCAAGATCCTTTTGGGGTCATGTGACATCGCTCAAGCGAGAGACGCCCCCGCCCCTTGGCGACAGCTGATTCTTTTCAAACAGGACGCTGTGCTAGCTTTTCTCGGTCGGCGCGTGGTGCGCTGACACGTTCCTATTCTTCTACTGCGAGGTTGACGCGCCGTCATGTCGGACAAGACCGCTGTAATGCAAGAGTACGGTCTGCACCAGAGCGACACAGGTTCGCCTGAGGTCCAGGTGGCGCTGCTCACCAAAAGGATCAACCACCTTACCGAGCACCTGAAGGTCCACAAGAAGGACCATCACTCTCGGCGGGGACTGTTGATGCTGGTCGGGCAACGTCGCCGGCTGCTGGACTACCTCAAAGGGATCGACGTCGAGAGGTATCGATCGTTGATCGCCAGGCTTGGCCTGCGACGGTAACCAGAGTGTGCAACCTCGGGAGCGGCCTTGCCGCTCCCGACTCGCGTAGTTGTTCGAATAGGGGCACGAACAACAATCAATTCGCACCGCCAACGGGTGGAACCGGTTGTCAGTCGCCAGATGCTTTGGGCTTCCCGCCCGAGGCGTTTGCCAACTGGGAACTGGCGGTCCCGTTACCGGGATCAGTCCGGAGGCCAAATGGGGCCTCTGCGGTGCGTTTCTAACGAAAGAAACCACATGAGTTCTATTCATTCCGTGAGCCGGGAAATCTCCGGTTCCGACAAAACCATGCTGCTCGAAACCGGTCGGGTTGCTGCTCTCGCCGATGGCTCCGTGATCGTCGGTATGGGTGACACCCGAGTCCTCGTTACCGCCTGTGCGGCATCCGGGGTTCGTGACGGTATCGACTTCTTCCCGCTTACCGTCGACGTCGAAGAGCGTGCGTACGCCGCAGGCAAGATCCCCGGTTCGTTCTTCCGTCGCGAAGGTCGGCCTGGCGAACAGGCCGTTCTGACGTGCCGTTTGACCGACCGTCCGATCCGTCCGGCATTCGCCGACGGGTACCGCAACGAAACCCAGATCGTCGGCACCGTGTTGGGTGTCGACATGGTTAACCCGCACGACGTGGCTGTGATCAACGGTGCGTCGGCCGCTCTCACCGTTTCGGGGATTCCTTTCCAAGGTCCTATCGGTGCGGTCCGTGTCGCTCAGGTCGATGGTGAGTGGGTTGCGCACCCCAGTTACGAGCAGTCCGATGGAGCGACCTTTGAGATGGTCGTTGCGGGGCGGCGTGCCGACGACGGCTCCGTTGCGATCATGATGGTCGAAGCCGGTGGCGGACCCAACGCCTGGGCGCTCTACCAAGACGGTGCTGCGAAGGTCGATGAAGCGACCGTCGCCGCGGGTCTCGAGGCTGCCAAGCCCGCCATCGAAGACGCGATCGATCTTCAGCTCGAACTGAAGGCGAAGTACGAGGCCGAGAACGGCCCGATCGCGCCGATGACCTACGACCCGCAGATCGACTATTCCGATGAGGTCCGGGACGCGGTCAACAACGCTGCAACCAGCGACGTCGAAGAGGCGATGACCATCGCCGACAAGCACGACCGCAATGCCCGCCTCGACGAGATCGAACGCCGTATCGTCGGCGAGCTCGTCGGGACCTCCGACGCCCCTGGCCCCCTTGCCGGCGAGGGAACAGCGGTTGGTCGTGCCTTCCGTTCGTTGCAGAAGTCGGTTGTGCGGCGTCGCATCGTCAACGACGGATTCCGCATCGATGGCCGTGCGACCGACCAACTTCGTCCGATCTCGGCGGAGGTCGGCATTTTGTCTACCGCTCACGGTTCCGCGCTTTTCCAGCGGGGTGAGACCCAGGTGTTGTCCGTGACGACGCTTGGCATGCCTCGCCTTGAGCAGATGATCGACTCGATCTCCACGCTCGAATCGAAGCGCTACATGCACCACTACAACTTCCCGCCGTACTCGGTTGGTGAGACCGGGCGTGTCGGGTCGCCGAAGCGCCGGGAAATCGGCCACGGCGCACTCGCCGAGCGGGCGCTAGTCCCAGTGCTGCCTTCCTCCGAGGAATGGCCCTACACCATGCGCGTCGTTTCCGACGTGATGGCATCCAACGGGTCAACGTCGATGGCGTCGGTGTGTGGTTCGAGCTTGTCGCTCATGGATGCTGGTGTGCCGATCAAGGCTCCGGTCGCGGGTATCGCGATGGGCCTGGTCTACGCAGATGGCAAGTACACGACACTGACCGACATTTTGGGTGCAGAAGACGCCTTTGGTGACATGGACTTCAAGGTCGCTGGGACCCGGGACTTCATCACCGCCTTGCAACTCGACACAAAGATCGACGGCATTCCGGCAGAGGTCTTGGCACAAGCCCTCGAGCAAGCACGTGTCGCTCGGCTCTCGATCCTCGACACGATGGACGCGGCTCTGGCGGCACCACGTCAGGACGTGGCAGACGTTGCACCGAAGATCGTCAGCATCGAGATTCCGCTCGACAAGGTGGGCGAGGTTATCGGCCCGAAGGGCAAGATCGTCAGGGCCATTCAGGACGAAACCGGTGCAGAGATCGCCGTCGACGACGACGGTGTCCAGGGCATCGTGACCGTCGGAGCGACACAGCGTGCACAGGTGGACGCTGCGGTTCAACGCATCAACGAGATTCTCAACCCGCCGCAGCCCGAAGAGGGCAAGACATACACCGGAGTGGTGGTCAACATCACTGACTTCGGAGCTTTCGTCAACATCCTCCCTGGTCGTGACGGACTTCTCCACATCTCCAAGCTAGGACGCGGCCAGCGCGTCAGCCGGGTGGAAGACGTCGTCCAACTGGGTCAGCCGGTCGAGGTGGTAGTTGACGAGGTCGATCACCGCGGCAAGGTGTCGCTGCGTCTCGCTGGCGACGAGGGTGGTTCTGGCGGAGACGGCAACGACGGTGGCGACGACTCAGGCGATGGGGCGCCACGGGGATCTGATTCTCGCGGCTCAGATTCGCGTCGGTCAGACTCGGGTCGTTCTGATGCACGCCGCTCCGATTCGCGTCGTTCCGACGATTCCGACGACGCCGATTCGGGTCGCCGTTCTGACCGTCGGTCTGAAGGTGGCGGAGACCGTGTTGACGTTTCCTTCCGCCAAGAGTGGGACGCTCAGGCTGAGCAGCAGTTCGGCGAGCTGGGAACCGCCCGCAAAGATGAGCGTCGTCGTTCGGCGCCGCCGAAGCGTCGCCCTGGCGGTCGCGGTCGCGGCGGTCGTTCCCGCGGTGGTCGCAGCTAACGGAGGCCGAATCTGTGACGGAGCCTGAGACTGGCATCCGCGTAACACGCCTTGAAGGGGGACCGCTCGTCGTAACTGAGCGGTCCCCGCTGGCGTTGTCGGCTGCTCTTGGCGTTTGGGTCGATGTGGGGTCGCGGGACGAACCAACGTCGATGCAAGGTGCAACGCACTTTCTTGAACACCTCGTCTTCAAAGGGACCGAGCGGTTCGATGCTGATGAGATCAGCGAAGAGATCGAACGGTTCGGCGGCGATATCAACGCGTTCACCACGGCGGAACACACCGTCTATGAGGCGCACCTGATCGCCGAAGGCCAAGGCACGGCGCTTGAGATCCTCACGGATCTGGCGTGTCGCCCGAACCTTGAACAACCCGACATCGAGTCCGAGCGTGAGGTCGTCCTTGATGAACTCCGCGGGGCAGATGATCAGGCCGGTTCGATCGCAGATGACCTCCTCAACGAGGCGCTGTTCCCGGAACATCCGTTGGGTCGGCGCATTCTCGGCACCGAAGAGCACCTGCTGGCCCTTAACAGCCAGTCCATCCGCGCGTATCACGACGAGCAGTACGTGTCGGGCCGGATGATTGTGGCCGCAGCCGGTTTGGTCGATCACGACGAGATCGTCGAAGCCGTCCAGGCGAACATTCCTTCCACCGACATCAAGGGTCGACCGTCACGGAAACAGCCGGGCGCGACGCCGCCGATGATCGTTTCAGAGGATCGACCTGGCGAACAGACCCATGTGCTTTTGGCCGCGCGAATTGGCGAGGCACAGGACCCGGGGCGCTATGCGCTAACCGTCTTGAGTCATGTCCTCGGTGGGGGCCTGACGTCGCGTCTTTTTCGAGAAGTACGCGAGAAGCGCGGCCTTTCGTACGCGGTCGGATCCGACCTGTCGTTGTACACCGACGCCGGCATCTTGTTGCTCTACGCGACCTGCAGCCCCCGCCGGGCCGAAGAGACCGCATCGGTGATCGCCGCGGAACTCGAAGCCATCTTGACCGATCGACCGGTTTCTGAAGCCGAGTTGGAGCGGACCAAGGCGGCAATTCGGGGCAGCTTTGCCATTGCTGATGAGTCGATGCGCAGCCGCATGCACCGCATCGGACGATCGGCGCTGCTCCAAGGTGAACCCGCTTCGGCCAACGAAGTGGTTCAGCGGTACGAGGCTGTTTCCATGGCCGACATGGACGAAGTCCGTCAGCGGCTCCAAGCATCGCCACTCGTCTCCGTGCGGGTTGGTCCCAAGCCTTGAGACGCTTGGCGCTCTAACCTGGGCGCCTCACGGGACCCGATCCAGACGGTCCCACGGCGTCAGAGGTTGGGAAGTGTCGGCAACGGAAGGTGTTGAAGTGCCCGGGGCTGTTGGACCAATTCGCGTGGCTGTCGCGGGCGCGTCTGGACGCATGGGATCGACGACATGTGGTGCGATCGAGGCGGCGGATGGCCTGATCGTGGCTGCAAAGGTCGATCCCAGCCAAACAGGCGACGACTGGTTTGCGTCTGTCGATGATGTCGACCCCGACCACGTGGATGTGTTGGTTGACTTCACCCATTTCGAAAGCGCTCGCCGCAACCTGACCTGGTGTATGCGCTCAGGGGTGCACGCGGTCGTGGGCACGTCTGGTTTTGACGCGGCTGTCCTTGCGGACCTGAATGACCAGATTCCGCCAGGGGTCAACATCGCAATCATCCCAAACTTCGCGATCGGTGCGGTCTTGATGATGCGGTTCGCGGAACTAGCGGCGCCGTTTATGGACACCGTCGAGGTGATCGAGTTCCACCATGACAAAAAGATTGATGCCCCGTCTGGGACCGCAGTCGCGACGGTGAATCGGATCGCCGCGGCCCACGACAAGTGGGCGCCCGACCCGACGACCGACGAGAAGATCCCGGGAGCTCGCGGCGGTCGAGGGGATGCCGGGATCCGCATTCATGCTGTCCGGATGCGGGGGATGGTCGCCCACCAAGAGGTGCTCTTCGGTGCCGAAGGTCAGACCTTGACGATTCGCCACGATTCGATCGATCGATCGTCGTTCATGCCTGGAGTAGTTCTCGCCGTTCGGTCAGTCTCTCGTTTTCCTGGCCTTACGGTGGGTCTCGACCGCTATTTGGGTATCGATTCGATCGCATAGGCGGGCGGATTCCTGGGCGTTTTTGGGCCCAATCTGTCGCTTTGATGGGAGTGCGTGGTGGCGGAGATGGCGCCGGGCCCCTAATCTCCTCACAACATTGCTCCGGCATTGCCGGTGCGTTGTGCGAAATTCGTGGTTGGTGGGACGAGCGGGAAACCGCGAGACGTGGCGGGAGGACGATTGAGCGGTTCTGCAACCAATGAGGTGCAGCCTGTGTTGTCCGTGCGCAATGTTGAAGTCGTGTACAACGGCGTTGCCCAAGTGCTCCGAGGCGTCAACCTCGAAGTGCAAAAGGGCCAAGTCGTCACCCTTCTCGGTGGCAACGGTGCCGGAAAAACAACGCTTCTTCGGGCGATCACCGGGCTGATCGGGGTCCACGGTGGCGAGGTGACCCGGGGCGAAGTCGACCTCGCTGGACAGCCGATCCTCGGCCTTGACCCACCCAAGATCGTCAGTGCCGGGATCGCCCAAGTCATGGAGGGGCGGCGGATCTTCGGCGAGCTTTCAATTGAGGAGAATCTGCGCGCCGGGGCCTTCACGAATAGGGACAAAGCAGGCGCCCAGAAGACGATGGCTCGCATCTACGAGATGTTTCCCGTCCTAGGTGATCGACGGGCACAGCATGCGGGATATCTGTCGGGCGGGGAGCAACAGATGTTGGCCATCGGTAGGGCGATGATGGCGAACCCCACGTTGCTGCTCCTCGACGAGCCATCGCTCGGCCTGGCTCCCCTCATCGTTGAACAGATCGGCAACATCATCCGTGAGGTCAACGCGACCGGAACTTCGGTGTTGTTGATTGAACAAAACGCCCACATGGCGTTGGGCGTCTCGAACTTTGCCTACATCCTCGAACACGGACGGGTCGTCCGATCGGGGAGCTCTGAAGCACTGCGCGCCGACAAGGACATCCAGGACTTCTACTTGGGTGGCGCCAGCGAGGCGGACCGCTCATTTGCCGAGGTGAAGAGCTACCGGCGCAAGAAGAAGTGGAGCGCATGAGTACCGACCTGCTCGAAGTACGCAACATCACGCTTCGTTTCGGTGGCGTCACCGCCATCAACGACGTCTCTTTTTCCGTCGGCGAAGGCGAACTGTTCGCAATCATCGGCCCCAACGGCGCCGGCAAGACCTCGATGTTCAACTGCCTGAACGGCGTTTACCGCCCCCAGTCGGGTTCCATCGTGCTCGCAGGTGAAGACATCAGCGGCTACAAGCCCACCCGTATCGCCAAGCTTGGAATCGCTCGTACCTTTCAGAATCTCGGGCTGTTCACCAACCTCAATGTGGTCGACAACCTGATGCTCGGTCGTCACATGCACATGAAGACCGGCTTTCTGTCCGCGGCGGTCTGGTTCGGCAGGGCGCGCAGCGAAGAAATTCGCCAGCGAGAAGCGTGCGAAGAAGTCATGCGGCTCCTCGAGTTGGAGCCGTACCGCTATACGACGGTCGGTCTGCTGCCCTACGGGGTCCAAAAGCGCCTCGAGCTCGGCAGGGCGCTCGCCATGGAGCCAAAGGTGCTGCTCCTCGACGAGCCGGTCGCGGGGATGAACCATGAAGAGACCGAAGACATGGCTCGGTACTTGCTCGAAATCCGCAGCCAACTGAACACGACGATGATCATGGTCGAACACGACATGCCCTTCGTCATGGACCTCGCCGACCGAGTGATGGCGATCGACTTTGGTCAACGAATCGCCATTGGAACGCCCGACGAGGTGCGGAACGACCCAGCCGTTGTGGCTGCCTACCTGGGAGGTGAGGCATGACGGAACGGGCTGCAGGAATGACCACGCTTCCGGACATGCTTGCGGACTGGGCTCAGCGGACGCCGACAAAGACGGCGCTCCGCAAGAAGTCGCTCGGGCGCTGGCGTGAGTACACCTGGGCGGAATACCGCGAACGGGTTGCTCGGGCGGCCAGTGCCCTGACCGCGTTGGGAGTCGGCAGGGGAGACGGAGTCGCCATCCTCTCGGGGAACCGGCCCGGCTGGTTGTTTGTCGATCTTGCGACGCAATCGTTGGGTGCTCGTTCGGTAGGCGTGTATCCAACATCCAGTTCCTCGGAAGCCCGTTACGTCATCGATCACTCAGATGCGTCGATCGTGTTCGTTGAAGACGAAGAGCAACTCGACAAGGTGCTGGACGCTCGAAGCGACCTTCCGCACCTGAGAAAGATCGTCATCTTTGACGCGCGGGGCATTCGCGGCCTCGACCAACACGACGATGTGATGTCGTTCGCCGATTTTGAGGCGCTCGCCCCTGGCGAAGCTGCCCAAGAGATCGCGTCGTGGGACAAAGCGAGGGCTGAGCTCGATCCAGACGACACCACACTGCTCGTATACACGTCAGGTACGACGGGGCCGCCCAAGGGGGCGATGCTGTCGCAACGCAATCTGGTGGTCGCTGCAGAAACCTTTGTCAAGGCCTGGGGCGTGCACGCAGGGGACGAGTTGATGTCCTATCTCCCCCTCTGCCACGTCGCCGAGCGCCTGATGAGCGTCGCCAACGGTTTGCACGCTGGCTACATCGTGAACTTTGGGGAAGGCCCCGACACGTTCACCAACGACCTCACCGAGTTGCAACCGACGGTCTTCCTGGGCGTTCCGCGGGTGTGGGAAAAGCTCATGGCCGGCGTCGAACTCCGAATGCAAGACGCATCTGGCTTACGTCAGAAGGCCTACCGTTGGGCGCTGCGCAGCGGAAACAAAACAGCTGCTTCGCGACGTGAGAGCGGTTCGAAGTCGGCAGGCGGCACGCTCGCCCGCTTCGTGGTTAGTCGGCCTTTGACGAACAAGATGGGTCTTGGTCGGGTCCGAGTTGCTCTCACCGGTGCCGCGCCGATTTCGGTCGAGGTGCTCGAGTATTTCTGGGCTCTAGGAGTCGATATTCGAGAGGTGTACGGTCAAACCGAAGGTACGGCGCTTGCGACGGCCAACGTTGGCTGGCCGGTCAAACTCGGAACGGTGGGCAGGGCGCTTGACGGTGTCGAACTACGCCTCGAGGCAGACGGCGAGATCACTGTTCGTGACCCTGGAGTCTTTAAGGGCTACTACAAAGACGAAGCAGCGACAGCAGAAGTTGTCGACGCAGACGGGTGGCTCCACACCGGAGATGTCGGAGTTCTCGACGACTCCGGGTTCCTCACGATCACCGATCGCAAGAAGGACTTGATCATCACTTCTGGCGGTAAGAACATCTCGCCCTCCTACATCGAGAACAAGCTCAAAGTGTCCCCGCACATCGCCGAAGCGATCGTCGTTGGTGACGCTCGTAAGTACTGCACCGCCCTCATCGGCGTGGACGCGGAGGCGGTGGCCGACTGGGCAGGTCGTCAGAACCTTTCATTTGGTTCCTACGCTGACCTGGCTCGTTTGCCTGAAGTCCAGAAACTGGTGGACGGGTGGGTGCAATCGGTCAACGAAGATCTTGCACCGGTTGAGCAGATCAAACGCTTTGCCCTGCTTGAAAAGGAGCTCGACGTCGATGATGGCGAGTTGACCGCTACGCAGAAGGTCAAGCGTTCAGCGATTCATGCGCTGTATCAGGACCAGATCGAGGGGTTGTACCGATGACGGAGTTCATCCAAGCACTCGTCGGCGGAGTTGCCCTGGGCAGCATTTATGCCCTTGTGGCGCTCGGTTTCGTGGTCATCTATCGGGCGACTGGGATCATCAACTTTTCCCAGGGTGCAATTGTGACCTTGGGTGCCTACCTGACCTTCAATGCCGCCCAAACCTGGGGCCTGCCGTTCGCCATTGCAGCGATCGTGGCGATCGCGGGTTGCGCCTTACTCGGCGTTTTCATCGAGCGATTCTTGCTGCGTTGGTTCGTTGGGCAGCCAGTCCTCGCCGTCATCATGGTGACGATTGGGTTGCTGAACATCTTGGACCAACTCATCAAAGAGATCTGGGGTGTTAGTCCCGTTGTCATGGGCGAGCCGTGGCGTTTCAAGAACGTGACCGTCGGGTCGATCGTCATCCCCTGGAATGACATCATCACGCTCGCTGTGACCACTGCCCTCGTCACCCTGTTCTTCTTCACGATGCAGCGGTCTCGAATCGGGCTCGGTATGCGGGCGGTGGCGATCGACACCGAAGCAGCTCTTGCGAACGGCATTTCTGCAAATGCCATGAATGCTGCGGCGTGGGCAATGTCAGGAGGCATCGCTGCGATCGCGGGAATCATGCTGGCTGGTGACCTTTCCAACGCCAATCCCAACATGGGCTTCATCGCCTTGGCTGCTTTTCCGGCCATGATCCTGGGCGGCCTCGATTCACCGGTGGGAGCGGTTTTTGGCGGCATCATCATCGGCCTCACCGAAGTCATGACGAAGATCTACATCAATCCATGGGCGACGAAACCGCCCCAATGGTTGGAGAATCTGGTCGGTACCCCGACGATTCTGGAAAACGTGCATCAGGTCACGCCGTACATCGTGATGGTGCTCATCCTGTTGATCAGACCCCAGGGCCTGTTCGGCACCAAAGAAGTGGAGCGGGTGTGATGGCCGGGAACCGCGGGCTCGTCACGAACTATTCAGATGAGGTGAAGCTGTGGCGTACCAGCGGTGACTGGTACCGCCTCGGTGCAATCCTCTTGGCATACCTGGTCGTTCCCCACGTCGTGACCAGCGACTTCTGGCTTGGAATCCTGAACTTTGCCGGAGTGCTGGCCATTGGAGCGATCGGCCTCAACCTGTTGACCGGCTACACGGGTCAAGCATCGCTTGGCCATGCGTTCTTCCTAGGTGTCGGCGCGTACACAGCCGGGTACTTCGGTGGTCAGTACTTTGAGTCCAAAACGTTTTCGTTCTTTGGGCTTGTCTCCATCGAAGGCCCGCTGCCGATGCCGATTTGGATTGTGCTTGCGGCCATCGTCGGCGCCCTCATTGGGGCCGTGGTTGGACCGTTCGCACTACGCCTGCGCGGCAACTACCTCGCGGTCGTGTCGGTTGGCCTTGTATTCGTCGGTACCCACATTTTCAAGAGTTGGTCCTCGGTAACCGGCGGTCGATCGAACTTGAGTGTGGCCCCGGTCGCCAAGGTTGGGCCTCTCGACTTCAACGATCTCAACGTCTTGGGGTCCCAGTACACGCGTCAACAGGGACTGTTCTTCCTCATCTGGTTCGCGGTGTTGATCGTTGCGCTGTTGAGCAAGAACATTGTGCGCTCTCGCCCAGGCCGAGCGATGCAGGCGGTTCGTGATCGGGATATGGCCGCCGAGATCATCGGGGTCGATACGGCGAAGTACAAGATCTTGGCGTTCGCCGTCAGTTCGGCCATCGCCGCCGTCGCGGGTGGCCTGATGATGACGTATGAGCAGTTCGCGTCGCCGGATCGCTGGGACCTGTTCCTTTCCATTCAATTCGTGGCGATCATCATCGTCGGTGGTGTCGGCACGATCTTTGGGTCAATCATCGGAGCGGTGACCATTTGGGCAACTCCAGAACTGGTCAAGTGGGCGACGGGTTCTGGGTATATGCCCTACATCTATGAGACCGGCGGTTCCATGAACCGATCTGACTCGGCAATGGTTCCAGTAGTGCTTGGAGCGATTGGTTTGGCCCTCGTGGGTGCAGCTGTGTGGCGGTGGACTGCGGGTTCTCGGCGGGGAGCTATCGCGTTGGCGGTGCTCGGTGCCATCACGCTGCTCGGTATCCCGTTCGGCGACACCGCCATTATTGGCGTTGACCAGTTCAACGGGATCTTGTTCGGTTTGCTGATCGTCGTGTTCTTGCTGGTCGAACCCCGCGGGCTTGCGGCGGTCTGGATGCGCCTCCGAACGTCGATCAAGATGTGGCCGTTTTCGTACTAGCAAAAGCGGCAACGATCAGCGCTGCGTTTGGTTCCCCTTCAAAACACTCTCCGGTGGGGGTGTACAAGCCGGACGCAGCGGTGTACAACATGGTGTCTCAACCTGATCTGAGGAGGATCAAATGAAGCGAGGATCACTGCGCTGGCTAGCGTTGTTTTCCATTCTTGCCCTGTTTGTCACGGCGTGTGGCGCTGGTGACGATGAAGATGATGGGGCTGGCGGCTCGGGCGACAGCAACACAACCGTCGCCGACGACGCCTCCGACACAACCGGTGCTGATGGCGCAAGCGACACCACCACGGCCGATGACGGCAGTGACACCACTGGCGCAGAAGCGCCTGCGGGCGACCCCGAGGCTGCCCCTGGCTTCGACCCAGAAACCGGTGTGATCAAAATCGGCGTCATCACCGACCTCAGTGGTCCGCTGGCGATCGGTGGCAAGCTCCTGACTCGCGGCAACAAGATCTTCTTCGAGGCGCTCAACGCCAAGGGTGGGATCGCTGGCAAGTACAAGGTCGAACTGGTCGTGGAAGATCACGGCTACGACGAGGCCGCTGCCGCCAACGCGTTTAACAAGATCAAAGACGATGTCGTCATGATCGGCCAGGTGTTTGGCACCCCTCCGACCAAGCGCCTTTTGCCGTTGCTCGGTCAAGAAAGCATGCTCGCCGCTCCGGCTTCACTGGCTGGGTCGTGGGTTCGTGACGCTCGCTTGCTCCCTGTCGGTACTCCGTACCAAGCGCAGATCATCAACGGCGCCGCCTACTACACCGAGTCCCTGGGCTCGAAAGACGACAAAGCCTGTGCCATGGCGGCTGACGACGACTACGGCGATGAGGGTATCGAGGGTGTTGAGTTCGCGGCCGAGGAACTGGGCTTCGAACTGACAGAGACCGTTCGTTTTGCGGCTACCGACCAAGACTTCGGGCAAGTCAGCCAGCTGGCTGACTGCGACGTCGTGTACCTGATCTCGACACCTCTTGCCACCAACGGCATCATGAGCGAGGCAGCGAACTCGAACTTGGACGCCACTTGGATTGCCATGTCGCCAGCGTTCCTGTCGCTCGCAAACCAGGGTGGTCCTGCCGACTACATGGAAGAGAACCTCTACGTCATCGGTGACGGTCCCGCCTACGGCGACACCTCCAACGCCGGGATGAAGCGCCTCATGGACGACACCAAGGTGTATGTCGGCACGGTTGACGGTGAAGAGAAGACCGGAGCCGAAGGTGCGGACACCTTCCGGGTGTTTGGTTACGGCCAAGCATGGGGAATCACCCAGATCCTCGAGAAGGCCGTCGCTAACGGTGACCTCAGCCGTGAGGGTATTCAGAAGGCGGCTCAGGACATCGACCTGAAGTTCGACGGTTTGTTCGGTGACTACGTGTACGGCTCAGACGAGGGCGTGGTTGCGGAACGCACGCCGCCGCTGAGCTCGACGATTCTGAAGGTTGACTTTGCGGAAGCGGTTGGCCTGAAGGTTGTCGCCGAAGCATTCACTTCGGACGCTGCGAAGGCATACGACGGTTACGCCCAGCCGCAGGGCTAGGTACATTGCTCTGATACTCGGATGAGCCTGAGCGCCCGCCTAGTCTGAGCAAACGTTGTCCGTTGAGGGCCGCCCTTTCGAGGGCGGCCCTCAATGCGTCGGTTGCCACCACGGACTCGGCCAGTGTCCTTGCACAACCGGTTAGAGCTGTACCTTGAGTCGCCATTAAGTGTCTGCTGGTGCGTTGACCAGCCCCGTGCGATGACCCGGGGTATGAATTCCCCACATGTCATTCATCGCCGCCTCTCCTTGCTGCTCACGTGTTTGATAGCAACGGGTTTCGTCCAGTTCGTTTCGAAAACGCCGAGTCTGGCGGCGGAAGGCGACGAAGCGACGCCCGTTCTTTTGGCCCTCGACGGCGTCCGGATCGATGAAGGAAGACGACGGGACAGGGACCACCAAGATCGACGCAGCTCGAGCTGCGGTCCGCGACGTCATCGAGGCCGCTCCCGCGGGCACGCCCCTCGGTCTACGCGTATTTTGGCAACCGGGTTCCGAGCTCGGATAAGGCAGCTGCTTGCAAAGATACGGAGTTGGTCACGTCCGTTGGCGTTGATAACCGGGACGATATGGCGTCGTTCGTCGATGGAGTCGAGGCGGTGGGTGAGACTCCGATCGGCTTATCCCTCGAAGAGGCGAGCGACGATCTGGGCGAGTCCGGTGGCTCGGTGGTTCTCGTGAGCGACGGAGCTGAGGAGTGCTACCCCGACCTCGGACCAGCACCCTGCCACGTTGCCCAAGCCATCGCCGATGACGGCATCGACCTGCAAGTGCACGCCATCGGCTTCCAGACCGATAACGCCGCCAGTGAACAACTCAATCGGGATCATCGGAGTTCTCGGGGTCGCCGTTGTCTTTCTCCTTGGTTTGCTTTTGGGACGACGGCAATCAGGAACGGACGGGTAGCAGCGGGCAAAGGGGCGGTGACCTCGTGACGCTGTTCGGCGGAACGCGTGCCTTACCAACCGCTGGCTAAGCGCGCGTGCGCGCCGACGCTATGGGGAAGCGGCTCCGACCTCGCCGGGTAGATGCTGCAGAGCCGCCGTCGCCGAGCGCATCCGTATCGCAGTAGCCGCGGCGCGCATTCGTCCGGCCCGTAATCCTGGCTTCGGCGCGCCACGCCACCCCGCTCGCTATCGTGGCGACCGACGGGAGGTCTGAGGTTGCAGGGTCAGTTGGGTGCATCGGTCGCGGTTCTGGAAGCGACGTTGAGGTGTTTCGCCGTCTCGGGCATCACCAAGACGACGATCGACGACGTCGTCGCCGCCTCTGGGGTCTCGCGGCCAACGATTTATCGCATGTTTCCCGGTGGGCGCGACACCCTGGTGCGGAGTGCCATCACTCTAGAAATCCAACGATTTTTCCTGCGCCTGACAGGGGCAATCGACGACGCAATCGACTTTGCCTCTCGCCTGGAACTCGCGCTGCACTTCGCTCACGAGAACATCGGCAACCATCGGCTGTACCAGACGATGCTCGCTGAAGAGCCCGAAGTGTTGTTGCCTCTGCTCACGACGCAATCCGAACAGGTCCGCGACATGGTGGCCGGGTACCTAGCTCCCTATCTCGTGCTGGAACAGCGGGCGGGGAGGACGCTCACAGGTGTCGACCCCGCCGCTGCCAGCGCCTACGTCGCTCGATTGACCTTGTCCTACATCGTCAATCCGGGGAGAGATGACCTCTCTAACTGGGCGGTTGTCCGCAGGGTGGTCAGACGTGAACTGTTGGGTGGTGTCCTGACATCGGAGGCGCTCGCCCAGCCCGGCCAGCCCGCCATTCCTCCTGAATCGTCATAAGGGACGTCGCCCTCGGAACAATTTTCCAAAGTTTCCTTGATGGTGAGACAAAGAATGCCTTAGTGTCTCATCATGTCTTCGCCGGGCGCATCGCCTGATCTTGCTCGCTCTGGGCCAGGCGCATCATGACGTCATCGGTGCCCTGCGCCTTCCGGCCACCAGCCCCACCGGCTCCACGCGGTTCGGTTCGATGACCGTGGTCATCGACGACCTCGACTCCATCGCGGCGCAGCGCAGCGCTCAGGAGATCGCCGTCGTCGACGCCACGCTGAGCTGCCTTGCCCGATATGGATTAGCCAAGACCACGTTGGCCGACGTCGCAAGTGAGGCGAAGGTCTCGAGAGCCACGATCTACCGGTGGTTCCCAAGCCGGGAAAGCCTGTTTAATGCGGTCCTTGCCGTTGAGTACCGGCGGTTCACCGACCACGTTGAACAAGCGATCAACCGGTCAACCGATCTCGCCGAGCTCATAGCGAGAAGTCTCCACGCTGGCGTGGGATACGTGGCGTCTCACCAAGCCCTCGGGCACGTGCTGGCGCACGAACCGGACCGGGTGCTTCCGCTCTTGGCTCTCGACCAAGGCGACTTTGTCTTAGAAGCTGGCGCGCGCGTGCTCCGCGGACCACTTCAGGTCTATCTGGCAGCCGACGACGCTGATTGGGTAGCCCTCTGGATCGCCCGGCTCGGTCTGACCTACCTGCTCGGAACCGACGACTCACAAGACCTGGCCACAGTGGCCAAATGCCGGAGGCTCGTCATCGCCTTCGTCCTCCCTGGAATCTCAGATCTTCAGCTTGATCGCGAAGGCGATCGATCAAATCTCCTCTGAAAGGAAGATGCACCATGACTGTTGTAGACACCTCCGAGAGCGCGGGATCAGGCCTCAAACTGTCTGTGTCACCCGAAGAGCTCGACGTGATTTTGTCGATGAAGTCAGGCGACCCTGCTGTCAAAGAACACCTGGTCGACGCTCACATCGTCGACTACTTCAGCTGGGAGTACCAGGCCAGCCGTGAACCCCTCCACCGTCTCTATGAGAAGGCGAAGCGCTCGCAGTGGAACGCGACCACTGACATCGACTGGTCGATCGAGGTCGATCAAGAAAAGGTAGCCGCCGACAACGGAGCGGCGGCTGGTGCCGGCATCGTCGAGGCGTTCGCTCGCATCGCTGAGGACCCACACTCGCCGATCGGCAACTGGGGTCCAGAAGAGCTCATCCAGATGGGCGTTCACATGCAGAACTGGACCCTCTCAAACTTTCTGCACGGTGAACAGGGTGCGTTGCTCTGCACGGCTCGGATCGTTGAAGTGGTGCCCGACATGGACGCCAAGTACTACGCGTCTACCCAAGTGATGGACGAAGCCCGCCACGTCGAGGTGTTCTCCCGCTACCTGGACGAGAAACTCGGCGGCAAGTTCCCGATTAACCCACATCTCGAAGCGCTCCTCGACGACATCTTGGTGGACTCTCGCTGGGACATGACCTACCTGGGCATGCAGATCATGGTCGAAGGTCTGGCGTTGGCGGCGTTCGGGTTCATTCACGCAATGACCACCGAACCGCTGCTCAAGCAGATCCTCCGGTACGTCATGAGCGACGAAGCCCGCCACGTCGCTTTCGGCGTCATGGCGCTTAAGGACGTGTACGCCGATCTCACTCAGGCCGAAATCCGCGAGCGTCAAGAGTTTGCCTACGAGGCGGCCCTTCGGATGCGCAACCGCTTCTTGCAGCAAGAAGTGTGGGAAGCAATGGGTGTCGACCCCAAAAAGATGGTGCCGTTGACCATCGACCTTCCCGAGCGCCGTATGTTCCAATCGGTGCTGTTCTCAAAGATCGTGCCCAACACAAAGAAGCTTGGCCTGCTCGATGCTGGGGATGGATGGCTGCGTGAAAAGTTCACCGACCTGGGTGTGATCCAGTTCGAAGACTGGGTTGACACTTCGGTCGAGTACGAGACCTTGGACGCACTCGACGGCGGTAACCGTTCAGAGCAACCGAGCTAACCGTTCTTTCTGGCGTTGGGTTCCCGCTAACCTGCGTACATACGCGGGAGCCCAACGCCCACCGGCGGCAATGCTCGGGTTGGCAGCCCCTTGAACGAAGCATCGATTCGGCTCTCATGACGAACTCCACCGACTTTGAGGAGCCCGAGTGAGTGGCGATTTCGAGCCAAGTGTGCCCGAACAGAACCGGAGGTCGAGACGGCGCCGCGGAGCCCCGAGGGACGACGTTCGTATCGTGTTCTTGGGTGGGCTCGGCGAAATCGGGCGCAACTGTGCGGTCGTTGAATCCGAAGGCCGTCTTCTGGTCATCGACTGCGGACTCATGTTCCCCGATAACGAGATGCCCGGTGTCGACCTGGTCCTGCCCGATCTGAGCTATTTGGTCGATCGGGCCCACAAGATCGACGGCATCGTCCTAACCCACGGGCACGAAGACCACGTCGGTGCTCTGAGTTACTTGCTGCGCGACGTGGATCGGCCGATTCACATTTATGGCTCCCGTCTGTGCCTCAGTCTCTGTTCTGGCCGTCTCGAAGAGTCAGGCGTCGCTGACCGGGCGGTCCTTCATGAGATGGGTGACGGTGAGGTCGCGCAGGTCGGTGGCTACACGGTGGAGTTCATCGCTGTGACCCACTCCGTGCCGTTCGGCCACGCGCTGGCCATCGCTACGCCGCAGGGGACCATCATCCACACCGGTGACTACAAGCTCGATCCTGCCCCCGTCGACGACCGTCGGACCGACCTCGGACGGTTCGGCGAACTGGGTCGACAAGGCGTGCGGCTGATGCTCGGTGACTCCACCAACGCTGAGGTGCCGGGATACACCGGTTCCGAATCCAGCGTCGGTGTCGCGCTGGTCGAAGTCTTCGACGAGTTCGCCGACTTTCGCATCGTTGCTGCGTCGTTCGCCTCGCACCTGCACCGCGTGAAACAGGTCGTCGATGTGGCGGTCGCGCAGGGACGCAAGATCGCGTTCCTTGGGCGGTCCATGATCCGCAACGTCGGCCTCGCCCGCGAGCAAGGCATCCTGCCGCTGTCCGACGCAGACATCATCACGATCGAAGAGGTGTACAACTACCCGCC
The DNA here is from genome assembly GCA_018003035.1 of Acidimicrobiia bacterium. Classification (GTDB taxonomy): domain Bacteria; phylum Actinomycetota; class Acidimicrobiia; order IMCC26256; family JAGNEX01; genus JAGNEX01. Next base: position 91,831 of record JAGNEX010000002.1, read on the forward strand.
GAACGAAGTGGTCGTCATCTGCACGGGCTCCCAAGGGGAAGCCTTCGCCGCCCTGTCGTTGCTCTCGTCGGCCGACCATCGAGCCCTCAAACTCGGCGATGACGACGCGGTGATCATCTCGGCGACGCCGATCCCCGGAAATGAGTCAAACGTCAACCGGGTCATCAACAACCTGAACCGGCTCGGGGTCCGAGTGATCCACTCTGGCGGGGCCCCCGTTCACGTATCGGGCCATGCCGCCGCGGCAGAGATCAAGGCGTTGCTCGAAATCGTCAAACCTGAGGCGTACGTTCCCGTCCACGGTGAGTACCGGCACATGGTCGCGAACGAAGCAATCGCGGCGGACGCAGGGGTGCCGACCCGCTTTCTGTGTCTCGACGGCGACGCTGTCGTTCTCGCCGATGAAGGGATCTCGGTACAGCGTCGAGTGGCTCCACACGGTTACGTGTATGTCGATGGCATCATCGATGACGTGGGGCCGGGGCTCCTGCACGATCGTCGTCACCTCTCCGAAGAAGGCTTAGTTGTCGCGATCGTCATGGTTGACGGATCTTCGGGCGAGATCCTCGGTCGCCCGCAAGTGGTCACGCGGGGCTGGGTGCACGCCGATGAATCGGGATGGATTATCGAGGAGGCCACCGATGTCGTGGCGGCGGCCGTCGAAGCGCTCAGTCCGCAGCAACGTCGGGACGTCGAACTGGTGAGGCGTCGCGTGCGTCGCGCCATCGGGGGCTACGTCGACGAGCGCACTCGCCGACGTCCTCCCATCGTTCCAGTGGTGATGGAAGTCTGAAAGTTCGCAACCCTTCCAACGATGCGGTTGTGAATGGTGTTACTGTTGTTGTGATGTCTCGGACAAAAACTCGCGCTCAGAGTGGTCAAAGCAGGCCAAAGGCACCGCAGCGAGCGGCGCGCGCATCTGCGCAGAAAGCTCCTTCGGGCGGCCCGTCGTTCATTACCGAATTGGCGTCCGCGGTTCGGCAACGTCTTAGAGCGTCGCGCGGCCTCGGGTCGGTCATCTGCGGGGTTGTCCTCGCGCTCTTGATCTACATTCCCGCGCTGGGCTTTCTGAGGAGCGCCACCCTTTGGTCTGTCCGGGTGTTCATCGGCCAAGCGGCCCTGATCTTGCCGTTGGCCTTGATTCTGTTGGGGGCGCAACGCCTGTTGACGCCTGACGAAGAAGTGATGCGTCTCCGGCGTGGAGTGATCATTTCGACCCTGTCGTTGCTCGCTCTCACCGACGTTGCGTTCCGGGTTGTCGACGAGGGTTCGTCGAGCGGCCTGTTCGACGGTGGTGGTGCAATTGGTCTTCTGCTGAGTTTTCCGCTCCGAGCGTTCCTCCCCGAAGTCGTCGCCTTTCTGCTACTCACCATCGCAGCGATGGTTGGCATGTGGTTCATTGCCGGCGACAATTTGGCCGGGCTCTCCGCTCGGGTGGGTCGTGCCCTTGAGTGGGTAAAGGACTACCTTCTCGACGCTTTCCGGCCTGGCTACGAGCGAGACAATGAAGCCGAGGCCGCGGAGCGCTACGAACCGACTCCAGTGGAACCGTCCGCTCCCGAGCCAGTACGGGCCCCTCGTCAACCGGCACCGGACCGGCCGCCGCTGCCCTCATTGCAAGAGCGCCTGGCGGGCAACGAGATCGACGTCACATTGCCCGAGACGAGTTCCCTCGACGACGTGGCATTTTCTGAGCCTCGTCAACAAGGGGAATGGATTCTGCCGTCCTTGGGTGTGCTTCGGACCGGCAAGTCCAAGCCGATCGACCGTCGCCTGGTCGAACAAAGCGGCCAGACCCTCGAATCGGCGCTTCACGAACACGGTGTGGATGCCCGCCTGGTCGGTATGACCGTCGGGCCAACGGTCACACGATACGAATTGGAGTTGGCGCCTGGCGTCAAGGTCAATCGGGTCACGAGTCTGTCCAATGACATTGCCTACGCGATGGCCAGTCCCGACGTCCGAATCCTTGCCCCCATTCCGGGCCGTAGCGCCATCGGTGTCGAGGTGCCAAACGCTCAGCGTCAGCTGGTCAGCCTGGGCGACATCCTCCGTTCACAAGAAGCGCAGGATGCCGATCATCCACTCGAAGTCGGGATGGGCCGTGGGATCTCCGGCAAGGCCGTCATGACCAACATCGCGACGATGCCTCACGTTTTGATCGCAGGTCAGACCGGTGCTGGTAAGTCGTCCTGTATCAACTCGCTGATCACATCGCTGCTGATGCGAACGACTCCCGACGAAGTTCGGCTGATCCTCATCGACCCCAAGAGGGTTGAACTCGGCCAGTACAACGGTCTCCCGCATCTGCTGACCCAGGTCGTTACCGACCCGAAGAAGGCGGCGAACGCCCTCGAGTGGGCGGTCCGAGAGATGGAACGCCGGTACGAAGTGCTCGCATCGGTCGGTCAACGTGACATCACGGGCTACAACGACGCCTTTGACCGCGGCGACTTCGAGGACCGCATCGAAGGGGAGTATCGCCGCTTCCCCTACATCGTCTTGGTGGTTGACGAGCTCAACGACTTGATGATGGTCGCCGCTCGCGACGTCGAAGCCTCGATCTGCCGTATTGCCCAGATGGCCCGTGCGGTTGGAATCCACCTGGTCATTGCGACACAACGCCCATCGGTCAACGTCATCACCGGCGTCATTAAGGCAAACGTGCCGAGCCGCATGGCCTTCGCTGTTTCGTCGATCGCTGACTCCCGAGTGATCCTCGACCAGGCGGGAGCCGAAAAGCTGATCGGTCAAGGCGACATGTTGATGACCACTGCGTCGTCATCCCGTGCGCAGCGAATCCAAGGCGCCTGGATCGACGAAGAAGACATCCGCAAGGTTGTCGAGCACTGGCAAAACCAGATGGAAGCCGAGCCCGAATACGTCGAGGCCGTCGTCGAAGGTGGCGCTGCGGCCGCCGACACCTCGGGTTTCGGCGATGGGCTCGACGAGGAAGACGATCTTCTTTCGCAGGCGATGGAACTGGTTGTGAGGTCACAGCTGGGGTCGACGTCGATGCTGCAGCGCAAGCTACGCGTGGGGTTTGCTCGTGCCGGCCGGCTCATGGACTTACTCGAGCAGCGCGGCGTCGTGGGCCCATCGGAAGGATCAAAGGCTCGTAACGTGCTGATGACCGTCGACGAGCTCGAAGGTCGAATGACCACCGTCTGAGACAAGCCCGAGAAATCCGGCCGTCCTCGGCCCGGTTCTGGCCCGAACGACAACGTGGTTGGGGCTATGTTGACCGTTGAACCCGGGCGCCTTCGGTCGAAGGCCGCCTACATGATCTGAGCGTTCACCTCATTAGGATCGAGCTCCATGGCGGCATCTTCGCAAGCACCCCGCGTGTACATCGCTACCCTTGGCTGCCCGAAGAACGCTGTCGATTCCAGCAAAGTCGCCGGTTCTCTGAGCGACGATGGCTATGTGGCGACCGACGATCCCGAAACTGCGGATCTTGTCGTGGTCAACACCTGCGCCTTCATTGACGCTGCTCGCCAAGAGTCGATTGACACCGTGCTCGACCTGGCCGATCGACGTCAGGCCGGAGCGAAGATCGTCGTGACGGGCTGTATGGCCGAGCGATACGGCGACGAGATCCGGGACGCAATGCCCGAAGTCGACGCGGTGATCGGTTTCGCGGACGAAGGTGCCATCGCTGCGGCCATACACCCGGACACTGGGCTCGTCGGCCAGCCGGTTTCGAGTGTGGGCGTCCTGCTCAAATCCAAACCGGTCGGAGTGCGGGACCTCCTCGAGCTCCGACGCCCCGCCGACGGCTCGCCGTGGGCGTATGTCAAGGTCGCCGAAGGTTGCGACCGTGCCTGCGCGTTTTGCGCCATCCCGTCGTTCCGAGGCAAACAACGATCTAGGACGATCGACAGCATCTTTGCTGAGGTTTCTGAGTTGGTATCGGCAGGGACCCGCGAAATCGTTCTGGTCGCCCAGGACCTCGCTTGGTTCGGGCGCGACCGTTCAGAGGGGCAGACGCTTGCCGAGCTCATCGGCCGCCTTGAAGCCCTAAGCCCGCACGGCTTGGCGCGGGTCCGTTTGCTGTATCTCTACCCGTCGGAAGTTCGAGGCGAGCTCCTCGAGGTGATGACTACATCGCCCCTGGTCGTGCCCTATTTCGATCTTTCGCTGCAGCACGTGTCGCCGCCGCTGCTGCGCCGCATGAAGCGATGGGGCGACGGCGATCGTTTTTCCGACCTCATCGCCGACCTCCGGGCGCGTACCGACGGGCGGGCGGTCATCCGCTCATCATTTATCGTCGGCTTCCCCGGCGAAACCGAGGCCGATCACGATCAGCTGCTCGACTTCTTGGATGCTCAGCGGATCGAGTGGGCCGGTCTTTTCGCCTATTCGCGTGAAGACGGCACCGCGGCAGCCGTCCTCGATGGCGCCGTCCCGGACGGGCTGGTTGCCGAACGGCTGAGAGAGTTGAGTGAACTTCAAGACGCCATCACGGCTGACGCCCGCCACGCTCTGGTCGGCGCCCGGGTGGACGTTCTGATCGACGAAGTTGACGCTGAAACCGCGGTTGGGCGCACCTTCCGTGAGGCTCCCGAGATCGATGGCATCGTGACGATCACCAGCGGCGAAGTCGACGCGATGGTCCCGGGCACTTTCGTCGAGGCGATTGTTGACGGTGTTGAAGGACCAGACCTAACCGCGACGTTGTTGCTCGACCGGGCCGACGCTGCCGGGGCGGGGGCTAGCCAGGCGCACTCCGGTGCCATTCCCACGGCCGGAGGGTGAGCACTGCCATGGCGCAAACAATGCGCTACGACGACGATGCGTTGCTCACGCCTGCGAACCTGATCTCGCTGGCCCGAATGGTTCTCGCCGGGCCGTTCGTCCTGGCAATGCTCGAGTGGAAAGACAGCTGGCTCAATCTCGGGCTTTGGGTCATTTTGAGCGTCTCTGACGGGGTCGATGGTTGGCTCGCTCGACGTCAAGGACCAACGAAGAGCGGTGCCTTCTTGGACCAGCTCGCCGACAAGGTTCTGACCGTCTCGGCGTTTTGGGCGCTTGTCTCGATCGGCACCTTTTCGATGCTGCCGGTGTTGTTGATCACCGTACGGGAAGTCGGTATAGCCCTGTACCGGACCGCGGTGGGCACCACAAAGGGTGTCAGCCTGCCTGCGCAGTGGCCCGGCAAGCTCAAGACAGCGCTTCAGACGATGGTGATTGGATGGGCCCTCGCTCCGCCACTGGCCGACGAAGAGGGTGTCTTGCAGTTTCTGCTGTGGGCTGCGGTCGCCCTGACGTGGTACTCCGGCCTCCTCATCCTCGGCGCTCGCTGGACGTCCCTCCATCGAACCGCGCCGTAGCAACTTCGTGGTCGGCAGAGATCGGTCTCGGTACTGAAAGGAAACGCAGATGCGCGTCGATGTTCTTGCTATCGGTACCGAACTGTTGCTTGGTCAGATAGTCGATTCGAACACTGCCTGGCTGGGCGAACAGCTGGCAGCCGTCGGCATCGACACCTTTCGATCCGTCCGAATCGGCGACAACCACGATCGGATGGTGCAAGAACTGCGTGCCATGGCCGAGCAGGCGGATGCGCTGATCTGTTGTGGCGGGCTCGGACCAACCCAAGACGATTGCACGCGGTCAGCCTTGGCCGATGCCATGGGCGTTCCGCTGGTCCGCCGCCAGGAGTTAGTTGCTCACATCGAGAGTCTGTTTGCTGGGCGAGGACGCCCGATGCCGGATTCCAACCTCCTCCAAGCTGATGTGCCCGATGGCGCCGCGGTTATCCCCAATCCGCTTGGCACCGCGCCAGGGATTCAGGGTGACGTAACCCGGTCCGATGGGTCCAAGATCCCTATCTATGCCCTTCCCGGGGTGCCCTATGAGATGCACGAGATGTTTACCGCCTCGGTGCTTCCCGACTTGCTCGGTCGCCAAGGCGAACGCCGGGTCATCGTGTCGAGGACACTCAAAACCTGGGGTACTAGCGAGTCAGGACTGGCCGAGTCGATCGCCGACATCGTGGATGCCCAGACCAATCCAACGATCGCTTTCCTCGCTCGGGGGATCGAGGGCATTCAGGTGCGGCTCACGGCGTCGGCGCCAGATGTTGACGGTGCGCTCCGCTTCATCGAGCCCGTCCAGGTCGAGATCGAGGATCGGCTTGGACCACTCGTCTACGCACATGATGACGAGACTATGGAGTCCCAGGTGCTCGCGTTGTTGTCCGAGCGTGGCTGGAAGGTCGCGGTGGCGGAATCGTTGACCGGGGGTCTGGTCTGCTCCCGCCTCGTCGGAGTGCCGGGAGCCGGCAGAGCTTTCGTCGGAGGAATGGTCACGTACGCAACCGAGATAAAGCGGGGAGCGCTCGGTGTTACCGCGACCGATGTCATTTCCGACGAATGTGTGCTGCAGATGGCCGAGGGCATCAGAGCGGGTATGGACGTTGAGGTCGGTATTGCCGTGTCCGGTGTTGCCGGACCGGACCGCCAGGATGGGCACCCTGTTGGCGAGGTCCATTTCGGCATCGTGACTCCCCACGGAAGCGTGGCGTACTCGCGTTTGATGCCTGGTGACCGCGAACGCATACGAAGCTTCTCGGCGATCACCCTGTTGGATACGCTCCGCCGCACGCTTTCGGATTTGTCGACACCTAATGCTTGATCGAACGTTTGTTCGGCGCTACTCTGCGTTTGGCGGCGAGGCTTTTTGAGGTGACCTTGTGCCCGCTCGACGACGTTCGGCTGCGGTCCTGGATTCACTGTCACACCTCGTCTCTACGATCACTTCCAAGCGTTCCAACACGGAGCGCTCGTCGCGGCCGGGCGGTCGCCTGAAGAGCAACTCACCTTTTTTTAAGGAGCAAAAGTGGAACGCCAACAAGCTCTCGACATGGCCCTGAACCAAATTCAAAAGCAATTTGGCAAGGGATCGATCATGAAACTGGGCGATCGCGGCGCGGTCAACATCGACGCCATCCCGACCGGAGCACTGTCGCTGGATATCGCTTTAGGAGTCGGGGGCCTTCCCCGGGGACGTATCGTCGAAATTTTCGGACCGGAATCGTCTGGTAAGTCGACGCTGGCAACGCATGTCGTCGCAGAAGCCCAGCGCAACGGGGGAACGTGCGCCTATATCGACGCGGAGCATGCCCTCGACCCTGTCTATGCCAAGGCGATCGGGGTCGATATTGACCAGCTTCTGATCTCGCAGCCCGATACGGGGGAACAGGGCCTCGAGATCGCCGACATGCTGATCCGGTCGGGCGCACTCGATGTCGTGGTCATCGACTCGGTCGCGGCGTTGGTGCCAAGGGCGGAAATCGAAGGCGACATGGGCGATACCCACGTCGGGCTTCAGGCACGTTTGATGAGTCAGGCGCTCCGCAAGCTCACCGCCAACCTCAACCGTTCCCGGACGGTTGCTGTCTTTATCAACCAGCTACGAGAAAAGATCGGCGTCATGTTCGGCAGCCCCGAAACGACGCCGGGTGGTCGTGCGCTCAAGTTCTATTCCTCGGTCCGTATCGATGTGCGTCGCATCGAATCGATTAAGGACGGGCCCGAAGTCGTTGGTAACAGGGTCCGCGCCAAGGTGGTCAAGAACAAGACCGCCCCACCCTTCCGGCAAGCCGAGTTCGACATTATGTATGGCGAGGGGATCAGCCGCGAAGGCTCTGTGCTGGACCTGGCAGTCGATCTTGACGTCGTGAAGAAGGCGGGGGCTTGGTACACCTACGAAGGTGAACAGCTCGGTCAGGGACGTGAGAACGTCAAGCGCTTCTTGCGAGAGTCGCCCGAACTCATGGTTGAGATTTCCGAGAAGGTCCGCGCCGAATCGGGCCTAACGGGCACGCCCGAAGATGCTGACGAACTCGAACAGGTCGACGCTGGAGCCGACGTCGAAGGCGAGCTTTAGCTAGACGCACTTGGGGGTTGGCGCGGCCAACGCGTCAACCCTGCCAGGTCTGGACGGTGTCTTGGCCTTTGACCGGCGCCTCTGTGCAGAATCTGGCGGACGCTCCTCGGGTCGGAACGGCCTTCTAGCCGTTCCCTGCTTCGGTCGTGGGTGATGAGCCGATCGAGTCGAGGAAGCTTTTTTCGAGTCCACACTGGTTGTCGGCCGCGACCCTGAACTCAAGAAGCGCCGTGCCGAGCAGGTTTGGCCATTCCGGATCACCGCTGAGTTCGAGGCGAAGCGACGGGGTGTAAGCCTGCATCACGTTGGATTCGATCAGGTCGATTGAATCCAACAGGTCTTCGGGGGCGGTACGCCGGATCGTGTCGAAGAACTCATTCCAGCCAGCAAGGGTTGCCTCTGCGCTGACCGGCAGTTCCTCAACGGTCGTGCTGGTCAAAGCGGAAAGCGACTCGTCGACGGGTGCTGCCGGAATGGTGGCAATCGTCGAAACATCCACGAACCTGCCGTTGGCCAGATCAATCAGCGTCTGACAGAACGGGTCATCTGAGGACTCAAGCTCGGGCGCCAGGGGCTGGAGGGTTGTCGAAGGCGTCTCGGGAACACCGAACGGGTCATCAGTGTCGACCCGGCCGACGTCGTCGGCGCCCGTTGTTGTCGAGGTAGCGGCGGCTGCGTCGCCCTTGTCCTCCTTGTCGTCGTTGCTGCACGAGGCCAAAAGTGCGAGGCAAAGCAGTGCGGTCACGAACTGACGCCAGAGGGAGATCTTCATGCGGGCGAGTTTAGGAGGGGTCGTGGCAAGAGTCGCATCTCCTGTGAGCGCGCCTTTCCGCCACGGTCCCTGGAGGAATCCCAAGGGTGCCACGTCGGTACAATGCAACTCGTGACGAGGCGCTACCACATAAAGACGTTCGGCTGTCAGATGAACGAGCACGATTCCGAGCGGATCGCCGGCATGCTCGAAGCCGACGGAATGGAGGCGGTTGACGACATCGCCCAAGCAGATGTCGTCGTCATGAACACCTGCTGCATCCGGGAGAACGCCGACAACCGTTTCTATGGTCATCTGGGCGAGTTGAAGGCTCAGAAAGCGGCGAACCCAGACCTGCAGATAGCGGTGGCCGGCTGCCTTGCCCAAAAAGACCGCGAGTCGATCGTTGAGCGCGCCGGGCACGTCGACGTTGTCTTCGGAACCCACAATCTGCACCGAGCCTCTGACCTCTTGAAAGAAGCGAGGGCATCTGGTGGGACCATCGTCGAGATTCTTGAAGAACAGGAACACGACGAGTTCCCCTCGGCCCTTCCGACCCGACGTGAGTCATCGTTTGCGGCGTGGGTGACGATTCAGATCGGCTGTGACAACAGTTGCGCCTTCTGCATCGTGCCTCAGGTACGTGGGCGTGAGATCTCCCGCCGCATGGGCGACATCGTTGCCGAAGTCGGCGAGCTCGCCCGCGATGGAGTGTCCGAAATCACCCTCTTGGGTCAGAACGTCAACTCGTACGGCCGCGACCTCGGCGCTGGCCAGTACTCGCCACGTTTCGCAGACCTGTTGCGGGCGGTCAACGATGTCCCCGGAATCCGTCGAGTTCGGTATACCTCGCCGCACCCCAAGGATCTGCGCCTCGAAACCATCGAAGCGATGGCCGAATGCGAAAACGTCTGCGAACACCTGCACCTTCCGTTGCAGTCCGGGAGCGACAGGATCCTCGCTCGGATGCATCGCGGATACACAGCTGAGCGATACCTCGAACGCCTGACCGCGGCTCGTGAAGCAATGCCCGAGCTGGCCGTCACCACCGACATCATCGTCGGTTTTCCAGGCGAGACCGAGGCCGATTTCCAGCAGACCCTCGAAGTAGCAGCGGAAGGTGATTTTGACGGTGCGTACACCTTCGTATACTCCTCCCGGCCAGGGACGGAAGCCGCGGCCTGGGTCGACGAGATGCTGCCGGCGTCGGTGACGGGTGAGCGAATGGAGCGGCTCGTTTCCATTATTCGGGCATCGAGCGCTCGCCGCCACGCGGCGTATGTGGGCTCGACGCAGGAGCTGCTCATCGAAGGTCCCTCAAAGCGCGATCCGGCTCGGCTGACCGGGCGAACGCGCTCGCACAAGGTGGTCCATTTGGACGGTCGCGACGGTCTGCGGGCCGGCAGCTATGTCCGTTCGACCATCACCAAGGCGTTCTCTCACTATCTCGAAGCTCAAATCGACGAGGTGCTCTCAATCCCGGCAGCGACTCGGGTGCGAATCCCCCTTAGCGTCGTGTGACACAACTCAATCGCCCTATCCTCGCGGGTATCGTGGGTCCGACCGCTCTCGGAAAATCGCGCCTGGCCATGGACCTCGCCAAGGCCGCTGGCAACGCCTCGATTCTGTCGACCGACTCCATGCAGGTGTATCGAGGCATGGATATTGGGACAGCGAAGCCGACCCCGGACGACCGGATTCTCGTCCGGCACTACGGGATCGATGAAGCCGATCCATGGGACAGCTGGACGGTCACTCGGACGCAAGAAGTCGCGTCGGCGTGCCTCGCAAAAACTGCGGCCGACGGTGACGAGTGCATTGTCGTCGGCGGAACCGGACTGTATTTCCATGCCGTGATCGACAACTTCGAGGTCCCGCCCGCCGCTGAAGCCGAAAGGCGACTGCTTTCCGATCAGGCTGCAACGGCCGAAGGCCTCGTGAGGCTCTACCAACGGCTTGAACAGCTCGATCTCAGCGCAGCGTCCAAGATTGAACCAAATAACGAACGGAGGATCGTCAGGGCGCTGGCTGTCATCGCATCAACCGGTCGGCCCTTCTCGTCATTCGGGCCCGGCGTTGCAGACTTCTCGGCTGGCCTCGGTACTCCGAAGACCGCCGCCGAGCGATCGACGCCTTGTTTGATTGGCTTGACGGCCACTGCTGAGACTCGCGCCATGCAGATCGCCGAGAGAATCGACCAGATGATGGACCTGGGTTGGTTACAGGAAGTCGAGCGGCTGCTCGCAGGTCCCAAGCCGTCAGCGACCGCGTGGCAAGCGATTGGTTACCCCGAGCTGGCGGCAGTCATCACGGGCGAACACACCATCTCCGACGCTATCGAGGCCATCAACTCCCGAACGCGGCGCTTTGCGCGCCGGCAGATTGCCTGGTTCCGTCGCGACCCGCGGATTAGGTGGTTCGACGTCGACGATTTCGCTTCGAAGGATTCGTTGACCTCCGCGGTGCTCGACTTTGTCCGCATCTGAGCGCCAAAGCGCGAGACATGTGGCGCGGTTACAGGGAAGAATGGCGGACATGACGCCAGCCCAAGATGCCCCGGTCCGCCGCCTGGGCTTGTCGAAATACGAAGCGACAGCCAACGACTTCCTGGTTGTCGACGACCTCGATCGCACACTGGACGGTTGCGACTTGGCCGGCGTTGCTCGTGCCGTCTGCGACCGGCATGTCGGGATCGGTGCCGATGGTCTCATCCGGATGTTGCCACCCACGGAGGCGGAGTCTGACTGCAGCATGGAACTCCACAACGCGGACGGCTCGCGAGCGGAGATGTCTGGCAACGGGATCCGAACCCTCGCTCTGGCGGCGCGTCGCAAGGGGCTTGGAACAGAACACGAGTTGCGGGTGGACACAGACGCTGGGCTGAAGACCATTACGTTTGCTGAGGCCGTATCGCCTGCAAAGGCCGCTTCGGGACAAGCGGTCGAGTCGACAGTCGCAATGGGCGAACCGACTTTCGACCCTGCCGAAATCCCCTTTACCGGCGACCTGCCGATCGAGGTTGAGCTAGATGGCAAGGTCGTGTCGGGGATTCCGGTCGGGATGGGTAATCCACATCTGGTCCTCTTCGTCGACGACCCCAGCGCAGTCGATCTCGACCTACATGGTGCTGTCCTCGAGCACGACGAACGATTTCCGAGGCGAACCAACGTTGAGTTTGTTCGTGTAACGGATGGCGATCTGGAGCTGAGAGTGTGGGAGCGGGGAGCGTCGGAGACCCTCTCCTGCGGCACAGGTGCGTGCGCCAGCGCGGCGGCGGCCCATCGAATGGGTCGCATAGGCACTAGTTCGAATGTGAACGTGCCCGGCGGGCGGCTGTCTGTGCGTCTCGATGGCACTGCTTTCCTGACCGGACCAGCCCGCTGGATTGCCGATATCGAAATACTCATGCCTGGAGCAGCAGATGACTGACCAACGTGATCACGTGCGACCGGTGGCAGGTGACGACGATGACGCCTGGGGAGACGAAGAGAACGTCCGTTTGGTGAACACCGCTGGCGAGGCCCTACCTGACCGAGGAGCGAGCGATGCGCCTGAGGACGACGGGGGATCGAGCGGAGCCCACGTTCACCGAACAGGCAAGCGCCTTACCGCGTCTGAAACCGATTTCGATGTTGTCCGACAGAAGGCCTTTCTGGTGGCGCTCGCTCCTCCGGGGACGACCGATGCGGACGTCGAGGAATTACTGGACGAACTAGCCCTCCTGGTCGATACCGCAGGGGCCGACGTGGTTGGCCGCAGCGTCCAGCGGCGCGCTCACCCCGACCCGGCCACGTTCATCGGACCAGGCAAGGTCGAAGAACTGGCCTTTGCCACCCAGGAACTCGACGTCGATTTGGTTGTCTTTGACGACGAACTGAGCCCCGCTCAGACCCGCAACCTGGAGCAATCCTTCAAAACCGACGTGGTAGACCGCTCCGCGGTCATCCTCGACATCTTTGCTCAACACGCAACCAGTCGGGCTGGAATGTTGCAGGTAGAACTGGCCCAGCTGCGGTACCTGCTGCCGCGTCTGCGGGGCAAGGGCGCACAGATGAGCCGGCTCGAAGGTCGCATCGGCACCCGCGGTCCTGGTGAAAGCAAGCTCGAAGTCGATCGTCGGCGGATCTTGCGACGGATCACCCGACTCGAAGGAGACATCCGCTCCCTGGAACGGGTGCGGGCAACGCAACGAAAGGCTCGCGAACGTTCGGGCGTACCAACGGTCGCCCTCGTCGGCTACACCAACGCTGGGAAGTCGTCGTTGCTCAATCGGATGACCGGTGCCGACGTGCTCACCGAGAACCGTCTGTTTTCGACACTCGACCCGACCGTTCGTCGGCTCGAAGTTCCCGGTGTTGGCGTCGTGCTGTTGGCCGACACGGTCGGTTTCGTTCGAAAGTTGCCGCACCAGTTGGTCGCGGCATTCAGATCCACTTTGGAAGTCGTCAAAGAAGCCGACGTGTTGGTGCATGTCGTCGACGGATCCTCGCTCCACGCGGCGCATCACATCGCTGCTGTCGAGTCGGTGCTTTCGGACCTAGATACCGGCGATCAGCCGCACCTGATCGTCGCCAATAAGGCGGATCGGGCGACCGCCCTTTCCCGGTCAGCGCTTGAGTCTGAGATGGCAGACGACGTCATTTGGGTAAGCGCGCTCTCCGGTGATGGGGTTGACGGCTTGCGTGGTCAGATCATTGAACAGGTTCGCCGTTTGCGTCCGGCCGAGAGCTTCTGGATTCCGTGGAGCCGCGGCGATGTCCTCGCCTCGCTGCACCGCGACGGTGAGGTGCTCGTCGCCGTTCACGAAGAGGAAGGGGCACGCGTACAGGCCCGTCTTCCCGACGACGCGGCGCCCCGCTACCGCGAGTTCATGGTGTAGTTCCCGCTCTACTCGGTTGCGGGTGCGTTCCCGGGGAGCTTCCCCAGCCGCTTTCGGCCCAGGGGCTCAGCGCGCAGCCGTGTTGGAAGGAGCCTCGCCGCTAACCTTGCGGCGTGTCAGATTCCGGTTTTGTGCCGCCGCCTTATCCGTACGACAAGCTCAACGAATTGAGACGCGTCGCGTCGAACGTTGCGCCGGGTTGCATCGACTGTTCCGTCGGGACGCCGTTTGATCCGATGCCGGACGTGGCCCGGGACGCTGCTGTCGCCGGTCTCGCTAAAGGCCAGACCTACCCTCCGAGTATCGGGGAACTCGATTTCCGTGAAGCGGCGGTGGGGTGGATGCAGCGTCGACTCGGTGTCACTGTCGATGCTCGGTGGGTGGCCGCAGGCATCGGGGCCAAAGAGCTGGTGGCGGGGCTGCCTCACTGGCTGAGCCTCCGTTCACCTCGAAAACGCACGGTGTTGCATCCTGCCGTTTCGTATCCCTCGTACGCAATGGGTGCCGAACTCGCGGGCTGCCGGGCCGTGGGTGTGCCCGCTGACGAGGATTGGCACCTCGACTTCGAGAGTATTTCTGACCAGGACGCCGACGATGCCCTGCTCCTCTGGATCAACGAACCCGGCAACCCCACCGGCAGCAGTGTGGACGCAGCATGGATGGAACGCTGTGTCCGTTGGGCGCGCGAGCGAGACATCTTGGTCGTCAGTGACGAGTGTTACATCGAATTCTGCTTCCCGCCGGCAGGTCAGGCGTTGACGCCGAGCGGGCAATGGCCGGCCGGGGTCTCGGCGATGGCCGAAGGAAACTCGGGCGTACTCAGCGTTCACTCGCTGTCGAAGCGGTCGAATCTTGCGGGCATGAGGGCTGCGTTCTACGCCGGTGATCCTGATGTCGTCCTCTACCTGGCTGAAGTGCGTAAGCACGCCGGAATGATGACTCCGTTTCCAACTCAACGCGCCGCGACCGCTGCCCTGCTCGATGATCGACACGTCGACGAACAACGTGCGCGATACGCAGCACGTCGGACACTGATGATCGAGGCACTCAAGGGGACTCCGCTACGGCATCAAGGCGGCGATGCGACGTTCTACCTTTGGGTGTCCTCTGAGACCCAGTCCGATGGGTGGGAGTTAGCTCGGCGCTTCGCGGAGCTGGGGGTACTCGTTTCTCCGGGCGACTTCTATGGCCCACAGGGTGCGCCGTACGTTCGGATCGCTCTGGTCCAACCCCTTGACCTTTTGGAACTGGTCGCGGAACGCCTCGCCAACTGGTAGGCCGCGCCGACCGAGCCGTTTTTACCCCGAGAAGGTTTGCAGGGTTCAACACCTGCAAACCCACACCACACAGGAGGCCACGTGTCTGAAGACCTAGCCCGCTCGATCGAAGCCCTATGGGAGAATCGCGACGATATGGCGTCGGTCATGTCGGCAGAAGAAGCTCGGCAGGTGATTCATGCTGCGGTCGAGCTGCTGGATAGCGGCCAAGGGCGTTGCGCCGAGGTGATCGACGGAAAGGTCGTTGTCCACCAGTGGCTCAAACAGGCGGTGCTGTTGCTGTTCCGTGTCCAGGCGATGGAGACCATCGAGCTCGGCCCGTTCGAGTTCGCCGACAAGATCCCACTCAAGAAGAACTACATGGAGTCGCGTGTCCGGGTCGTCCCGGGCGCGTCTGCCCGCTGGGGTTCGTACCTCGCTCCTGGTGTGACCATGATGCCGTCGTACGTCAACATCGGCGCTTATGTCGATGAGGGGACCCTAGTCGACACATGGGCCACCGTCGGGAGCTGCGCCAGCATCGGCAAGAACGTGCACCTGTCGGGGGGCGTGGGTATCGGAGGAGTTCTCGAACCCCCTCAGGCGGCCCCCGTAGTCATCGAAGACGATGCATTCATCGGGTCGCGTTGCATCGTGGTGGAAGGTGCTCGAGTTCGGCGCGGCGCCAAACTCGGAGCAGGCGTCGTCTTGACCTCTTCGACCCCCGTGATCGACTCTGCCACCGGCGAGGAATTGAGCCGCGGCGACGTGCCGGAACGTGCAGTGGCGATCGCAGCGACACGAAACCGCGACTTCGGCGGCGGGTCCTTCGGGCTTCCGTGTGTTCTGGTGTTGCGGACCCTGGAAGAGGGCGAGGAGCACGACAAGCTCAAGCTCAACGCGATCCTCCGCGAACATGGGGTCGCGACGTGACGTCGCCCAAAGTGATCGTCGATTCGTCGGCGGTTTCCGAGGCGTTGGTGCAGGGTGCCGCGTACGTCGAACGCGGAAGCTCCACGGATCTCCTCGCTATGACCGCCGCGCTCGTCTCTGTTCCGTCTCAATCCCTCCAGGAGCAGCGACTGGCGGATGCTGTCATGGCACGCGTTGCCCAAAGAACCGACGTTGAAATCACGCGGATCGGGAACTCAGTCGTGGCGTCGACGCGTTTTGGACGGGCGAAGAGGGTGGTCCTGGGCGGGCATCTAGACACGGTCCCCCCTAACGGCAACGAACAAGCGCGTCTTGAAGGTGAGACCTTGTTCGGTCTGGGGACCGCGGACATGAAGGGCGGCCTTGCGGTTATGTTCCGCATCCTCGAAGAGGTTGCTGCGCACTCCCGCTTTGACGTCACCCTCGTTTGGTATGAAGCCGAAGAGGTCGCCGTTGTCCACAATGGTCTGCTCGCAATCTCTCAGCAACGACCCGAGCTGCTCGCCGGCGATGTCGCGATTTTGCTGGAACCCACAGACGGATGGGTTGAGGCTGGTTGCCAGGGCACTCTTCGAGTCCAGGCAGCGTTCCGAGGCGAACGAGCACACACTGCCCGCGCTTGGATGGGGGACAACGCCATCCACAAAATGGCTGGTCTTCTCGCCCGAGTGGCGGATTATGAGCCCGCGACGGTCAACGTCGACGGGCTCGACTACCGCGAGGCACTCCAGGTCGTCAAGATCGAGGGAGGCGTGGCGGGAAACGTTGTTCCTGACCGCGCGGTGGCGACCATCAACCGACGGTTCGCTCCGACCCAAACGCTTACCGACGCTGTCGAGGAGTTGCGTGCCATCATCGGACCGGTGGACGAGTTCGCTGTCGACGACGCCGCGCCAGCGGCGCCGCCACAGCTGTTTTCGCCGCTCGTGGCGGAATTTGTCGGGACGCTCAACCTTCCGGTGCGTCCCAAACTTGGTTGGACCGATGTCGCAAGGTTTGCCGAACTGGGGATTCCGGCGTGCAACTACGGGCCAGGTGACCCGAGCGTTTCACACACACAAGGCGAATTCGTCACTGCGACGTCGCTCGAACGGTGCTTTCAGGCGCTGAAGTTATTCCTCAGCACAGATGAGATCCGGTAGCGCTACAAACGCCGCATGACGGTGACAACCCGACCGTAGACCGTGACGTCACCTGCAGGGAAGACCATGTCTTCAAGAGCGGGATTCGCTGGTCGGAGCACGATGGTGTCGGTGCCGCCCATGAAGGTCTTTACCGTTGCCTCATCGCCCGGGATCCCCGCGACGACTATTTCGCCCTTCCGTGCGGTGTTCTGTCGACGTGCAACGACGTAGTCGCCGTCGAAAATCCCCACGTCGATCATCGACTCGCCGCGTACCCGCAACATGAAAAGGTCCCCATCGCCGGTGAGGTCTGCAGGCAGTGGAAAGACCTCCTGCATCGTCTCTTGGCCGAGCACCCCAGTGCCGGCTGCAACGTCGCCGACGAGGGGGACGTGACGTACCGGTCGACGTTCGACCGGCGTGTCGATCTCTGAACCAAAGTGGACTTCGATTGCACGAGGCTTGGTCGGATCTCGTTTGATGAAGCCTTTCCGCTCTAGCGCGGAAAGGTGAGCGTGAACCGTCGAGGACGACGTGAGTCCCATAGCTGCGCCGATCTCCCGAACCGACGGCGGGTACCCGCGACTCTGGACCATCTCGGCGATGTACTCAAGGATCTGGCGCTGACGAGTAGTGAGTTCTTGCATGATCTTGCTCCAACCCGATCGGGTAAGTGTTCTGAGTGACGGCTCCACCAGGAGCGATACATGGGCAGTTGGGCGCAACCTGGTGAGGCAAATGCACGTAGGCCGAGCGCCGGCTGCGAACTTGGGCCAGACCGTAACACGGAGAGTTATCCAGTACAAACATTTGTTCTTATCGCACTTGTGTTCCCCTCAGGTCCGTGGTTACCATGCGAACAGTTGTTCCGTAGGTACAGGTGTTCGAAGGATCGCGATAACGATGAGTTCACTACTTCTCCCAAATGGCGGCTACTACGGTCCGCAGGGCGCCCGCCGCCCCGTTTCGCTCAGCACTCCGCGGGGTGCCAAGCAGACCGCATCGCTCATCGCCAGCGAAGCGCTCCGTTCCGAAGTCGAGGTGACTGTGCGATCACGAGCGGTCGCGTGGATCTTGACCGTTGTGATGTGCGGTGCCTTTGGCGCTGCCTGGATGTTGAGCATCGACGGGTCGCCTACGGGCGCCACTGGCGCCATCGACGCACCTGGTCTGGTCCATGTTCAAGGTGCGGGGGCCAGCGCTGCAGAAGTGGCGGGCTCTACAAACCCCGCTGCCAGCGACTCTATAAACCCAGCCCAGTCGAGGTAACCGCCAGCGAAGCGCTCCGCCTAGTCTGGGGCCGGTCGACACGGGTGACGCAAGGATTGGGCGATGACGCTGGCGTTTGAAGAAGCAGCCTTGGGTATTGGACGGCACTTCACGGCGGAAGGGGTGAACCCTTTCGACATGGTCGAGTGGGAAACCTCCGACGCTCGAATCACCAATTGGTCAGACGGCACCGACGCCTTCTACCAGCCTGACGTGGAGTTCCCGAGTTCGTGGTCGGTGAACGCACGCAACATCGTCGCTCAGAAGTACTTTCGCGGCGAACTTGGCTCGGCCAGCCGCGAGGCATCGCTGAAGACGGTCGTCGACCGTATCGTTTCGACGATCGCAGCCTGGGGCCTTGCCGGCGGCTATTTCGTCGATCAAGACGAAGCCGATGTGTTCGCCGACGAATTGCGATTCATCCTCGTGACCCAACGGGCGGCCTTCAACTCTCCGGTGTGGTTCAACATCGGGGTCAAGGGCGTGCCCCAGCAGGCGTCGGCCTGTTTCATTCTTTCGGTCGAAGACTCCATGCCGTCGATCCTTGAGTGGTACCGGCAAGAAGGCGTCATCTTCAAGGGTGGGTCTGGCGCAGGAATCAATCTCAGCACGCTGCGCTCCGCTGACGAGCAGCTCGATGGCGGGGGGACCGCGTCCGGTCCCGTTTCTTTCATGCGTGGAGCCGATGCGTCCGCGGGGACGATCAAGTCCGGCGGCAAGACCCGACGGGCCGCCAAAATGGTCATCCTTAACGCTGACCATCCCGATGTCGAAGATTTTGTGTGGTGCAAGGCGCGTGAGGAGCGAAAGTCACGCGTGCTCGCAGCGAACGGCTTCGACATGAGCCTTAACGGCGCTGACGCCTTTTCCGTTCAGTACCAGAACGCGAACAACTCGGTGCGGGTAACCGACGACTTCATGCAGGCCGTGCTCGACGATGCGCAATGGTCGCTCAAGGCCGTTACCACGGGTGAAGTCATCAAGACGGTCCGTGCCCGAGAGTTGATGCACGAGATCGCATCCGCTGCCTGGGAGTGCGCCGATCCCGGAATGCAGTTCGATACCACGATCAACCGTTGGAATACCAGCGCCAATACAGCGTCGATCAACGCATCCAACCCTTGCTCTGAGTACATG
Source organism: Acidimicrobiia bacterium (assembly GCA_018003035.1). GTDB lineage: Bacteria > Actinomycetota > Acidimicrobiia > IMCC26256 > JAGNEX01 > JAGNEX01. Next base: position 111,073 of record JAGNEX010000002.1, read on the forward strand.
CACCTCGACAACTCGGCGTGCAACTTGGCAAGCATCAATCTGGTCAAGTACCAAACCGCCGAAGGCGATTTCGACGTCGACGCATTCGTCCACACGGTTCGGATCCTGACGACCGCGCAGGACATCCTCGTCGACAACGCCGCATACCCAACGCCACAGATCGAGGCCACCACTCGAGCGTTCCGCCAACTCGGTTTGGGATACGCCAACCTCGGTGCGCTTCTCATGAGCGAAGGTATGCCGTACGACTCCGAGGTCGGGCGGGCCTGGGCGGCGGCGATCACCGCGCTCATGACGGGCGGCGCCTACCGGACTTCGGTCGATATTGCCGCCAAGCTGGGTCCGCACCGCGGCTATCGCGACAACGTCGAGCCGATGCAGCGCGTGCTCCGTCAACATCGAGACGCCGTTGAGGGCATTGACGCAACGCTGGTGCCCGAGGCGCTTATTTCGAGCGCTCGGTCCGTATGGCGCGAGGTGTGTGACCAAGCGGCGGTTCACGGCGTGCGCAATGCACAAGCTTCGGTGCTGGCGCCCACTGGCACGATCGGCCTTGCGATGGACTGCGACACCACCGGTATTGAGCCCGACCTTGGTCTTTTCAAGACCAAGAAGCTGGTGGGCGGCGGGACGCTCCAGATCGTCAATCAGTCCGTTGGACGGGCGCTTGAAGCCCTCGGATATCAGGAGCCTGATATCGAGCGGATCGTCGCTTACCTCGAAACTGAACGCACGATCGTGGGCGCACCCGGTCTCGATCCCGATCACCTTGCCGTTTTTGCGTGCGCGATGGGGGACAACGTCATCCTCCATATGGGTCATGTGCGAATGATGGCAGCGGTTCAGCCGTTCCTTAGCGGCGCAATCTCCAAGACCGTGAACATGCCCGAAGACGTCACAGTCGACGACGTCGAAGAGCTCTTCATCGAATCGTGGAAGGCGGGTATCAAGGCCGTCGCCATTTATCGCGACGGTTCGAAGTACGCCCAGCCACTTGAAACGAACAAGAAGTCATCCAGCGATGTGAGCACCGTCGCTCTGTCGAGTGCCACGCAGCTTTCGTCTGCAGCAGTTGAGCTGATCGCTGACGCTCGGCCGGTCCGAGAGAAGCTCCCTCGGAGCCGCCAGTCAAAGACGTTTTCTTTCCGCGTCGCTGATTGTCATGGCTACGTGACGGTCGGGGAGTACCCGGACGGTCGACCGGGTGAGATCTTCTTGCGGGTCGCCAAACAGGGCTCGACGCTCGCCGGGATCATGGACGCGTTCGCCATATCGGTGAGTCACGGTCTGCAGTACGGCGTGCCGCTCCGGTCCTTTGTTGAAGCCTTCGTCAACATGCGTTTTGAACCGGCTGGAATCACCGACGACCCAGATCTCCGTCTCGCTTCGAGCTTGGTTGACTACATCTTCAGGCGATTAGCCCTTGAGTACTTGCCCACCGACGAACGGCAGGGGCTAGGTATTTTGACCGTCAACGAACGCAAGCAGCCGACGCTGCCAGGAGTTGATGAGGCCACGGCCCCGAGCCTGCCCGTCGCTGAACTGAGCGATCCGCCGTCGGCGGCATTGCCTGCGGTTCAACTCGAGGCCGGAGGCACGGTGCACGCAGAGATTTGTCCCAACTGCGGCGACATCATGCGTCGTGCTGGATCCTGCTATGCCTGCCCAAGCTGCGGGAGCACGAGCGGCTGCTCGTAGTCACGAGCTGCGCCGCTGGGCGGGTCTGCGGGCGACATCCACGACGGTACCCCCCTACTCGTCGCAGTCTGAGCTGCCGTCAATCCTCTCGAGCGATACCGCCATCAGGTAACCCCGCGCCCGTTCGGTCTTTGGAAACTGGTTGACGAGCGTCCAGAAGCCAGGGCCGTGGTTAGGCTCGACGAGGTGGGCGAGTTCGTGGACAACGACGTAGTCGATCACGAAATCGGGCATTGGGATGAGGCGGTCCGAGATCCGGATGGCACCGGTACGCGGCGTGCACGATCCGTACCGGCTGTTCTGGTTGCTGACCCAACGGATTGACGTCCACGCCAGTCGCCCGCCGAAGAACATTCGGTTCAACTTCTGCGCCCGCTCCTGCAGGTCGCTGTCGGTGCGTTGGCGACGGCCACGGCGCCGTTCGAGGCGCTTTCGGAGGTCATCGATGATGGGAGCCAACTCAGCGTCCGACATCCGTGCGGGGGCGCGGACGACGTAGCCGCCGTCTCGTTCTTGCATCGTGACCGACTTGTGTCGCCGAGTGCTTCGGACAACCTCGATCCGGAGGTCGATCTGCTCGCTCGTCATCGTGGTTTCAATCGATTCTGGCGTCCGTTCCTGGCGCGCCGTGACTGGCGGGAGGGGTTGTTCCTGGTCAACCCGTACAAATATTTCCACTGTTCGGTGTAACAAGGACGGTCCGCGAAGCGTCCGTCTGACGCGCCGTAGGATGCGTGCCCAAGAAACCCGCCGTTCGGTACCTGAGGAAAGGTGAGCCGCCCATGCTTAAAGAGTTCAAGGAATTTATCGCCCGAGGAAACATCGTTGACCTCGCCGTCGCCGTTGTCATCGGCACAGCGTTCACAACTCTGATCAAGTCGTTCGTCGACAACGTGTTGATGCCGCTCGTGGCAGCGATCTTGGGTGGCAATAAGCCTGATTTCACGGCCTACTTCTTCACCATCGGCGAGTCGAAGATTCGGTACGGGACGTTCCTGACAGCGCTGGTCAGCTTTGTGATCCTCGCTTTTGCGGTCTTCTTGGTGGTCAAAGCCATCAACAAGTTCTACAAGAAGGAAGAGGCGGACGCAGGTCCTTCGGAGATCGACCTGCTGACCGACATCCGCGAGATCCTCTCCCGCAAATAGGGTTTGGCTAGCGGCTCGAGACCGGGCCGAACCACTCTCGGAACTGCGCACCAAGGCGGTAGGTCACATCCGTGATCTGCCGCCTTGTCGCGTCGTCGACGTTTGGGACGGGGAACCGTCCGATCAGGCGATCATCATTCGTGTTGCGAGGGCCCGCGCTGGACGTCGGAGGATGATCATCGCGGGGATCAGCAGCAAGATCAACACAGTGATGGACACGATGATCAAACCGCCCGCCGAGAACGATGGGTCAACGAAGGAATACATCCCGACGCCGAACGCAGTCGCCGCAAGAACCCACGGTGAATAGCCAAGGGAGGAAAGCAGTCCGGCGAGCAGCGACACGATGCCGTAAGCGCCAAAGCCGATCAGCAACCTCATTGCGGCGTACTTCGAGCCACCGAACCAGTTGGCGGAAATGAAGATCGGCGTGCCGAGAACGACCGAGGTCAAGACGACCCGCGAAAGCGCCTTCAACAGGATCGACTCACCGGACCACCGCCGGGATCCGAGGTTGCGTTCGAACACCGAGTGCCCTTCCAACGACTCGGGTAAGGCGCGCCACAGTTCGGAGAGTTCGATGCCACCCCAGGCAACACCAACGGCTGACGGCAGCAGGGTGACGGCTGGCAGCAGATTGCGCATGCCGTAGCCGACGGAATCGTCGAGAACGAGCATCAGGCCCAGGAACGCTCCAATGATGGTCTCAATGATCACCTGCAGCCAGGGGCCGGGGTGATGAGCTCGTTCAGGTTCGGAAACGATCGCTCCTCGGACCAGGACGCACATTGCGACCGCAGCAAGTAGCAACACGGGCATGGGCGGAACGCTGAGGAACAGAGGGACCGTAACGGCGAGTGCCAGAAAGGTGTACTGCCAGACCCACCGGCGAGCGACGAGGAGCGACCCCCCGACCCACGTCACCGAGAGAAAGGCGGCTAGCCAACCTTGGGTACCGAGGGTTAGTCCGAGTAGCAAGGATCCGACGGCAGCGCCGGTAAGGACCCATTTACCGTCGGGCCTCATCGTCGCAAGGCCGCCGCGGCGAGCAAGATAGCGTCGGCGGAGCCCGCCCTGAAAGGCCATCGTGATTGGCAGTGCAAGCCGGAGAGTGTCGCTCACCACCTGGGGTTCATACCGCCACGAGAGCGGAATGGACCAGGTTGCCAACGTGAAGAGCGTGAGCACCAGGCCGAGTCCCAGGCTCAGGTATCGCTCCCTCGGCAGCGAGTAGCTGACCTGTGGCCGGGCCTCATGTGGGCGGCTTCGAGATTCAGCGACGACCTGACGCCCCAGATTCAGGGCATCGGCACTCGTCATACCGCCCCAGGCTTCAAGCACGACGCCAGCTTCGATGGCGTCCTGCGGCTGGCGTTCCAGGCGAGCTTCGACAACTGCTCGGGCAGTGTTGACATCGATGCGGTGCCGGTTCATGCGACATCCTCACGGGGACGGGCCGTCTCGGCGCCTGTTCGCGGTGGCTTTGCCAGACGAGAGACATCCCAGAGCGCTTGGCGATACGCCGCCAAATGACGTTCGGCTGTGTACTTGCGCTTTACCCGGTTGAACCCACGAATGCCCATCTCTTCGGCCATATCGGGGAAGTCAAGGAGCGTGCAGACAGCGTTGGTCAGCCCGTGCACGTCGCCAGGTTGGGTCGTGAGCCCGCAACCGTGGATGACGTCTGCGACCCCACCAACTCCGGTGGCGACGATGGGGCGTGCCTCGCTCATCGCTTCAAGGAGCGTCATCGGCAGACCTTCTGAGATCGAGGTCATCAGCACAACATCTGCGGCCCGAAGCGCACGTTCCGGTTCGTCGGTCGAGCCCATGAAACGGAACTTCGGCCCGAGGTTGAGCGACCGGTAGACCATCTGAACCGACCGGGCGTATTCCTCTTGAGATTCGCCAATCGGTCCGTAATGCAAGAACTGGGTGTTGGGGCGCTCTTTGAGCACGGCTTCTGCGACGCGTAGAAGGGTGTGAACGTCCTTCAGCGGGTCGATGCGCCCCACCGAGACCACAACATCGTGGCGTGGTAGCGGTGTGGGGGAGTCCGGGTTCCGCACCCCGTTTGGGATCGTCCGGATCTTGGCCGGGTTTACGTCAAAGGCCCGCTCCCATTGAGTGTGAGCAGGTGTCACCGGGGCGATCATGTCAGAAACGGAATAAGCGGTCCGCGTGAGGCCACGAGCGAGTCGCGAGGTGATGAATCGACGACCAGGGGTCGCGTTGGTCGACATCGCTCCCAAGTAGGCCTCGCGCACGTAGAGGCCGTGTTCGGTCAGCAAGACGGGGGTACCCCGCTCGGCCTTCTCGGCTACGGCCGGCAATGCGGCCCACCCGGCAGCTGTCAGGTGCAACACGTCGGACTTCGGCAGAGGCATGGCCCCGCAGCGCGCCACCCAGTAGAGGGTCTGGTACAGCTCGCTCGCCTCGGGAATGTCCATCTCGGGCATGACGTGGGCGTCAGGAACGGTTTCCTTGCGCAGGTCTTCAAGCGCGTCGAGAAAGCCGTCCCATCCCACAGCAGCGCGAAATGCGTGCCGGATCCGGGTGGGATTGTTTCGGCACCACACGAGGGGTTCCCGGAGGGTCGTCGGATCGGCGTCCCAGGCGAGGAGGCCCCTTAACAGTTCTGCTGGCAGATCGTCGCGCCGCGCACGCCCTTGTGCTCGTCCACCGATCGTGCGAATACGCGAGTCGGACCAGAGTTCGAGCGGCTTCATCAGCCTGACATTGCTCGGGATCTGGAAGATTCGTTTGCGGATCGTGTCTCCACCGACGATCGGCAGCAGGATCCAATCGACGTCGGAGAGCCCGCCAACCAACTGATCACACCAGGAACTCACACCGCCGACGACGAAGGGATATGTCCCCTCGGTCACCATCAGGACCCGCAGCGGCGGGCGAGATGAGGACTTGCCAGCTGATTCGCCAGGTGCGGCCAGCGGCCGATCGGTACTCACGAAACAACCTTCACGGGAGTCGCCGTGTTGCCCTTGGTGTCAACGAACCCTGAGATCTCTGCGCCGTATTGATCGAGGCCTTGAGCTCCGGTGACGGGCATGCGCAACTCTTTGTTGGCAGCGTTGACGAACACGATCTGTCCGTTTTGGACGAAGGCCTCGACGTTGCCTGATTCGAGCTGGTTCGCCCAGTCAGCGTTTGCCGCCCGAATGTCTGCGATCGCGCTGTAGTCAGGCTGAGCGATCGGCAAGGACGTAAGCGCCTTGTAGCGCTCGAGAACTCGATCAAAGACGTCGTAAAACACGCGGTCTTCAGCAAGGTTGGACTGGTGGAGGTAGTGCGGGTCCGGGTTGCCAGACATCAGAATCCGGAGGATTCGATCGGCTTCCCAGTCGGCGTACTGCTCGTAGCTGAACGGCTCCTCAAAGCATTCAGACACGCAGCTGCCGCCCGCATAGCGGTTGTTGAACTCGTCGAGCTGTTCTTCCCGGGTGCCGGTGTCGTAATACATGTTCATGGGCCAGCGGGGGACGGTCCACGTGTTGCCGAGCAGTTGGGAGGGTTCGCCGGCGACCGAGTGGTCCGAGGCGGTAATGGCGATGTTGTTTTTGGCAAGCGCCTGGGGAAGGTTTGGGTTCCGCAAACCTGAATGCTCCCCGGTCACAAGCTCGGTTTTGACGATCGGAATGCCATTTTCGTCAGCGAAGGTGATGTTCTTGGCGATCTCTTCGTCGAGTTGCTCGGCAGTTGCGTTATCGAGATTGAGGTGGCTGTACGTGTGGTTGATCCAGCGGAACTTGTCTTTGTCGGCGAGCAGCGTGGTCAACAACGGATCGTTGCCATTTTGTTGCGTTGCGAGTTCGGTCCCGTAGCCGTTGTAGACGAAGTCGAAAACAATGCCCGTCTTTGCGCTCCACGCCGCGGCGGCTTCGGCGTCTTCGGGAGTCATCCGGATGGGCGTGTCGGTTTGGGTGTTGGTCTGCTTCGTCGCCGGGTCCCAGCGGTGGTTGGGAAGAAGGATGTCGTCGACGTGAAGCGCCAGATAGTTGCGCTTAAATCCAAGGTGAACGCCCTTGGTGACCCAGCTGAGCATCGCGGGAATCAAGACTTCGGCGTGTTCGCTCACTTCGCTTGAGTCAAAGGTGCCGATCAGTTCCTCGCGCCCGTCGTCGTAGGTCCGCACACCCATGAGCGTTGAGTTCTGTGGTCCGGTGAGCAGCGGGGTCACGTCCTGAGCGACGGCCAGGTATACCCACGCTTGATCGTCGATGGGCAGCGTGTCGGTCGTTCCCGGCAGGGCAGCCTTGCCTTCGGGTGTGACCGTGGCGACCAAATCGTCCATTGGGCCGCTGGGATCGAGCGCTTCTTCAAAACCCCACGACGGGTTGGGGTACACATACGCCGTGACGTGCCTGACGCCGAAGGTCTGCTCGAAGCTAATAATCGCGCCCTGCTCGTTTTGGTCCAGGGCTTCCCACGCCTTCTGGGAAATCACCACGACGCCGTTGTAGAGGGCACGTTTGCCCTTGGCCAGGCGGTCTGGGGTGAGGTTCTCTGCCGCGGCGACGACCACGTCGTAGGGCGTTCCCATGGTCTCGAGCATCGACTGCCACGCCACTACGTTCGGCTCGGAACCGGTCTCTGCGATGATCAGAAGGCGGAGGTCAAGACTGGGGGTATTGGCGTCCCGGCTACCCGCCGACACTTCTTCTACGGTTTTGTTAGGAGCCGCCGAAGTAGGTGGTGACGTAATCGTCGAACCTTTGTTGGAGTCCTTTGAACACGCGGTGAAGGCGAGAGCAAGGATCGAAAACAACAGGAGGCACATCCGCCCCGGCCGGCAGCGCTTGTTCATGAACACTCTCATGGTCGAACGGGTCGGCCTCGCGGATCGGTCCCTGCGGCAAGGCCAAAGATGGGGAATATCATCGCGCTGGCACCGGCCGTGATTTTGGTCGGAGCTTCAAGCCGATAGGACATCCCTGGGTAACAGGGCCGTCTCAAAACGTCGGGTCACGCCTAGCCGCGTCGAGCCGGAGAGCTGCGGCGAGGGTCGCCGGGCCGTGGCCGTTCTGAGGGCGACGCCCCTGTCCGAGGCGATCGGAGGTCGGCTTGACCTGGAACCGGTTTTGAGCCGTTGACAGGCCCGATCGGCTTTACGACCGGGGAGTTTGAACCGCCAACCTTGGCAGCTCCAGCCCCAGCTCCGGGAGCTCCGGTCTTGTTAGCACCGGGCGCCGAATTAACGGGAGCTGCCTTTTTGGGGGTTGGCGGCTTGTTGGCACCAGACGGTGCGCTGAAGGCGGAGTTGGGCGCCGCACCCGCAGGCGCGGGTCGAGCGAGATCAGGTCGTAGGCCTTCGGTGGCTGGGCGAGGACCCGTGCCATTCGTCTCGGCCCGAGTGGGACGTGGGGTCGCAGCCCGCTTCACCGGAGTTGCGCGCAGGCGCTCCTGCAGGTCCCCCAAGGCTGCCATCGCCTCTTCGGTGACCTTGGCCAGCGCGCGGCGCAACATGACCGTTTCTGCCTGAAGCGCGGCTACGTCGTCCCCAGCATCGGTTTGAACGCGAGCGATCTCCCGCAACCTTGACGCCTCGTCTTCGGCTCCATAGACGCCGAGAACTTGCATCTGGAGGCGGTGGTTCTCCTCCCGCAGCGCAATATTCTCAGCCCGAAGCCGCTCTATTTCACGCGCCCGCTCGTCGCGTGCCCTGCGAGGGCGAGCTCCATCAGGGAGCTGTTCGTCACTGGCAGGCCGTGCGTTTGGCGTCTTGGAAAGTCGTGCCAACGTGTCACCCTTCGTTGTCGCCGCCGAGGGTCATCACTCTGCGTCGACGCAATCGTATGGTGCTCACCAACCAACACCGCAACCGGCTTAGGTCAACGGCGTTGAAGTGGTGCGGGACTACTGGAGCTCCCATTGTGGGGTCCACTAGGCGAGATCCCGGTGCCTCCGTAGTGCTGAGAATAGGTCGTCTCGGGAGGGGTGCGGCGTATCGACCGCTGAAGAACTTACTTCAGGTCGGCCACGTCCCACGCCCAGTGTGGCCACTGGTACTTTGTGTGGTCTCGGACCCCCAAAGTTTAGGTCGATGACCGGTAAAGCGGGGCCGCGCCCGAACACCTGTTTAGTATGCCGTCTCGTTGTAACGGTGATGTTTGGGAGACGCGAATGAGTCGCAACCGCTCCGCCCTGTTGGCGATTTCGATGGCGATATTTGTGGCGGTGCTGAGCGCTTGTTCAAGTTCCAAAGATGGCGACCCCGACAAGCCCGCCGATTCAGCGGTCGCCACGCCCACCAGCGCGGTAGGCGACGCTAGTGAGCGAAACGCCGCAGCCCCGGACGGTTGGTGGCGCCCGGAGAAGGGGTTGTCGTGGCAGTGGCAACTGCAAGGTGACATTGACACCGCGATTGATGCAGACGTCTATGACCTCGACATCACCGGGCCGAGTGACGAAGTCCTGGCGACGCTCGCGGGGCGCGACGTCAAACTGATCTGCTACTTCAGCGTTGGCAGCTGGGAGGATTGGCGACCCGATGCTGCAGATTTCCCGGACGGAGTCCTTGGTAATGAGAACGGTTGGCCAGGGGAGCGCTGGCTCGACATCGGCAACCTCGACGCGCTGCGGCCGATCTTTCAGGCGCGTATCGACACCTGCGCAGAGCGGGGTTACGACGCGATTGAGCCCGATAACACCGACGGTTACAGCCACGAGACCGGGTTCGAGATCTCGGAGGACGATTCCATCGCCCTGATCCAGATGCTGGCAGATATGGCGCACCAAAAGGGCCTGGCTATCGGCCTCAAGAACTCGCCGGTGTTGGTGGAGCGGCTCGTGAACACGGTGGATTTCGCCGTGGTCGAACAGTGTGTGTTCTACGAAGAATGCTTTTACTGGGATCCCATGCTCGCAGCGAACAAGGCTGTGTTCTTAGCCGAGTACCAGGTGGAGCCCGCCGTCTTCTGCCCGCAAACCCAACCAGTCGGTATCAGCGCCATATATAAGGATCAAATGCTCGATGCTCCGGTCCAGTCCTGCGACGGTGAGGCCTGATGGTCCGGTTCGATTCGGGTGACATCCTCGCCGAACAGCCAAAACCAAAAGGTCCGCAGTACCCGAAGGTGGCGGCCATTCCCGGCACGCTCGTCGAACACCGCCGATCAGGATTCGAGGGGGTCATCGTCGACACGTTCGATGACGGGGTGACGATCCGCAATCGCGAGGGAATGCAACGAATCTTGCGCATGGACCCCGGTGCTTTTCGGGTCCACGGTCAGGTGGTATCGATCGTTCCCGCACCCCGACAGGCCACCTCCACACCCCGTGTGACCGCGTCGGGCTCCACCGCCGTTCCGGAGGCAAAAGCACGGGTCGCTCGAGCAAGCCGGATCTATGTCGAAGGTAAGCACGACGCAGAATTGATCGAGCGGGTCTGGGGTGACGACCTTCGGGTCGAAGGCATCGTGGTGCTGCCGATGGATGGCGCTGACGACCTCGCCCTCTTGGTTCGTAAGTTTCAGCCAGGGCCGGGCAGACGGTTGGGTGTGCTGTTGGACCACCTCGTCGAAGGGTCGAAGGAAACGCGACTTGCGGCCCAGGTCAACAGCGCAGATGTGCTGATTACTGGTCACCGATTTGTCGACATCTGGGCGGCGATACGCCCCGATCGCGTCGGACTGCCGCCATGGCCTGACGTTCCTCGCGGGACGCCGTGGAAAGAGGGGATTTGTCAGGCTCTCGGCGTCGCGGACCCCGCGGATTTCTGGCGCCAGTTACTCAGGCGAGTCGACTCCTATGCCGATCTTCATCCTGATCTGGTAGGCGCGGTCGAACAGTTGATCGACTTCGTCACCATGCCGGAGAACTGACGGACTGACGGCAGGTGTCCTCGACGCTTTCAGTCGGCTTTATCGATGCTGTGGAGCGGATCCATCGTTATTCGCCGCGGCGTTGGCGGTCCCAGCAAAAATTCTCTGAATAACACTCAAGTGATTCGACTTTCCTGCCGAAGGGCACCCCAAGGGAGGGCCTAGGCGGTCCTCTGCCTGCGTCGTTGGTGCCCCGCAATGCCGCGACAATCGGAGGTCGAAGATGTTGAGTGCGCGCCACATCCCCCGGACCGCTGTGCGGTCGCTGAGGGATTGGTTCGCCGCATTCGTGTTGTTTGGCATCGCGTTTACCGCCACGTTGGCGGGTTTCGATGCTGTACCCGCCAGCGCGGCACCCGTGACCCGGTCGATCTCCGGGACGATCAGTCTGAGCTCTGAGGGTCGGAGCCAGCTCACCCAGCGCGTGTGGATCTCGGTTACAACCCTCAATGAGGTCGAGGTGGCCCGTGTCCGGGTGTCTTCGGACGGCACGTTCCACGTCGTCGGACTTCTGCCCAACCGCTACCGCATCAGCTTTGTTATGCCGACGCTTAGCGTCACCTCGGTACTCGAAGACGGTGACGCCCGGCGCGACGGAACCACCGTCCTGGACCTGCGGCAGCGATCCGAAGATTCGCTCGACGTGGACTTCGAAGTGCGCCCGATCGATACCGTCACCGGGATCGGTGGGTCTGTATGGATCGACGTTGACGGAGACGGCGAACCCGGGATCGACGACAGGCCTGGGACCGGTGTGTGGGTCATCGTCGAGGAAGGTGACGGCAAAGAGGTCGGGCGGGCCAAGACCGACGCCGCCGGGCGATTCCAGGTCAACGGGCTTTGTGTGTGCCGGACGACGGACCCACAGCTCTGGCTTCGAGCGATCTCACCGGGAACATCAGCGGTCGGGCGTGTGAGCGTGCCGGTCGGCTCGATGAGTATGACCGCACGGGTACCACTGACTCCCGTTGAGGAGCCGACCACTACGACGACTCCAATCGTGGAGGCGTCCCCAATCGTTCAGCAGTTGGTCGTCGCTTCGGAGTCGATCGTATCGGTCGTCGAACCCATCGAAACGACCACCACGGTGGCCGCCGCCCAAGACGAACAGGAGACTGCGACGACGAGAAAGCCGTCTGCGTCAACCACGACCTCGTCGAGTACTTCGGCGCCGGTAAAGAACCAGCTTCCAACCGAATGGATGCTCGGCTCGCCAGCGCCGAAGGTTGCGACCACCACTCAGGCGGACGCAACGTCGACCACCTCCATATATCTGGGTGACGCTGTACGCAGCCTTGCCGTTCCGCCGTCATCGTTGACTGGGACTGATGACAACAAACGCGGCATCGCCGCCGAACTACTCGTGATCGTCGCGCTCGGCGGGCTCTGCGGCCTGATGTTGGTGGTGTCGGGATCTCGACTGAACGGAAGCGAGGACGACGAATCGTCAGATGTGTTGCCTTTTAACTAGCTGTGACCGCTCACTGGCCGAACCCGGTGAGCCTGGGGCCAGCCCGGACACGGCCGCTGGGTCGCACGCTGCAGGGGGGATTTAGGCGAATGCTTGATGGGTGTGCGCGTCGGCCGGTGTTGCTGTCCGCTGCTCCGTCGGCGGGCCGGTCATTGCTAGGCGTGTCGCAGCGATCGTGCAGAGGACGGCGCCAACCATGTGGAGCCAGACCAGGCCTACCGGAACTCCGGTGAAGTACTGGACATATCCGACGATTCCCTGCAGCGTGAGCACGACGGCGATCGTGAGTGCTGCGCCCCGAACTTGCTGATCCTTGTTCCGCGTAACGACCGCGGCCGTGACTAATGACAGCCACGCCAGGACGCTGTGAACTCGTGCGACACTAGAAATGTCGAACGCGAATCTGGGGACGTCTTCCTCGCCGCCGTGGGGTCCCGAACCGGTGACGACGGCGCCTGCGACGACCGTGAGAGCAACGAGCGCGGCCACAGCCAGCACGAGCGGGCGGTCAGACAGCGTAGGTGCCTCGGGGGACGGTACGGCACGCCGTTGGAATGCTGTCGCCAGAATCAACGTCAAGATGCCGAGCACCATGTGTCCCATGACGATCTCCGGTGCGAGTCCGCTCCACACTGTGACCGCGCCCAAGAGAATTTCCGCCAGGATGACGGCAAAGATCGCCAACAACAGGACGCGCAGGTCTCGACGGGTAGACAGTTTGGTGAATACGAGCCGAGTGGCCATTGCTACCGGGATGACGATGGCGATCGAGATGAAGCGGTTGATCTGTTCGATCATCCCGTGGATCGTCAGTTCCGAAACGATCCGTTCCTCGGTACAGTTCGGCCAGTCCGGGCAGCCCAGTCCAGAACCGGTCAGTCGGACGGTGGCGCCAGACACGATGATCGCAGCCATCGCCCCGACCACCCACCAGCCGAGGGTGCGCAGCCGTTCATACTCTTTTTCGTGCGGGTCCTGGTTCATGACCAGCCCATCCCTTCGTCGACGGGCAGCATCTGTTGTGCTGCGGTTGCCGCGGCCCGGGCACGAGTGTCGGCGGCTTCGTTGAGCGAGTGACCGGCATGGCCACGGACCCACACAAACTTCACAGTGCGGCCCGCAAGTTCGCGGTCGATCGCAACGATTAGGTCTTTGTTGGCGACGGGAGTTCCCGCTGCCGTCTTCCATCCTCGGCGGCGCCAGTTGTGAATCCAGCTGGTCATCGCGTCGATTGCGTACTTCGAATCGGATTCGATCTGGAGAATCGCTTCACGGGGGAGCGACCGGAGCGCTTCCAGTATCGCCTGCAGCTCCATCTGGTTGTTGGTGGTGGACCTGCTCGCACCCGCTCTCCAGTGGTGTTCGTCCACATACCACGCCCACCCGCCTGGGCCTGGGTTGCCTAGGCAGCTGCCGTCGGTAGCAACGACGACGCGCGGCGTGGGGTCACTTTCGTCGGGGGCGAAAAGTGCGTCTTGTGCGTTCACATTGCGATGGTACGTCGACGGTGAGGATCACCTCGCACGCCACTCATAACGCCGTCACCACCGCCCCGTCCCCCGGCGTTTGGCTCGTGCGGCGAACCAGCGGCGAGACTCGTTGACGTATCCGACACCTTTGAGAGGCGACAAATGGACATCGAGATCGTCAGATTGGACCTGGGCCTTCCGGTGCCGGCTGCTCAACATCAAGGCGATGCGGGTATCGATCTGCACGCTCGAGAAGGAGCGGACCTGCCCTCTGGAGGCGGGCGGGTCCTGATCCCAACCGGACTTGCACTTGCGATCCCCGAAGGGTTTGCCGGCTTTGTCCAGCCTCGGTCCGGTCTGGCCCTCAAACATGGTGTGACCGTCCTCAACACGCCCGGATTGATCGACGCCGGGTACCGGGACGAACTGAAAGTGATTCTGATCAACACCGATCCCTCCCAGCCCTACACGGTGCAACGGGGTGATCGGATCGCTCAGTTGGTGATCCAGCGGGTGGAAGCGGTTTCGCTGGTGCTCGTCGACGTGCTCTCCGCAAGTACGCGTGACACCGGCGGTTTTGGGTCGACCGGTCGCTAACTTCTTAGGCCTCGGGCTTTGGAGGTCCGAGAAATGTCCTCGAATGGATGGGCCCCCGTTCGGCCCGAGGCGTCCTGGATGCTACGATGTCCACCGCTTACGCGGACGTGGCTCAGCTGGTAGAGCATCACCTTGCCAAGGTGAGGGTCGCGGGTTCGAATCCCGTCGTCCGCTCCAACAAAGACCTCTGCATCCGTGCAGGGGTCTTTTTCGTTTCCTCTTCTTCGGCTCGCGCCGTCAGTCCGGGCAGGCCTGTGAACCAGCCCAGTGGACCAGAAATGCGGAACTTTTACTGCGCCGGTACAAGTGGGTGCTTGTGGGCGCGTTGGGATCACGTCTCAGGGCGGTAAATGCCGCATGGGTGCCATCCGCGTGGCGTTTGATCTGGTCCGTCCAATCTGCGCGCTGACCTGCGACGTTGCTGTTGGCAGCGATTGTGGTTTTGCGCGGCTTGCAGGCTTCAGCTTCTGTTAGCGTCGTCGCCGGTCAACCCCGACCGACCGCCTCACAAGGAGCCTTGATGTCACTTCGTTTACGTGTTTGCGCTTTTGCCGCTGTCTTGGTGTTGGGTGTCGCAGCCTGCGGAGGGAGCGACGACGATTCGGAAAGCAAGTCAAGCGACTCGGCGAGCGACCAAGCGTCGGATTCCGCCGACTCCTCCGGTGATGACTCGGGTTCGTCGAGTGACACGGGTGTGGAGGCAGATGTGGACGCGTGCGCTCTGTATTCGGTTGAGGACATGGCCAAGCAGATGGGCGCTGACGATGTCACGGCACAGATGAAGTACACGACTCCTCCGACGTGTGAGTACGTCTCAAAGGCCCACTACCTGACAGCCGAGCTGGCTGTGCTCGATGCCCAGATGATGGCTGCACAACCACGCGACCCTGCCGCTCTCTTGCCGGAAGGTTCCTTCACCGACGACAAGATGGACGTTTCGGGCATCGGTGATGAAGTGTTCGGATTCTCGTCGTTTTCGGGGGCCAACATCGCGGTCCGAACGGGTGAAACCGGTTACTCCCTCCTGATCACGAACGCCGGCGGCGGCGCTGACGCGGGCAATTGGAAAGACGCGCCAGCCATGGAAGCCTCGGCGAAGGCCATCATGACCGCGGTCGTGGATGGTAAGTAGCGAGCGCGGTTGAGGCGGTCTGTCCGTCTCAGCGAAGAAGAGATTGCTGCGCAGTGCACAAGGTGTCGGGGCTCCCTAGTGGGTGCCTCGGCACCTTGCCGTTGGGGCTGAATGCGGGCGGAAAGTCTGTGTGTCTGTCGGTTCTGACCTGAACCGGCCAATGCGCCGCGTCGGTGGCAGCGATTTGGGTTGTGGAATGCTTGCCGCCGATGAGCACTACCGAGGATTCTGCAACCGGCGACGACCGACCAGCGGTCCTGATGGACGAACCAGCCAATCCGCGGTCTGGACGGCGACAGCTGCTGCTAGTCGCGTTGATCTTGACCGCACCCACCCTGTTCGTCTTGATCACCATGGTGACGATCGGTGCTCCCAAAGATCCCTTCGCCAGGTCCGCGTTTGACGACGGCGTGGACGGTTCATTCTTCGTGGTTGGCGACGATCTGGTGGCGCTGAAAGGCGACGACCGAACCATCTGGAAGGATGCAGCGAAAGGCGTCTCCGACTTCCGGCCCGACGTCCATGCGGACGGATGGTGGGCCGTCAAGCCCTCAGCTGATACCGAGTCGATCACGATGCGCCTGTACGTGGCGGGGCAAGATAAACCCGAGCGAGTGTTGGAACGCCCGAACAGCGGTCGCCTCGAGGTCGTCCAGGATGTGGTGTTTGTCAGCGGTCCTGGCGATGGCACGATCGTCCGCCACGAGCTGTTGACCGATCTCGGGGATCAGGACTTAGAAATCACCGAGGATCAACGCTGGTTCGACATCGGGATCTTGGATGGAGCTGTCTGGGTCCTTGACCAGGACGAACCGTTCATGGCTCGGACCGAAGCATTTTCTAACAACATCACGCGAACAGCGTCGTTTACGGCACTCGTCGACCCGGTGTGGGACCTCGGTTTCAACTCGGCGTGGGTGGTCGAGTCCGGTGGCAATCTGATCACCAGGCTTGATATCAACACCAACAAGCGCCTGGACATCGATATGGAGACCGCCACTCCCGTCACCCTCGTGCTGTCAACCGAACGGTATGTCTGGGTGATCTTCGACGACGGCACGTCGTTAGTTGTCGATCCCGAGTCAAACGATGTGGCTGCCCGCTTCAACGCTTCACCGCTGGAGGGCGTTTCCATTGGCGATCCCTTTGACCGTGAGGTGCTGCGCCGGCAGTTCGACTGGGACGGTGCTTGGGGGCTTTCACCGAAGGGCGACTTAGTCAGGTTCGACGTGGGGTCGGCTGGCGCTCAGGATTCGGAGGCCGCGGCGCCAAAGGTCGTCGTCCCCGGCCCATTCGAACAGTTGATCGCCGACGAGGGGGCGGTCTGGGCGTACGGGGGCGACAAGCTGGCCGGTGTCAAGGGGGACACGTCATACTCGGCGGCTGCGCCCGCCGACGCCGTTATGACGGCGGATGACCGTGCGCTGTGGTTCTCGTCGCCGAAGGGTGTCTTTCGCCTCGAAGTGAAAAACCCCGACGACGGGGTCAAACCGGTCCGAATCATCGGCGCCGATACCGATCAGCGGCTCGGAGCGACGCAGTTGGTCGGCTACGCGCCGACGATTCCCGTCGACTGAGCAGAGACCGACCGAAGTTCATACAAGCGGCGGGCGTCGCGGTGGATAGGATGGGCGGCCCTGGCGGTTAGCCAGCGAAAAGTGGCGGTGTGGTCGAGTGGCTTAGGCAACGGCCTGCAAAGCCGTGTACACCGGTTCGATTCCGGTCACCGCCTCCACGACAAGCTCAAATGCGGGACACCCAACGGGCGTCCCGCATTTGTCGTTTGGGTTTGGCCGGCTCATTCGGGATGCCGCCGCCGGGGGTAAGCGGCCGGGTCGCCGAAACTGCTGATACCAATGTCGAGCGTGGGACGAGTCACTCCATGGCCGCTCAGCGAGGTAGGACAGCACACAGAGAGACCGGTTCATGTTGCGCGAAGCACTCTCTGCGGGCTGCTGTCGACTTTTGGGGCAGGGGCCCTGGCGGGCGGTCCGCTCAGGCAATAGTTTTCTTGCCTACGGGACATGCCCCGATAGGGAGGGTGTCATATAGTCCCGGGACGGCAACCGCTTAGAGTGGTTGTTGTTTGAGGGGACTAACGGGACGCCGGGTTGTCAGCGCAGGGCCGCCGACCACCTGCATAGGGACTATCGGGGACAAATGGGTATCGATGGCCGCCGATTTCGGCGCCTTCCGGGCACTATTCTGATAATTGCAGTCTTTCTAAGTGTGTTTGCGGGTTTGTCGGTCGCTGATGGATCGGCCGAGGAGCTGGCGCGAGTGGATACCGCGCCGACCGCTGAAAGTGGCATCTTGCTTTGGGGTCAGCCCTCGGAGCTTGTGCCTGGGCTAGGCGGCTTTCCACACGCTGCTGGCGTTCCGCCGCTGGACGGGGATGCCGAACCGGTTCGAGTCATGCTCCGTTCGGCCGTCTCTGAGCGCCTATCCGGCCTTCGCTATGTCCAAGCGCACGCCGTGACAGCGACAGCTGGGTGGCCGGCCGACTGGGTTTCTGCAATCAAGGACCAGTTGGCTGATTTCGCTGCTGGCGGAGCAAGCGATGCAGCGGCGGGCGATTCTGAAACGTCTTCGACGTCAGCACAAGAGGAATCGTCGTCCAAAGGTGGTACCTGGCCGGACGCGTCGGCGAGCTCTAACGCATCTTCCACCCAAACGTCGGCTGCAGGTTTGGCCGGCGCTGGGAGTATTGCCGATCCGCAAGAGACCGATGACGGACCTGGCGGAGCCGCTACAAAGGACTCCGCCGCTGAACGTTTTGTGGTCCCGGTCACTTCTGCTCCCGCCACCACGCCCGTACCAACCACCTCGGTGACGGCGCCGCCGACAACAACAGCTCCGGCAACTGCGCCGCCGGTTTTGCCGGCCGCCGTCCCGGCTGGCCGAACAGGCTTGACAGCCAATGAAGTCGTCGACCAGGCGCTTGGGATGATCAACTATCCGTGGCAGAACCTCGGTATTCGGATCGAGGTCCACGGACCTAACCCGGCCCTCGCCGGCGAGGCGTTCACCGACCGGATCGACGTGTACGTATCGCCCGATCAGTCGGTTGCGGACGTTGCGTGGATCATCGCTCATGAACTGGGCCATGTTGTCGACTACCAGTACAACGACACGGTCCGACGAGCTGAGTATCTTGCGATGCGCGGAGTGGGCGGCGTTCCTGCGGACTATCAATCCTGGACGGGTGGGGGGCCGGGGACCACCCGGGCGGCTGCGTCGGAAGACTACGCCGACGTCTTTGCCGTCTACCTGATGGGGAATCTGAACTGGACCTCTAACTTGGCGGGGGCTCCGTCCCAAGGTGAAGCGCAGGCATTCTCCCGTTTCTTTTGGCCCTAAACCGGAAAGCCAGAGCGCCGCGGGGCGAGACGCGGGCCTTAGTTTTCTTCGTCCAGAAGTGACTGCAGCTCAGCGATGCGAGCCATCGCGACGGCCAGGTCTTCGCCAGCCTGTTGGCCGGCCTGGGCACGAAGGTCGATCAGCTCTGCCTGAAGCGAAGCGATGCGCTGCTGCATCCGGGTGATCTGGTCGCCACGGAACTCATAGCCGACCCGGAGTGTGTCGACAGCTTCCATCTCTTGAGCGAGGCTGCGTTCCGCCCAACCGATGGGCGACAGCGACTCTTGTGCTTTGCTGAGTTGCTGGCGGACGGCTTGAAGTCGTTGGTGCGCGGCCGCAAGGGTATCTGAGGCGACGGAGTCGCTGGATTGTGAGCCAGGCGTGTTCGGGTACATCTCGACCGTTCTGCTCGCTGCGATAACCACGTGACCCACCTTTGCCGTACACGACACACCGCGCCGTGTTTGTACACCTAGAGACGGTTGAGGTGGTGCCTCCGTCGCGCTCTTATCCAGTTATTGAAGTCGCAACGATCTCTGCGTGGTTTCGCTGCTTCGCGGCGTGGGATCTCGGCACAGTCGGACTCCTGGACGTGAGTCCGGGACTCGAATGAGGTCGAGGGCCAATGAGTCCAGGAGGGAATGAGTTCGCGGCCGATCGTCGCCTCCCGATACTTCCGTGCTCTGCGGCGGAGAAGCGCTTTGGTTGAAGGGGGCGCCCTCGCAGTGCAGCGCGGGAGCCCCATCTGGCGGAGTGTCCTCGCGTGTCGGGCGCGCAAAGGGGAGGGGCCCGGACCTTTCGGCCCAGACCCCTCCCCTTTGGTCGTGCATTGGCGCCTCGGTAGCGCCTTGTATTTGGTGCCGCTTAGCGCTTGGTCCCTGGGCGGATCGCACGGCTCATCGCCGTACCGATGAGAAGGGTGCCCAGACCGAGAAGGATCAATGGAAGGGTCGAGACGCCGCCACCCGTGAAGGCCAAACGGCCAGGTTGGTTGACAGCCGGCAAGGTTGACGCTGTCTGGTAGGTGCTACCCGTCATGTCGCGGTCGTAGCCGTCACGGTGCCCACCGGGGCCAGTGCTGGTGCTCGAGGACGAGGAGGAAGAAGATGACGAGGTGTCGGTGCTCGTGGTCGTCGTCGAGGCCACCGGGGTGTTGGTGAACATCAACCACTTCTCTTCGTTCTCTTCCTTGAACTGGTAGGTCAGCGGGTTGTCGCCTTCGACGGCCCAGCCATCCTTGGGAAGTTCGGTGACGGTGTACTGGCAGTTGGCGCCAGCTTCGGTCTCAACCCAGACGGGGATGTTGATGCTCTGGTCGCCGTACAGGGTGAAGTTCTCGATCGTCGGGCAACCGGCGATCGATTCGACCTTGAACTCGAACGGAGTGCTCGGCTGGTTCGCCGTGGCGGGCTTGATCATCTTGGTGACTTCGAGGATGCCGCACTGCTCGCTTGGGTAGTGGTAGATCCGGATGAAGATTTCACCGTCGTCTGCTGGGGTGTAGGACGTGTCCTCGTCGAGAGGATCGGTGCCCTGGTTGTCTTCGCCCTCGAGGGTCGTCCAACAGAAGTTGTCGTCAGGCGTGATGGTGTACTTGCACTTGTTGTCTTCGTCGTCGAGGACGGGGACATCCATGGTGCTGGAAGCTCGAGACGAACCGTTCTCGGTGATCTCAATTTCGACCTTGACGGGGTCGTCGAGGCAGTCGATCAGGCCAGGAGCGTTGTCCACCGTATAGGTGAAGATCTCCTTGCCGTTGATGTAGTCGTGCCAATCGACATCGTTAGGGCCAGCAATCACTACCTCTTCGATAGTGAAGGCCTCTGTGTCTTCAGTTTGAGCGCCAGCCGCCACTGGCAACATCATCAAAACGATGGCTGCAATCGCCACAGCCACCGGCAAACTCCGCACACGTACGAGCACGATGAAATTCCTCCCGATCATCGCTCATGAATCCACCGCTCATGAATCCGGCAAGCATAGCGGTTGACCTCGCGCAGCGCATCCTGTGAATTTATGTGGGAGTTGACTACTCAGTTCAGGGCTTGTGCACCAGTGTCGCTCCGTCTGTTGGTCTTCTCGATCTTTGGGTCCGTCAGCGCAGCTCTCCCTACCGTTGCCATCGCCGGCGGCCTCCAACCGTTGAGGCGATGACGGCCGACCCGAGCGCGCGATGATGACGGGCTATGGCACAACCCACCTTGACTCCTCAGGCCGACGATTTTCCTCGCTGGTACCAAGAGGTGATCCAGAAAGCGCAGATGGCCGAGAACGGGCCGGTCCGCGGCACCATGATCATCCGGCCATGGGGCTACGCGTTGTGGGAGCACATTCGGGACGGCTTGGACCGGCGGTTTAAAGCGACCGGTCACGTCAACGCCTACTTCCCGCTGTTTATCCCCAACTCGTTTTTGGCCAAAGAAGCCGACCATGTAGAGGGGTTTAGCCCTGAGCTTGCGATCGTGACCCAGGCAGGCGGCTCTGAGTTGTCAGAACCGATCGTGGTGCGTCCGACGTCGGAAACGGTGATCGGCGATGCCATGTCTCGTTGGATCCAGAGCCACCGAGATCTGCCGCTCCTCCTTAATCAGTGGGCGAATGTGGTCCGGTGGGAATTGCGGCCGCGCCTGTTCTTACGCACCAGTGAATTCCTGTGGCAGGAAGGCCACACGGCGCATGCCAGTTGGGAAGAGGCACAAGAGGAAACGTTGCGGATGCACCAGGTCTACCGAGAGGCAATGGAGGACGATCTGGCCATTTCACCTGTTCTCGGACGTAAGACGCCTCGTGAGAAGTTCGCAGGAGCGGAGTCGACGTACACGCTGGAAGGCTTGATGCGCGACGGCAAGGCTTTGCAGATGGGTACCAGCCACAACCTGGCAGACAATTTTGCCAAGGCGTTCGACATCCAGTTCACCGCCGACGACGGGGACAGGCGGTACTGCCACACGACGTCGTGGGGTGTATCCACGCGGGTCGTCGGCGCTTTGGTCATGAACCACGGCGACGACCGCGGGCTTCGGCTCCCGCCAAAGGTTGCCCCGGTCCAGTGCGTGGTTCTGGCAATTCGTGAAGAAGCGGTAGACGCGTCGCGGCGATTGGTGTCCGCGCTACAGGACGCTGGTGTCCGAGCGCAACTAGATGACGATGTCCGTGCGAGCTTCGGTCGGCGAGCCGTGGATTGGGAGCTGAAAGGTGTTCCCGTGCGGGTCGAACTGGGACCGCGAGACATCGAGGCTGGACAGGCGACGGTTGTTCGCCGCGATCAGGATGCCAAGTTGTCGCTTCCGCTAGACGGTCTGGCACCTGCGGTTCACGACCTGCTTGGCGAGATGCAGGAAGGCATGCTGGCGGATTCACTGGCTCGTCGGGAAGCTGCGACGACCGACGTCACGTCGGTGGATGAGGTTGACGGGCCAGGGTTCTTCCGCATTCCCTGGGCGAACGTCGGAGAGGACGGCGAAACCGCGTTGGCCGCCCGGGCGTACACGGTTCGGTGCCTCGTGGCGGAGGATGGCGGTGTGCCGGAGTCTGACGATGAGCCCGGAATGATCGCCTACGTCGCAAAGGCGTATTAGGCGGTCCACCGAATCCCGTGCGCCGACGGTGACGTTGCTATCATCTTCCGGTCCGGGCGATTAGCTCAGGGGAAGAGCGCTTCCTTGACACGGAAGAGGTCAGAGGTTCAAATCCTCTATCGCCCACCGATAGCAACAAAAAGAACCACTCCCGAGAGGGAGTGGTTCTTTTTGTTGTGACCGTCCCGGTTGGATCCAATTAGACCTTTGTTGCAATCTGCCGATTGGGTGGCGCATTGCCGGACGGTGACCAGGATCGGGGCGCCGGCCTAACTCAGAGCGCTCTCGGAAAGTGACAGGTGGCCAACTGCGGATGAGGCGTGGGGCATGGCTGACCACATCTCTGGGTGCCGCGACCACTTGGTTCTTCTCAGGTGCCTTTGTAGTTGAGGACCTGATGGAGCTCGTGCTCGATGGTCACGAGGTCACGCTGGTTGGCCATAACTTCATCGATGTCCTTGTAGGCGCGAGGGTCTTCGTCGATGAGGGCCTCGGCGTCGCCATTCCAGGCTTTGCCGGCCATCGCCTCGATCAGGCCGTCGCGGTCAAGTTCGCGGCGCGCCTGCGACCGAGACATCCGGCGACCGGCCCCGTGAGAGCAGGACGTAAACGACGCGACGTGACCTGCCCCCGAGACGACATAGCTGCGGGCGCCCATCGATCCGGGAATGATCCCTCGGTCACCGGTCCGGGCTCGGATGGCGCCTTTGCGGGTAACCCAGACGTCGGCCCCCATGTGGTGTTCCCGTTCGCAGAAGTTGTGGTGGCAGTTGATCGTGTCAACCACGTCGATCGGGTGTCCCAAGGCGGTGACGATGGAATGGAGCACCTCGGTCATCATCTGCTGGCGGTTTCCCATCGCCCAGTCCTGGGCCCAAAGCATGTCGGTGATGTACGCGTCGAACTCGGGTGTCCCCTCCACCAGGTATGCCAGATCAGGGTCTCGCAGGTTGATGAAGTAACGCTCCATGAGCCCTCGCGCGCCTTCGATGTGACGTTGGGCCAGTTCGTTGCCGACCCCGCGGCTACCGGAGTGGAGGACCGCCCAGACCTGATTGTTCTCGTCCAGGCAGATCTCGACGAAGTGGTTGCCCGAGCCGAGCGAGCCGAACTGCTTGGCTGATTTTTCGATGAGTCGGTCATTCCACCAGTCGCCGGTCATCGCAGGAGCTGGAGCATTCTGGGCAGTCTGGTGACCTCGTCCGACACCCGCGGGGACAGCCTGGGTGATGAGGTCGTGAAGCGGTTGCAGGTTGTCGGGAAGGTCGCCGGCGGTCAGATCGAGTTGCGCTGCGATCATGCCGCAGCCGATGTCGACCCCGACCGCTGACGGGATGATCGCCCCTTTTGTGGCGATCACCGACCCGACCGTGGCCCCGTAGCCAAGGTGGGCGTCGGGCATAAGGGCGACGTGTTGGTGGATGAAGGGAAGTTCGGCGGAACGAGCGGCCTGCCCGATCGTGCGATCGTCGAGGTCGGTCGCCCACGAGAGCACCTTTGGTGCGACTTTGATTGGGGTGTTGGCTTGGGGTTCCATCCGACGTGACTTTCCTTGAGGGGTCCGGACCGTCGACGGTACGGACAGCAGATGGGAACGCCCTGGCGGCGCGACAGCGTTCCTCATGGCGATGTGGTCGTGGCGACGTTTTAGCAGCCGCAAAGGCCGCAAGACTTGCCAGCCAGAAGCGGAAGGCGCCCGCGTTGCCGCCCCTCGTCCCGGCACGGGGGCGGTTGAGGGGCGCTCGCCTTGGGGACGTTAGAGTCTCCGGAACACGCGCGATACAAACGAACCTGAGCATGGAAAAGCACATCAAAAAGACAAAAGACGGCAAACTCAATGTGGCCATTATCGGACCCACTGAGCCGTATCGAGGCGGGATAGCTCACTACAACACGGAACTTGCGGCTGCCCTCCGTCGCCATGCGAACGTCGAGCTTTTTTCGTTTAGTCGCCAGTACCCTCACGTTTTGTATCCGGGAAAAGCGCCGCGGATTAACACCGATATCTTTTCTCCCGAAATTCATTATACGCTGGACTCTAATAACCCTTTGACGTGGCGCAAAACGGTCAAGCAAATCGCAAAGCGGCAGCCAGATGTTGTCCTGATACATTGGTGGACCCTGTTTTGGCAGCCGGCATTTTGGTATATCGCGAGACGCCTCCGGAAGCTCGGCGTGCCGGTCATTTTCATCGCACATAACCTGTTTGACCACGATGCATCGTCTGCCAAGAAGCGAATCTCGGGAACTCTGCTCAAGGGTGCTGACGGCTACCTTGTCCACAGCTCGAAGGATGCGGGACAGCTAGCCGAGCTGATCGGCGAATCACGGCCTGTGGTCTGTCGGAATTTGCCGTCACCAACAACTTTTCCGCAACCGACAAACGAGAAGATTGTTGGCGACCGTCTTGAAGCTCTGTTCATTGGATTCATTCGCCCGTACAAGGGTCTCGATCTCCTCGTCGAGGCCTATTCATCTCTTTCAGACAATGAACGTAAGAGGGTTCACCTCGCGGTGGTTGGCGAGGTCTGGGGCGATGAAGAAGGGTTGCGCAATCAGCTCGATGCGCTCGGTATCGACCACAATTTGAGCTTCGTTTCAGAGCAACAAATGGTCGACTACGTTCATGCATGCGATGTCGTTGTTTTGCCATATCGAACGGCGAGTGGCAGTGCTGTTATCCCGCTTGCGTACCACCTCAATAAACCCGTAATAGCTACACGGGTTGGCGGTATTGCCGACGTCGTTCTGCCGGATCAGACCGGCTGGTTGGTCGACCCATCCAGCCGAGAGATCGCCGACCTGTTGGGCTCTATCACGCCTCAAGACTGTATGGAACTAGGGAACAACCTCGAGGCATGGGTGCGCGACAACAACTGGGAATCGATGGCAGGCGCAGTTGTTGAACTGATTGAAGCGACCAGGGCCTGATCCCGCCAGGGCAACCCCCGAAAATACCGGTTCGCGGAGTCGCTCATTCAGGAGCAGAGTCAGGTTTTGGGGCCTGTGGGCTGGGTACGGTGGCGATCGGTCCTGAAAGGTCTTTCGACTCTGTCCGCGAGCGTCTAAATACATCGCGGGCGGCGCTCTTGGGGAAGAGCGCTCCACCGCCTAAGACGGCAAAGATGCCAATCTGGCTGGTGAATCGATCCACGATGGTGGCCGCGACCGCCGTTTCTGGGCTGACGTCCACCAACTTGGCAAGACCGCCAGCCAACGCTTCTCGCAAACCGAGGCCAGCGGGGAAAAACCCTGCGATGGAGGCCAAGGCGTGGCTCGCTCCGATCGCCATCGAGTTAGCGACGCTAATGGGGCTGTCGATGATCTTGAAACATAGGTAAAGACGGGCACCCGATGAAGCGACCTTCGCTGCTTCGACGACGCTGAGCTCAGCAACGATCCGCCAACTAGAGATCGACGCGAGTCGCAGAGACGACAACACAAGGCCTGCGGCGCACGCTGCGATGAGCGCCGGAACGGCGAAGTCGCCCTGGAGTTCCTGGCCAAACGAACCGGAGACAACGAGGCCCGCGATAGCGACCCAGTTGATCGCCGCTAATGCGTTCACCTCGCCGGCCCGCAACAACGAGCCGCCCCGTTTGACCATCGCCGCGGTCCGTACGGCCGCAGCACCGGGGATGGGAAGCATGTTGGCCAGGGCAGCGGCCGTCGCCGTGATAAATGATTCGCGCCACGGCAGCCGAATGTCGACTGACCGGGCAATGCATCGGTACTCGGCAGTGTTGAGGAACAGCGACGCGGGGACCCAAATCACCATGAGCGCCGCTAGGGGCTGCCAGGACCATGAATCGAGCGGCGGGATCTCGCGGAAGGAAAAAACCGCCAGCACAATGAACGCGACCGCGGCGACTATCGACAAAACCAGAGTGACTCGGGGTCTGCGCGCGAACGCACTGACACTTGTCAGCGTCGATGTCGCCTTGCCGGCCAACGAAGATGGGCGCGCCGTCACGGTGCCTCAGATGTCCTCTGCACGGCTACCGGGGCGCGGAGGCGCGCACCGTTAGACGTCCAGCGATCGAGCGCCGCGGATCATCCGTTGATCCTCCAGGCGGCGTTGCATGTCGAGGTGGACGATCAATTCGGCGATCAGACCAACACAAATGAGCTGCACGCCGACGACCACAAACATCACACCGGCGAGCAGGGCTGGCCGATTTCCCACGCCGACGCCGCCGATCAGCAGCGCCAGCATCCAGGCTAAGAGCGCGCCACCGATTGCTACAAGAACGATCCCCGCTGCTCCGACCAGGTGAAACGGCCTTCGGTCATAGGTGGTGAGGAACTTGACGGTGAACAGGTCAAGCATTCCCCGCCAGAAACGGTTGATGCCGAACTTGGTCGTCCCGTGCGCTCGTTCGCGGTGATTGACTGGCACCTCGGTGACTTTGAACCCGGACCAGCTCGCAAGAATCGGTATGTAGCGGTGTAGTTCGCCGTACATCGAGATGTTTTCCATGACGTCGCCGCGCATGAGCTTGTACCCGCTATTGAAATCTTTGCCGTCGACTCCCGTCGCTTTCCGGGTCGCGTAGTTGTACACCTTGGAAGTGGTGCGTTTGACGGTCCGGTCGTTCCGCGTCTCGCGTTGTCCGGTGACCAGGTCAAAGCCGTTATCGATCTGTTCGAGCAGACTCGGAAGGGCCTTCGGGTCGTCCTGGCCATCGGCGTCCATCAACAAAACGAGATCGCTGTCGACGACATCGAACGCAGCCTGGAGCGCTGCACTCTTACCGCGATTTCGCCGAAACGACAGGATGGAAATTCTCGAGTCCTTCTGCGATAACGCTGCCACCACTTCGCGGGTGTTGTCGGTGCTGCCGTCGTCAACGATCAGGATCGACCAGGTTGTAAAGAGCTCGTCAAGGTTGCCGGTCAGCTCGTCGATTACTTCCGGCAGATTCTCGGCTTCGTTATACGAAGGGAGGATCGTGGTGATGCTTTCGGTCCGTTGCTGCGCGCTCATCGCGTCCTACTCATTCGATTCATCCTCTGGGTCGAGGATCCATATCTCTGCGTATTCGATGCCTCGCAGGGGAACGCTTTCCACGAACGTCCGCCCCCTGGTGGCGATCCGCTTTTCGAGCGGTGTTGCCTTTTGAAGTTCGCTGACGTAGTAGACGAAGTAGGTCGAACGGCCGTCGCTTGCCGGCTGCATACACGGCCAGTGCAGGTCCTCATACGGCGTCTGGCCCAACCGGGGCGTGCCGACCTGTGTCGTCACTTTGGCGCAGCTTCCGCCGGCCAGCTCCTTGATCCGCTCGCCAGCCAGATCAAGTCCTTCGCCCCACCCCACCGGGACGTTCTTAAGCGCTGTTTTCGAGCCGCCGAGAGCCGGGTTGAAGTATGCAAGACCGTAGGGAGCGACAAATAATGCGTAGACCAGGGCGAATGCACCAACAGCGGTGATCGCACGACGCGGGATCTTGCCGATCCGCAGACTGGGCCAGGTGGAACCGAGGGCGCTGACGACGAAGAGCGGGAACAAGAACAGAACCGCATAACGAGGGAAGCGTTTGGTTGCCGTCGAGAGCTCATATACCGTCGGTGCGATACCGACGATCAGCGCGATGGCCAGGCCCCGCGTTTTTCGCTGCGCCACAGCTGCCACTACCCCGATGACGAGGAAAAGTAGCCCCCACGGTGTGAGTCGGAACGGTACGTTGATTAGGTAAAAAAGCCGACTAAAGCCGAGTTCACCGAGTAAGAACTCGGGGTGTCCAGCTGACCTCAGGCCGGTCGAGGTGCGCAGCGCATCAATCTGGGTGCTGGGGTCGACGACGAGGGCAGGCCATGCGACGACGGTGACTGCGATAAGCGTTGCCAGCGCGTAGCCGCACATCTTGGCGATTCTGACCAGCTCCGGAGACTGCCGACCGCCTCGCCGGAAGGCGAGGAAAGCCCCGTAGCCGACAAGGACGGCGACTCCAAAAGCGAATCCGAGACTTGAGACCTTGGTGAGGAGCGCGCCCGCCATCATCGCACCTGCGAGTAGGGCTGTTTTCGTTTTGTCGAGCCCTGGTACAGCCTCGGGGAGCCCGAGAGCCATTGCCGTGCAGACCAGTGCGATCGTGCCGAAGAGCGCTGATAGGTCGTCGACATGGAGGATGGAACCGAGGCCGACGATCCAAGGTTCGAAGGCAAATAGCACCGCCGTCAGCACCGCAGCACGAAAGCCGAGCCAGCGTCGTATCAGGTAGAAGAGCAGCGCGATGAGGGCAGCGGTTGCGAAGCAGACGACGACCTGGGCGACGGCGAGCGCTTTGTAGCTTTCGCCAAATGGCAATGTGTCGTCGATCAGCCCAATCGATTTGCCGATCCCCCAGAACAGCCGACCGATCGATCCCAACCACATGGTCGGCACGCCAGGCATTGTTGCAGGTTCGCCAAACGAGGCGGACATGCCTTTGAGGTTGAAGGACGTTAGAGCATCCGAAAACCGCTCGGATCGTCGCATCCAAAGGGCTTCGTCGATCGTGATGAACGTGCCGGCCGTCGCGAGGCGGGGGATGAGGGCTCCGATAAAGACCAGGAGGGTCATTTTCCAGGCGTGTGTGGGTTTCGCCTTTTCAGAAGTTTCCTGGGTGGCACTTGCAGTATTTGCAGAATCCAAGGTGGGCCTTGAGTGCAGGCAACGAAACGGACAGGGCTGTCGCGAGGCGGGCGCTTGGAGCCGGGGCTGATCAGAAGGAGCAGCTCGCCGCCGGGGAGGCCAAGAAGATTTTGTGTCCCACCCCAACCGCTGGCCGGTGAGCCTAGAGCGGAGGTTCGGCCAAAGCCATTCAGCGCGAAG
>JAGNEX010000002.1:140280-145442 GCA_018003035.1 Acidimicrobiia bacterium
CGGGCGATGTTGGTGTCCACCACGGCTGCGTCGCTCTCGAAAGCAAACGCAAGGACGGCTCGAGCCGTGTACGGCCCAACACCTGGAAGCGCCAACAGACTCGGGAGATCGTCAGGGAAACGCCCGGTGGTTTCGAGCGTGTCGGCGATCGCTCTCGCAGCTTGGTGCAGATTCCGAGCTCGCCGGGGATACCCGAGTCCCTGCCAAAGTCGCAGGACGTCGCCGAGGGGGGCTACTCCACATGTGGTCGGATCTGGGAACCGTTCGAGGAACGCATGCCACTTCGGGACGACTCGTTCTGCTTGGGTCTGTTGCAGCATCACTTCGCTGACGAGGATCGCCCACGGGTCCCTGGTCTGACGCCAAGGGAGCGCACGCAGGTTGGGTAAACCCCAGCCCAGGACCGCGGCAATTCGGGCGGTCCGAACTTCGGCATGTGTTCGCAGGGTCATGGGCACCCGAGTCGTGTCTTGTGGCTAGAGGGTGGGGCGTTTGGAGCATTCTGGGGTCAGTCGTCCTCGAGGGTATGGGTCAACGCCAGGCTCGCTGCGGCAAACATTCTGGACGCCGCGTCGTCGAGGCGGTCGATCGTTCCGACGTCAAGGAGTTGGGTGCAGGTCTCGACGTCGAGGACGGTTTCCACCACTCCAGGTTCGACCGGGGCCCACTCTGCTCCGGCCTTGTTGAGTACCGCTCGCATCGCGTGGTTGTCGCTCAGGACCTCGGCGCGTAGCTGGGCGATTCCGGCCGCTCGCGCCGCGACCGCGAGCGCCCCCAACATCATCGTTCCGATCCCCTTGCCTTGCTGGCCGTCGGCCACAGCGAAGGCCGCCTCTGCCCGCTGCCGGGCCTCTCGGTCTCGGTGGTAGCGGGCGACCGCGACCCCCTCGCTGGCGTCCGGCGTGGCGACGACCCATGCGAAATGGTCGATGTAGTCCAGTGCTAAAAGGCGATCGACCATGCTGGCGCTCGGTTGCCCACCGGTGAAAAAGCGCCGATACAACGACTCGTCAGAGAGGGCCCGAAGTCCGGCGACGAACGCTTCGCGATCGCGCTCTAGCAGCGGGAGCAGCGCGAACTCCGCATTTCTTGTGCGAACGAGAACCGGGTTGGTGTCCTCGGCTAGGCGGGTCGTGATGAGGCGTTGGAGGCGTTCCACGACGCCGGGTTGATCCAAGAGATTCACCAGGACGTCACGATCTCCCAGCATGACTTCGCCGGGGGTTCGGCAGATGACGTCTGCCTCGCGGGCACCCTGGCGCAGCACACCCATCTCGCCCAGGATCGAGCCTTCACCGACGGTCGCGAGGGGCCGTGTTCGACCGCCTTCCGAGCGGACGACCTCGAACGTGCCGCTCTGCACAAAGCCAAACTGGCTTGCTGACTCGCCTTGTCGAAAGAGCAATTCGCCCGCTACCAGGTTCTTGGCTGTCAGACGGGCGACGAACGCCCGTCTGGTCGACTCATCCAGGTCGACGAGTAAGTCAAATGTGTGGCGTCCGGGTCCGAGCGGGGTCATTGGTTCCATTGTGGCAAAGGCCCGGCCGGTCCTGCTTCGAGGCCGTCCCAAGAGTCCTCCAGGCAGTCGGCCACTTCGCGCCTGGCGGCGCGGTCGCCCTCAGGGGTGGGCGTCCTAAAGCGCGGAAGACGGCTGGGATCTGGGTGTCAGAATCTGCAGATGCGCCCCCTCCGCTACCTGCCGACCCGACGATCCGCCACATTCCACCTCTCATGGGTCTGCATCTTCATCGGTCTTGTGGTGGCGGCGAGCGCCTGCAAGAAGGTCGGTGCTGGCGGCGAGCCTCCGAGAGCAGCGCCCAGACCTATGTTGGCCGACAGACCAGGAACGGTCGAGACTGACGACGTCGGCGGTGTGACCGTCGTCCGCATGGGAAGTATCCCCGTCGTGGAGCGACTACTCGGGGGCAAAGCCGAGGCGCTCGATGCGGACATCTACGTTCAACAGGTCGCCGAGGGTGCGCGTGGGGAATGTCGGTCCGGACAGGGAGTTAACGACGCGCCGGTGCTCCCTACGGTCACCCATCCGGAGAATATTTCGCTGACCGAGGTTTACCCCGACGGATTTGGTTGGGCTGCCGCAACGCTCGACTCCCGAGAGCCAAAGGTCGGCGGGGACGATCGTTCTGGCGACGCACCAGGCCACGCATGCGACGCCGCGGCCAATGCAGCGCGGTCGGCGGCGATTGATGAGCAGGCTCGTGCCAGCCTCGAGGCGGTCAGGGTGGGATGGCAAGTCGGCGTGACTTCCCGCGAACAGGCATTGCCGAGCCTGCGTGGGGCCCTAGTTGGCTACAACGAATGCATGGCCGCGAAAGGGTTCCCGGTTCTCGATCGCGGTCAGGCGTCGGAGTGGGCAGCACGCCTGGCCAACGGCTGGGACGGAACGGCCAACCAGCTCGCCGAGATAGCCGACCTCGATGCTCAAGTAGGTGCGGCAGATGCGGACTGCTGGACACCGGTTGCGGCGGTGTACATCGCAGAACAGGACTTTCTTTTCGGCCCGCTGGAGCGTGACTACCCAGAGGCGCTGGGCAAAATGGATGAACTCCGGGAGAGATACGCGGCGGCCGCGACGGAGGTTCGAGGGACGTCGGCGGCGGGGTGACATGCAAATCCTGGGTGCTCGCCAGTCTGGCAGGCGCCCTCAGAGACACTCACGGACCAAGGACTGGCGGTCCCCGATGAGGATGGGGGAATGCCCTGGGCGCCCTCGCGTCAGTCGTCCTCAGTCAAAGATCTCCGTCGCCGACGAGGGCTCGTGAGCCACCGGGTTTGGCTCTGGTGCTTCGTCGTTCTCGCGCAGCGAGATCACTTCGGTACGCGTCATGAAGTCTGCCACCGAGCGGCCCGTTGCGATCACCAACAGGAAGTCGGTAGCGAGGATGACGAGAGAGATCGGCGAGATAAACGCCAAAACCTCGGTCGCGATGATCGCGCCGCGACCCATCGCCCAAGACAGCGCTGGCGGGTCGCTGCTGCCGCAGCGAACGACGTGGATTCTGAAGAGGAACTGCCCCGGCGTGCGCCCAAACCGCGCGGTGGTCAGTCCCACGTACGCCGTAATCCCCGTGAACGCCAAGGACATGAGCAATGCGCGGGAGCCGGCGACGGGTAGTTCACTCAGCGCCCCCAGAAGGATGCCTACGGTCGTCCCGTCGACGATGAATCCGCCGAGTCGGGCGGCGGGGTGACCCGGCGTGAGTGGGATGTGCGGCGCCATCTCTTGGCTTCGTTGTGCGGCTCGAATGAGTGAGAGCACAATGCCGGTCGGCACGGCGACGTACGGGACCAAAAGGATCGCCAAGCCGGCCTGAGCGTCGTCGCTTCCGGCAATCAATCGGGCGGCGAAGAACGCAACCGTTGTCAAAGCGACGAGAATGACGAATCGCAGTACGTCGACCCAGGCACTGCTGAGCGCAAAGGCGCATGGAACGACGATGGTGGCAACGATCAGGGCAGCACCTGCGAACCAGCCACCCGTACCGGTCGCGGGGCCTGACGCACCACTTAGCGACAGGCTGAGGATGAACACGGCGGCTGGCACTAGCGCCCCAGCGACCGCGCCGGTGGGTTTCATGAAGTGGACGGCTATTCCGGAGGGTTGCGGGGTTTGGGGGTTCAAGATGCACCTCGTCATTGGTGGGGGAGGTGTTCGCAGCGAACGAACTCGACTGCGGGACATTTCCCTAAAATGCAACGCTGGCCGGTGCCGCACGAGTGAAACTCGGCTTGACTCTCGCTGAAGATGCCGCGCTGCCCGGAAGACTTCCCGGGGTTTGCCAGCGCCTAGCAGATAGACTACCGGTCGATCGCTGTTGCATCAATGAGCAACGAATGGTGTGAATAGTTGATCGCGTGGCCAGCGTGAAGCTGAGAGCTTCGAGTAACGACAAGGGTGATGGAGCCCGGCATGCAGGTCTAACGCGGTGCCACTCCCTAATATCAACACCCGATCAATACACCTGATCCGGCTGGAGAGCTGCTGTGTCGCTGCGTACTTTCATGGCACCCGGACCGAAGCAATATTGAGCTGGTTGTCGGTGTCTCTGGCGCTTGGCGGCGTGGGGTCGTGCCCACCGTTCCGACTGTGATGATGCGAACACCCCCTACTCTGAACCGGGCATCGGGTCAGCAAAGCGAACTTGACCGCTACTGCATCCGGGTGATTCTGGCCGTTTTTGCGGCTCTTGCCCTCGCTGCGGCCTTACTTGTTTCTGCGCCGGCTGTGAAGCAAAGCACGGTCGGGCTTTCGCGTAACAGCGAGGCGTTCGCCTTCGTCGGGCTGACCCTGATCGACGCCCTTATCGGGGGGACGTTTCGCGACCGAGCAACCATCGCCTGGTTCGTTGTGCTCGGCGCGGCGTTACTCGCGACCGAGACATCCGCGTTCGGTCTGCCAGGCAACATCGTCACCTTGCGCGAACCGATCTTGGCTGCGCTGCTGATGGGCGTGTTCATGCGGGGGAGCGTGCGGGTTCGTTATGTCTTGATCGGGGCGGCAGCGGTCGTGCTCGTCGGGGAGCTCGTCGGGCCAGAACAGGAACCCGGTTCTTTTATCGTCGGGCATGCGGAGGTCTTCGGGTCGCTGATCGTCGGCGTGGTGCTCTTCCGTCGGCTGATGTCGTGGCCAGATCTCAAACCGTGGGGTTCGGTGGCGTCGTGGATCGCCGTCGCCGCCATCCTGGTCGCCGTGCCTGCGGTATGTCTGCTGTTCAACCGCAACGGAGTCGATTCCCTCGCCGCTCAAGGCGCCTTCGAAACGGGTCTCGTCTGGCTTCAACGCAATATGGAGTCGTACGTCGCAGGGATGATCCTGCTGGTGTTGATCGTCTCGGTGCGCCACGTTCCCGACTTGTGGGGGCGGCGTCCAGGAAGCTAGATCGGTCACGCACAGCGAGGTCGGGGCGACGGTTGCCCTTTTAATTGGCTAGCGAACGGTGTCCGCTTCGGGCACAGTGGGGTCGGTGAGGGGACGTTACGACTTTGGTCGCGCCAGATACCTGCCCCGGTTCTGTGGGGGCGGCGCAAGATGACCGCTTCGCCAGGGGTGGAAGGCCGGACGGATCCAGCGGAAGGCGCCGAGGCGCTCGAAGTTTCAGGCGACGGCGGACCTGCAACGCGCCAGAGGGCCTGGGTCGGTG
>JAGNEX010000003.1:0-3543 GCA_018003035.1 Acidimicrobiia bacterium
CGGTTCTTGGAAAGGCGCGCGCCGCGATCGCGCCCGTGACCGGCGCAGGTCACGGGGCGGCAGTGGCGAAGGTGCTGGCAGCGGAGACCCCGGACGTTTTGCACGTTCACAACGTGTACCCGTTGATCTCGCCTCGGATCGTCGCCACCGCCAAGCGCTGTGGCGTCCCCGTGGTGCACACGGTTCACAATTATCGCCACGGGTGTATGGCCGGCACCTTTTATCGAGATGGTCAACCGTGCACTCGATGCAAAGACAAAAAATGGCAGTGGGCAGGTGTTCAAAATCGGTGTGCTAGCGGCTCGACTGCATTTTCCGGTTCGATGCTGTTATCGCAGCGATTCATTTCACCGCTCTGGACCCAGGTCGACCGATTCATTGCGATTAGTCATTCAATCTCAAACCATCTGATCGAACAGGGTTTCGATCCCGATCGGATCGTCGTCAACTACCACGGAGTCCCCGATCCGCTCGACGAAGTTGCCCCCGGGGTGACCGTCGCAAAGGTGGACCGCTCCACTCCTGGTCCGGTCGATATCGAAGGGGCCGAAGGCTTTCTGGTCGTCTCTCGCCTGGAAGCTCCCAAGGGGCTCCCCGAACTTTTCGATGCGTGGGCGAGGTCAGGCCTGGATGGGCGAACGCGCTTGACGATCGTTGGCGACGGCGAGCTATATCCGACGTTGTTGCAGCGGGCCGACGAGTTCTCCACCGTCTCTGTCCTGGGAAGACTCGACCAAGCAGACGTGATCACTCAGATTGCCGATCACGCGGTCATGGTTGTCCCCTCCATTTGGCGGGAGCCGTTTGGGCTGACGGCGATCGAAGCCATGGCTTCGGGGCGTCCGGTGCTCGCCACTGATTCCGGCGCGTTGGCCGAACTGGTCGACCCTTCGGTGGGATGGTCGGTGGCGCCGACGGTAGAAGGCCTTGCGCAAGGATTGCTTGCCGCCTTTGGTGCTTCTGTCGAGGAGCGGCGGTCCAAAGCCGCGGCGGCCAGAGTTCGGTACGAAACAACATTTCGTCCCGAGGGGTCGATCTCTCGACTCGTCGAGATTTATCGCGCTGTTGCACGAGGTGACCTGGACGAACGGGCCACACCGCTACGGCGCGGTATTTCCGTGAAAGAGAGTAGCTAGCGTGACCGATATGGCCGTCACACCAATTGATGCACGTCCCGGAAAAGATCCACGGATCTTGGCCCTAATTGAACCAGGTCAGCTTGTCGTCGACGTGGGCTGTGGAGCCGGAACGTTCCTCGACGACGTTCGGCATCGCTTTGATCACGCCGTGGGGGTTGACCGTTGGACCCGTCGGCTGCAAGCCCGTGCCGACTCGGTCGAAGCCTGGGATTTCATCCAGGCAGATCTCGCAGCCGCACTTCCCCTCGCGCCCAACTCTGCGGACCTGGTCCTCGCCAACCAAGTCATCGAACACATTCTCGACCCAGTCGGGTTCTCTAAGTCAGTGCTCGACGTTCTCAAGCCGGGCGGCCGTTTCATCGTGACCACCCCCAACGTCCGCTACCTCAAGCACGTCTACAAGTTGGTCATCGGCGGGCGCGGCCCTCGGACCGCAAACGACGACGACCGCGACGGCGTCTGGGATGACGGCCACGTGCATTACTTCACCCACTCCGACGTCGCTGGCGTGCTTCAGGCCGCCGGGTTCGCGGCGGTCCACAACAGCGCGCTGATCGAGTTGCAGGGCGGGCGAGTGAGACCGCTGCTCAACCGCTATCGAACCACCCCGCTGGTGCGCGAGTTTCTTTCCGGGAACATGCTCATCTATGGCGATAAGGCCACCTCATGAAACCGTTCTCCCCAAGGTATGCCCGCGTCCGCACCTGGGCCTTGCTTGCCACACTCGCGGTGGGCGCAGCCGCTTGTTCCTCCAATCCCCGGCCTCTCGATGACGTGTCGACGAAAGAACCTGCGCCGACTACGACGACGACAAAGCCCGAGCGTCTTGCCGAGCGCCCGCCGTACACCGACCTGATCGGCACGGGACTGCCCGTCGGTGGACAGGAAGGTCTCGAGACTGCCGCCGAGATGATTCCCGAACAGATCGTGGCGTTCGCCCTGGAACTTGGAGCGACCCAACCTCAGGCCGAGTGCCTGTCGCGTGAGATCGTCGACCGGGTCCCGACCGAAGAGATTCTCCGGTTCGCCGCGGCGCCGTCGGAGGTTCTTCCAGATGGGGCTCTTGAGGCTCTCGATGCGTGCGGCGCGCTACCCGACGAACTCACCGCCGATGCCATGCGGGGTGAGATCGTCAAAGTCGTTCGTTCTGCCGGTTACAACGCGGCGGCCGCGTCATGTTTCGCCGACGAACTGCTCGACCGCACGAGTCCAGCGGAAATCTTGTCCATCGCAAACAACCTCACCAAGGATGTACCTCCCGAAGTCCTTGACGCGGCCCGCGTGTGCGGCGAGATTCCGATCACCAAGACCGAACTCCGCCCCTTGATCGTCAAGGTCGTTCAAGACTTCGGCGCGACCGCCACGCAGGCCCAATGCCTCGCCGACGACGTCCTGACCAACTGGACGGTCGACGGGATCGTCAACTTCGCGCTGGAACCGAGCGACGACCTGCCCCAACCGGTCATCGACGCCGTCAAGCGCTGTGCCCCCGAAGCGACCGCTGGTGTGCCGCTGACCGCTGAGCAATTGCAACCTTTGATCTCTCAGGTGGTGGTCCAGGCGGGCGTCTCCAGAGAACAGGCCGACTGTTTCTCACGTGAATTGCTCCGCACGACGTCGATCTCGAAGATCCTCGCCTTTGCTCAGAACCCGACCGACGATGTCCCAGCCGAGTTCTTGACCGCAGCGAAGGCGTGTGGAGGGTTGCCGATCACGGCGGAACAGATCCGGCCCGAGATGCTGAAGGTCGCCACCGAAGCGGGGCTGAGCGGCGAGAAAGCGACCTGCGTGGTGGACCAGATCCTCGCGACCGTGCCCGTGCCTGACATCGTCGCCCTGGCCGAGAAACCTCCGACCAAACTCCCTGACTCGTTCATCGCTGCTGGGCAACGTTGTGGCGTCTCCGCCGACGCTCAGCCGACGCCCGAGCAGATTCGACCGGTCATCGTTGAGGTGGCGCTGGGGACGGGAATCGCTCAGGCGCAGGCCAGTTGTTTAGCCGACGACATGCTCCAGACGATGCCGCTCAGCAGCATCCTGGCACTAGGAAATGGCCCGGTCACCGAGCTTCCTCAACCGGTAATCGCCGCAATGTACCGGTGTGGCGCCGTGCCGCCGATCGCCGCGGCGGACGTGCGTCCCGTTCTCGTTGATGCCGGGGTTGAGGCTGGGTTCACCAGAGATCAAGCGACCTGCGGCGCCGACGCGCTCCTCTCCTCGGTGCCGGTGAACGACTTGGTCGCGTGGGCACTCAACCCGACCCCCGAACCACCGGAAGCGTGGGTCGCTCTCGTCGAAACGTGCGTGCCGTCGACCGTCGCTACCGAAGACATCATCTCTGGCCTAGTGAGCTTTGGCGTCGACCAGGGATTGCCAGAAAGCGGAGCGCGTTGCGTTGCCCAAC
>JAGNEX010000003.1:3643-14744 GCA_018003035.1 Acidimicrobiia bacterium
GCGTGGGTCGCTCTCGTCGAAACGTGCGTGCCGTCGACCGTCGCTACCGAAGACATCATCTCTGGCCTAGTGAGCTTTGGCGTCGACCAGGGATTGCCAGAAAGCGGAGCGCGTTGCGTTGCCCAACAGCTCGTCGACACGGTGCCTCCCGAGCGGCTCCAGACCATGTTGCAAGCGGGCGACGCGAACCTGCCCGCCGAGTTTTATGTGAGGTCGCTGCAATGTCTGGCTCCGCAGTGATGGCGTGGGCGAAGTGCGCGGCCTATTCCACCTCTGCTAAGACGACGCCTTCCGCCCGCAAGAAACAAAATGTGTGGCGGCACTATGAGTGGTCGCTTTGCAAGCTCCGACCAGCTGGGATGGGCGGTTATGGCGGCGCTAACGGATGGCGTTTTGCTCCCTAAGAACCACTACCGGACTCAAAGAAAAGCGACGTTCGGGTCCATAATCTGTCCGGTCTTCCCCCTCAATACATCACCGGACGCGAGAACGCGCAGCGTGAGCATTCCGAGCTCCCGCACAACGGCCCACAACGTTATGGCCGTTCCCATGATTGCGGTGATCTGAAAGTCCCCGAGATCCACAGTCGTCCACGGGGCGACAAAGTGGTGTGTTGAGGTACTCGTGTCGTACGACAATGAAGAATTTGATATCCGGCGCTACTTCCGGGTGATTGCCCGGAAATGGAGGGTGCTGGTCATCGCCGCCCTGATCGGTGCTTTGGCCGGAACAATCTGGACCATGCGTCAACCAAAGTTGTACTCATCGAGTGCAAAGGTGCGTCTAGTTGAAGGTGCGAGCGAGACGGCGTTCTCGCGAAATGACATCCGCCTGACCAACCCGTTCTCCGCAGCGCGCGAACTCGACACCGAGGCCGAGATCGTCCAGTCAGATCCCATTCGGGCCCGTGCGGCCGAACAGCTCGGCAAGGATGCCAGTTCGGTGTATTCGGTGTCGGTGAAGGCAATCAACGACTCCGACGTTTTGCAGGTTTCGGTCAGAACGCGCGATCAGGGGGTCGCCAAGAAGGCCGCGACCGCTGTCGTTGAGGCCTACATGGCAGCGCGCCAAGAGGAATCGACCGCAATCCTCAAAGAATCCGCCAGCGGCATCACCGCCCAGATCGAACGGATCAACGCACAGGTCTCAAGCCTGGACAAAGAGATCCTCGACCTCGCCGAATCGCAGAGCGACGAGAATCCGCAGGTCACCGAGTTGATGACCGGCGCGCTCATCGCACAGCGGACCTCTCTCCTCGATCGGGCGCGCGAACTTCAGGCGTACTCAGACCAGGCCGAAGTCGACGCTGAACTGGTCACCGGTGGGGTCCGTGTCGTCGACACCGCCACCACACCCGGCGCTGCGGACTCTCGAGGTCTGTACCGCAACATCGGGATCGGGATCACCATGGGCCTCATCATCGCCATGGGGTTGGTGTTGATCCTCGACATTTTCGACGAGACCATCCACGACGAAGACGAACTTGAGGCGATGGTTCGCCCGTTGCCGGTCCTCGGTCGCCTTCCAGCGGGAGGCAAGGCGTCGGACACTGTGTTGACTCACGGCCCGACCCTCGAAGCGTACCGGGCGATTTCGACGACATTGTCTGTGGTCGCCGAACGGGAATCGATGCGGGCCCTGACGTTGGTGTCGGCTGACGAAATCGATCACAACTCAGCGATAGCGGCGAATGTGGCGATGGAATCGGCAGAGTCGGGAACCTCGACGATGGTGGTTGACGCAGACCTCCGTTCGCCGCGTCTCAGTCGGGCGCTGGGCATTTCGGTTCAGCAATCCCTGTCCTCGTTCCTTGACGGCACAGAAGGCCCCGAAGAGCTCATCCACAAACAGGATGTTGGTAACGACAAGAGCCTGTTTGTCGTCCCTCAGGGGCGTGCGGTCGCCGATCCGACACCTTTGTTGACCACTCCCAAGTTCCGCTCGCTCGTTCAACGGTTACGCGACCGTTTCAGCCTCGTCCTGATCGAAGCGCCAGCGCTGTCAGAAGGTTCCGACGGGTTAGTTCTTTGCGATGTGGCCGATGGTGTGGTGCTGGTCGTCCAGGTGGGAACGACCCGGCGAGATCACCTCGAACGGGCTCGCCAACAGCTCAGCCTGCTCGGCACCCCGGTCGTCGGTGTGATCATCAACGAGTCTGCGGTCAACGACGCAGCCTTGGCGCATGCCAACGCCTGACCGGCCCTGGCGGACTCCCGTCCCCAGGCCGGTCGTCGGGGCAGACGTCGCTCGGACACCGCGCGATTCGCGGGCCGTTGTTCGGGACGTCTTTCGCGGGCTGAGCCTCTCCAGGTCTGTCTGGATCAGGGTCGGAATCTGCATGCTGATCGCAGCGATCGCGGCGCTCTTTTGGGTGTTCCGCCAGCCTGCGGTCTACACCGCCGAGGCCAAAATCGCGTTGCGCCATCCGAAGGCTGACTCGGCGTTCGAACGGCTCAACGCAGGCTTTCGCGATGAGTACGGCATGGACCGAGAGCTGGAAACCGAAAAGCAAGCCTCAAACGTCGACGATAACCGTGAAGTCGTCGCCGATCAGTTGGGGGAACGGTGGGGCGCCGTCGAATCGTTGTACGCCGAGCCGATCGCCTCGACAGATGTCGTAGCCGTTAAAGCACAGTCGACCGATGCGTCGGTAGCGCTCGACGCCGCCGACGGATTTGCCGAGGTCTTGTTGGGCAAAGCCCGTGTGGCAGAAGCTCAGAAATTGGAACACATAGCAACGGCGCTTCGGCGTTCAAGCGAACGCACATCAAGCGAGATCAAAGAACTCGACGAGGAAATCACCGCGTTGATCGGCGCTGCGCTCGTCGGCGATGAACTCGCGTCCGAGCTTGCGCGGGGGGCGGTCGCCGAGCGGATCGCGCTGACTAACTACGCCGCCACGACTGAGACGTACGCGGAGTTTTCCGAGATCGACGCGCAACTCAGGTCCGGTGGTATGCGATCGGTTCAGGAAGCGGTGGTTGTCTCGGGTCCTGCTCGTCCAAGCGCTTGGCGACCGGTCGGATTGGCCGTGGCGCTCGGTCTGGTGCTCGGGTTTACCCTCGCGCAGCTCGAGGTGATCGTTCGCCGAAACGAGTTTGCTTTCACGGGATCGACTGAGGGCGGATCGGCACCCTTTAGAACGGATTCATGACGAGGATAAGGGTTCATCAAACGCCTATCGAGGCGAGGGAACATATGGGTTCTCGCGGTATCGATGGTTACGATATTCAACAATTGCAAGGCGCCCCCAACGCACTGATTGTCGGTCTTCTGTTCCGTCAAAGCTCCGCCTTTGACTGGCGGAAGAACCTCTAAGAATTTTGTGGAAACGGGGACGCAGATGAAGCGTGCAACAGACTTGCTCGTTGGATCGATGCTGTCATTGATCTCGGCTCCGCTGATCGCGCTTCTGGCCATTTGGTCGCTGCTCGCCTTTCGAGCGTTTCCGTTTTTCGTTCAAGAACGCCGCGGCGTGAATGGCACCGTCTTCAAGCTCATCAAGATCAGGACTCTCCCCGCGGGAAAGCTCACGACAGCGACCAAGTACCAGCTGCGCGAGTCCGAAATTCCTCGTTCGGCCTGGACCATTCGCGACCGCCATTTGGACGAGCTTCCGCAGGTCTGGAATGTCGTACTCGGCACGATGTCGCTCGTCGGTCCGCGCCCTCTGCCCGTCCACAACGACGAAGTCATTCCTCCCGAATTCGACGCTTTGCGGCGCTCTGTGCTGCCGGGCTGCACGGGCCTGTGGCAAATATCGCCCGATGCCTCACGTCTCGTCACCGAAGCGCAGGAGTACGACCGCCTGTACGTGGCGCGGGGTACTTGGCGTCTGGACCTTTGGATCTTGCTGCGCACGCCAATGGCCTTACTTGGCATCTCGACGCTGCAGATCGAACGTATCCCGGCTTGGCTCCTGGCACGTGCCCCAGGTGACGAGCGCACCGACGCCGATGAGGGACCACTCGACTCGGCCATCGCCTCATAAGAACAGCTTCGTCTCCACCAATCCAGGAGAAATAAGTGTCCGATTTCACCGAAATAGTCAAAGCCATCGAAAGCGGAGCTTCCGCTGACGAACTGTCGCAGCTGAGGATCCCCGAAACCTTTAGAGCTGCGTATTTGCACGAAGACGATATGAAGCGTTTCGAGGGCATGGAGTCGGACGATAAGGATCCTCGGGTCACCTATCGAATCGGCCAGATCGAGACGCCGCAGTTGGCACCCGACGAAGTATTGATTGCCAACATGGCTTCGTCGGTCAACTACAACGCCATCTGGTCGGCCATCTTTGAACCCATCCCGTCGTTCCTGTTCTTGTGGGGCGCGGCCAAACGCACGCCATGGGGCGCCCGCCACCTCCAGTCGTTTCACATCATCGGCTCGGACGGAGCTGGCGTCATTCTCAAGGTCGGGTCGGGAGTAGAGACCTGGAAGGTCGGCGACGAGGTGGTTATCGGCGGGGTTGTCTTCGACGCTGAAGACCCGCGCACCCAAGACGACGGAATGCTCGGCAAGAACCAGCGAATCTGGGGTTTCGAAACCAACTACGGCGGCTATGCCGATCTGACGATCGCCAAGGTCTCCCAGCTCATGCGCAAACCCAAGCACCTCACTTGGGTCGAGGCCGCGTCCTACTTGGCGACGCTCGGCACTGCGTACCGGTCACTCAACTCACGTACCGCTTGTCAGATCACTCCCGGTGACGTGGTGCTCGTCTGGGGGGCGGTCGGCGGTATGGGGGCGTTTGCATGTCAGCTCACCAACCTCTCGGGTGGCACCCCCGTCGCGATGGTGTCGTCCCCCGAGAAGGCTGATCTCGCCCGTTCGATGGGGGTTGAGGCCGTCATCGATCGCAGCGCGGAGGGCTACAAGTTCTGGACCGAAGATGGTCAGCAAGACCTGGCCGAGATGCACAGGTTCAAGAAGACGATTCGCTCGGTAGCCGGTGACGACCCTGCGATCGTGTTCGAACACCCGGGTCGGGAAACCTTCGCGGCGTCGGTTTACGTCGCTGCTCGCGGTGGAGCCGTGGTGACATCCGCGGCGACTTCGGGCTTCAACCTCGAATTCGACAACCGTTTTCTGTGGATGAATGTCAAGCGAATTGTCGGGTCGCACGCCGCCAACGCGTATGAGGGTCTGCGGGCCAACAATCTCGTCGAGAAGGCTCGGATTCACCCGACCGTGTCCGAGACCTGGGACCTGAGCGAGATTGGCGTCGCCGCCCGTCGCCTCCAACTCGGCAAGAACGTCGGCAAGATCGGAATCCGTTGCTTGGCGACTTCGGACGAAACGGGTGTGACCGACACCGAGACTCGTGAGCGCTATATCGACGACATCATGCGTTTCAAGCGCTTCGCGCAGAGCCACGTCGACCTTTCGGTCCCACCGATGGCGTAACGTCGCGCCGGTGCGCTACCGATCGTCACAGATGAGCTCGCATGGCTAAGCGGCGAGCACGCAAGCCAAGACGCCCGTTGGCCTCGGCCCCGAGTTCCGGGGCTGCCGGGGGTGACGCTCCGTCAGCACAAGTCCCCTCGGGTGCCGTTGGCGACGGGGGAGACGCGACCTCTGGACTGAGAAGTTCGCCAGTTCAAGACATGTTGCGCGGGGACGTGGTTCCCGTGCTTCCGCTCTCTGCGGGCAACACCGCCGTGTTTGCTGTACTTGCTTTGGTCGTATTCGGGGGCGTCAAAGCCTTTTCGCTCAACTCGGGTTTGGCGCTGACCTTTGCCGGCTCGGTGTACGACGAGTTGATGTTCGGCTTCATGATCCTGTTGTGGATGAGCGCGGGTTGGCTCTTCCTCGGCTTTGCGGTGCGGACGCGGATCGAGGCGACAGCGATGTGGTCTGCTCGTCGTGACCTCGTCAACCTGCGGCTCGTAGCGCTCGCCGCTGGCGCCGCCGTCGTCGTCCAGGGTGCCCAGTGGCTGCTCGTTCGTGAACCGACCGTATTTCAGGGGCTCGCTGCGCTGCCACCGACGATTTTGTTGCCGCTCATCATCATGGCGCTCGGCGTTGGAGTTCCGCGGCTGGCCATCAGACCACTGGTCGCTCGCGACCGGACGGCTGCGCTCGCTGACAAACCCTGGTGGATTCGTTTTGGGCGGCCCGCCCTAGCTTTTTGGGGAGCCATCGTCGGGTCCCTCGTGGTGGCCTGGTTCTTTGGCGCGCTCATCAGCGTCGTGTTGGTGGCCGTGCTGCGCCAGGGCTGGTACCGAGACATCTTCACTGAGCCCGATTCACTCTTTGACCTGCTCGTTCCCGCTCTCGTCACCTTGTTTGTGGTGCCGCCGGTTGGGGGGTCGCTGTTCGCCCGCCTGACGGCCCCTCTAGTCCGAGCTCAGCCACTCGACGCCGATCCGGTCCAGTCATTCCCAGCCGACGCGTCCGCCTGATCGAGCGGCTGGGAATCGA
Source organism: Acidimicrobiia bacterium (assembly GCA_018003035.1). GTDB lineage: Bacteria > Actinomycetota > Acidimicrobiia > IMCC26256 > JAGNEX01 > JAGNEX01. The sequence goes on from JAGNEX010000003.1 coordinate 10,067, forward strand.
CTACTTGGAGGGGTCTCGCATACCCCGACCGCTCATGATTTTGTCGTAATACTTTTCGACCCGAGCGGCGCGGGTTTCGGACTTCTTGGCGTCAGAGAAATGCAGGTTGTATTCACGCTGGCGGCCGGGTGTAAGCCCTTCGAACGCCTGGCGAAATTCGGGATCCGCATCAAGGCGGTCAGCCAGTTCGGGCGCCCATTCGGGTTCCGGCGCGGGTCCCACCGTCTCACCTGACTGTTCGACGGCGATGGCTTCATCGACCAGTTCGCGTATGGCGTCCGCGTCCCGTTCGACGTCGGTCACCGATGTGAACTCCAGCCGCATCGCCGACCGAGAGTTGGGTCCCTGAGATTTGAGCAGGCCTTGGGGATCATCTAGAAGCGCGCCCTTGAAGAACATGATGCTCAAAAACGCGTTCATCTCTTGGAGAATCGCAATGTTGGCGCCATCTGCCGAGAAGCACGGTTTGCCCCATTTCAGCGCCTCTTCGAGGCCGCATCCCAGCAGGATGCGTCGTGCTGCGGTCATCTCGTCCGGCCACTTCTGAGAGCGCTCGATGTAGCGGTCTACGTTTGAACTCACGTGTCTCTCCTCGCTCAGGCGGCTGCGGCCTGTGCATTGGTAGGTCTCAGTCCCGGCTTGCGGCCGCTGGTGCGTTTGGTGGCGCCATTCTGATCGGTCAAGCGCTTCCGCCGCGCTCGACTCGACCCTGCCCCGCCGATCGACGCCGGATCTGACCCGTTAGCCGGTGCTCGCTCCACCCGCGATCTCGGTCACCCAGGTGTTGATCGAGATCGAGAGCTTCTCTAGGTCCGACAGGCCAGGGGAGTGCCGTTTGGAGATCACCTCGCGTTTTGGTGGTACAGCGAGGGCGGACTCAAACGCTTCTTGAGACGACTCACCGAAGATGGGGTCGTCTTCCGACGAGATGTAGAGCACGTCCATATCGCCAAACAGCGGCGCCCACTTGGCCGGGTCCAGTGACGACAGGGACTCGGCAAACGCGTCGAGGTTCAGGCGGTGCGCTTGTGACACCGCGGGGATGACCCCTGACCGCAGTACGTCTTCGATCTCGCCGCCCATCAGAGCTAATGCCGCAAAACGAATGCGCGGTTCGGACGCGATGAAGATCGAACCGATCACTCCTCCGAGGCTCATACCGACAAAACCAAGGCGTTCAGAATCGCATTCGGGCGTGTTGACCAGTACTTCCAGCGCAGCGCCTAGATCGGCCAACACCACTTCGACGCTTGCCAAGACTTCGTCCTTGGTCGCCCAAGAGTCGGGGTTGAGGTCGCCGCCCGTCTCATGGCCAAATCGCGAGTCGATCGACAGCACACCCATTCCCAGAGGTCGTGGCGCGGCCCATCCCAAATTCAAGGTGATGCGGTTGCCTCCGATGCCGTGGAGGGCAACCACGCACGGGAGCTTGCCGTCGGCCCAGGTTGGAACGGTCAGATCGCCCGTCACTTTACCCCCGGCCGGGGAAGCGAACCTGATGGTTCGGGTCGTCAGGTCGTCGTCTTGTGCGATCGGCTCAGAAGAAGCCCCCTCGATCTTGAGGGAATCGTCGGCCGCTTCGGGGCCAACCGGGGCGAAGGCCGATTCGGGGAAGTCGGCCACGTCAACGGTCCTGTTGGGAAAGGTCTCCGCAGGCGTCTTCGCCGCGGCGCCATCGGGTCGGGCCGGGCTCAGAACAGAAGGAGCGCACCCAACCGCCAAGGCGAACAGCAGGACCGTCAGCAGAGCGATCGAAACACGAGCACGCCCGGTGCCGAGCAGCGCCATCGGTTGGTGGACACTCTTGAAACGGTGAAGCCTCATCTCGTCGGGACATTACCGGCCTCACCGCTGATACTGGCTACGGCGGGAACAGCCTTTACCGGATGCCCCGACGGCCGTAGAGCCCACGCACGGCGCCCCGCTCAGCAGGAAGTGCGCCAGGCTCCGAGAAGGCGGTCCTTTGCAATCAGCGAGATTCCACGCCCTTGGGCGTCGCCGCAGAGGTGGCCGATATTGCCGTACATGATGGCGAAGATGGCTTTGCCTTGTTCGGCGAAGGGAGCCAGCAGGTGGCATTCGCTGTAGTTGTAACAGCTCTCGTTGATTGACCAGTCGAAGTGTCCGACGAGTTCGCCGATCTGGCCGAGGTTGTTCTTGAGGCCGATCCCCAGACCGTGGGCGTGCGCGGTGTCTGCGACGCGCCGGTTGAATACCAGTTGGTCGGCGGCGGTGAGCCCGAACCCGGTGTCGTGGGTGTAGGAGTTCATGTTGTCGGCGTCGACGCCGTCACAACCTTTCTCCTTTGCCAGGCTCATGACATTGTTCATTAGCGGGCCGACGGTGTCCCATGCGCGGATGTCGATCCAACGTTCGTCTGGCCAGCCGGCGACCGCGTTGCCCTTGATCCACTCGGGGTAGGTATCCGCGTCGGGCCGCCAGTTCTCGATTGTCCCTGCAGAGAAGTAGCACACGACCGAATGCCCACGGTTGTGAAGTTCGGTGATCGTCTCGGACGACGTCGTGTGAAGGCTGATCTCGTACACGTCGACGGCGTGGTTCATGTCGACGCCGTTAATCAGCTGGATCTGCCATGTGGAGCCGGGCGCCGGGCGCCAGACGCCGTTTGATGTGGGCGCTGGGTCGGGGTCTGGGTCTGGTTCTGGTTCAGGCGAGGCGACGGCTTCAGGGCTAGGGGCGGCTTCGGCGGGCGCTTCAGGTGCGGGTGGTGCTTCGAGGGGTGGAGCGGCGATCTCGCCGACTGCTTGTGCCTCCGGTTGAGGTTGAACTTCCATCGGCGCCGGGGCGGGTGCCGCTATCTCGGCCGGTGCCGGTGCCGGTGCCGCAGGCGTTGGTGCGGGCTCTGGGGTTACGGGTGCCGGCGGGGCTGGCTGGGGTGCCGCCACCTCGACCGGTGCCGCTGCAGGGGGAACGTCTGCAGGCGGCGTTGCCTGGACTGGCTCTTCCACAGGCGGTTCGACCGGGGGTTCTGCAGGGGGAACTGGTGGTTCGGCAGGGGCGACCGCCGCCGGGTTCATCAGATCCATCACCGCAAAGAAGGCTTCGCGACCCTGGCCAAAGGTCCGCATGATCGTGGCGGTTTCTTCGCGAGCTTCGGCCTCTGTCTGAGGATCGTCTTGCCGAGGGGTTTCAGGTTCAACGTCAGGTAGAGGGTTGTTGGTCAGCGTGAGGGCGTCTTCGTCGTCCGACTGCACGGCCATCCAGCCAACCAACATCGCCACCACGGCAACCGCTGCCACAATGGCGCGCCACGGGGCTTTCGAACGGGGCTCGTCTTCGTCGATTCGGGGGATCTGGCGCTCGTCAGCCCCGCCGCCCAACGAAAAAGCGGCGGCACTTGTCGACCCCAGCGAGCCGCTTGTTTGAGCGCCGCTGCTCAACGCCGTTGGTGGCGCGCCAGCGCCCCCTCGACGGGATCGACGCGACGCGCCGCCTGCGCCCGTACTTGCGGCGCGCTGAGCAGAGGTGGCCGACGGTGCTTCAGAAGGCGCTAGAGGGGATGCCCCTGTGCTGCGCTCGGACTGGTTGCCGCGTCGCGTAGGTTGGTCCTGGGCTGTCCCGCCATTGCCGGACTCCTGGGTCCGTGCCGCTCGGCGCGCCTTTGCACGCTGAGCGGCCCGATCCGAAGCCGGTGGGCCAGAGGCCGAGGCGGAAACGCTTGGAGCCGGATTGGTTCGCAGGGTCCCAGAGGTGGGCGAGTTGCCCTCGTCCTGAGTGCCTGCGTTCTCCTTGGCGATCCGCCGATGGCGCCTGGAGGAAAAGCCCTCGTCGTCAAAATCCGAAGTCATCTAGGACAACGATAGAACAACCCCCCTCATCGGCTGAAGTCATCCCTCACACCTATTAAGCAGGAATGTTCGGCCAAAGCGATCCGTGTTCGAGCTCGGCGGCATTTAGGTCCTTGAGCCGAGCCCCACGGAGAAAAATATTGGCGTTGGCGGGGATGTGTGTGTCTGTCAAACCCTGCCAAGTCGACGACACAGGTGAAGCGGGGCTCTGAACTGCGACAACGTGCGATGAATACGCCGAGGCCGGTTGACAGCTCGACGTTACAACGAATATTACTTATGGTCTCCACCCTTAATGGGGTGGCAACCTGGTATTGAACCGGATGCGACCTCTGCGGCGCTCACTGTTGGACCTTTCGTGGGCGTGTCCTCTGTACTTCCCGGAAGGATCCCCCGATGCAAGCCGTCCCTAAACAGCGTGTCGCACGACGTAGAACTCGTTCGACGCTGCGCCGTCCGACCGTTTGGTTGGGGCTCCTGGCCATCGTCGCGGCAACCGTGGCGGTTATGCCGACGATGCGTTCTGCTGAAGCTGCCGTTTCCCCTGGGAGCTGTGAGGCACGGCGCAACGGTGTTCAGGTCACGCTCGAATGGGCGGACAACGGGGCCGAGTTCGTCGTTCGGCGCAACGGCCAGTGGCTTGCGACCCCAGGAACTCGGGTGACCACGTACACCGACAGTAACGCTCCCTCCGGTGCCACGTACGAGGTCAAGGCTTGGAAGGCGGGTGGTGTCTCCACATGGCCCTGCAGCGTGCCCGTCGCGGTGAGCACCTGCACGGTCGCACCCACAGGCGCTGGCAACGTCCTCAAATGGGTCGACGATGGGTCGACCTTTGTCATCCGTCGAGACGGCATCTGGCTTGCCAC
>JAGNEX010000003.1:14844-145287 GCA_018003035.1 Acidimicrobiia bacterium
GGCCCTGCAGCGTGCCCGTCGCGGTGAGCACCTGCACGGTCGCACCCACAGGCGCTGGCAACGTCCTCAAATGGGTCGACGATGGGTCGACCTTTGTCATCCGTCGAGACGGCATCTGGCTTGCCACACCAGGCGTAAGAACGACGCAGTACACAGACGCCCTGGGGTCGGCGTCGAGTCGGTACGAGTTGATTGGATGGAAGGGCGCGTCAAGCACCCAACAGACGTGCGCGCCGCTTTCGACAGCGCCCCAACAGCCGCCCCCAACACAGCCGCCCCCGACTTCGCAGCCCCCGACCTCGCAGCCGCCCAGTCAAGTGCCTCGGGTCGACCGGGTAATCCACGTCAGCATCGACGCACTTCGATCCGATCACATCAACCAGCAGTTGACTCCCAACCTGGTCGCCCTCCGTGCGCAATCGGCGTCAACCTTGAATGCCCGCACCGATGCGGATGTGACAAAGACCCTTCCAAACCACACATCGCAGTGGACGGGCAGGTCCGTGTTCGGGGCGTCGGGGCACCAACTCGCGGTGAACCAGGACGACGGTTCGACGGTCCACGCTGTCGCGGGTCGATACGTCGCTTCGATCTTCGACGTGGTCCACGACAACGGGGCTCGAACCGCATTGTTTGCCTCTAAAGACAAGTTCGACCTCCTCGATCGCTCGTGGAACGGAACAAATGGTGCGGTGGACGTGACCGGGGCCGACAACGGCCGCGACAAGATCGACATCTATTCCCGTGCCGACGCCGAAGCGAACTTCAACAGCCTGGCCTACGCGCTCCAGACCCGCCCTAGTCTGAAGTTCGTCGCCTTTCACATCCCGTACCCAGACAGCGCTGGCCATGAGGCGGGCTGGACCGGGGCGGGCTATGACGCGGCCGTTTCTAGGTCCGACGCCCTCCTCGGTCGCGTCGTCCAACTCATCAAGTCCAACCCGACGTGGGCGACATCAACGATGATCGTGGTGACGGCAGATCACGGTGGGCCCAACTCGGGTCTCCTCCACGACGACCAGCTCCAGGTCGAGAACTTCACCGTGCCTTTCGTGGTGTGGGGGCCAGGAATCGTTTCGGCAGACCTATATGCGATCAATGCCGGCCGCAGGTTCGATCCTGGCGCAACCAACCCGATGACCATTACGGCACGCCTGCCAATCCGCACGCACGAGGTCGCCAACCTGGCGCTCGAAGCGCTGGGGTACGGCCCCGTCCCCGGGTCCTTGTCCAACGCGGACCAAAGTCTCGCTGTGCGGGCCCCGTAGCAGCGGCGCGACAGGGCCGGTCCCACAACGCCGAACTCGGCGCGCCGAGCGTCCGAGCTGTCAGCGCAGCGGAATGGTACGGACGACCCCGGTGTTCAGGTGCCGAAGCGAACGCCGCTTTTCGATGTCGTTAGGTATCGTGGCGCTCGGGAGGGACCTCGAATGAACCTCAACAATTTCAAAACCGCAGTTCTTCTGGGTGGTCTGGGTGGGCTGGCGGTTCTCTTTGGCAGCATGCTCGGTGGAAACGGTGGAGCCGTTGTCGGACTGGTGCTCGGTCTCCTCATGGTCGGAGGCTCGTACTGGTTCTCTGACAAGTTGGCGATCCGGGCGGCCCGCGCTCAGCCCGTGACCGAACAAGAGGCTCCCTGGTATTACGCCATGGTGCGCGAGCTGACAACGACGGCAGGCATCCCCATGCCCCGTCTCTACATCACTCCCTCAGAGCAGCCCAACGCGTTCGCTACCGGCCGCAACCCGTCGCATGCAGCGGTCGCTGTGACCCAAGGCCTCATCCAGACGCTCCAACCAGACGAAATCAAGGGCGTTCTCGCTCATGAACTGGCGCACGTCCAGCACCGCGACATCTTGATCAGTTCGGTGGCGGCCGCTATCGCGACGGGCATTACGTTCATCGCTCGAATGGCGATGTGGGGAGCCATGTTTGGCGGCGGACGCGATGACGACCGCAACGGCAACCCGTTCGGCATGCTTGCTTTGAGCATCCTTGCTCCACTCGCAGCAGGGATGATCCAGATGGCCATTTCGCGCTCCCGAGAGTTCGACGCCGACCGAGGCGGCGCTCAGATGATGGGCACGGGTGAACCACTCGCACGGGCGCTTGAGAAGATCCACATGGGCGTGCAAAGGCGCCCCATGCAGGTCAACCCCGCGACCGAGAACATGTACATCGCCAATCCGTTCGGAAGCGGTCAACGCCAGCAGGGCGCGATGAGCTTTGCGAAGATGTTTTCGACCCACCCTCCGATGGAAGAGCGGGTTCAGCGGCTCCGCGAGTTCCGTCCGGCCTAGCCCTGGCGCAACCGGCCAGAGAACGCTGTACACACCTCAAGAAGGGTCAGCCGCTCGGCTGGCCCTTTTTAGGAACTCACGTGCGGGGTTGGCCATCGCTGTCTGCGCGACTCCTGCGGTGCTCACCCCCACGTACGCCTGTGTGGTCGCTAGGTCGGCGTGGCCGAGCAGGCGTTGCACCTCGGGCAGCGAGCCAGTCTGCTCGACGAGCAAGGTGGCATAGGAGTGTCGCAATGAATGGTTAAGCGCCCCCGGAGGCGCCACTAGCCCTGCCCTCCGAAACCATCCGCTGACCATGTGGTCAAGGACCCGACGTGTGAGCGGTTCTCCGTTGGGGCGAACAAACATCGGCTCGTTGGGGCGACCCGAGCCGAGCTTGTCGCGACGCGACTCAAGGTATGCGGTGACGGCCTCCACCGCTTCGGGCGGGAATGGGATCGTCCGGGTCTTGTTGCCTTTACCGGTCACATGTAGCGAATCGATCCCGGTGATCGAGCGATGCAGATTGCCGACCTGCAGGTTTGCAACTTCTGACACTCTCAGTCCGGCGCCCACGAACGTGGCGCATATCGCCCGTTCCAACTCTGGCCACGGACTGCGGGCCGACGGATCGGGGCGCTGAGCGGCCTCTATCAAGCGGACCAGATCCTCTTCAGAGATCGGTTTCGGCTGCCATGGAGTCTTGCGAGGGCCTTCTAGCTTGTCGATTGGATTGAACGCCAGCGTTTCGTCGTCGGTCACCAGCCACTGACAGAAACCGCGCCACGTTGAGCGGGCCCTCCTGATCGAGCTTGCGGCGTGTGTTCGTGCAAACTTGGCGAAGGCTGATGCAAGCTGATCGTTATTGAGGTCGCTGATCGTTACCCGACCGAGTTCGCGTTCAAAGCCCTTGGCTGTCGGTTCGAGCCAGAACGGATGCGGCCGGCCCGCTTCATCGGCCAGGTGGCGCGCCACGATGGTGAGATCGCGTCGACGCGCCTCCTTCGTATTTGGAGACGGCTTTGCCAGGTCCTTCCGGTCGAGCCATTTGGTCGCAGAAGGCTCCAGCGATTCTTCGTGGGCTTTGACCATGTCAGCCATACCTACATGATCGCGTCTGAAAGAGCGTCGGCGGTGGAAGGACGTGAGCATTGGGTGCATGTAGAACGGTTCGTTGCTCGGCTGTTAGCGGTGGGCCCGGTAGGTCGTCGTCTAGCAGTCCACGAACCCATACACACCGTGACACGAAGCACTATTTGGTGCCATCAACCGCATATTCGGTCGCGCGTCGAGCCGGCCGGGGGGAAGTTAGGTACTGTCTAGGCTTCGGTGTGCGTCTGGGGAACACATCACAATCGCACTGCAATATCGCAGGCTGGTTTCAGCAGCGGACCTCGGAGCTACTTGGTGAAACCCACCTTTCAGCGGTACCTGGCGTGCGGCCTTGTCGCCCTCGGGTTGTATGTCGGGACCGGCGTCAGCAGCATCGCTGACGCACAAGAAGCTCCTGGCCCCAGTGTGCCCGCAGCTCCCGCCCCTTCCAGCACGACGCCGGCAACTTCCGTCCCGGCGCCCCCAGGTTCGGCGACCTCGGCGCCCGGTCCCACTGCGGCCACGATCCCCACCGTGCCCGTCGGCCCCAACACGACGGTCCCCGGATCGCCAGGAACGACGGTGGTCGTCCCGCCGCCGACCGAGCCAACCGTCCTCGAATCCACGACTACCACCATGCTCGAGCCCACGACGACGACAACGCTCGGCCCTCGGGTCGTCCCACCGGAGTTCCTCCCGAAGATCAACTCGGTGCGTCGCAGCGCCGCTCGCGATACCACTGAGTTGGATACAGCGCTTGCCCCACTCATCGATGCCGGGGTGGATAAAGACGAGGTCGTCAAGATTGGATACGGCCAGTTTCCCGTTGGTGGACAGGCGAACTATTGGCACGACTGGTGGATGCCCCGCTTCACACCCAGCTTCCACCTTCACCAGGGAACCGATGTTTTCGCTCCGATGGGCACGCCGCTGCGGGCTCCCGTGGACGGCATCTTCACCCAGCGACAGGGTGGTGCCGGTGGTATCGGCGCACGCGTCACCCAGCCCGACGGGACGTTCTTCTACTTCGCGCATATGCAATCGTGGAAGGAAGGCCTCGCCGACGGGACGCCGGTGAAACAGGGCGACATCATCGGCTACGTCGGGGATAGCGGGAATGCCGACGGTGGCACCCCGCATCTGCACTTCCAGTGGCATCCAGGTGGCGGAGCCGCGAAGGACCCCAAGCCGCTCCTGGATGAATGGTTGGCCGCAGCGATGGACGAAGCGCCAGGGATCGTCGCCGGCAAACTTTCTGACGTCACGGGCGAACCGATCTCGTCTAACAATGTGGTTTCGATGTTCGCGAGGACCCGTTCGCTGTCCTCGGTAGATCGCCCGGTGCAGAAGCTGTCCGGTCTGTCGTTCGACCCAAGCCTCGGCCGGCATGTGCTAGATGGCAAGGTCCGCTTGGCAGCGGCTGAGACACCGAAGGTGGAACCGGCGGATCCCGACACCTCAGTCGGGGCCCAAAAGGTCAGTGCGGCATTCGACGGCATCCTCGATGGCGCTCTGGACATGCCGCTTCTCGCAGCGATTCGGTGGAACTGGTAGCAGCCCACCGTCCCGTCGGCGTCCATCGCGGAGCGCTGGCGGATAGCAGTCGTCGAAGCACTTCGAGTGGTTCGAACTCCGACCGCTAGCTGGCGAGCAGTACGCCGCCGATGATGCCAATCGTAAAGCCGACCAGTGCTGCCAGAGGGGCGCTCGTGACGAGCACGGCGAATCCCAAACCGATAGCGAAGCCGATGAGCGCGCCGAGAAGTCCTGCTATGAACCCCGACTTATCTGAGGGTGGCTGCTCCTGCATGTGTCCCGGCTTTCGTGGTTTGGTTCTGGCTACGAACGGTAGTTGATGAACTGAAGCGAGCAGTCGAAATCTTGCTCTTTCAACTCTGCGATGACGCCCTGCAGATCGTCGATCTTTTTGCCGGTGACGCGGAGTTGGTCCCCCTGGATCTGAGCTTGGATGCCCTTGAGTTTCAGGTCGCGGACAAACTTCGAAATGCGCTTGGCGGTATCGGTCGGAATCCCGTTGACGATCGTCCAGGAGGTCTTGGCCGATCCGCCCGAAGCTTCGCGGATCTCGCCTCGGTCAAAGCTCTTGAGCGACACCTTGCGCTTGATCAGTTTGCTTTCAAACACATCGATCACCTGGCGAAGTTTGTCGTCGGTGTTCGAGGCCATCTCGACTTTGTCACCTTCAAGGGCGATCGTGCTGTCGGTGTCTTTGAAGTCGAAGCGAGTGCCGATCTCCCGCGCTGCCTGGTCGACAGCGTTGCGGACCTCTTGGGTATCGGTCTGTGAGACAACGTCGAAACTCGCCATGTGAAATCCCTCTCTAGAGCGATCGGTCCCGGCCATCCTCGGGTGCTGATCGCTATCGCTTCGAATTCGGTCGTGTCGACGGCTATCGTATGGGGCCTCGGGTCAGTACCCAAGCGGCCAAAGGGGACCGGCTGTAAACCGGTTGCGTCATGCTACGTTGGTTCGAATCCATCCTGGCCCACCAGGCAGTTATTAATAAGAAGGGCGGCTCCTCGAGACGGGAGCCGCCCTTCTTATTAGTCGGCAAACCGCGGTATCCCGGCGTGCTCGCACCCCCGGTCGCAGCGGTCAGGCCAGCCGACTCTTCAAGAGGGCTTTTGAGTGAGCGACACATTTGCGGCGCTCGCAACTGCGCCGCGAATGGCAGGTAGGTTGTCAGCTATGGCTCGCGACCAGGTTCCACTTTCGATTCTTGACCTGGCGCTCGTCAGCGGGGATGACACGGTCGCCGAGGCACTTCAGACCAGCCTGTTGATGGCCCAGGCCGCTGAAGAACGCGGGTACCGGCGAGTCTGGTACGCCGAACATCACAACATCCCCTCCATCGCGTCCGCGGCCACAGCGGTCCTGATCGCCCATGTAGCGGCACACACCGACGAGATACTGCTGGGGTCGGGCGGCATCATGCTGCCCAACCACAGCCCGCTGACCATTGCCGAACAGTTCGGAACGCTCGCAAGTCTTCATCCCGGCCGAATCGAACTGGGACTGGGCCGGGCACCCGGAGGGGATCCCGCAACCGCCCGGGCGCTCCGTCGACCGCCGACGGCGGCGGCGTCATTTCCTCAGGACGTTGCAGAGCTGCAGGCCTACCTTGCGGGAGACAGCATTGTGCCGCAGGTCAACGCCATCCCCGGCGCCGGAACTCGAGTGCCGCTGACGATCTTGGGATCATCGTTGTACGGCGCCCAGTTAGCGGCCCAACTTGGCCTTCCGTACGCCTTCGCCTCTCACTTCGCGCCCGATGAACTCTCGCGGGCCATCCCGCTCTACAGGGACCGCTTCGAACCGTCCGACCAGTTGGCCGCTCCGACGGTCATGGCGGGCATCAACGTCGTGATCGCCGAGACAGAACAAGAAGCGGCTCGGCTGTTTGGCCAAGTGATTCGACTGCGCGTCGCGTCCTTCCTCGCTCGCGGCCGTCGGTTGTCAGAAGCAGAGCTAGACCAGGTTGTCGCCTCACCCGGGGGACAGCAGGTTGCCGCAATGTTGCGTCACACAGCTGTCGGGACGCCGGCGACGATCCGAGCCCAGCTCGACGACTTTGCGAACTTGGCAGATGCTGATGAGCTCATCGTCGTGCACAACGCGATCGACGCTCAGCAGCGAATCCAAGCTGTCCACCTGTTGGCGGACGCCTACTAGCTGGCGTGACACTCGCTGAGGGTCGCGGCATTGCCGCGTCTCGTCGCTGGCGTGCGCCAACGAAGATCGCAGACAACTGGAGATGAGATGTCCACAGATGAGCGAACCTCGCCGACGAGTAGTGGCGAATCCGGCTCACCCAGGGCTCGCAACATCGCTGTCGCCTTGGCGCTGATCCTTGTTGCCGTCGCGATAGTGGCGGTCACGTTCGTTGCAGGACGGCGCGATCCCGGACCAAATCGTTGGCCCGATGACGACCTAGGCGCCGACAGGGTGGTCGTTTACAAACAGACCCCGACGCGCGAACTGCACCTCCACGTGTTTGAACCAAAGGGTCGGCCGACCGCCGCGGCGGTGCTCTTCCACGGGGGAGGTTTCGAACGCACCCCGATCGACCAGTTCGTTTCGCAGAGCCGCGCTTTGGCTGACAACGGGGTGGTTGCGTTCATCGCCGAGTACCGGGTCCGCAGCGATGACGTCGAGAACGCAGAGATCGTCAAGGACGCCAGGGACGCGGTGCAGTTCGTGACAGATCACGCGCTGGACTATCGCTTCCCCGAGGACAAGGTCATCGCTATGGGGGCAAGCGCCGGGGGCATGCTCGCCGCCACGACCGAGACGGCAGATCCTGCCCAGGCAGGTCCGGAGGCACTCGTCCTGTACAACCCGGCGATTTCGGCCCGGCTGGCGAACCCCAAGATTCCGGTGCTGGTCTTCCACGGTGACGCAGATCGGACCGTGCCGCTCTCGTCGGCCAGGTCGTACTGTGCCGACGCGGCCACGTGCGAGCTCGTGACGTTTCCCGACCAGAACCACGGCTTTTTCAACACCGAGCCGTACCTGTCGCAGACCACTGACCTGATGCTCGACTTTCTTCGTCGAGAGGGCTTCATGGGTTGACCCTGGTGTTGGTCGGCGCCGGAACTGGAGCTGCCGCTCAGTGCAACCACCGGAAGGCCTGCTCCCAGGGAGGGCTTCTGCTGGGCAGAGCCCTATCCGGTCAGGGCACCATGTATTGCAGTACGACAACGTCGAGCCAGCGGCCAAACTTCCGCCCGATCTGTCGCTCGGTGCCAATCTGGGCGAAGCCAAGCGATTCGTGCAGCGCTATCGAGGCCGAATGGCCCCCAACCACGCGGGCGATCACGGTGTGGTAGCCGTACAGATCGGCAAGCTCCAAGATCCGAGCCATCAACAGGCGCCCGACTCCGCGCCCGTGCCAGTCCTTGTGGACGTAGATCGACTCTTCGACCGATGTCGTGTACGCGAGCCGCGGTCGATACGGCGTCAGTGAGGAGTAGCCGATGACCGTTTCGCCGACGTGCGCAACGACCGCCGGATGACTTCCGCTGTGCGACCGAATCCAATCAACCTGTTCCGCCAGGGAGCGCGGTTCGAGGTCAAAGGTTACGGTGCTCGAGGTCACGTAGTGGTTGTACAGGTCGGCCAGCTGGGAGGCGTCGGCCTCGGCGCATAGCCGAATGGCAATCTGGTCAGGGTCCGCGTCAGTAGCGGCAGGTTTCCCGGCGGCAGACGACATGACGGTCGACCCGATTTCCGATCGATCAGGGGGTTCAGCCGCTGTCGCTCCGTACGGTGTTGCAGGATGATCGGCGGTCGATTCGGCAAGGGAGGACCGGCGAGTTTCCGGTCGTTCAGCGGCTGGCATGGGTGTCCAACGTACAGCAGTTCACATCCTCGACACCGTCCTTCGCATGGTCCACCCCGTCCCGTGCGGCATCGGCCGATGCATCACCGTTATAATGACCGGCCGCGCCTCCTTAGCTCAGTAGGTAGAGCACTTCCATGGTAAGGAAGGGGTCTCCGGTTCGAGTCCGGAAGGAGGCTCTGGCCCAGCGTCGCCCCGTCAATGTTGGGCAACGCGGTGGTAGGCGCCCAACACTTGGCGGTGTAGCTCAGCTGGTAAGAGCGCGCGGCTCATAATCGCGAGGTCGAGGGTTCGAGTCCCTCCGCCGCTACCGAGCATCCAATCATTTGCGCATGCGCATCCAAAAGGAGAAGGCCCGTTTGGGCTTTCTCCTTCGCGTATGTCCAAATCAATCCGTCGGATGCAACCCGTAAATCAGTGCTGTCAAAGCGAGGTTGAGGACAATGGCAAAGGAAACCTTCGAGCGTAATAAGCCCCATTTGAATATTGGGACTATTGGGCATATTGATCATGGTAAGACGACGTTGACTGCTGCGATTACGAAGGTGTTGTCGGATCGCGTTGATGGTGTTGCGTTTACTGCGTTTGATCAGATTGATAAGGCTCCTGAGGAGCGTGAGCGTGGTATTACGATTTCGATTTCTCATGTTGAGTATGAGACGGAGAATCGTCATTATGCGCATGTGGATTGTCCGGGGCATGCTGATTATGTGAAGAACATGATTACGGGTGCTGCGCAGATGGATGGCGGTATTTTGGTTGTTGCGGCGACTGATGGGCCGATGCCGCAGACTCGTGAGCATGTGTTGTTGGCGCGTCAGGTTGGTGTGCCGGCGATTGTTGTTGCCTTGAATAAGGTTGACATGGTTGATGATGAGGAGATCCTTGAGCTGGTTGAGCTTGAGGTTCGTGAGTTGTTGAGTGAGTATGAGTTCCCGGGTGATGATTTGCCGGTGGTTCCTGTTTCGGCGTTGAAGGCGTTGGATGGGGATTCGTCGTATGGGGACAAGATTATGGAGTTGATGGCTGCGGTTGATGCGTATGTGCCGGAGCCTGAGCGTGATGTTGATCGTCCGTTTTTGATGCCGATTGAGGATGTGTTTTCGATTACGGGTCGTGGGACGGTTGTGACGGGTCGTATTGAGCGTGGTGTTGTCCACGTGGGTGATGAGATTGCGATTGTTGGTATTAGGAATACTCCTAATACGACGTGTACTGGTGTGGAGATGTTCCGGAAGCTTCTTGATGAGGGGCGTGCTGGGGACAATGTGGGTGTTCTTCTTCGTGGTACGAAGAAGGAGGATGTTGCTCGGGGTCAGGTGTTGGCGAAGCCTGGTTCGATTACTCCGCATACGAAGTTTGAGGCTCAGGTGTATGTGTTGACCAAGGATGAGGGTGGTCGTCATACGCCGTTTTTTGATAATTATCGTCCGCAGTTCTATTTCCGTACGACTGATGTTACGGGTCAGGTGAAGTTGCCTGAGGGTACGGAGATGGTGATGCCGGGTGATAATACGGAGATGACGGTTGAGTTGATTGCTCCGATTGCGATGGATGAGGGTTTGAAGTTCGCGATTCGTGAGGGTGGCCGGACGGTTGGTGCTGGTCGAGTCACCAAGATCATCAACTAGCCGACGCCGAGTTACCGGCCCAAGCCGACCAGGTCAAAGCCGAATAGAAGAGCCGATCGTTGTGTTGGGGCGGTCATTCCGTCCCAACCGATCACTATGGCCCGGCTGCTGACAGCTCGGGTGATCCGTAAGAGGAAGGGCCAAAAATGGCCAGTGACAAGCGAATTTTGGTCACGCTTGAGTGCACCGAGTGCAAAGAGCGCAACTATTCAACCCGCAAGAACAAGATCAACAACCGTGAGCGGATTGAGTTGAACAAGTACTGCAACCGCTGCCGCACTCACCGTAACCACAAAGAAACTCGCTAGAGGTTCCGGTGGTAGCCCAGTCGGAGCGGCCTCGTCGAGAGATCTCCCGCCCCCCGGTGCTGCCGCCGACCCAGATTCCGGAAGTTTCATCGTCGATACCCACCCTGTCGCGGGGTGGGTATCGACGCGTGAGCGACAGCGTGTTGGTCGAAGGTGCAAAGACGGGCGACACCACCTCTTTCGATGAGCTCGTGCGCCGACACTCGCCAACTGTTTACGCACTGGCATTGCGATTAACCCGCAACGAAGAGGAAGCCAAAGACGTCGCCCAAGAGTCGTTCGTGCGGGCATGGCGGGCCGTCGGGCGTTTCCGGGGAGACGCTCGGTTCAGCACGTGGATGTATCGCATCACCGCAAACACCGCGGCGAGTGCGCTGGGCCGGACCTCCCGGACGATGGCGCATCCGCTCGATGACCAGATCGAGCAGTTGTGTGACGCTACGCCAGGTCCTGAAGCGGTTGCTGAGGGGCGCGACCTGCACAACCGAATACAGCAGGCGGTTTCAGAATTACCGACGAAGTTGCGGGCGGTGATCACCCTCCGCGAGCGCGATGGGCTTGCCCACGAAGCAATCGCTGCCGAACTCGGCATATCGGTCGCCAACGCCAAGATGCGCCTCCACAGGGCGCGCACTGCTCTCCGCAGCCGTTTGAATGCCGGGGACCGAGCGCTCTAAACAGCGTTTGGCGGCCTTCCGCCACGGGGCTGTTCGCGGCGTTTGCAAACTCGGGTGGGATAAGGCCTGTGGAAACTGATAGCTTTGTTGTTTCTGCCTTGTACGCGTATGAGGCAGATGACCAAGGGCAGTAGCTCAGCTGGTAGAGCACCGGTCTCCAAAACCGGCGGTCGGGGGTTCAAATCCCTCCTGCCCTGCTCAAGGCAACGATTTCGATGGGCCTAGACCCACGCGGTGATCGAAATGTCGAGGCATTAAATGAACCGAGAATCTAAGCGAATGATGGAACGCCAAGAGCGGCGTTCCCAGGGCGGCAGCGGTGGCGACCGCAGGCGACAAGCAGCAGCAGTTGCTGGTGGCGGTGGTCGTCGCGGCGGTTTCTCGGTCGGCGAATACTTTTCGGGCGTTCGTTCCGAGATGCGGAAAGTGGACTGGCCCACGCGCGGCGAGGTCATCAGCTCCAGTGCGGTGGTCGTCGTGGCCGTTCTTGTGCTGACGGCATTCGTCTACGGGGTCGACTACTTAGCGGCCAAGTTCGTGCTCTGGCTGTACTAAAAAGCCACAGGCCGACTACTTCAGAGATTGCGCAACATGACCGAAGACAGTTCAACGCCGCTCGATGACGCCGTGAGCGAACCTGCGGGCGAAGTCGACGAGGCGCCGACGAATCCTTCAACCGACCAGGAAGAGGATTCCGCCGAAGAGCAAGACATTGTCGATATCGAACTCGATTTCGAAGACGACGAAGACGAAGAGGATGACGAGCCCAGCCCGTACGACCGTCCGGGCCGTTGGTACGTGGTGCACTCTTACGCTGGCTACGAGAACAAGGTCAAGCAAAACATCGAGCATCGAGTCCGCTCGATGGACATGGAAGATCGCATCTTCGAAGTTGTGATTCCCATGGAAGACGTCGTGGAGTTCAAGAACGGCCGCAAGACCGTGACTCGCAAAAAGGTGTACCCGGGTTACCTGCTCCTTCGCTGTCGACTCGACGACGACGCCTGGTACATGGTGCGTAACACCCCCGGTGTCACCGGATTCGTCGGTAGCGGGGCTAAGCCCACGCCGCTGCGTCGCAAAGAAGTCGAAGGCATTCTGGGAGTCACCCCGGAAAAGCGCGAAAAGAAGCTGCGCCCTCGCCTCGAGTTCGATGTTGGCGAGCAGGTTCGTGTCACAACCGGCCCCTTTGCCGACTTCAACGGATCGATCAGCGAGATCGATGTCGATCGATCGAAGCTCAAGGTGTTGGTCAACATCTTTGGTCGTGAAACTCCCGTCGAGTTGGAATTCGGCCAGGTAGCCGCGCTTTAGTTTCCGTCGGCTTGTGCCGCAAAATGGTTTCTTCACCCGCGCGGTGAAGTCATAGGAGCATTTACATCATGGGTAAGAAGAACGTTGCCGCCGTCGTCCGCATCGCGATCGAGGCGGGCGCTGCGTCACCGGCACCGCCAGTCGGTACCGCGCTTGGTCCGCACGGTATTCAGATCATGGAGTTCGTTAAGCAGTACAACGCTGCGACAGAGAACTCCCGGGGTCAGGTGGTGCCCGTCGACATCACCATCTACGAGGACCGTTCGTTTACTTTCGTCCTGAAGACCCCTCCGGCAGCGAACTTGCTCCTTCAGGCGGCCGGTCTCGACAAGGGCTCCGACAACCCGCTGCGTAACAAAGTCGGCAGCGTCACTCGTGCCCAGATCGACGAAATCGCCAAGACCAAGATGCCCGACCTCAACGCGGTCGATCTTGAGGGTGCCGCCCTCCAGATCATGGGTACGGCCCGTTCGATGGGCATCCGCGTCGTCGACTGAACCCCCGTCGCGTCCCCGCGACGGAACTTCAGAAAAGGCTCGGGATGACCTCGCCCGAGCGCCTCGCATTATGACTGTGAGGTTTTAGAGGGAGCCAACCACCATCAGGAGCGAATCACATGCCAGGTAAGAAGTACAAGGATGCAGTTCGGCGCTTCGACAGGGAGCGTCTTCACGCTCCCCTCGAGGGCTTGGACCTCGTCAAATCGCTGTCTTCCGCAGGTTTCGACGAGACCGTAGAAGTGGCGTTCCGGCTCGGAATCGACCCCCGCAAGGCCGACCAGATGATCCGTGGCACCGTGGGCCTTCCGGGTGGTCTCGGTAAGGACGTTCGTGTGGCCGTCTTTGCTGCTGGCGATGACGCTGCAGCTGCGACCGAGGCTGGTGCTGACGTTGTCGGCGCTGACGACTTGGTCGAGCGCGTCGAGAAGGGCTTTCTCGACTTCGACGTCGTTATTGCCACACCCGACCTGATGCCGGCGGTTGGAAAGCTCGGCCGCGTTCTTGGGCCCCGAGGCCTGATGCCGAACCCCAAGACCGGGACCGTCACGAAGGCCGTCGACAAAGCAGTTGCCGAGTTCAAAGCTGGTCGGGCGGAATACCGTTCCGACAAGAGCGGCAACATTCACGTGCCTATCGGCAAAGTCAGCTTCGATGCGCAGACCCTGCTCGCGAATTACCGGGCGGTTCTCGAAGAGCTCCTACGCGTCAAGCCCGCCGCCGCCAAGGGCAAGTACGTCAAAGCGATTACCGTGACCTCGACCATGGGTCCCGGCGTCAAAGTCGACCCGGACGCTTCTGCCCGCGCCGAGTAGGGACGCTAAAGGCCGATAGACCAACAAAGGCCGGACGCTTGGCGTCGATCCGTTTCGCCGGCTCCGGCCTCCTGCTGGTACCATCGGCCGTTCAAATTTTCATCTTTGCCAAAGACCACTGGAACTGTCCGATAAGACAGGTAACACGGCTCAAGTCGGTCCAGTAGAGGCGGGGTTCATTTATCGCTCGTAATGAGCGGTTCCTCGTGTCAGGTCTCAGAGCACCGCGAGGAACCTTCAATGCCAACCGCCGCCAAAGTCGCAACCGTAGAAGAGATCGGTACGAATCTCGACGCTGCCACCGCTGTGATCGCGGCAGAGTACCGGGGTTTGACCGTCGCTCAGCTCGCAGAGCTGCGCGGCTCCCTACGCTCCTCGGACACCGCGTACCGCATCTACAAGAACACGCTCGTTCGGCGAGCCGTTGCAGGTCGCGAGGTCGAAGGTCTCGAGGACATGCTGACCGGTCCAACAGGGCTTGCGTTCGTCGAGGGCGACATCGTCGAGGCGGCAAAGGCCCTCAGTGCGTTCGCCAAAGCACAGCCGTTGTTCGTCCTCAAGGGCGGTGTGCTTCGCAACAAGGCAATCTCGGCCGGCGACGTCGACGCCCTCTCCAAGCTCGACTCACGCGAGGTTCTGCTCGCCAAGATCGCCGGCGGGTTCAAAGCCCCGATGGCAAAGGCGGCGGGTTTGTTCGCTGCCAACCAACGCAAGTTCGCCGGCCTGCTCAGCGCCTACGCGACCAAGCGCGAAGAGGAAGAAGCGGCCTAGCCCTTCTGATTCAAGATTTCCGTTCTCCCGGCGAGCAGGCCGGGTGTGCATTCACAACCCAAGCAAAGGAATACCACCATGGCTTCCATGAGCACCGAAGAGCTCTTGAACGTCTTCAAGGAAATGACCGTTCTGGAACTCAACGACTTCCTCAAGGCTTTCGAAGAGGAATTCGACGTAACCGCAGCTGCGCCTGTCGCTATCGCGGCAGCAGCGCCCGGCGCCGGTGGCGGCGATGCGGCAGCCGAGGACGAGAAGAGCGACTTCGACGTCGTTCTCGAGTCCGCTGGTGAGGGCAAGATCAAGGTCATCAAGGAAGTGCGTGCACTTACCAACCTCGGTCTGAAAGAAGCCAAGGAGCTCGTCGAGAGCGCGCCGAAGGCTGTCCTTTCCGGAGTTTCCAAGGAAGACGCCGAGAAGGCAAAAGAGCAACTCGAAGGCGCTGGCGCCACGGTTTCGCTCAAGTAGCTTGTTCCTCGCACAATCTGGCCACGGGGAGCCGCAGTCCGGCCTAGTATCTGGGCCGATGCGGCTTCCCGCTAATGGCTCTCGACAGCTCCCACTCAGGTGGGTGGCTTGAACTGCCGCGCTCCACGTGCTTTACTGCACGGTGCTGTGCATGCACCTCTACTTCTTCTGAGCTAACACACCATATTTTTCCGCCCACGCGCTCGCGCGCGTTTTTTTCATGAGGGGTGAAGTCCGTGGATCGTTCCGCGCCTCGGGAACGCTATTCGTTCGCCAAACTTCGGGAAGTTCTTCCTCTACCTGACCTCATTGCTATCCAGCGGGATTCGTTTCAGTGGTTCCTCGACGACGGTGTCGCCGAGGTCCTCAGCGACATCTCACCAATCGAAGATTTCACAGGAGCGCTCCGCCTGGAGCTGTCAGAGCACCAGTTCGAGCCACCAAAGTACGCAGAAGAGGACTGCCGCGAGCAGGACATGACCTTCTCGCGTCCGCTTTTCGTCACCGCCCGCTTCATGAATTCTCAAACCGGAGAAATCAAGGAGCAAACGGTTTTCATGGGGGACTTCCCGATGATGACCGACAAGGGAACCTTCATCATCAACGGCACCGAGCGTGTCGTCGTCTCGCAGCTGGTTCGTTCACCGGGCGTCTACTTCGGCGTCAATGCCGACAAGACCAACCCCGAAAAGGACATCGTCGACGCCAAGGTCATTCCAGGCCGTGGCGCGTGGCTCGAGTTTGAAGTCGACAAGCGCGATGTCGTGTACGTCCGTGTCGACCGCAAGCGCAAGCAGCCTGTGACCATCTTGCTCAAGGCCCTCGGCTTTGGTGAGACCGACGAAGAGCTCGGCCGGTTGTTCATCGACCCCGAGACGGGCGAGCCGTTCGAGTCGATCAAGAACACCCTCGAGAAGGACTCGACCAACACGGTCGAGGACGCTCTCCTCGATATTTACCGCAAGCTCCGCCCTGGTGAACCGCCGTCGGCAGAGTCAGCGCGCTCTTTGCTGGAGAACCTCTTCTTCAACCCCAAGCGTTACGACCTGGCCAAGGTGGGGCGCCACAAGAGTCTGAAGAAGCTCGGTAGCGAGTACGACAAGATTCCTCTTGCCGAACTCGATCTCGAAGTGCCGGCAATCGACGAGTTCACCTTGTCGCGCGCCGACGTTCTCGCCGTGGTGAGCTACCTGGTCAAGCTGCACGCTCGCGTCCCTGACTACTGGGATGACGACATCGACCACTTCGGCAACCGTCGTATTCGGTCCGTGGGTGAACTGATTCAGAACCAGGTTCGGATCGGTCTTTCGCGTATGGAGCGAGTCGTTCGGGAACGTATGACGACTCAGGACGTGGAGGCGATTACACCTCAGACCCTGATCAACATTCGTCCCGTCGTCGCGGCCATCAAAGAGTTCTTTGGGTCGTCGCAGCTATCTCAGTTCATGGACCAGACCAACCCGCTGTCGGGTTTGACGCACAAGCGTCGTCTGTCGGCGCTTGGTCCGGGCGGTTTGTCCCGTGAACGCGCCGGGTTCGAAGTGCGAGACGTTCACCCGTCCCACTACGGGCGGATGTGTCCGATCGAGACGCCAGAAGGTCCCAACATTGGCCTGATCGGCTCGCTGTCGTCCTACGCGCGGGTCAACCGTTTCGGATTTATCGAGACGCCCTACCGTCGCGTTGAAGACGGCCGGGTGACCGACGAAATCGAGTATCTGTCGGCCGACGACGAGGACCGTTACGTCATCGCGCAGGCCAACGCTCAGACCGACGATGCGGGCAACTTCACGAACAATCGTGTGTTGGTGCGTCGCCGTAAGGGCGAGATCGCCTATGTGACCGGCCAAGAGGTCGACTACATGGACGTGTCGCCGAAGCAGATGGTCTCGGTCGCTACGTCGCTCATTCCGTTCCTCGAGCACGACGACGCCAACCGTGCCCTGATGGGTTCGAACATGCAGCGTCAAGCGGTTCCGCTGGTTCGGGCCGAAGCGCCGTTCGTCGGAACCGGTGTTGAAGCTCGCGCTGCGCAGGACGCTGGCGAGGTACTACTCGCAACGGCCGACGGTGAGATTGTCGAGGCCTCCGAGAACGAGATTGTTCTCGAAACCACCAGTGGTGGCGAGATCGTCTACACCCTCGACAAGTTCCGTCGTTCCAACCAAGACACCTGTATTAACCAGCGGATCTTGGTGAACGCTGGCGACGAGGTGAAAGCTGGTGACGTACTCGCCGACGGTCCTTCGACCGATCAGGGTGAGTTGGCGCTGGGTAAGAACCTCCTCGTGGCGTTCATGACCTGGGATGGGCACAACTTCGAGGACGCGATCATCCTCAACCAACGCCTGGTCCGCGACGACGTCCTCACGTCGATCCACATTCAGGAACACGAGATTGATGCTCGCGACACCAAGCTTGGTGCCGAAGAGATCACCCGTGACATACCGAACCTGAGCGAAGACATCCTCAAAGACCTTGACGAGCGCGGGATCATCCGTGTCGGCGCCGAGGTGGGGCCCGGCGATGTGCTGGTCGGCAAGGTCACTCCTAAAGGTGAGACCGAACTGACCCCTGAAGAGCGTCTGCTGAGGGCCATCTTTGGTGAGAAGGCCCGAGAGGTTCGCGACACGTCCCTCAAGGTCCCGCACGGGGAAAGCGGCAAGGTCACCGCTGTCAAGGTGTTCTCTCGCGACGACGGAAACGAGCTCCCGCCCGGTGTCAACCAGCTGGTGCGTGTCTACGTCGCGCAGAAGCGGAAGATCTCCGAAGGCGACAAGCTCGCGGGACGCCACGGTAACAAGGGTGTCATCGCCAAGATCCTTCCGACCGAGGACATGCCGCACCTTGCGGACGGTACTCCGGTGGACATCATCCTCAACCCGCTTGGTGTTCCTAGCCGCATGAACGTCGGTCAGGTCCTCGAAGCCCACTTGGGCTACGCCGCTAAGCACGGATGGGAAGGCCAAGCGTCCAAGCCGAACGAGGCGTACAAGACGCGTCCTCGCTCCGAACCGGCTGTTTGGGTGTCCACACCTGTCTTCGACGGTGCTCACTGGGACGAGGCCGATCAGAGCCTGCACCACCCGACAATTCAGGGCATGTTCGAAAGCCTGCACCCTGACGGTGCGAACTCGGCCAAGACGCGTCTTGTCGGCACCGACGGTAAGGCAACCCTGTTCGACGGCCGGACGGGCGACCCGTTCGACCAGCCCGTCACCTGCGGCTACATGTACATCCTGAAGCTGGCTCACCTTGTCGATGACAAGATCCACGCCCGCTCCACCGGTCCGTACTCCATGATCACCCAGCAGCCGCTCGGTGGTAAGGCGCAGTTCGGTGGCCAGCGTTTCGGTGAGATGGAGGTTTGGGCGTTGGAAGCCTATGGAGCGGCCTACGCCCTCCAGGAGCTTTTGACGATCAAGTCAGACGATGTGCTCGGCCGTGTCAAGGTGTACGAGGCCATCGTCAAGGGCGAGAACATCCCCGAGCCGGGAATTCCCGAATCATTCAAGGTGCTCATCAAAGAGATGCAGGCGCTGTGCTTGAACGTGCAGGTCCTGTCTTCCGCGGGTGAGTCCATCGAGATGCGAGAGCTGGACGAGGACGCCTTCCGGACCGCTGAGGAGCTGGGAATCGACATTTCCCGGCCGGAGCGCGGTACCGACGAAGACGACGAGCGTCGCCGCCAACGCACCATGTAACTGCGACAACTCTGAAACGGAACATCCACTTCCATCAGCGAGGAATGCAACGTGCTCGACGTTAACGAGTTCGACAAGCTTGGAATCAGTTTGGCCACCGCGGATCAGATCCGTAAGTGGTCCAATGGTGAAGTAAAGAAGCCTGAAACCATCAACTACCGGACGCTGAAGCCGGAGAAGGACGGCTTGTTCTGCGAGAAGATTTTCGGTCCTACCAAGGACTGGGAGTGCTACTGCGGAAAGTACAAGCGAGTCCGCTTTAAGGGAATCATCTGCGAGCGTTGTGGCGTCGAAGTCACGCGCTCGAAGGTGCGTCGCGAGCGCATGGGTCACATCGAGTTGGCCGCTCCTGTCACTCACATTTGGTACTTCAAGGGTGTGCCGAGCCGCCTTGGGTACCTCATGGACATGGCCCCCAAGAACCTTGAGCGCGTGATCTATTTCGCAGCGCACGTGGTGACCTGGGTGGACGAGGAGCGTCGTCACACCGACCTGCCCGAACTCGAATCGGATCTGCGCGAGGAGATCGGCGAGATCGAGCACGAGCGCGACGAAGAAGTCGAAGCCGCGTACGCCGAACTTGAGACCCAGATTGCTGACCTTCAAGGTCAAGGGGCCAAGGACGCCGAGATCAACAAGATCAAGCGCGGGGCGGAAAAGGACATCGAAGAGGTCCGCGACCGCTACTCCGAAGAGATTGAGCACCTCGAGAACGTCTTCCACGTCTTTAAGACGATGGGGGTCAAGACCCTGGTCGACGATGACCGCGTGTGGCGTGACCTCCAAGACCGCTACGAGGACTACTTCGGCGGCGGTATGGGCGCCGCGGCAGTCAAGGACCTTATCGAGCGCATGGACCTCGATTCAGAGGACGTCGTTCTTCGCGAGGTCATCCAAACTGCTCGTGGACAGCGCAAAGCGAAGGCGATCAAGCGCCTTAAGGTCGTGACCGCGTTCAACCGCGAGAACGAAAACGGTGTGCGGGCCAACCCGCCGACCGCCATGATCCTCGACGCGATTCCGGTGATTCCGCCGGACCTTCGCCCGATGGTTCAACTGGATGGTGGCCGTTTCGCTACGTCAGACCTGAACGACCTGTACCGTCGAGTCATCAACCGAAACAACCGCCTCAAGCGGCTGCTCGACCTTGGCGCACCCGAGATCATCGTCAACAACGAGAAGCGCATGCTTCAAGAAGCGGTTGACGCTCTGTTCGACAACGGTCGTCGTGGTCGGCCTGTGACTGGCCCGGGTAACCGCCCGCTCAAGTCGCTGTCCGACATGCTCAAGGGTAAGCAGGGTCGTTTCCGTCAGAACCTGCTCGGTAAGCGAGTCGACTACTCCGGCCGTTCGGTCATCGTCGTCGGCCCGCAGCTCAAGCTGCACCAGTGTGGTTTGCCCAAGCAGATGGCCCTCGAGCTGTTCAAGCCGTTCGTTATGAAGCGCCTTGTCGAACTCGAGTACGCACAGAACATCAAATCCGCCAAGCGGATGGTCGAGCGCGCCCGTTCCGAGGTCTGGGACGTTCTCGAAGAGGTGATCTCGGAGCACCCGGTGCTGTTGAACCGTGCTCCTACGCTTCACCGTCTTGGTATCCAGGCATTTGAGCCTGTGCTCATCGAGGGCAAGGCCATTCAGATTCACCCGCTCGTCTGTGCGGCGTTCAACGCCGACTTCGACGGTGACCAGATGGCTGTCCACTTGCCGCTGTCTGCTGAGGCCCAGGCCGAAGCTCGCCTCCTGATGCTGTCAGCGAACAACATCCTGTCGCCGGCCCACGGGCGTCCGATCGCCGTTCCTTCCCAGGACATGGTTATCGGCGCGTACTACCTGACGGTTCAAGACCCCGAGGCCACCGGTGCCGGTCGTTCTTTTGGTTCGGTTGCCGAGGCCTTGCAGGCCTGGGATCAGTACCGCGTGAACCACGGCCAAGGGCTTTCTGTCCACGCGCCCATCCAGATCCGCCTCGAGCAGGACCGCTTCCCCGAGGAGCAGTTCCCGGTTCGTGATGCCGAGAACTCCGACGCCATGGTCATCAGCCGGGGTGACGGACACGTCCGCGTCGCGACGACGCTGGGTCGTGTGCTCTTCAACTCGGCATTCCCTGCTGACTTCCCCTTCGTAGCCGAGACGGTTCGCAAGAAGCACCTGTCAGGGATCGTGGGCCAGCTGATGGCTCGCTATCCCAACGCAGATGTTGCCGCTTCGTTGGACCGGCTCAAGGACCTCGGTTTTGCGTTCTCGACGATCGCCGGTCTTACCGTGTCGATCGACGATGTCCAAACTCCTTCTGACAAGCGCGAGATTCTCGATGGTTACGAGGAGAAGGCTGCCAAGATCGAGAGCCAGCACCAGCGCGGCATCATCACCGATGAAGAGCGCCGGCAGCGTGAGATCGAGATCTGGACCGAAGCGACCAACGACGTCCAGCACGCGATGGAAGCGGTCATGAGCGCGGATGACTTCAATCCGATCAACATGATGATCGGATCTGGAGCCCGTGGAAACATCATGCAGGTCCGCCAGATCGCCGGTATGCGTGGCCTTGTGGCAAACCCGAAGGGTGAGATTATTCCTCGCCCGATCAAGGCAAACTTCCGTGAAGGCCTCACGGTGCTCGAGTACTTCATCTCGACACACGGTGCTCGTAAGGGTCTGGCCGACACGGCGCTTCGTACCGCCGACTCTGGTTACCTCACTCGACGTCTCGTCGACGTTTCGCAGGAGCTCATCGTCCGTGACGATGACTGCGGCACGATCCGCGGGATTTGGGTCAACGATATCGACCGTGAAGACGGCCACGACAAGATGCTCGAGAGCCGCTTGTTCGGTCGCGTTCTGGTCGAGGACGCTGGTGCCTACTCGGCCGGTGATGTCCTCACTTACGAGGTCATCGACGCTTTGGCCGACGACCCATCGGTCGAACGTGTGCGTGTGCGTTCGGTTCTGACCTGCGAGACGATCTACGGCGTGTGCGCCCAGTGCTACGGCCTCCAACTCGCAACTCACCGCGATGTGGAGATGGGCGAAGCGGTTGGCATCATGGCCGCTCAGTCCATTGGTGAGCCTGGTACCCAGCTGACAATGCGTACGTTCCACACCGGTGGTGTGCACGGTGGTGACGACATCACCCAGGGTCTTCCCCGCGTGGTCGAGCTCTTCGAAGCCCGTACGCCCAAGGGTAAGGCTGTGCCGTCACGCACCTCGGGCATCGTCCGCATTACCGATGGCGAGGGCACTGGCCGAATCATCACCGTGATCGGTAACGACGGGACCGAGGAAGAGTATGAGGCATCCCGCTTCGCTCTCGTGGCCGTCAAGGACGGCCAAGAGGTTGTTGCTGGACAGCGACTCATCGGAGACGAGAAATCGCCGCTCGACCCCAAAGAGATCTTGGAGATCCAGGGCCTCAGGGAGACCCAGCGCTACCTCGTCGACGAGGTGCAGAAGGTGTACCGCGAGCAGGGTGTGTCGATCCACGACAAGCACATTGAAGTCATCGTCCGCCAGATGCTGCGCCGAGTCGCTGTTTCGGAGTCGGGTGACACCGAGTTTCTCCCCGGAGAAAAGGTCGACGCCCGGGTGTATGCCGAAACCAACCGACGGATGGTCGAAGAAGGGAAGCAGCCTGCTGAAGGCCGTCCCGAGTTGATGGGTATCACGAAGGCGTCGCTCGCCACCGACTCTTGGTTGTCGGCTGCGTCGTTCCAGGAGACCACACGGGTCCTTACCGAGGCTGCAATCGAGAGCCGTCGCGACGGTCTCGTGGGCCTCAAGGAGAACGTGATCATCGGCAAGCTCATTCCCGCGGGAACCGGTGAAACGACTTACCAGCATGTCCGTCCGTACGCACCAGAAGCCGAAGAACTGCCCTTCTCCAGTGGAGAGGGAGAGGACCTCGCCGACTGGCTGCGAAATATTGGGACCGAGAACGCGATCGGAGATCCGGTTGCAGAAGGTCTCATGAAGCCAGAGCCTGACTTGGGTCGTAGCACCGGCGCATAGCAGGTTACGACTGGAGACAGTTACCGATACAAGTTGACCAGGACACGCCGTGAGACATAGGTTGTCGGGCTGTTCGTCTTGAGCTGTGTAGTGGTTCTTTTATGTGAACCCCCAGCAAAACAGACTTCGGCCCGGACCTCGTCTCACGGCTTCTGGTTCGGTCGGCTTAAAAGACTTGGGTCCTGAGGAGTTTCGCGTGCCCACGATTCAGCAGTTGGTCCGAAAGGGCCGCGTTTCAAAACCTGATAAGGCCAAGACGCCAGCACTGAAGGGCGCTCCGCAGCGTCGTGGCGTGTGCACCCGTGTCTTTACAACCACTCCGAAGAAGCCGAACTCGGCGCTCCGTAAGGTGGCCCGTGTTCGGTTGACCAGTGGAATTGAAGTCACCGCCTACATTCCCGGCGAGGGCCACAATCTCCAAGAACACTCGATTGTCCTCGTCCGTGGTGGACGTGTGAAGGACCTCCCAGGTGTTCGCTACAAGATCATCCGCGGTGCGTTGGACGCGTCGGGTGTCAGCAAGCGCAAGCAGGCACGTAGCCGCTACGGCGCCAAGAAGGAGTCCTAGACCATGCCTCGTAAGGGAGCCGCTCCTCGTCGGGACCTCATGCCCGACCCGCTCTACCGCTCCGTGCTGGTCACTCAGCTCGTGAACAAGGTCCTCCTTCGCGGGAAGCGTTCGACCGCCGAGCAGATCGTTTACGAAGCGCTCGATGAAGTTGCAAAGCGGTCCGGCAACGAGCCAATTCCGATGCTCAAGCGCGCTGTTGACAACGTCAAACCGCAGCTTGAGGTCAAGAGCCGTCGTGTCGGTGGCGCTACGTACCAGGTCCCGGTCGAGGTT
Source organism: Acidimicrobiia bacterium (assembly GCA_018003035.1). Taxonomy (GTDB): domain Bacteria; phylum Actinomycetota; class Acidimicrobiia; order IMCC26256; family JAGNEX01; genus JAGNEX01. The sequence goes on from JAGNEX010000003.1 coordinate 38,612, forward strand.
CGCCCCCGTCGCGCCACCACCCTCGCAATCCGCTGGATCGTCGGCAACTCGCGTTCCCGCCGTGAACGCACCATGGCAGAGCGCCTCGCCAACGAACTGCACGACGCCGCCAACGGCGTCGGCACCTCGGTGAAGCGCCGCGACGACATGCACAAGATGGCCGAATCCAACCGGGCATTCGCCCACTACCGCTGGTAGGCGCTGGAGTCTTCTCCGGTCCTATCGGACCAACCGCGACTGTCAGGGCTCCTGCGGTATCCCGCTGGGGCCTTGCTCGCGAGACAACAAAAAGTTTTCGAGTAACAAGCCGTCGGCTCGCTCCGACGCCACAAAGGCGCTCACATGGCACGTCAAGCTCCCCTTAATCGCTATCGCAACATCGGCATCATGGCCCACATCGACGCGGGCAAAACGACTACGACCGAGCGAATCCTCTACTACACCGGCAAGTCCTACAAGATCGGCGAGGTCCATGACGGCGCCGCCACTATGGACTGGATGGCGCAGGAACAAGAGCGCGGCATCACCATTACATCTGCCGCCACGACCTGCATGTGGCGAGACCACCGCATCAACATCATCGACACGCCCGGCCACGTCGACTTCACCGTGGAAGTGGAACGTTCCCTCCGCGTTCTCGACGGAGCGGTTGCGGTCTTCGACGGTGTGGCCGGTGTGGAGCCGCAATCTGAAACCGTGTGGCGTCAAGCCGACAAGTACAACGTGCCTCGGATGTGCTTTGTCAACAAGCTGGACCGCACCGGTGCTGACTTCTACATGTGCGTCGACATGATCAAGGACCGTTTGAAGGCGAAGGCCCTCGTGCTGCAGCTTCCAATCGGTAACGAGGCCGATTTCATCGGCATCATCGACTTGGTCCGCATGAAGGCGGTCGTGTGGAACGGAGAGGACCTCGGCGCATCGTTTGAGGTGACCGACATCCCGGCCGATCTCCTCGAGCGTGCGGAGGAGTACCGCAACACGATGCTCGAAGAGATCGCGTCTCACGACGAGGTGCTTATGGAGCGGTACCTCGAGGGCGAAGAGCTCTCCGACGACGAGCTGCGTGCCGCTATCCGCAAGATGACCATCGCCGGCGACGCGGTGCCGATCCTGTGCGGTACTGCATTCAAGAACAAGGGCGTGCAGACCCTGCTCGACGCTGTGGTCGACTTCCTTCCGTCGCCGCTCGACATTCCCCCGGTTTCGGGCATCCTGCCAGGAACTGACGAGGTCAAGAGCCGCGAAACCGATGACAAGGCTCCCTTCACGGCAATCGCCTTCAAGATCGTGGCCGACCCTTACGGCAAGCTCACCTATTTCCGGGTGTACGCCGGCCAGGTCGACCAGGGAACGACCGTTCTCAATGTCACCCAAGACAAGAAGGAACGGATCGGTCGCCTGCTCCAGATGCACGCGAACTCCCGCGAGGACATCGACACGGTCTACGCCGGCGACATCGCTGCAGCAGTGGGTCTGAAGAATGTGCGTACCGGTGACTCGCTGACGTCGACCGACTCGCCACTTCTTCTGGAGAAGATGGAGTTCCCCGAGCCCGTTATCTCGGTCGCAATCGAGCCGAAGTCCAAGGCTGACCAGGACAAGCTGTCCAAGGCGCTCGGAAGCCTTTCCGACGAAGACCCGACGTTCCGTGTGCGCTCCGACGAAGAGACCGGACAGACCGTGATCTCGGGTATGGGCGAGTTGCACCTTGAGGTGCTTGTCGACCGCATGATGCGCGAATTCAACGTCGAAGCCAACGTTGGAAAGCCTCAGGTCGCTTACCGCGAGACCATCACCAAGAAGGTCGAAAAGGTTGACGTCAAGTACGCCAAGCAGAGTGGTGGTCGCGGCCAGTACGGGCACGTCGTTATCTCGATGGAGCCAAACGAGGTCGGCGAAGGCTACGCATTCGAGAGTCAGATCGTGGGTGGTGTGATTCCCCGGGAGTACATCCCTTCGGTCGAAAAGGGCATCGGCGAAGCGCTCGAATCTGGTGTCGTCGCCGGGTACCCGATGGTTGACGTCAAGGCGATCCTGACCTACGGCTCGTACCACGACGTCGACTCGTCTGAAATGGCATTCAAAATCGCTGGCTCGATGGCGGCCAAGGAGGCGGCCCGCAAAGCGTCGCCAGTCATTCTCGAGCCGATCATGCAGGTCGAGGTTGTGACGCCCGAGGCTTACCTCGGCGATGTCATCGGTGACCTCAACTCACGCCGTGGGCGTGTCCAGGGGACCGAGCAACGCCTCAGCGGCCAAACCATCACCGCACAAGTTCCCTTGGCGGAGATGTTCGGATACGCTACCGACCTTCGTTCGCGGACCCAAGGTCGCGCGACGTACAGCATGGAGTTCAACTCCTATCAAGAAGTTCCCAAGAGCATCGCCGAGGAGATCGTGGCGAAAGTTCGCGGGGAATAGCTCACCACTCAACCAAAACCCATCTAGATCGCGCGCGAGCGCATCGCATTTCAGGAGCTGTGCATCATGGCAAAGGAAACCTTCGAGCGTAATAAGCCCCATTTGAATATTGGGACTATTGGGCATATTGATCATGGTAAGACGACGTTGACTGCTGCGATTACGAAGGTGTTGTCGGATCGCGTTGATGGTGTTGCGTTTACTGCGTTTGATCAGATTGATAAGGCTCCTGAGGAGCGTGAGCGTGGTATTACGATTTCGATTTCTCATGTTGAGTATGAGACGGAGAATCGTCATTATGCGCATGTGGATTGTCCGGGGCATGCTGATTATGTGAAGAACATGATTACGGGTGCTGCGCAGATGGATGGCGGTATTTTGGTTGTTGCGGCGACTGATGGGCCGATGCCGCAGACTCGTGAGCATGTGTTGTTGGCGCGTCAGGTTGGTGTGCCGGCGATTGTTGTTGCCTTGAATAAGGTTGACATGGTTGATGATGAGGAGATCCTTGAGCTGGTTGAGCTTGAGGTTCGTGAGTTGTTGAGTGAGTATGAGTTCCCGGGTGATGATTTGCCGGTGGTTCCTGTTTCGGCGTTGAAGGCGTTGGATGGGGATTCGTCGTATGGGGACAAGATTATGGAGTTGATGGCTGCGGTTGATGCGTATGTGCCGGAGCCTGAGCGTGATGTTGATCGTCCGTTTTTGATGCCGATTGAGGATGTGTTTTCGATTACGGGTCGTGGGACGGTTGTGACGGGTCGTATTGAGCGTGGTGTTGTCCACGTGGGTGATGAGATTGCGATTGTTGGTATTAGGAATACTCCTAATACGACGTGTACTGGTGTGGAGATGTTCCGGAAGCTTCTTGATGAGGGGCGTGCTGGGGACAATGTGGGTGTTCTTCTTCGTGGTACGAAGAAGGAGGATGTTGCTCGGGGTCAGGTGTTGGCGAAGCCTGGTTCGATTACTCCGCATACGAAGTTTGAGGCTCAGGTGTATGTGTTGACCAAGGATGAGGGTGGTCGTCATACGCCGTTTTTTGATAATTATCGTCCGCAGTTCTATTTCCGTACGACTGATGTTACGGGTCAGGTGAAGTTGCCTGAGGGTACGGAGATGGTGATGCCGGGTGATAATACGGAGATGACGGTTGAGTTGATTGCTCCGATTGCGATGGATGAGGGTTTGAAGTTCGCGATTCGTGAGGGTGGCCGGACGGTTGGTGCTGGTCGAGTCACCAAGATCATCAACTAGCCGACGCTAGTTCTAAGTAGGAAAGCGGCACCATGGCTGACAAGCGCATTCGTATTCGCCTGAAGGCGTACGACCACGAGATCATCGATCAATCCACCAAGAAGATCGTTGAGACGGTTACTCGCACTCAGGCACGGGTTCGCGGTCCGGTGCCGCTTCCCACTGAGATTCGCCGGTACTGCGTGATCAAGTCCCCCCACAAGGACAAAGATTCACGTGAGCACTTCGAAATGCGAGTTCACAAGAGGCTTCTCGATATTGTGGAGCCGACCAACAACACGGTTGACGCGCTGCAACGGCTCGATCTTCCCGCCGGGGTTGAGATCGAAATTAAGTAGCTGACAGCGCAACTCTGGTTGCCTTGACATAGTTCGGAACGGCGTTTGCGCGCCGTCGTCGGACGCGAACATCCGGAAGGCTCGCTCGCGAGAGTGGGCCCGCCGCGATCACTGTGGTGCCTTGAACGCGGCGTTGGAACAGGCATGGGTGCGCCTTAGCACTCCGGTCCGCCACAGAATCGCGGATACCACCTGGAGAAAGCGGAGCAAATGGGAAGCAAAGGCCTTCTGGGCCAGAAGATCGGCATGACGCAGATCTGGAACGAGAACAACGAGATCGTTCCGGTCACCGTCATAAAGGCTGGCCCCTGCACTGTTACACAGATCAAGACGGTTGAATCCGACAGTTACGCTGCCATCCAGATTGGCTTCGGCGACGTCAAGGAAAGCCGCCTGACCAACCCGCAGCGCGGACACCTGGCCAAAGCCGGCGTTTCTGCTCGCCGCTACCTCACGGAACTTCGCGTTGCCGACACCTCGGGCTATGAACTCGGGCAGGTCATCGACGTCAGCCTTTTCGAAGCGGGCCAGCTCGTCGATGTGAGCGGCGTTTCCAAGGGCAAGGGTTTCGCCGGCGGCATGAAGCGCCACAACTTCAAAGGTCAAGGCGCGTCGCACGGTAACCACAAGAAGCATCGTGCTCCTGGCTCCATCGGTGCGTGTGCCACTCCGGGCCGCGTCTTCAAGGGCACCCGGATGGCCGGACGCATGGGCGGTCGGAAGGTAACGACCCAGAACCTCGAAGTCGTGCAATCCGACATCGAACAGGGCTTGCTGCTGATCAAGGGCGCAGTTCCGGGACCGAACGGTGGTCTCGTGTTGATTCGCTCGGCTGTCAAAGCGGGTAAAGGCGGTGAAGCATGAGCCTCAGTCTCTCGATTAAGGACCGCAGTGGCGCCTCCGTGGGTTCGATAGAACTCAACGCTGAGGTTTTCGGAATTGAACCAAACGTCTCGGTGATGCACCAAGTGGTGACGGCGCAGCTCGCGGCCCGCCGCTCGGGAACGCACGCAACCAAAACCCGTGCAATGGTTTCGGGCGGAGGTGCCAAGCCGTGGCGCCAGAAGGGAACAGGTCGGGCACGCCAGGGTTCAACTCGGGCTCCGCACTGGACCGGCGGTGGCGTCTCTCATGGCCCGCAGCCCCGCAGCTACAAGCAGCGCACACCGAAGAAGATGGTTCGTCTCGCCTTGGTGAGCGCATTGTCTGACCGTGCGCAGGGTGGCAATGTTGCTGTCATCAAGTCATGGGAGTTCGACGCTCCTAAGACCAAGGACGCGATTGCGCTCCTCGAAGCCTTCGGCCTGGACGCCGCCAAGCGTGCGCTGGTCGTGCTGACCGGTGATGACGCCAATGCGAACAAGTCGTTCCGCAACCTCGGTCGTCGGGTTCACGTGATTCAGGCATCTGAACTGAATACCTACGACGTGCTCGTGAGCGATGTCGTGATCTTTTCTGAGCAAACCCTGTCGACGACGACGGAGCGCCTTTCGCGGCCAGTCCGCCCGGGTGTGAAGGCGGTTGAAGTTGCGCACGTAACTGACGACGCCGCTCCGGAACCGGCCGACGCTGAGGCGGCAGAAGGCGGCGAAGAAGCATGAATAAGAACCCGCGCGACATCATCCTGAGCCCCGTGGTTTCTGAGAAGTCTTACGGGCTCATCGACCAAGGCGTCTACACGTTCATCGTGTCTGAGAGCGCCAACAAGGTCGAGATCAGACAAGCCATCGAATCGATCTTCTCGGTTCGCGTGGCGAAGGTAAACACCATCAACCGGGACGGTAAGCGCAAGCGCGACCGTCGCACCGGCCGCTGGGGCGTTCGAGCCAGCTCGAAGCGGGCAATGGTCTCGCTAGCCCCCGGCTACTCCATCGACGTCTTCGAGGCCTGATATGCCACTTCGACAGCGAAAGCCGACGAGTCCTGGGCGCCGTTTTCAGACGAGCTACGACTTTTCGGAAATCACCAAGACCAAGCCTGAGAAGAGCCTGACTCGGCCTAAGCCGAAGACCGGTGGCCGTAATGTTCACGGGCGTATCACTTCTCGGCACCGTGGTGGCGGGCACAAGCAGAAGTACCGCATCATCGACTTCCGTCGTCGCAAGGACGGTGTTCCGGCCAAGGTCGCGGCCATCGAGTACGACCCGAACCGAAATGCTCGGATCGCTTTGCTTCACTACCTCGACGGTGAGAAGGCCTACATCATTGCCCCAATTGGCCTCAAGGTCGGGGACGTGGTGGAGAACGGTAAGGACGCCGACATCAAGCCAGGGAATGCACTGCCACTGCGCAACATTCCTGTCGGTACTACCGTGCACAATGTCGAACTGAAGCCAGGCGCCGGCGCCAAGATGGGTCGTGCCGCTGGCACCGCCATTCAGCTGGTGGCCAAGGAAGGCAAGTTCGCGACGTTGCGTCTCCCCTCGACGGAGATGCGCCGCGTGCCCATCGACTGTCGTGCGACGGTCGGCCAGGTCGGTAACACCGAAGCCGAACTGCTCAAACTGGGTAAGGCTGGTCGGTCACGTTGGAAGGGTCGCCGTCCGCAGACCCGTGGTGTTGCGATGAACCCGAATGACCACCCACTTGGTGGTGGTGAAGGTAAGAGCTCGGGAGGTCGCCCACCGGTGTCCCCTTGGGGTAAGCCCGAAGGTCGGACCCGCAAGTCCAAGCCTTCCGACAAGATGATCGTGCGCCGTCGTCGTGGACGCGGCTCCCGGAGGTAATGACTAATGCCACGTAGCCTCAAAAAGGGCCCGTTCGTTGACGACCATCTCGAGCGCAAAGTCGATGCACTCAACGAAACAGGTGACAAGCGTGTGATCAAGACCTGGTCGCGCCGATCGACGATCATCCCTGAGATGGTCGGCCACACGATCGCCGTCCACGACGGTCGCAAGCATGTACCGGTGTACATCTCAGAGTCCATGGTCGGGCACAAGCTTGGCGAGTTCGCACCTACGCGAACCTTCAAGTTTCACGCTGGCCAAGAACGATCCTCTCGGCGGTGATGGCAGATGGCTGAAGCACGAGCATCGGCTCGACACATCCGACGGTCTCCTTACAAGGTTCGTCAGGTTCTCAACTTGATCCGAGGCGAAGACATCACGACGGCGCGCAATCGCCTGGTGCTGTCAGACCGGGGTCCGGCGAGCGACATCTTGAAGGTCCTTAACTCTGCTGTGAGCAACGCAGAGCACGAACTGTCTCTCGCTGCAGAGGACCTGTTCGTCGAAGCTTGCTACGCCGACGAGGGCCCCACACTTAAGAGATGGCGCCCCCGTGCACGAGGCCGTGCGACTCGCATCCGCAAGCGCACGTGCCACATCACGGTTGTTCTCGGTCGCCTACCCGACGAGTTGATCGCTCTTCGCGATTCTGCCGGTGCCGCTTCCGATGACGCTCGCCGTCAGCGTCGGAGGCGTGTCGAGCGCAGTCGCGAAGCTGGCGCACCGGAGGAGACTGCCCCACAGGCACCCGCCGCGGACGCAGCCGACGCCGATGAGCAGGCTTTGTCGACGGCAACGGACGCTCCGGACGCGAGCGTCGACGGTGCAGAGACGTCGATTTCGGCGGCAACCGAAGTCGTGGAAGATGAACCGGCGGCCGACGAAGCAGCGGCTTCAGAGCCATCAAATGACTCCGAAGCGGACGAAGCACCCGAACAAGACGGGGAGAACGAGTAATGGGCCAGAAGGTCAACCCATACGGGTTCCGACTCGGAATCGTCACCGACTGGAAGTCGCGCTGGTTCGCCGACCGCGAGTACACCGACTACCTGATCGACGACGTCAAGATCCGTCGCTATCTCAAGGCGCAGCTGCCCCACGCAGCGGTCAGCAGGGTCGAGATCGAACGGACCCGCGACCGGCTCCGTATCGACGTGCACACCGCTCGCCCGGGCATCGTCATTGGTCGCCGGGGTGCAGAGGCCGATCGCTTGCGACAAGGCCTCGCCAAGATCACTGGCAACAACAAGCTGCAACTCAACATTCAAGAGATCAAGCAGCCCGAACTTGATGCCAACCTCATCGCTCAGGGGATTGCGGACCAGCTCGCTGGCCGGGTGTCTTTCCGACGTGCGATGAAGCGTGCGGTTCAGACGACTACTCGCGCTGGTGCGCTTGGTGTCCGGGTTCAGTGCTCGGGACGACTCGGCGGTGCGGAAATGGCACGCACCGAGTGGTACCGCGAAGGTCGCGTGCCTCTGCACACCCTTCGTGCGGACGTTGACTATGGCTTCGCCGAAGCGCGGACGACGCAAGGTCGCATCGGCGTAAAGGTGTGGATCTACAAGGGTGACGTGGTGCCCTATAAGGCCGCATCCGAGGACAAGATCGCACGCGAAGCTGCAATGGCGGCGGGCGAGACGTCCGGCCAAGGCCGCCCCCGCAAGTTTGTTGGTGGTGGACGGCGCGGCGCCGGACGCCCGGCCGCCGAGAAGCCAGAAGCTGCTCCTGTTGAAGTTGCGGCGCCAGAAGAAGCAAAACCGTTGTTGGGTGAGGCCGATCCCGAGCTGGAACGCCTTCTCAACGAAGAAGAAGACGTCGAGCGCCGCACGCGTTCAGCGAGCGCGACGCCAAAGCACCGGCCCGGCGACGAGTAAGGACATCTCATCATGCTGATGCCGAGAAAAGTTCGACACAGAAAAACACAACGTGGCCGCATGAAGGGCCTCACCAAGGGCGGCGAGCGAGTCACCTTCGGCGAGTTCGGACTTCAAGCGCTCGAACCGGGCTGGGTGACCAACCGACAGATCGAAGCCGCACGTATTGCTATGACACGTCACATCAAGCGTGGCGGCAAGGTGTGGATCAACATCTTCCCGGACAAGCCCATTACCGAGAAGCCCGCTGAAACCCGCATGGGTTCTGGCAAGGGGAATCCGGAGCGTTGGGTTGCCGTTGTGCGCCCCGGACGAGTCATGTTTGAGCTCGCCGGTGTGAACGAAGCAACGGCACGCGAAGCGATCCGCCTTGCGGCGCACAAGCTTCCGATGAAGTGCCGGTTTGTTACGCGGGACGGTCTCTAATGGCGAAAAATCAAGAGCTGAACTCACTTGACACCCTCGAACTCGAGTCGCGGCTGAGCGACGCCAAGGAAGAGCTGTTCAACCTGAGGTTTCAGCGGGTTACCGGACAGCTCGACAACACGGCCCGGATCGGTGAGGTCAAGCGGCAAGTCGCTCGCATCATGACCGCGATCAGGGCGCGTCAGATCGCCGAAGCAAAGGCTGAGTGACATGGCAGACGAAGAAGCAGTGAACCAAGACGCGAACTCAGCTGATACGCCTGTTCGAGCGAGCCGCAAGACCCGCGAGGGAATGGTCACCTCCACCAAGATGGACAAGACCATCGTCGTGACCGTCGTGGACCGCAAGCGACACCCGCGGTACCGCAAGACCATTCAGCACACCACTCGTCTCCACGTGCACGACGAAAACGGTGACGCGAACGAAGGCGACCGGGTCCGCGTGATGGAGACCCGACCACTGTCCAAGACGAAGCGTTGGCGCCTCGTCGAAGTTGTCGAACGCGCCCGCTAGCGAGCACGTACCAATCGGAGACGATCGATGATTCAACAAGAATCAAGACTACGAGTGGCTGACAACTCCGGGGCCAAAGAGGTGCTCTGCATCAAGGTGCTGGGCGGCTCGCGTCGGCGTTACGCCGGAATCGGCGATGAGTTCATTGCCACGGTGAAAGACGCAATCCCTGGAGCGTCGGTGAAGAAGGGTGATGTGGTTCGATGCGTGGTGGTCCGCACCCGCAAGGAACGGCGTCGACCCGATGGAAGCTACATCCGCTTTGACGAGAACGCAGCGGTGTTGATCAATGATCAGCGCCAGCCTCGCGGGACGCGAATCTTCGGCCCTGTGGGTCGGGAACTGCGTGACCGCAAGTTCATGCGAATCGTCTCGCTGGCGCCGGAGGTGTTGTAAATGAAGTTGCGTCGCGGAGACAAAGTTCAGGTTCTTACCGGGAAAGATGCCGGCAAGCAGGGAACGATCATGCGGTCGATCCCCGAACGCGATCGTGTGATCGTGAGCGGGGTGAACATGGCTAAGCGCCACACCAAGCCAACGCGCGATGTGATGCAGGGCGGCATTATCGACAAGGACATGCCGATTCACGTTTCAAACGTGGCGCTTGTCTGCGGCAAATGCGGCCCGACTCGAGTTGGCTACCGCTTCGATGGTGACAAGAAGATCCGCACCTGTCGTAAGTGCGGAGGAGACGTCTAATGGCTGCGAGTTCGAACATGCCTCGCCTCAAGGCTCGGTACAACGACACGATCCGCGCCGATCTCAAAGAGAAGCTCGAGATCGGCAACGTGATGGATGTTCCCCGGCTGGAGAAGATCGTCGTCAACATGGGTGTTGGCGCCGCCGTGGCTCAACCCTCGTTGCTGGAAGGCGCCATCAATGATCTGATGGTGATCACTGGCCAGCGTCCCGCAGTGAACAAGGCGAAGAAGTCAATCGCCGGTTTCAAACTCCGGGAAGGTCAGTCGATTGGAGCGAAGGTGACCCTCCGCGGGGATCGCATGTGGGAGTTCTTTGACCGCTTGGTCACCATTGCGATTCCACGAATTAGAGACTTTCGGGGGCTGCCGTTCAAGTCGTTCGATGGTCACGGTAACTACACCTTCGGTGTCGCCGAACAGCTCATGTTCCCCGAGGTCGATTACGACAAGATCGACACGCCACGGGGTATGGACATCACCATCGTCACCACCGCGAAAGATGACGCTGCGGGCCGGGCCCTGCTCGATGCGTTCAACTTTCCTTTCCGTCGCAGATAAGGAAGCACCATGGCACGCAAGTCGCTGATTGTTAAATCACAGCGCAAGCCCAAGTTCAAGGTTCAGGCATATACGCGTTGTCGCCGGTGCGGACGTCCGCGCGCGGTTTACCGCAAGTTCGGTCTCTGTCGTATCTGCCTGCGCGAGATGGCACACGCGGGTGAAGTCCCGGGTGTCCGGAAGTCGTCCTGGTAGGAGGGGAAGATCATGTCGATGACAGATCCCATCGCGGACATGTTGACCCGTATCCGCAACGCGAACATCGCCTATCACGACAGCTGCGACATGCCGCTTTCGAAGCAGAAGGCAGCGTTGGCAGCAGTATTGAAGTCCGAGGGCTACATCGCGGACTTTTCTGAAAGCGAAGTTCCCGGGCGCCCTGGCGCAGTGCTGAGCATCGAGCTCAAGTACACGGTGGACCGCAAGCGGACCATCTCGGGTATCAAGCGCATTTCCAAGCCCGGACTCCGCGTCTATGCCAAGTCCAATGAGATCCCTCGGGTTCTCGGTGGACTCGGCACCGCGATTCTGTCGACCTCGCACGGTCTGTTGACCGACCGCGAAGCTCGTCGGCAGAAGGTCGGCGGCGAGATCCTCTGTCACGTTTGGTAGGCACGTCATGTCACGTATTGGACTAAAACCCATTTCGGTTCCGAGTGGAGTGTCCGTCTCTCAAGACGGACAATCTGTGACGGTTAAGGGCCCCAAAGGTGAGCTCTCTCACGAGCTGCCTGAAGGTATTTCTCTGAGCCAAGACGACGGGACGCTTTCGGTATCTCGCGATTCCGACGCTCGTCAGACGCGCGCTCTCCACGGCTTGAACCGTTCGTTGATCGCCAACATGGTGGAGGGAGTCAGCGACGGCTTCGCCAAGAAGTTGGAGATCGTCGGCGTTGGTTACCGTGCTGCTGCCAAGGGTTCGGACAAGCTCGAGTTGGCGCTTGGCTTCTCCCACCCCGTCGAGGTTGTAGCTCCTGAAGGCGTGTCCTTCGAGGTTCCCACACCAACCGAGATCTACGTGCGGGGAATCGACAAGCAGGTCGTCGGCCAAGTAGCCGCCGACATCCGCAAACTGCGTAAGCCTGAGCCCTACAAGGGCAAGGGCGTCCGCTATTCAGGTGAACGCATTATTCGCAAGGCCGGTAAGGCCGCGGGTTAGGCCCCTGGCCTCATCCGACTACGACAGTCATGGTTGCGCAATGAGTCTGAACAAAGTGCAAGCAAGAAAGCGCCGTCAGGTACGCGTCCGCAAGAAGGTGCGCGGTACAGCGGACCGTCCACGTCTCTGCGTGTTCCGGTCGAGCCGGCACATCTATGCACAGCTGATCGACGACGAGTCGGGCCACACGCTCGGTTCCGCTTCGACGATGGAGCCTGCGGTGCGTGGGGAAACCGGCAAGCCCGTCGACGCAGCGAAGAGCGTTGGGCAGCGCATTGCTGAGACCGCAAAATCTGCAGGTATCGAATCGGTCATCTTTGACCGCAACGGATTCCGCTACCACGGCCGCGTGGCCGCGATAGCCGATGGCGCCCGCGAAGCCGGGCTGAAACTCTAGGAAGGCACGGCCAAAATGGCTCAGACCGAATACGAAGAGCGGGTCATCGCTATCAACCGTGTGGCCAAGGTGGTCAAAGGTGGTCGGCGGTTTTCGTTCACGGCCCTTGTGGTCGTTGGCGACGGTAACGGCCGCGTTGGCCTCGGCTATGCAAAGGCCAAAGAGGTCCCCGGAGCGATCCAAAAGGGAATCGAAGAGGCGAAGAAGAACGTCTTCACCGTTGCGATGGCCGGCGACACCGTCACCCACACGATCACCGGTCGTCACGATGCTGCTCGAGTGCTGATTAAGCCGGCTGCTCCGGGTACTGGTGTTATCGCTGGCGGTGCGGCACGCGCCGTGCTCGAGGCCGCTGGCGTTCACGACGTTCTAGCGAAATCGCTTGGCTCTTCGAACGCGATCAACGTCGCACACGCAACGATCGATGGTCTGCGCGAGCTGCGCCGACCAGACCACGTCGCCAAGTTGCGCGGTCGCGCCCCTGAGGAGTTTGTCCCGGCCGGCCTGTTGGCGGCGTTCAAAGAGACCGAACGCAACCGCCGGCAGCAGAAGAACGAGGGCTAATGATGGCTGACTTAACAATCACGCTCGTTCGCTCGACGATCGGGTCAAAGCCAAAACACCGTGCCACCATCAAAGCGATGGGGTTGCGTCGGATCAATGACTCGCGGACGCTTCCCGACAGCCCTGCTGTTCGGGGAATGATCCAGCGTGTCCGCCATCTCGTTGAGGTGGAGGAGAACTAATGAAGATTCATGACCTAAAGCCATCCCCGGGTGCAAAGAGCGCGCGCAAGCGTGTGGGACGCGGAATCGGCGGTAAAGGTGGCAAGACCGCAGGCCGAGGAACCAAAGGTCAGCACGCGCGCAACACCGTGCCGGTCGGTTTTGAGGGTGGTCAAACACCGCTGCATCGCCGCATTCCGAAGGGCCGGGGGTTCAATAACCCGTTCCGCGTGTCATACGAAGTTGTTAATGTGGAAAGACTCAACGTCTTTGACGCGGGCACGGTGGTGACACCAGAACTCATGCGGGAGCGCGGACTTGTCCCCAAAAAGGGATTGGTCAAAGTCCTCGGAAGTGGTTCGCTCGACACCAAGCTGAATGTACGGGCACACGCCTTCTCGAAGTCTGCCGTTGCGGCGATCGAAGGAGCCGGTGGCAGCACGGTCAAGCTCGACCTGCCGTTCTCCGGTGTGCGCCCGGCTTCGCGTGGAAGTGCGTTGACCAACCGCTAAACACCGGAAGCTGGATATTGCATCCACGCCGGGAGGACCGATGCTGAGTCGACTGCCAAACATGTTCCGTGTGCCGGATCTTCGAAACAAGATCCTGTTCACTGTGCTGATCATTGCCCTGTATCGCTTTGGAGCGTTTATTCCGCTGCCCTATGCGGATATCACCTCCATTTCGAACCCGGACAATCCTGCGTTGCAAGGTGGCTTCGGCAGCCTGCTGAACCTTTTCTCCGGTGGGGCGTTGGCGTCAGCGTCTGTGTTCACCCTCGGGATCATGCCGTACATCACCTCCTCGATCATCATGCAGCTGTTGGGCGTGGTGATTCCGAAGGTCGAACAGTGGCAGCAAGAAGGCCAGGCGGGTCAGAAGAAGATCACGCAGGCCAGTCGTTACTTGACCGTCGTCTTGGCTGCAGTTCAGTCGACGGGAATGGTGACCTTTGGTCCGACATCGCAACTGATGCGCGCCAATCTCACGGCTCCAGAGATCATGCTCGTCGTGTTGACCTTGACTGCCGGTACGGCCCTGATCATGTGGCTGGGTGAATTGATTTCCCAGCGGGGAATCGGCAACGGCATGTCGCTGATCATCTTCTCGGCGGTTGTGTCGGTTATTCCCGGTCAGTACGAGGCGATCCGTAAGGAAGAGGGTGCCTTTATCTTCGGGGTCCTGATGTTGATGACGGTGGCCGTCATCGTCGCCATCGTGTTCATCGAATCCGGTCAGCGGCGTATCCCGGTCGAGTTCGCCAAACGTGTCGTGGGTCGACGGATGTACGGCGGACAGAGGACTTACATTCCGCTCAAGGTGAACCAGAGCGGTGTTATCCCGGTCATCTTTTCGTCGGCAGTGCTCTACTTTCCGGTGCTCATTCAGAACGCGATCCCCTGGGAGGGAGTTCGAAACTTCATCGAAGATGCATTCTCGAACCAGAACTCCGTGTCTTGGACGTACATCATCATCAACGCGGTGTTGATCATCTTCTTCGCGTACTTCTATACGGCGATCTCGTTCAACCCGGCCCAACAGGCGGACATCATCCGCAAGCAGGGCGGGTACATCCCTGGAATTCGGCCAGGTCCCGACACCGAGTCCTACCTGGCTCGCGTGTTGAATCGAATCACTCTGCCGGGCGCAGCGTTCTTGGCAGTAGTGGCCACGGCCCCGTACCTGATGCTCAAGTTCTGGGACATCAATACTCTGTCGTACTCGGGAACGTCGCTGATCATTACGGTGGGTGTGGCGCTCGAGACGATGAAACAGATCGACTCTCAGCTGATGATGCGCAACTACGAAGGTTTCCTCAAGCAGTAGCCTCGGGCCGCCCCCATCGCTCGGGGATGGGAAGGATGTCATCCACGCCATGACGCACGCACTCAAGATGCTCATCTCTGGCAAACAAGGGGCGGGTAAAGGTACGCAGGCGACCCGGTTGGCGACACATTACGGAGTCGCCCATGTCTCCACCGGAGACATGTTTCGGGCCGCCGTAAAGGCCGAAACGCCCCTGGGTCAGACGGCAAAGGGCTACATGGATCGCGGCGAGCTTGTACCTGACGACGTTGTCATTGGTGTGGTCGCTGAATTTCTCCATGATCGCGGCGCTGAGGGTTTCATCCTCGACGGGTTCCCACGCACTGCTGCGCAAGCAGAAGCGCTTGAATCCTCGGTTGGACCAGATGGCCTCGACCTATTGCTCGACCTGGACGTTCCGACTGACGTGGTGATCTCGCGGATTGCGGGACGCCGAGTCTGTGCCGATTGCGGCGAGACGTATCACGTCGATAGCCCGCCGCAGACGCTTTGGGACTGCGACAGGTGTGGCGGGAAAGTGGTGCAGCGCGACGACGACACCGAGGAGGCTGTGGCTCGGCGACTTGCCGCCTACGATGCACAGACCAAACCTTTGCTGAGCTTCTATGAAGAGCGTGGCTTGTTGGTCCAGATAGATGGCACCGGCGACGTCGACGACGTGTTTGCCCGTGCAGTTGCTGGGATCGACCAAGCTCGAGTTCGCCCGTGATCGTCGCAAAGAACGCCGGACAGCTCGCGCTGATGCGGAGAGCTGGCCTGGTCGTTGCCGAGATGCACGAACGCGTTCGAGAGTTCGCCCGTCCGGGTGTTACAACCCTCGACCTCGATGCGGTCGCCCGCCAGGTGCTGGCCGATCGAGGGGCTGAATCGAATTTCCTCGGTTACCACGGATTTCCAGCGGTCATCTGCACCTCGCCGAATGACATGATCGTCCACGGGATTCCCGACGACACTGTTCTCGAAGAGGGCGACATCATTAGTGTCGACGCCGGCGCGATTATCGAGGGCTGGCACGCCGACGCGGCGCGAACCTTCGGCATCGGAGAAGTTTCCAAAGAAGCACAACGCTTGATTGCCGTCACAGCCGCCAGTTTGGATGCGGGCATTGCCGAGATTGTTGAAGGCAATCGCCTCGGCGATTTGGGCGCTGCCGTTCAAGAGATCGCGGAGGACGCGGGCTTCAGCGTCGTCCGCGAGTACGTCGGACACGGCATCGGAACGGCGATGCACGAAGCCCCGCAGATTCCTAACTACGGGCGTCGCGGTAAAGGGATGCGGATGCGTCTCGGCCACGTGTACGCGGTAGAGCCCATGGTCAACGTCGGCACGGCGGAAACCAGGGTCCTTAGCGACGGTTGGTCCGTGGTTACGGCCGACGGCAAACTGTCAGCGCATTTTGAAGACACGATTGCGGTCACCGAAGACGGCCCGCAGGTGTTCACCCGTGTGTGAGTCGCCGTGTTAAGGAGTCAAGCCATCCATCTTGGCACCCCGTCTCTGGCCGTCGATTCGGAATTTATGACCAGCGTTTGGGTTAGGTAGCACGCCAGCGGTACTATTCTCCGCTGGCCCCAAGCCCGGTCTCGTCGCGCGGCTCCGTGCGTCGACGAACAAGGAAATAACCACTGGCCAAGGCAAAAGACGATGCAATCCTCGTCGAAGGAACCGTCTCGGAAGCTCTTCCGAATGCGATGTTTCGCGTCGAGCTCGAGAACGAACACGAAGTCTTGGCACACATCTCCGGCAAGATGCGCATGCATTACATCAGGATCTTGCCCGGCGATCGTGTACAGGTGGAACTAACCCCTTACGACTTGAAGCGAGGCCGGATCACCTACCGCTACCGGTAGGGATCGACCAGCCAAACCATATTCCGGTGACGGCCGTGCGTGGCGCGGCCTTCCGGACGGAGTTGCCCGAAATGAAAGTACGCCCAAGCGTCAAGAAGATGTGCGAGAAGTGCCGCGTCATTAGACGGCACGGTCGCGTCATGATCATCTGCGAGAACCCTCGCCACAAGCAGCGGCAGGGGTAGGAGAACTAATGGCACGTATTGCCGGAGTGGACGTTCCGCGAGAGAAGCGGACCGAGATTGCGCTCACCTATATCTTCGGAGTCGGTAAGACCCGGGCCCAGCTCGCTTGTGAGCAGACCGGTGTTAACCCGTCGACTCGGGTCTACGACCTGACAGAAGACGAGATCCAGCGACTGCGCTCTTTCATTGAAGAGAACTTCCGGGTCGAAGGTGACCTGCGTCGCGAAGTCAGCCAGAACATCAAACGCAAGATGGAGATTGGCTGCTACCAGGGTCTGCGTCACCGCCGTGGCCTTCCCGTTCACGGACAACGCACCCAGACCAACGCACGCACCCGCAAAGGCCCCCGTAAGACTGTGGCGGGCAAGAAGAAGGCCCCACGCCACTAGTCCGGCGTCCCATTCCAGGAGTTCTTTCCAATGGCAAGACCAAGCTCGACGGCCAAGCGGCCCCGTCGTCGCGAACGCAAGAACGTTTCGCACGGCATCGCGCACATCAAGTCGTCGTTCAACAACACGATCATCACTTTCACCGACTCGCAGGGCAACGCCATTTCGTGGGCGTCCGCTGGCAACGTCGGCTTCAAGGGTTCACGCAAGTCAACCCCGTTCGCAGCTCAGATGGCCGCCGAGGCCGCTGCAAAGCGAGCGATGGAGCACGGCATGCGCAAGGTGGACGTGTTCGTTAAGGGACCGGGGTCCGGTCGTGAGACCGCTATCCGTTCCATTCAAAATGCAGGTATCGAGGTGTCGGGGATCAAAGACGTCACTCCCGTTCCTCACAATGGGTGTCGCCCCAAGAAGCGTCGGAGGGTTTGAGTAATGGCGCGTTATACAGGCCCGAAGGCTAAGAAGTGCCGTCGCTTGGGCACCAACATCTATGAGTCAAAGAAGTACGACCGTATTCTCGAAGCTCGGGCTTACCCGCCCGGCGAGCACGGCCGGCGACGGATTCGCGAATCTGAGTACCTCTTGCAACTCCGTGAGAAGCAGAAGGCTCGCTTCATGTACGGCTTGCTGGAACGCCAGTTCCGCAAGGTGTACGAAGAGGCCAACCGCCAGTCCGGTGTGACCGGTGAAAACCTGTTGCGCCTGCTGGAGCGCCGTCTCGACAACGTGATGTTCCGGGCAGGCATTGCATCGACTCGCCCGCAGGCTCGCCAGCTCGTTGGCCACGGTCACGTCCTGGTGAACGGTCGCCGGGTCAACATCCCGTCGTTCCTGGTTCGTCCGGGCGATGTCATCACGCTCACCGACAAGGCGCGTGCGCTGTTGAACATTCGTCACAACATCGACACCCTGGACCGCAAGGTTCCGGCGTGGTTGGAATTCAACTCGGGCGACATCAAGGTCACCGTCCGGGATCTTCCGATCCGGGCACAGATCGACGTGCCAGTGCGCGAACAGTTGATCGTGGAGTTGTACTCCAAGTAATCCACTCCGCGGGGTGATCCCGCGGGTGACGTGCCACATTTTCGCAACACCATTGAGGTTGTTACGCCATGTTGATGATTCAACGCCCAACCGTCGAACCCCTCGGCGATGAGGAAAACGGGCGGCAGCAGTTCGCCGTTTCCCCGCTCGAGCCCGGGTTCGGTCACACGCTAGGGAACAGCATCCGCAGGACCTTGTTGTCCTCTATCCCGGGTGCCGCAATTACCAAAGTCCAGTTTGACGACGCCCTGCACGAGTTCGACACGATCGAAGGCGTGAAGCAGGACGTCACCGACATCATCTTGAACCTGAAGGACGTCGTCCTGAGCAGCGTCGCAGACGAAGCGGTCACGCTGCGTCTGGACAAGGATGGCCCGGGCCCTGTCACTGCGGGCGACATCCAACTCACCTCTGACGTCGAGGTCATTAATCCCGAGCTAGTTATTGCGGACTTGGACGATCACGGGCGCCTCGCCCTTGACGTGACGGTCGAGCGTGGCCGTGGTTACCTCTCTGCTGACCGGGCAAACCGAGACACCACGATCGGGCTGATTGTGATTGACGCAATCTTTTCGCCGGTTCGTCGAGTGTCGTACACCGTCGAACCGACCCGCGTTGAGCAGGCAACGAACTACGACCGCCTGGTGATGGAGATCGAGACTGACGGTTCGATGACGCCTGCTGAGGCCTTGGCTTCTGCTGGTCAGACTTTGCAGAACCTGATGCAGCTGGTCGCTGAGATGGACGAAGAGCCCCAGGGTCTCGAGTTGGGCGACACGTCTCCGGTGACGGTGACCTCGCCGGATCTTGAGCTCCCGATCGAGGACCTTGACCTTTCTGAGCGTCCGCGCAACTGCCTCAAGCGAGCGCAGGTTGACACCATCGGGCAGCTCGTTCAGAAGACCCCAGACGACCTGCTCGGGATCACCAACTTTGGGCAGAAGTCACTCGACGAAGTTGTCGAGAAGCTCGACGAGCGCGGTTTGTCGCTCGCCATGAAGGAGTAATCCCAATGTCGAAACCTCGTCGCGGCCCAAACCTCGGTGGCTCAGCAGCTCACGAGCGCCTCATCATTGCCAACCTGGCAAACAGCCTTTTTGAGGCTGAAGGAATCACGACAACCGTCACGAAGGCGAAGGCTCTTCGCCCCTTTGTCGAGCGTCTGATTACAAAAGCCAAGAAGGGCGATGTTCACAATGCCCGTCTGATCGTCGCGGCCATCCGTGACAAGGATGTGGCGAACAAGCTGATGTCCGACATCGGTCCTCGTTACAAGGACAGGAACGGTGGCTACACCCGCATCCTGAAGCTTGGACCACGTCCGGGCGATAACGCTCCAATGGCGCGGATAGAACTCGTCTAACCGAGCAATCCTTTTCGTTTGTTGATGTGTGGGCACGACCATTTTGGTCGTGCCCACACTTATTTAAGGCCGACATGGGCGCCAAAGATCCACAATTCGTGCCTGACGGGAACTGTGTTTCGCCGGAAGGCCCGGCGCAACAGCTCGACGATCCCGGGGTGAGTCGGGCTATTCCTGATGTCGCAGTCATGGTCGTTTCGTATCGAGGCGACCTTTTCCATGGATTCGCCGCCCAGCCAGGCGTTCCCACGGTGGCTGGGGCGCTCAAGCAAGTGATCGAGAGACGCTGTGGGGTCGATCCGCGTCTAGAGGTGGCCGGCCGGACTGACGCGGGCGTGCATGCGACCGGCCAGGTGATCTCGTTCCCCGCTGCAACACTGGCGATGCGTAGGGTGCCGCTCGAACGGCTGGCAAGGGGGATCAACCGGGATCTCAACCCGGCGATCGCGGTGCGGGGATGGCGCTGGGAGCCTGCTCCGTTCTCGGCGCGCTTCGACGCTCAATGGCGGCGCTACCGGTATCGCCTCAACCTTGATGGGCAGGTCGACGTGCTTGAGGCCCACCGTGAGTGGTCACCACGGTACAAACTGGATCTGGATGCGATGGCGACGGCAGCGAGAGGCCTTGTCGGTCAGCATGACTTCGCCTCGTTCTGCCGGGCCGGACCACCTGGCTCTACAACGGAACGGACGATCCTAGACATCGCCTTTGACCCGGTTGTCGGCCCGGAGCCTGGGCGCCGGATTGAAGTGGTGATCCGGGGAACCGCTTTTTGTTGGCAAATGGTGAGATCGATCGTCGGAACCCTGGTCGATGTGGGGCGGGGTGCGCTGCAAGCCGGCGACATCGACGGCATTCTTGGCGCGCGTGACCGTGGAGTGGCAGGTCAGATTGCTCCGCCGCAAGGTCTAGTGTTGGATTCCGTTGGTTACCAGGGATGGGACTCGGCCACATGAGGTTGCGGCCGGCGTTGCATCGCATGACAGCGGGCGGTTAGCCTTGCCCGTCGCGCTTGTGGCCGGTCTATTTTGGCAGCAACCATCCCAGACGGAAACACCTGGGTTTTGCTGACAAGGCCCTCGGCGCAGCCTAAATGACGCAGCCATCTTGCCGGGAGCGAAGTTGCCCCGGGGCTCGCACTACGAGGACTTCGTTGTGAAGACGTTTTCACCCAAACCTACTGATATCCAGCGCGCCTGGTTCGTGATCGATGCGCAGGGCGCTTCGCTCGGACGGTTGTCGACCGAGGTCGCACGCCTCCTGCGGGGTAAGCACAAGCCCATCTACGCACCGCACGCGGACACCGGCGACCATGTCATCGTGATCAACGCTGGCCAGATTCAAGCGTCTCCGAAGGCGCTTGAGGACAAGGTGTACCACCGGCACTCGGGGTACCCGGGCGGTTTGCGTACCGAGACCCTCGGCGAAGCGCTGCAGAAGCATCCAGAGCGAGTCATCGAGCGCGCAGTTCGGGGCATGCTGCCCAAGAACCGCCTCGGCCGTCAGATGATCGGCAAGCTCCGCGTCTACGGAGGCCCAGCACACCCGCACGCCGGGCAACAGCCTCAACCCTACGAACTCGCTAGCAAGCGCTGAGGAGTCATCGCACGATGTCGAAGCCACTAGTTCAGACCGTTGGTCGCCGCAAGGCGGCCGTCGCCCGGGTACGTCTTCGTCCCGGCACCGGTCAGATCACGATTAACTCCCGGACCGTCGAGAACTTTTTCCCCTCGGCAGCGCACCGAGTCGTTCTTTCCGAGCCTCTCCGCGTGACTCAGACCGCTGAGGTCTATGACGTCGACTGCACCGTTGACGGCGGTGGGATCACCGGACAAGCAGGCGCCGTTCGCCTCGGGATCGCCCGGGCACTGATTGCTCTCGATCCTGAGATGCGGCCGCCGCTGAAGCGCGCTGGCCTCTTGACTCGTGACCCTCGTGTCAAGGAACGCAAGAAGTACGGACTGAAGAAGGCCCGCAAGGCTCCTCAGTACTCCAAGCGTTAATCACGGAGCACATGGCTGTTTCTTTCGGCACCGACGGTATCCGCGGGGTCGCAAACGAAGCTTTAGATGTAGACGTCGCGGTGCGCCTCGGGCGCGCCGCGGCGCGTTGCCTTGGAACCGGGCGCCCGTTCTATATCGGGAGAGACACCCGGCTGTCGGGGCCGATGTTGCAAGCAGCGCTGTCTGCTGGCCTCGCATCGGCAGGCGCCGACGTGGTCGACATTGGTGTCATTCCGACGCCCGGTGTTGCCTTGGTCTGCGCCACCCACGACGCGCCCGGAGCGGTCGTTTCGGCGAGTCACAATCCATTCGCCGATAACGGCATCAAGTTCTTTGCCGCTGGCGGCGCCAAACTCTCCGATGACCAACAACACGCCATCGAGGCGGAGCTGGCCAGACCAGCTGGCTCCCTCCCTACGGGAGCGGGTGTCGGGTCTGTAACGTCGGACTTGATGGCGGCCAACCTCTACGTTGCGCACCTACTCAGCGCGGTGTCGGTGGGAATGCTGACAGGCCTGAAGGTGGTCTTAGACGTCGGGAACGGTGCTGCAACTGAGTTCGCTCGCCCGATCTTCGAAGAGGCCGGGGCCGACGTCTGGATCCTTAACGATCGCCCCGACGGCACCAACATCAACTTGAACTGCGGTTCAACCGATGTGGCTCAACTCGCCGACGCGGTCAAAACGCACGCCGCTGACATCGGGTTCGCCTTAGACGGCGATGCCGACCGTGTGATTTGCGTCGGTCCAGACGGTGCTGTCGTCGACGGTGACGCACTCATCTTCCTTCTTGCGAGCTCGCTTGACCGACAGTCGCGGCTTACGCCCAGGACCGTCGCAGTCACCGTGATGTCGAACCTTGGGCTTCACCGGGCTCTTGATGATCTTGGAATCGACCGGGTGGTCACGCCCGTGGGTGATCGGCACTTGCTTGCCGCAATGGCTGACGGGGGCTTAAAACTTGCAGGTGAGCAGTCGGGTCATTTGATCGTCGGAGACCACAGCACCACCGGTGACGGTCTGCTGAGCGCGCTATTGGTGTGCCAAGAGGTTGGGGTGCGACAGACCTCGGTGACCGAGTTGGTCAAGCAGGTCGTCGTGCAGCCGCAGCTGCTTGTCAACGTTGCCGTGCCCACGGGGGCGACCTACGGCGACCTTGTGGAGTTTCCTACCGAGTTGGCCGCTGCCGAAGCGAGCCTCGGTCAGAGCGGCAGAGTTCTCGTCCGCCCATCGGGAACCGAGCCGAAGATTCGGATCATGGTCGAGGCGGCCGACGTCGGGACGGCTCGTGAAGTTGCGGACCGCCTTTCTGACAAACTGGCCGCGGAACTACACACCATCGCCGCGGCCCGTTAACCGGTTCACGTCGCCAGCGTCGGTGTCGTCCGCCGAATGCGAGGTGTCGTGCAGCCCATTCTCAGAGTTGCCACCATGCAGGCCGCTGATGCGGCGACCATCGCGGCTGGAACGCCGCAAGCGGAGTTAATGAGGCGTGCCGGACATGCGGTCGCCCGGTCGGCAAGACAGATGTTGGGTGGGTGTTACGGCAAGCACGTTGCAGCCGTTTGCGGCACTGGTAACAACGGTGGGGATGCTGACATTGCCCTACGAATTCTCGAGGGCTGGGGGGTCCGAACGACGTCGTTTCGGACCACCGACGAGCTGCCTGACGGATGGACCGACCGCGTCGATCTCATCATTGATGGCATGTTCGGGACGGGCTTTGCCGGGGGACTCCGTCAAGCGGCCCGCATCATCATCGAGCAGGTCAATTCTTCAGTGACGCCGGTGTTAGCGGTCGACATCCCGTCGGGTCTCTGCGGTGATACCGGAACCGTCAACGATCTGGGAATCAAAGCGACGCGCACCGTCACCTTCCAAGTTCCGAAGCCCGGGCTGCTGATGGAAGATGGTCCATCTCACGTGGGAGAACTGATTGTCGCCCCGATCGGCATTGCCACTCCCGACTACGACGCCGTTGCATGGGACACCGACGACGTCCGTAGGGCGTGGCCATCACCCGACCGAGCTGGCCACAAGTGGAGCGTCGCCCCGGTTCTCGTCGTCGGCGGATCACCCGGACTTCGGGGCGCTCCCCATCTTGCAGCACTCGGCGCGTCGGCCGCCGGATCGACGATGGTGGTCATCCTGACGCCGAGCTCACTTACGGTTCCCGATCGTCCTGACCTGGTGGTTCGAACGGTCCGCCCCCTTGAGAGTGCGCTCGATGGTGAGCGTGCCTTTGCCACCATCGAGCCCATGCTCGGCCGATTCGGAGCAGTTGTTGTTGGACCTGGGATGGGTCAAGGACCGGGGCCCGACGCTGTTATCGAGCGGTTCTTGCGCAGCGATCGACCGTTGGTCATCGACGCCGACGCCCTCGGAGCAAACTCGCTGCACTGGGATCGGATTGCCGCCCGTCCCGCACCCACAGTCCTGACTCCCCACCACGGTGAGTTTGTCCGCATGACTGGGACTGCGCCGGTTGATCGCTTGGCGGCCAGCGTGGAAGCCGCAAGCCAGCTCGGACCCCACGCTGTCGTCGCCTTGAAAGGTCCTGGGACCGTGGTTGCCGCCGGCGGGACGACGCCGCGCTGCGCCATCGACCGCGCGGGTGATGTCCGGCTGGCCACCGCTGGGTCGGGCGATGTTCTCAGCGGGGTCGTCGCTTCTCTGCTGGCGCAGGCCGTCGATCCCTGGGAAGCGACCGTCATGGCGGCCCACGTGCACGGACTGGCTGGACGACGCATGCCGTTCATCAGCGGAAATGCAACCCAACTAGCAGACCAAGTAGCCGCGGTGGCTGCGGACCTTGGGGCGGGAAGCGCGCTATGACGTCACCGCACACACACGCTTCCGACGATTTCGCCCCGGCCGAAAGGGGCGAAATCCGGATCGATTTATCCGCGTTGGCGGACAACGTTGACATGCTTGCCAGCGTTTTTGGCCCGACCCAGGTGTTGGCGGTCGTTAAAGCCAACGCGTACGGGCATGGCGCGATCGAATGCGCACGAGCGGCGCTGGCAGCGGGAGCGTGCGGTCTGGGCGTCGCCACGGTGACCGAGGCAACCGAGTTGCGACGCGCTGGGGTCGACGGGCGGATCCTGCTGCTGAGCGAGCCTGCACCGTCTCATATCGACCAGATGCTTGCAGCCGACGTCGAAACGGTTGCGTATTCGACCGCTCGCCTGGACGACTTTGCGACGGCCGCTTCATCGATGGGGCGGCGAATCCGTCTGCACGCCCATATCGATACGGGAATGCACCGGGTGGGAATGGAGCCCTCTGCCCTGGCCGGTTGGCTTTCCAGGGCGCGGCAACTGGACCTTGACGTTGTTGGAGCGATGACCCACTTTGCAGTTGCCGACGAGCCCGACAATCCGTTCACGGCGCAGCAGTACGAACGCTTTCGAACGGCCCTGGATGGCGCTCGAGAAACGTTTCCCGATTGGCGGCCGACGATCCACACGGGAAACTCAGCGGCTCGTTTGCGTCACGCGGCTCTTATAGCAGCCGACGACATGGTCCGGTGCGGGATCGCCGTGTACGGAATCGAACCGGCGCCTGGGATCAGCGGTGCTGCCGGTCGGTTGCTCCGGCCGGTGATGAGCATTCATACCAAGGTGTCGTGGACGAGCGACCGACTGGCTGGCGACGGTATTTCCTACGGCCAGCGCTATCGAATGCCGTCGGACGGGCGGATCGCGACGTTGCCCGTGGGCTATGGGGACGGCTTGCCTCGCGAGGTTTGCCGAGAGGGTCACGTGCTGATCCGAGGACGGCGCTTCCCCTACGCCGGCTCCATCACCATGGACCAATGTATGGTCGACGTCGGCACGGAGGACGTTGAGATCGGCGAGCCGGTCGTCCTGTTGGGCGCTCAGGGCGACGAGACGATCTCGGCAACCGATTGGGCCCGCTGGCTCGGAACGATCTCGTACGAGCCTGTTACTCGGATGGGCTCACGACTGGCGCGGCGCTTTCTTTAAAATCAACCGCTGACGCCTAGCGCCGGGTCTTTGCCCGTTGCGTCCGCTCACCGGGCGGGACCGAACGTCGACGAAGATCGGGGAACCTGGGGTGAGTACCCAGCTTGAACAACTGAGAATCCAAGCTGAGTCGTGTACCAAATGCGACCTTGCGAACTCGCGCACCAAGGTCGTCTTCGGCGTCGGCGACCCAAACGCGGAGCTGATGGTGATTGGCGAGGCACCAGGGTTCTACGAGGACCAAGAGGGCGAGCCGTTTGTCGGAAAGGCCGGGAACCTTTTAACGGTCCTACTAGGAGAGATTGGCCTGACACGGGACGAGGTGTACATCGCGAACGTGCTCAAATGCCGACCACCGAACAATCGAGACCCGAAGCAATTTGAGATCGACCAGTGCAAGCCGTTCCTGACAGCTCAGCTGGACGAGATTTCGCCGCGGGTCATTCTGTCTCTGGGCAACTTTGCGACGCGGTTCTTGCTAGAGACGGACGTCGGCATCAGTCACCTTCGTGGGCACGAGTTCTTGTACCGCGATGGAGTCGTCATACCGACCTACCATCCTTCGGCCGTGTTGCGGCAGAGCGGCCTGACGCTGGCGGAAGCACGGGCTGATTTCGTCCTCGCCAAGGCGGCCCTGAGCACGTCGCGGGGACTTGGTCCCGGCCCGTTTGCGCAGCCAACGTCGGAGCCGTTGACTTGACGCCGACGACCCCGGTGGGAACGACATCGCCCGAACAGACCGAAGCGTTCGGGGCTGCCATCGCCCAGGTTTTGCGGCCCGACGATGTCGTCCTGCTCGATGGCGATGTTGGCGTAGGCAAGTCCGTCCTGGTGCGCGGCATGCTGCGAGAGCTTGGTTGGAGCGGACCGGTGCTCAGCCCTACCTTCACGCTGCTCAACGAATATGAGCTCGACAGCACACCGCTTTCCCGCGTGGTACACGGTGACCTCTATCGACTCGATAGCGGCGCAGAACTCGACGGTCTGGGACTGGACGATGCCTTTGACGGTGCGACGGCGCTCGTCGTGGAATGGGGCGGCGTAGCCCCACAGATTTGGGGTCCAAACGTGCTTTCCGTACGTCTCGAGTATTCGGGCCCGAACGAGCGAACACTCACCGTGAGCGGAATCGGACGTTTCGCCCAGGGTACCGATGCTGCCGCCGTCCTCGAAGGCTGGAGGCACTGATGCTGCTGTGCGCAGATACGAGCTCGACCCAGGTCACGGTGGCTTTGGGGGACACCCGCGCCTTCCTCGGGGGAATGGTTCTCGCTCGGCCACGGCACCACGCGGAGCTGCTCGTACCCGCGATTCAGCAGCTCATGAACGCGCTGAGGGTGGAAGTGCCAGACGTTGCCGGGGTCTCGGTGACCGTTGGTCCCGGCCTATTTGCGGGTCTTCGCGTCGGTATCGCGACCCTGTCGGCCTTTGCTCAAGCTCGCGACCTGCCCGTCATTGGCCTGTCTAGCCTTGAAGTTCTTGCGGAAGGGGCACCGCTTCTCAACGGCCCTATCGCTGCGACGATCGATGCCCGCCGTGGCGAGGTCTACTGGGCGCGTTTTGAGCGGACGGCTGGCGAATTGATCCGCCTAACCCCAGACCGGGTTGACCCCCCAGAGGTCGTCCTTGCCGAATGCGCTGGCGACGTGATCGTCGGTGAAGGCCTGTCGTCCCAAGACGGTCGGGAAGCGGCAGACTGGGACGACCCTGAACGGCTGGTCGGGGGCAGCATCACAGCCGAAGCGTTGTGGGCTGCGTCGGCACGGTCGGCGACCTTGGGTCAAGCGGTCTCGGCCGGTGACATCACGCCGGTGTATCTCCGCAAGACCGACGCAGAACTCAACTGGGAACGACGGCGAGCGATGGACATGGCGTGAACGCATTTGATGCATCCCAAGCAGAGGTGCGCATGATTCCGGCCGTCCCAGACATGGCCGAGGACGTGATGCGTTTGGACCAGCTGCTTCACGGCCGCGCCGCGTGGACCGCCGACCTAACAGCCGGCGAGATTCGCCGGCCTGATAGCTGTTGGCTTGCCGCCTGTGTCGGTGATCAGTTGGTCGGCATCGTCGGGGGGCGTCTCGGTGCAGCCTCTTTCCCAAGCGTGGCCGCTCGCTGGCGAGAACCGCGGCGGCGTCAAACGTACGACGCGCATTTGCTGTTGTTGTTGGTCCATTCCGAATGGTGGGGGCAAGGCATAGCGCGGACGCTGCTCGGAACCTTCGCAGCGAGAACGGGCGAACAGCTCGAGGCGTCCCCTCAGAACCTGTGCATGCGGATCGACGTACCGGTCGACGCGGACCGGGCCCGCCGCCTGTATGCCGGCCTTGGTGCATCCGAGGTGGGCAGGATTGCTGATTGCGATGGCTTTGGGAGACCGGCCATCACTCTGGCCTGGATTCCGCGACCGCCATCGTGCACCTCCGGCCGTGACCTAAACGGAGAATCCAAGGCCTCTGAGCCAGAACGCGCTCTCGCAGGGCGGGTAGCCGGCGTCGACCTCGGCGAAGTCTCGGTCCGGGGCAACGATGACTGATCAAATCGTCCTGGCGTTCGAAACGTCGTGCGACGACACGGCGGTTGCGGTCCTCAAAGCTGATGACAGCGGTCCCGAGCTCTTGTCGTCCGTGGTCTCTACCCAACTCGAAGAGCACGTCCGCTTCGGGGGGATCGTCCCTGAACTCGCCAGCCGGGCACATGTGAAGCTGATCGGACCGGTTTTGTCAGAAGCGCTCATCCGGGCGAAGGTGACCATCGATGATGTGTCGCTAGTCGCCGCGACGTACGGCCCCGGGCTGTCGGGAGCGTTGTTGGTTGGGCTTAGTGCCGCCAAAGGAATCGCCCTGGCGACGGGCGCTCCGTTCGTGGCGGTCAATCACATGGAGGGACACCTGTACGCAGCGGCCCTCCAAGATGACGCACCCGAGCCGCCGATGATGGTGTTGCTCGTGAGCGGCGGGCACACGTTGCTCGTGGACATGGCCCGCCATGGCGAGTATTCGGTGGTCGGATCGACCGTCGACGACGCTGCCGGAGAAGCCTTCGACAAGGTCGCCCGCTTTCTGGACCTCGGATACCCCGGCGGACCAGCGATCGACGCGCTGAGCGTCGAGGGAAACCCGAAAGCCTTTTCGTTTCCTCGGCCGATGCGATCCGACGGTCTGGACATGTCGTTTTCTGGGCTCAAGACGGCCGTCGTCGTCGAGCTCAGACGTCTCAATGCGTTGGGCGAGCACTGGTCAAAGGCCGACGTTGCCGCGTCGTTTCAAGCCGCGGTGATCGACACCCTGGTCACCAAGCTGTTCCGGGCAGCTGATCGGTACGGCCGCGAAACGGTCGTGATCGGCGGCGGCGTCGCTGCGAACGAGGGCCTGCGCAGTGCCGTGAGCGCCCGCGCCGGGGAGCTCGGAATCAGGGCTTTCGTCCCAGAGCGGCGGTTCTGCACCGACAACGCTGCGATGATCGCGATGGCTGGGTGGCAGAAGTATCGGCGAGAAGGACCAACGCCGCTCGATGTCGGCGCCAATCCCAATCTGGCGCTGACCTAGCCGCACGCTGAAAGCGTGGCTCACAGCGGCCGCGGTTCTTCACGCTGACCGACGGTTCAGGCTGAACCGGGTTCGGTAGCCCGTCGCACCAACAGATATGCCACCGCGCCTCCCGGGATCGGCAACCAGAAGCTGAAGAGGCGGAAGGTAACGACACCAACCGACGCGATGCCGTGGTCCATCCCAAAGGCGGTCAACGTGGAGATCATCACGGCCTCCACGATTCCGAGCCCTCCCGGTGTGATGGGAATGACGGCCATAACGTTCGCCAGGCAGTACGCGACAAGCAGGCCAACGATGCTCGGGTGTCCGTTGTATGCAAGAAGCGATACCCACAAGGCAGTCGCTCCGCACAGCCAATTGATCACGGCGTCAACCAGCAGACGACTCAACAGGTTGCGGTCCGAGATGAGCGCCGAAAGCTGATCGGCCAGCTGGTGTAGGTAAAGGCGGACGGCTGCCGGCTTCACCTTGGGAATCCACGCCACCGCCTTGGCGATGGCCTTTGCCGTCCCGTCGGTGTGTCGGACGATGGCCAGGAGCAACGCACCAATTCCCACGTAGAGAGCGCCCGCCAGCGCCAAGGCCACCTTGTAGTCGGAACGCAGCCCCGTAATCGGGATGGCGATAAGGAGGGAGACCGTCAGCATTGCGTTCAGCACGAGTGCGGACACGGTCGACTGGGTCGTCAAAACAAACGGCAATTCGCCGGTAGGCACCCCAGCCCGCTGGAGCAGCGTGACGTTCGTTGCAGCCGTGGTGGCGGCTCCTCCCGGTACGACGTGGCTCACCGCTTTGGAGGCCAAGGCGATACCGAACGACATCATCAGGGATATCCGATGGGCGGGGCTGATCAGCTGAACAGTCATACGGGCGTACGCCAGCCAAGCGACCAACTCAACGATGGCAGCCGCAACCAAAAAGGTCGGTCGGACCTTTGAGATGGTGTCCCACGCCGATTTCGCGTTGGACAGCTGCGGCAGGACGAGAAACCACACCACCAAGCCGAACAACACCAACTGCACCAGCTTGATGACGAGCGCGTGCCGCCTGTCTGCATGCGAAGCGTCGGGGTCGTTGTCCTGGATCGACGCTGTAGCCAAAGTGGTCCTCGCCCAGTTCGCCGGTCGCTCCGCCGAGCATCTGCAGGCGCGGGCACGGGAGCTGACGGCGATCCTAGGCCGAGCGCGAAAAGGGAAGGGCCGGTTCCACGTACTTGTGGGCCAGGCGACAACAGGGGTTGAACGCCCGGCGCGAAACAGCGGCGGCCAGATGTCGTCACTGGGCCGCCGCTGTCGGTTGTTCACGGGCCAGGTAGCCCAGGGGCGGAGCTACCCTGCTTGCGTCGTTGTGGCCGCCGCGACCGTGGTTTCGGAGGTCTCGTCAACCACCGTGGTCGGAGTTGCTCCATCTGTTGAACCGGCATCGACGGCCGTCGTCGACGTGCCCTCCGACGCTGCTGCGTCCGCCGCGGTCGTCGGGGTCGAGGCGCCGTCTTCGAGCGGCTTTACGGTGATGCTGTTGATGTAGACGGGAGTGTCGGGCGGACCATCAGCCTTGCCCAACGTCTCGATCTTCTTCGCTACCGCCATGCCTTCGGTGACGACACCAATCCGAGGATAGACAGGCCGCTGATCCAATGCGGCGGCGTTCGAGCCGGTCACCACAAAGAACTGCGAACCGGACACTCCCTCTCCGTAAGCCATTGCAACGTCTGCGGTCGTGTAAGGGAGCTCGGTCTCCTCGTCGGGGAGTTTGTAGCCCGGGCCACCCATCCCGTTTCCGTCGGGGTCACCGCCCTGAATGACGAAGTCGGGGGAAACCCGGTGAAAGGTCAGGCCGTCGTAAAAGCCCTGTTGGGCGAGGGTAATGAAGTTGTTCACGGCGACGGGAGCGCCCTGAGAGGGATCGAGGCCGAAGACGATGTCGCCGCAGTTGGTTGCGATCGTGGCGACATATTGGACGCCCGGCCTGATCACGATTTCTGGCGTGATCGTTCCGCCTTCTGACGCCGTTGGGGCTTCGGTGTTGCAGGTGACTGCCGCAACGGCAGCGTCATCTGCTGTGTCTGCGACGAATGTTGGACCGGCTTCGGCCTTGGTAAAGGCGGTAAAGGAGGCCGGGTCAAGAACAGCTTCTGCCGGTTTGTTCACGGTAGGACGCTTAGGAGTCGAATCCTCGGTATCGCCGGCGGCCGCAGTGGTGGTCGTGGTAGCCACGTCGTCGCCCTTGTCGCCATCGTCTCGGGTGAGGACGATGAAGGCACCCACCAGGGCGGCAACCACAACTCCAATGATGATGCTGTTACGCATCCGGTCGTTGCGGCTCTGCTTCAGTTCGGCTTGTTCGCGTTCGGCGCGCCCTAATGCCTTGTTGGCTTTTTGGCGGGCTCGTTTTTCTCTCGTTGACATGGTGGTGGAGTGTAGCCAGTAGCGCAGGTGTGGTTCTGGCGGTTGTTGGCGGTTGCTATGTACGGGTGAGCCGTCGCCGACAACGAATTTGGGGTCGAGCCGCTGATAGCGTCGGCGCGGTATGTCGCTCATTGTGCAGAAATACGGGGGGACCTCTGTCGCTGATCCGGAACGGATCGCAGCGGTCGCCGATCACATCACGCGAACCCGGCGGCAAGGCCATGGTGTCGTGGTCGCCGTTTCGGCGATGGGGAAATCGACGGACGATCTGATCCGGCTCGCCAATGAAGTCGCCAGCAATCCGGGCGGCCGCGAGATGGACATGCTGCTCACGGCAGGCGAACGCATCTCGATCGCCTTGCTGTCGATGGCGATCCTTGACCGGGGCGTCCCTGCGGTCAGCTTCACTGGATCTCAAGCTGGCATCGTGACCGACACCGCTCACGGCAAGGCAAAGATCCTCGAGATCAAAGCCGACCGACTCAAAGAGGCGCTCGACGAAGGCCAGGTGTGTATCGTCGCCGGCTTTCAAGGCGTGTCGACGGGGCGTGACATCACCACCCTCGGGCGAGGTGGCAGCGACACCACAGCGGTCGCGCTGGCCGCAGCGCTTAATGCAGACGCCTGTGAGATCTACACCGATGTAGCGGGGGTGTATTCGGCCGATCCTCGGATCTGTCACCGGGCGCGCCGCCTTTCTGAGGTGTCATTCGATGAAATGCTTGAAATGTCTGCCTCGGGTGGGCGGGTCTTGGCGCTGCGTTCGGTCGAGTTCGCGCGGCGATACAACGTGCCGCTACATGTCAGGTCCAGCTTCACTTGGGAGCCTGGTACGTGGGTTCGAGATCTGGGAGACAGTAGAACCATGGAAGATGCCGTCGTCACGGGTGTTACCCACGATGCTTCAGAAGCCAAATTGACGATTACCGACGTTCCCGATCGTCCGGGTATCGCTGCGCTCGTGTTCCGGACTCTCGCCGCCGCAGGCGTGAACGTCGACATGATCGTCCAGAACGTCTCTCACTCCGCACTCACCGACATCTCCTTTACGGTGCCGTCAGACGAGGCGCGAAAGGCAGAGTCGGTCATTGCCGATGAGTTGGGGACTATCGGCGCGCAGAGCGTCAGCGTCGACGACGACATCGCTCGTGTCTCTATCGTCGGTGCCGGGATGAAGTCACACCCTGGGGTCGCGGCGACCATGTTCGAGACGCTCGCCGACAATGGGGTGAACATCGACATGATCTCGACGTCGACCATCCGCACGTCGTGCGTGGTCCGCCGTTCGGACGTCGAGTTAGCGGTCCGCTCGCTTCACACGGCATTTGGTCTCGACGTCGATTAGGGCGGCTCAGTAGGCGCAGGTGTGCGCCGCAAGCCCACAAGTATCGGAGTGAATCAGATGAAAATTGGTGTCATAGGTGTGACCGGTCTGGTCGGAACCGACATTCTCCGAATCCTCGAGCAGCGAAAGACTCCGGTCTCTGAGCTTCGTGGATTTGCCTCCGAACGTTCTGTGGGTCGCAAGGTTCCTTTCGCAGGCGGCGAAGTGATCTGCCAATTGCTGGAACCTGGCTGTTTCGACGGTCTCGACGCCGTGGTCGTCGATGTCGACGATCCGATTTCGCTCGAGTGGGCGCCGCAGGCGGCCGCCGCGGGGTGCGTTGTCATCGACAACTCCGCCGCATTTCGGATGGATCCAGACGTGCCGTTGGTCGTCGCCGAAGTCAACCCCGACGATCTGGCCGATCTGCCGAAGGGCATCGCGAGTTGCCCGAATTGCACCACTATGGTCCTGATGGTCGCCTTGGGACCGTTGCATGCAGTCAACCCGATCAAGCGCCTGGTGGTGTCGACCTATCAGTCAGTGTCGGGTGCTGGTCAGGCCGGACTTCACGAGCTGCGCGATCAGTGGCGAGCTAACGCCGATGACCTCGACTGGATGGCGACGGCGGGTGAGTCCACCGTCCCGACGGGCGAGGTGTGGCCTATTCAGATCGCTGGCAACGCTATTCCGCTGGCCGGTTCGGTCAAAGAGGCTGGATATACCTCCGAGGAGTGGAAGCTGGTCCGCGAGACCCGAAAGATCCTCCACGACGATGACATCCAGGTGTCGGCAACGTGTGTCCGCGTCCCGGTCTTCGTCGGTCACGCCATGACCGCGAACATCGAGTTTGAGCGGCCGATGTCAAGGGACGAGGCGATATCGCTGTTGGAGAACGCGCCCGGGCTGATCTTGGACGCCGATGGCGCTCCGACGCCGCTGGAGGCAGCCGGTATCGACCCCGTGCTCGTCGGTCGCATCCGCGAGGACGTGTCCAGGCCTGGAGCGCTCGACCTTTGGGTCACAGGCGACAACCTGCGCAAAGGTGCCGCGCTGAACGCCGTTCAGATGCTTGAAGTCGCCATGGCCCAGCGCGAGGTCGTCTCGAACTCCTGACCCTGCTCGCTGATGGTTGCGGGCCGGCTGTGTGGGCCTGCCTGGAGACGTTTTGTGGGCCAGGTCGGCGCCGTCGGACAGAGGCCCGATCACTTACAGTCAGCCCGATGAGGAGCCCGCGCCGATGATCATTCGGAGTCTCGACGAAGTCGTCGGATCGGAACGCGAGACCAGCGCCGAAACCTGGCGTTCGCGGCGCCTGTTACTGGCATCCGACGGTATGGGCTTTTCGCTGCACGACACGGTTCTTGGGGCGGGGACTGTCACCGAAATGCAGTACCTCAATCACCTTGAGGCTGTGTACTGCATCGAAGGGGTCGCCGAGCTCGAGGACCACGCGACGGGTGACGTCCACCGCATCACGCCGGGAGTGGTGTACGCGCTTGATCGGCATGACCGCCACACGATCCGCGTCATCGAAGATTTTCGCTGTGTGTGCGTGTTTAACCCGGCCTGCGTTGGGACGGAGACTCATGACGAAAACGGGTCGTTCCCCCTGCCGACCTAAGTGTGAACCGCACTTGTGGAGTCCAATGCCTGCGCTCATGCTTCGGCTGAGCAATCCTGTCGAACAATGACGGAGGCCGTGCCCTAAGGCACGGCCTCCGTTTGTCTAGATGGTCGGGACGGCGGGATTCGAACCCGCGACCTCAGCGTCCCGAACGCTGCGCGCTAACCAAGCTGCGCTACGTCCCGATTGCCGACCATTCTAGGCGGGCTTGTGGGTCGGTCCGAACCTTACCGGAGCGACCGAGGGCAGAGGTTAGGCGCCTGCCTTCGCCGGGGCCGCAATGAGTCGGCGGACCACTTGGCGGAGCGCCCCAGCGTTGAGGGGCTTCAAGATGGCCGCATCGGTTTCTGACCGGTTGGCCAGGAAGCGGTCGGCCTCTCTGTCGAGGAGCAGCACGATCTTGGTTTGTGGCAACCGCCCAGCCCCCGCCTCAAGGCGAAGTTCGCGAGAGACCGCGAATCCGCCCATGTTCGAGATCTGCATGTCCAAGATGACGACGTCGGGGGCGTGCTTCGCCACAGCGGCGGCGATGTCGACCCCGTTGTCGACCACTTCGACGGACATATCCCGAGCGGTCAAGGCCGAACGAGCTTCCTGTTGGATCCAAGGGGCGTCGCTTGCGACGAGCACGGTAGACACGATCGCCAGGTTACTTTTCTGCGCCGACGAACAAAGACTCGCTCATTTGATTGAGGCTTTCCATGTCGTAGATCTCGCGTCCGAACTGGGGCACGAGAACGGTGACGGTGGTTCCAAGATCGGCCACCAGCTTGTTGACCTGATCCTTTTCGCGCTGTGCAAGCGCTTCCCAGCGGGCCAAGTTTTCAATCGCTGCAACCAGAGTCGAATCGGCGACAGCGATGCCGGCGTCCGCTTCGAACTGCGCCGAGGTCCGGTCGGTCAAACGAGGGTGAATGCGGTTCACGATGACACCCGCGACCCGCTGCCCGGTCTGGCGCAGGCGTTGGCCGAAGAAGCGAGCTTCTTCGATCGAATCTTGGCGAGCTGACGTCACGACAAGGAACGACGTATCGGAGGAGTTGATGACCGTCTCGATCCGAGCTGCACGCTGACGAAAGCCGGATTCCATCCCCTCGAACGCTCCGAAGAAGGCGATCGCATCCTCGACGACCTCGGTGCCGACAACCCGGCTCATAGCTCTCAGAAGGCCCATCATCGCCCTGTTGGCGGCGCGGAGATAGAGCCTTGTCGGCGCGGTCAATAGGCGAGTGACCGGGTGTTCAAGGAAGCGGGTCAACCGACCGGGAGCTTCGAGGAAATCGAGGGCGTGACGGCTCGGCGGCGTATCAACCACGATCAGGTCGAACCGATTACCCGACTCAAGTTCATAGAGCTTTTCCATTGCCATGTATTCCTGGGTTCCGCCAAGAGCGCCAGAGAGGTTGCGGTAGATCTGATTGTTGAGGATGCGCTCGGCCTGGGCAGGGTTGGCTGACTGGCTGCGGATCAAGTCGTCAAAGGTTGCTTTGGCGTCGAGTTGCAACGCCGAGAACGTTCCGCTTGGGGCAGCGTCACCGTCCTTTCGATCGTTGACCTTCCAGAGCGCTTCGTCGATTGCTTGGGGCTGGTTGGGCAGGTTGTCGAGGCCAAGGGTGTGAGCCAGCCTTCTAGCAGGGTCGATGGTCACAACCACAGAGTTGAGGCCGTCCAGTGCGCCTTTGAGGGCAAGGGCTGCTGAGACCGTTGTCTTGCCGACCCCGCCGGTGCCGCACACGATCACGATCCGCGACTGAGTCATTACCTTTTTCAGGTCAGCGCTCATTGGGCCGCCTTAGCGTCGACCAGCAGTTGATCGATCTGTGCGGCAAAGGCGTCCGCGAGTTGGTTGAGGGCGGCGAAGTCGACCTCCGATTCAAAAATCAGTGGCAGGGTGACCAGCCCACTGCTTGAGCGAATTCGATCGATCTCCTCAGCCTGCTGGAGTCCCCGGGCTGTGGCGAACGAAGCGCTGTCGGCGCAGGCTTCGACGACCGATGGGGGCCAGTCCAAGCCAACCTCCGCACAGCGTTCGCTGAGCGTTGTCGGAGTCTCGGCGGAGAGGTTCGAAACATCAGGGTTGACCATGTTGACCACGGCTGGACCGAGGACGACGCCCGCCTGGGCTGTCAACCATTCCGAGGTCTGGAGCATTTCCGACACGGGCGTGTGTTCAGCCAGGGTCACCAACAACACCCGAGCTCTTGTTCCATCTTCGAGCATGGCCACCGCCCGTTCCGCCTGATTGCGAAGCGGACCGACCCGAGCGGCCTGTTCCATTCTGCGCGGCGTGGCGAGAAATGCGAGCGCGTGACCCGCAGCAGGCGCATCGACCAGGATGACGTCAGCAATGGCCGCCTCTTCCATCTGCCGGATCTTGCCCATGACGAGTAGATCTCGCAGGCCCGGCACCGCGGTGGCAACCACGTCGGCGACGCCGGAGCGAATCATGCGTTTTGCAATGCGGCGCATGCCGTGGTCGTTGAGATACTCGAGGAGAGCGGCCAAGGAAGTGATCTGGCGTGCCCTGATGTTGGGTGCCAGCGTTTGATCGATATCGGATAGGGGGCCGCAGCCAAAGAGGCGCGACAGGCCCGACTTACCTTCGATCTCGACGATCTGGACGCTCCGCCCGGCCGCGGCCGCAGCGACGGCCAGCGAAGCCGTGACCGTCGTCTTCCCTACGCCGCCCTTACCGGCGACTATGAGAACGCGGGACTGGTCCCAGAACGCATCGGTGTCGGTCACAGCGCCGACACTAGTTGAAGTCCAAGTCCGTGATTCCGGATCGCCCCGACCGCCCCGCAGTACCCGGTTCGACGTGCGCCTAGGTTGACGTGAAGACTTAGCGCAATGGATGCGCCGCAGAAACAGCGTGTTGCCGCACCCGCGCTTTTCTCAATGCCCGACGCGACGAGAAAACTTCGCTCAGTCGGCCACGCGCACCTCGAGAATCGACGACCAACGTTGGGGCTGATCGCCACATTGCTGGTCGTCCTTGGTGCTTTGGTATCGCTTTTGCCGGCCAGCGCTGGCGCCCAAGAAGAGCGCGACGTTACGACTACCTCGGCCGCTGGCGAAGGTGGCTCGGGTGACCTCCCCGGCAGTGAAACCGATCCGAGTCTTGATCCTGCTTGGGTCGACGACAAGCGCATCGACGTGGTCAAAGTGGACGGGGTGATCGACCCTGTCACTGCATCCATGGTTTCAGACGTCTTGACCGAGGCGAACGCCAACGACGTCACGATGGTCCTCCTTCAGATCGACGCATCGGGCGTCCTGGACGTGGACATTGCAGAGCTGACTCGCCAGATTCGCGAGTCCGATGTCCCGGTGTTGGCGTGGGTCGGTCCGTCGGGTGCGACGGCGAGCGGCGGGGCTGTCGAACTCGTCGCAGCTGCGCACCTCAACGCGATTGCTGACGGAGCCTCGATTGGCGATCCCGTTCCGTCGCGGCTCGACCGGACGGCAGCGTCTGACCAGGCAGGCGATCGAACGCTTCTCGAAGACCTGCTAGCCGAGACCGGGCGGCCAGATAACTGGATCGCACAGGCGTCCGATGGTGGTTTGGACTCTGACGAAGCGGTCAAGTCTGGCCTGATCGAAGAGAAGGCCGTCATCCTCGGGGAGGCGATTGTCGGTGTTGACGGTCAGACCGTCGAAACGGCGGCCGGACCGGTGGTTTTGTCGACCGCTCGGACGATTACCGACGAGACGACCGGAGTTCGGCGCCAGAGCGAGAACCAGCAGATTCGATTCCTTCAGCTGGGGCTTGCCCAACAGCTCCAGCACACGCTGGTCAGTCCCCGGGTTGCATACCTGCTGCTGCTCAGCGGACTGGCCTTGATTCTCTTTGAGTATTACGCCTCGGCCGTCGGTCTGGCGTCTGCCACGGGAGCGCTCGCACTGGTGGGTGCCTTCTTTGGTATGTCGCACCTCCCGGTCAATACCTGGGCGGTGGTGCTGATCTGTCTTGCGTTCATCTGTTTTGCCGTGGAGGTCCAAGCGGGAACGCTGGGACCATACACGGCGCTCGGAACGGCGTTCGTGGCCCTTGGATCGACGCGCCTGTTTTCCGGCCCGCCCGCGGTCACCGTGCCCTGGTGGCTGGTCATTATCGGGACGGTGGCGACCGTGTTGTTCGTCGTCGGCGGAATGACCGCCATGGTCCGGTCGCGGTTTGGCACGCCCACGGTTGGACGTGAAGGACTGATCGGGCGCGAAGGGGTGACGCAATCTGCCGTAGCAGCAAAGGGCGTCGTCATTATCGATGGTGCACCGTGGCGCGCCGTGACGAACCGGGCACGCCCACTCGAAGCGGGTGTCGCGGTTCGCGTCGTGGCCATTCAGGGGCTTGAAGTAGAAGTCGAGCCGCTTTCGCTCGACTGACCCCGGGTCGGTCGGGTGACCGGCAGGCCGGATTGCCGATCCTCTAGGTAGTTCCGCCTAGCCGACGCAGCGGTTTCCAGCGCCCTCTGCGCATCATGGCGCCGAGATGTGTCTCCAAGCGATGACTCGAACGCCGAAAGCCGATGGTGGCTTCGGTGCGTTGCGATGTGCGGCGTCGGTCGTCCATGGGTTGGTGGGGTCGAGTTGTCGATTCGTCATTCTGAGCGCGCCGCTAGTGCTGGCCGACTTGGCGGGCCGTTTACGCAGGCCTTATTGGCGCTCCCGGGCTGCGACGAGGCGGGCTTTGGACCGCTCCTCACTCAAACCGGCACATCGGCGCCTGCGCCCGGGCCGCTCCTCGCTCAACCGGCGAAATCAGTGCCCCGCTCTGTGGCTGTGCAAATGCACTCGAGGTGCACCCCGTACTAGCTGACGGAAATGGGTGGGTCGAACGGCGATCGACCTCTGCGAGCCTGTCGTTCGAGCGGCCACTGACGGCCTTCGATCGACGCACCGTGAGATGTTGATACTTCGGCTGAGAAGGGGATTTTTCCGGTTTTGGTTAGCGCCTGTTGTTTTTGTGTCTCATTCCACCGAATCTGTTGACCCTATGTTGTGGAATCGGCGAGCAGGTATTTGCGTATTCAATCAAAGCGAAAAGATCATTTGTGCTGCATATATTCCTCGTGTACGTTGAGCTTTCCCTGACAAAGAGCTAAAGAGGAATCGGTAGAAATGGCAACATTGATCGACGAGAATTGGCAAGTGCGGGCCGCGTGCAGGGGTCCGGAGACTCATTTGTTCTTTGCTCCTAGTCGCTTTGAGCGACGTGATGAACGCTCTCGGCGTGAGCGTCGAGCCAAGGAAGTTTGCGCACGTTGTTCGGTAAGTTCTGAGTGTTTGCAGCAGGCGATGATGACAGCGGAGCCGTTTGGAATCTGGGGTGGCCAAACCGAGAGCGAACGTCGACGCGTCACTGCACTTCAGGCTGACTGCACCGCGTAATGCCGTTTATCGGAAAAGCTGACCTGCCTTACGTTGTTAGTTAGGCGATAGGTCCGCCGAACATAAACGAATGTGCGCAAAGGTTTCACTTTGGTTGCACAGTTGAAACGGTTTCGACACTCCGTTGGCTTACTCGCAGAGTTGCAAGTGGTTATGTCCCCCTCGGTCGGTTTGTTTGCTGACTTCAGGCGGTAAACCGTTCGCTCTCAGTGATCCAGGACGCGGTTGAGTCGTCCCGATGGCGCCGGAAAGTACACTTGCGCCGTGACCGACCGGCCAAGGAGGGGCAGCGACCTCAAATCAACCAAACGCGAAGGTCTGTTGGTGTTGAAGCAGGTCACCAAGGAGTACCGAGGTCGAGAGGTGCCCGTTAGGGCCCTCGATTCGGTCAGTTTGACGGTGCCGTCGGGATCGTTTTTGGCGGTCATGGGCCCATCGGGTTCTGGCAAGTCCACCCTTCTGCACTGTGCCTCGGGTCTTGAACCAGTTGATCGCGGTGAGGTTCGACTCAACGGAGTAGACCTCGCCCAGTTGAACGAGCGTGCGCGCGCCGATATGCGCAACGCCGAAATGGGCTTCGTCTTTCAATCCTTCTACTTGCTGCCGTTGCTCTCGGCGCTGGAGAACGTCGAGCTCCCCCTGCTCATGGCAGGTAAGACCACCGCCGAAGCGCGCACGCGAGCAACAGACTGCCTCGAATCTGTGGAGATGACCCACAGACTCCACCATCGCCCCAACGAACTTTCCGGCGGTGAGCAACAACGCGTTGCGATCGCTAGGGCGATCGTCAATAACCCGGCCGTCATCTGGGCCGACGAACCGACGGGCAACCTCGACAGCGAACATGCCGCCACGGTGATGCAACTCTTCGTCGAACTCCACCGTGCCGGGGCGACGATCGTTCTGGTCACCCACGCGCCCCACATCGCCAGCTACGCCTCCGGCGTCGTCGTCATGGAAGACGGACGGGTCGCGGGGCAAGAGGACCGCGCCGGACGTCGCGGCCGTTCACGATCTTTAGGATCGGACGAGCGTCGGCCCCGGGAACGTCGATCGGCCGAACATGGCCCCAGGCCGAGGCCCCCTCGCCGAGTCGAGAGTTGAGCGCTCGGGGGGCGCGACGCCGGCTGAATCTTCGTCTCGCTTGGTGGCACGCATCTCGTCGACCGATGGCGATCGTTCTCATCGCTGCAGGTGTGGCGTTCGCAACCGCGCTCATCAGCGCTTCGCTGGTAGTCGGCGACAGCGTCAAGGCATCGATCCGGGCCGTCGCCTACGAGCACCTTGGTGCAATCGATGAGCTCGTCGAGACGACCGACCAAGCTCAGTGGAACGCCGCCAGCAGACTGCTCGCCGAACTCGATGCCTCGTCGGGTGAAATCGACGGAACGGTCGCGTTCCGGACCATTCCGGTGGCGTTAAGAAGTAACGGCAACGTGCTGGCGCAAGCACACATCCTCGTCGTGGACGCTCAGGCGGCCGAGTCGTTCGAAGACGGTCAGGGAGTGCCGACCAAACAGTGGTCGGAGCTCGGCGATCAAGGGCGCCTCGTCACCGAAGACGTCGCTCGGCGCCTAGGAGTGACGTCCGGTGACGAGATCGATGTCTGGATCGGCGGGCAGTGGTTGACCGACACGGTTGACGCTGTCGCACCCAGGGCGGGTCTGTCGGGATTCGACTTGGGTCTCGGTTCGGATTCGTACAACATGATCGCTCCCGCCGCGGAGGTGCCGACCGACGTCGTCATTCCGGGGACTGTGTACTACGTCGGCATTTCCCAGCCGGGTGGTGTGACCCACTCAAAGCCGCTTGCGGCGAGCCCGGCCGGCAACGCGCTCGCGGGCACGGGCCTATCGGTCCAGCCGGTCAAGGACAACGTCTTAGAGATCGCGAATCTCCAAAGCGCCGAGTTGGGGTCGCTGTTTGCGGCCCTCGGACTCTTTGGGATCGTCGCAGGCCTCCTGTTAACCATCAACGTCGTCACCATGCTGACCCAGTACCGCCGCCGGGAACTTGGGACCTTGAAGGCGCTCGGGCTGCGACCTTCCGATATCGGCGCAGTCCTTGGGTATGAAGCAGCCCTGGTGTCGGTGTTCGGGGCGACGATCGGCACGTTTGGCGGTGTCGGTCTGGCGTGGCTCGTCGTGCGTGGTCTAGCCGGAATTGTGGGCAGCGGCGGGGTGGTCGGAGAACCGTTCGATCTGCAGTTTTCGGTGCGGGGCCTGTCGCTCGTCTGGGCGGCGCTCGGCGGGATTGCCCTTTCCGGCTTGGTGACCTTCGCGTGGACGCGGCGCCAGCGTTCGGTGTCGGTAGTCACAGCCATGGCCAGCGAAGATCTCGACGGTCTCTCGATGAGCCATACCGGTCAGGCGCGACTTCGCACGGCGCGCGCTGGTGTGCTTCTCGTCCTGGTGGGCGTGGTCACCTCTGTCTACAGCGTGGTCAAATCCGACACGGTCGCGCTGGTGGTGGGTCCGCCGCTGGTATGCGCCGGGCTTGGAGCCCTATTCGTCACCCGGTACGGCCGCCGAGCGGTTGGCTGGGCCGGGGCGGGCATGCTGTTTTGGACGTTGGCGGCGATGATCTTGGCCCCCGGTGACCTTGCTGAACTCGGCGTGGTCGCTTTCGCCATTTTGGGTGTTCTTGCCTCAGCGTCTGCCACCGTTCTGGTCGTTGGGTTCTGGCCGAACCGAATTACGGGTGGTTTTGGCAAGTGGTCATGGCGTCTCGCTGCGACATGGCCTGGTGAGCAGCGTGTGCGGGTCGCGCTCATCGTGGCCTCTTTCGCGATGGTCATGTTCGTGCTCATCTTTGCCACCGTCATGACCAGCTCATTTACGGCCCAGCGAAGTTCGTTCGTATCCGACGCTGCCGGACTGGCAGATGTCCGTTTGAGCGCAGCGCCGGGACAACCCATCACTCAAGACGACGTGGCGGATGATCCTGCGGTAGCGGCGTCGGCCCCGGTTTCGCGCCTGTATGCCGACGTGTATCCGGAGGACAGCGATGGTGTCTTCTGGCCGGTCGCCGTCTTCGACGCGGCATGGTCAGAAGTGGGGCCGCCAGCGTTGCGCGATCGAGGTCAGGCTCCGAGCGACGCAGAGCTCTTCAAACGTGTTGCAGAGACCCCGGGGTTGGTAATTGTCGATCCCTATATGGGTCAGCAACGTGCCGGGCTGCCCGAGTATCAAACCAAAGTGGGTGATCGACTCACGCTCGTGGATGTGCGAACAGCGAACGCTACAGAGGTCGTCGTTGCTGGCGTCACCGAGGATCCGTTTGCACGGCTCGGCGTGATGATGGGCACCGAAACGGCTGCCGTGGTTTTTGGGACCCAGCCGTCGGCTGACCTCTCCTACGTGCGCTGGAAAGACCGCCTGGACGCTGCCGAGCAGCAGGCTTTCAGCAAGCGGATGGCTGAGCTGGGTGTAGAGGTCGAGACATTTGACGGCCTTGTCGGAGACGCGATCTCGACTCAGGTCGGCCTGTTCAGGCTGTTTCAGGGGTATTTGGGGTTAGGGCTTGTCGCAGGTATGGGGGGACTTGGTGTCGTCATGGCCCGAGCGGCTTGGGAAAGGCGTCGATCCTTGGCGATCGTCCGATCGATGGGCGCTACGGAACGCGACCTCGCCGCGATGATCACCTTCGAAGGGCTACTCGTGAGCGGCATTGGCGTCGTGCTGGGCCTGGTGCTCGCACTGTTCACCGTCGACCGCCTGCTCGGTGCAACAGAACGATTCGGTCCGCACCTCGAAATGAGCTGGCCGATTCCAGCGCTTCTCGGTATCACAGCGGCGACCCTGATCGGCTCGTACATCGCCTGCTGGCCGGTCCGACGATGGCTCCGGGCCCGGGACTGGAGCGGCCTTATGTCGGAGAGTTCTCGATAGCGGCAAGCATCCGCGCCGTGCAGCCCTCCATGTTCCGAAGCGGCGCAATCTCGCCCAG
The DNA here is from genome assembly GCA_018003035.1 of Acidimicrobiia bacterium. Classification (GTDB taxonomy): domain Bacteria; phylum Actinomycetota; class Acidimicrobiia; order IMCC26256; family JAGNEX01; genus JAGNEX01. The sequence goes on from JAGNEX010000003.1 coordinate 82,611, forward strand.
GATCAGATCGGTAATCGATTGAAAAGCCGCGGCGGCGACGCTGCCTGGATGAGCGACTACGACCGGAGTTCCCTCGTCGCCGTCAATGCTGACCGCCGGCTCCAGGGGGATCGCCCCGAGCAACGGAACGCCAAGCGATCTAGCAAGTTCTTCGCCGCCGCCAGACCCGAACACGTCGATGCGCTCTCCGTGTTCGCAGATGAGCGAACTCATGTTCTCGACCACTCCCACCACCTTGAGGTACGAGCGGCGGGCCATGTCGGCGACCCGCGACGCAACCCGCTGGGCATTCTTCGGCGGCGTCGTAACAATGATCATCTCTGCGCGGGGTAGCAGCCTGGATAGCGCCATTTGGATGTCCCCGGTGCCGGGAGGCATGTCGATCAGCAGGTAGTCCAGGTCACCCCAGCGCACGTCCATCAAGAACTGCTCGACGGCCTTGGCAAGGATCAGGCCTCGCCACATCAGGGCCTTGTCTTCCTCGTCGACGAGGGAGCCCATCGAAACCATCTTGATGATTCCCAGCGAGCCGGTTGGCCCGGCAATCGGCACTTCGATCGGGTCGATCTTGCCGTCGGTGCCCCCGAGGCGGTCGGTGGTCCCAAGAAGGCGAGGGATCGAAAATCCCCAGATATCGGCGTCGAGTACACCGACGGTGTAGCCCCGACCTGCGATCGCAGCGGCGAGGTTTGCGGTGACCGATGACTTGCCGACACCGCCCTTGCCGGAAGCGATCGCAATCACCCGGGTAGTCGCCGGAATCTCGGTATCGGGCGCTCGCTCCGCTGCGGCGCGCCGCGCACGATCCATTAAGGCGCTGCGCTCTTCTTGAGTCATCTCGGTCGTCGAAACCTTGACGTCAACGACGCCTGGGATTCCGGTGATGCGTTCCTTGACGGCGTCACGAATCTCGCCGCGCAACGGGCACGATGCGATCGTCAGCTTGATCGGGATGTTCACAACGCCCGCGTCGATGCGGATCTCGCCGACCATGCCGAGTTCGACGATGTTGCTGCCGAGCTCTGGATCAGGGACGGCTTCAAGCAGCTTCAAAATGTCCGACACTTGAGGCGCAGGGCTCATTCGCGTGTCTCCAACCCCACTTGAATCGATCGCTGCCGGTCGAGGCCGCTCGGAGAAAGCTCTCCACCGGAAACAACACACGCAAGCGACAAAAAATGCCCAAGGCTGGCGCGCCATACGGCGCGCGGCGCTTGAGAAAGTCCATAAAACAGGCAGTTGCCTTGAAAATATGCGGTTAAGACGGGTACGGTCAAGCCATGGACCAGCGGCAGTTGTTCAAGGTGTTGGCGGACGACACGCGTTGGTCTCTGTTTCAAATTCTCAATTACTCCAACCGCGGTTGGTCGGTTCAAGAGCTCGCCGACGAGGTCTGCCTCCACCCAAACAGCGTGCGTCCGCACCTGGATCAGATGCGCGATTCGGGGTTGGTCATCTTGGAGCCGCATCACACGGGCCAGCCCGGGCGACCTCGCCACCGTTTCCGTGCAAACCCGCAAGCGATTATGTCGGTCTGGCCGGAAGCGCCACTGGGCACCTTGGCGGGCATCCTGGCCGAGCTTGCCGATAGCCACGGTATCGGTGGCGATGAGGCTCGAGCCGCGGGACGTGACCTCGGCGAAGGTCTCGACATCGAGCCAGGTGTTACGGGATTCACCACCGCCCTAGAACAGGTGGGGTTCCACACGGTGGTGCGCGAAGGCGAGCGGGGCACAGTCGTCGGATTTGTGACGTGTCCATACCGGCCTGTTGCCGATGAACACGCAGCACTTGTGTGCGGGATCCACCAGGGACTTTGCGCTGCCTTAGCCGAGCACTCTGGTTTGCGAATAATCGATGCGGGTCAGCTTGTTTCAGAAGCGGATACCGTTTGCGAAATCTGTGTTGCCCCTGACGAGACTGAGTCCGTCACAACTTTGGAGAAGATTGCAACATGATCACACTCACCGATGCTGCGGCAACCAAGGTGAAGGAACTGATCGAGGCTGAAGGCGATGCAGCGCTCGCATTGCGCGTGGCGGTGCGCCCCGGAGGGTGCTCCGGCCTGAGCTACGAGATGTTCTTTGACGGCGAGTCTGCCGACGATGACACATCAGCGGAGTTCGGCGAGGTCCGTGTTGTTGTGGACCCGGCGAGCGCCCAATACCTCGAAGGCGCCACGTTGGACTACAAGACCGGCCTCAACGAGTCCGGCTTTGCCATTTCGAACCCGAACGTCAACCGGACCTGCGGGTGCGGCCAATCGTTTAGCTAACCCGGGGGAGCCTCGAACTTTTTCAAGGCTCAGCCCGAGTTGGGGCTCTCGAACAGCTTGTCTCCCAAGGCAGGCAGAGCACGGGGACCCGAGTTTTCACAATCAAAATGGGCGCCGCTTTCAAGCGGCGCCCATTTTGCGTTCTCGGAGGGGCAATCCTGGCCCAGCCCGTTGCGTCGTGCTGCTGACGGCCCCCTAGTGGTCAGTTCTGATCGTCCTCCCGAATCTCGCCGCCTGAGGTCGCCGGAGGAGCCGGGGCAGGGATGAAGTCGACGGCGGTGATCCGGAGAGTGCCGGCCGACACATCCCACACGTACCGCACCACGTACTTGTTCTGGTCGACATCGGTAATCGTCAAAGCGGTTGGCGAGTAGTCGATCTTCGCGATCCCGATCCGGCTGCCGTCCTTCTGGGTGAGGAGCACGGTCAACAAACCGGTCGTCGCAGACGACGTCAAGGCGACGTTCGTCCCTTCCTTTTCGGGAACCTCGGCGACAACGACATCGACGTCACGGGGCGGATTCGTCGTTTGGGTCGACGGGGTTGTGGCGTGGGACGACGTCGTGTTGGACGTTGATGACGGGTTCGAGGTCGCTGTTTGGGGCGGCCTGGTCGTCGAGGGTGTCGACGGATCGGGCGCTCCGGGGGTGACCGGGGTCTGCTGCTGGGCGGGCGGCTGCGTCAGCTGTTCCGGCGGGGCGTCGGTCGCTCGCGGGTTGGAAGGTGCCGTTTGACCTGGTTCTGACGTCACCTCTGGCGAGGTGTAGTCGATCGGAGGAATCGAGACCGGCGGATTGATTGGAGTGAGCCGTGGAACCTGGGACGGCACGATCGTGCCTGGGCCGGTTTGAACCTGGCTGTTTGGCACGGTCACGGGATCGGCAGGTCCACCGTCGGCCAGGCCGTCGGTACTCGGGCTGTACTTGACGACCGGATCGTTCGGGTTGCCGGTGTCGGTACTGACTTCGGTGTTGGGCACCGCCACGGGGGACTGAGGGCGCGGCGCGTCTGCGGCGCTCGGGGCTTCGACCGAAGACGGTGCCTCGAGAACCTGCTCTACGTCTGGTGGCGGAGACGCGACAACCTTGCTGGCCGCAGCGTCGAATCCGACATGCGCAGCCACCAAGGCCAGGATCGCGGCCGCGCCCCAGAGAGCGACGAACCTCAAGTTGTTCACGGAGCTATTGTGACCCATCGAGGTCACTTCCAGTGACAAGCCGTTACAAAATCGGCTTTAAGATTGCCTCAAGCGAGCTACCAACCGGCCCCTCCGCGTAGTCTGACCCACCGATGCCATCACTTCTTATTATCGAAGACGACCAACGGATCCGCGAAGCACTGGTGCGGATGCTCACCCAACGGGGACACGAAGTTCGTTCCGTGTCACGCGGGATGGACGGTATCCGCCAGGTCGTCGAGTTTGGACCCGACGTCGTGATCTTGGACCTGGGTTTGCCCGACGTTGACGGGTCCGTGGTTGTCAAGATGATCCGCGCCACCTCCAACGTGCCGATTTTGGTCGCGACCGCTCGGGACGAAGAGGGCGAGATCGTCCGTGTTCTCGATGACGGAGCCGACGACTACGTCGTCAAACCCTTCTCGGCCGCGCAGATTGACGCCCGCATTCGGGCGATCCTTCGCCGGACATCAACCGAGGATTCGGCGGCCGAACTCGTCGTGGGTGTTCTCCGCATCGACCCCGCAACGCGTCAAGCAACCGTCAGTGGAGACGAGCTCGAGCTGACCCGCAAGGAGTTCGACCTCCTTGCGTACCTTGCGGCCCGGGCTGGCACGGTCGTCACGAAGCGTGAGATTTTGGCCGGTGTTTGGCGGCAGCCATATGGCGGTGCCGACAAGACCGTTGACGTCCACCTTTCTTGGCTTCGCAGGAAACTCGGCGAGAGCGCCGCGGAGCCACGGTTTCTTCGAACGGTTCGCGGCGTTGGGGTGCGCTTGGTGGATCCTGACGAGGTCGATTGAGACGGCAGCTGGTCCTCATCGGGACCACCGCCGCGGTCGCAGTAACCGTTGCATTTCTGATCCCTCTCCTGCTCGCCGCACGAAGCACGGCCTTTGACCGTTCGGTCGCAGAGGCAGAACGTGAGGCCATCGGCGTCGCCCTCGAAGCCATCGAGGCGATCACCACACAGGGCCTTTTTGAAGTTCCTTTCGTCCAGTTAGAGGGCCCGCTGAGCGCCATCGTCGTCGACCATGGCGCGGAGCGAACGTCGATCATCCTGCCGAGTCAGCGGATCGGCGCTGCCATTACGAACCAAGAAACCCTGGTGGCAGCACGTGCCGGCGAGAACTTCACGGCAAAGGTCGGCCAAGACCGACGGGTCGTAGTTTCGCTTCGGGTACCGGGGTCGACCGAGTACGTGTCTGGTGCGATCCTCGTCAGCCGCGAATCGCTGTGGTCGGGCGTCGGAGGCGCTTTTGCGATCATCACCGTTATCGCCGTCGTCGCCTTGGCCTTCGGAGTGTTGCTACTCGATCGTTTGGCCGTCTCGGTTGCTGGGCCGGTGCAGAGCCTCGCCGCCGCAGCCCACCGCGTCGGTCTTGGCGACTTGGATGTCCGTGTCGAAGAGAAGGGTCCGGTGGAGATCGCCGAGACCGCCGCGGTCTTCAACAAGATGACGGAGCGGATTGGTCACCTTCTGGTGGCCGAAAGAGAGCTTGTCGCCGACCTGAGTCATCGACTCCGGACACCACTCACAGCGCTGAACATCGATATCGAATGCGTTGAAGACGACGACACGCGAGCCCGCCTGCTCGAAGACGTCGGCCATGTCGAGTCCACCTTGACCGAGGTAATCCGCGAGGCCCGCAGCGCGACGCGAACCGATGCCCCTGAGGTATCTGATCTGGGGGAAGTCATCGCGGAACGCTTGAGTTTTTGGGAACCTCTCGCCGAAGACCAGGAACGGCCGTGGGCGCATCGGGTGGAGTCCGATCTGCCCTACGTGGCGATTCCTCGCGGCGATCTGGTCGCACTTTTAGACGCGTTGATCGGCAACGTTTTTGCGCACACACCCGAGGGTTGCGGATACGGCGTCGCGGTGCGCTTGGTCAACGACCGATCGCAGATCCGCTTGATCGTGACCGACCAAGGGCCTGGGTTCGACGATCCGGCAAGCGCCCTTGAACGAGGGGTGAGCGGCGGCGACTCCACCGGACTTGGGCTCGACATCGTCAAACGAACCGCCGAGCACGCCAACGGGTCGGTGAATGTGGGCAACCGAGCTGGTGGTGGCGGTCGCGTCGAGGTGATCCTGCCTGCAACCAACACCGACGTGCAGCCGGTGCGAAAGCGACCGATCCGTTAGGACGCGACACTTTCGAATAGCGACCGAATCTCAGCCCTGTCAAAGGCGCCGTCGAGGCGGGCTTTGATGTTGCCGTCGCCGTCGATAGCGAACATCCATGGTTCGCTCGGTAAGCCCCATGCTTCGACGGTCGGGACGACGGGCTCATCGATGGCCGCGCCCTTGTAAATCTCAACGTGAACGGGGATTACCGCGTCCGCAAAATCGGTCTCGGTTTCGATCATGAGGTCGAGTACCGGGCCGCAGAATCTCGTTTGGCACAGCGCTGGCGTGGCAAACAAGACGACGACGGGCTTACCGGCGCCGATGACATCCGCGAGGTTGTCCTGGTGGAAGTCGCACGCGGGGTCTCGGGTGCAGAGGGGGTCGACACCCATCGGGTCCGCAACGGTCGGGCTCGCAGCGGTCGGAGCCTTGTCGCCAGGTGCGGCAACGGCGAACTTGTCGGCAACCTGCCAGCTCAGCGGCTCGGGGAGTTCCTTGCCGTCGAGTTGGATCGCCATGTCCCAGATCCCGGCTTTGTCGAAGTCGTACTGGACGGTGAAGAGGCCTCGTCCGTCTAGACCTTGATCCCGCAGCGTTGCGTCAATGAACTCCTGTGGCGCCTTACCGTCGTTCGAGAACCCGACCTTGACCGTCCCTTGCGAGATCTCTTTGACCACGGAATCCTTCTGGGAGACGATCCCGAAGGCGACCCGGTTCTCCCCGACCGCTACGTCGGTGCTGGACCTGACGCCGAAGATTTCCGGTCCACCGACCTTGCCGGGAATCGTCGTGGACGACTTGGAATCGCTGGCGGAGGCGTCGTTCTTGTCGTCTTCGCCGCAGGCAGCGAGGAAACCCGCGCTGCCGAGAAGGGATGCGCCGCCGAGCGCCCCAACGACAAACGTCCGACGGTTGAAACGGTTATCTGACGAGACCACGTGCTGCGTCCTTGATCGCAAGGGGTGAACGCTCTCAGGGTACGCGCCGATGGCGACGTAACTCGATCGCTGGGTGGCGGGTAGCCAGAACCCTGCACCTCAGATCGAGGTCGAGACACCTAGCTGAAGGGCCGGACCCATTGGCGGTAAGGTGCCCAAATGCCAGTCGAGCCGCAGACCAGTCGTGCCACACCGCCCGCCCTCGGACCGTATTCGCCAGCCGTGCGAGTTGGGCCGTGGCTCATTCTGAGCGGACAACTCGGACTTGATCCCGAGACCGGCACGTTGGTGGACGGCGGGGCAGAAGCACAGACTGCACGTGCAATGAAGACGATCTCAGCAGTGCTGGCCGAACACGATCTGTCGGTGGCAGCGATCGCGAAAACCACGATCTTTGTGACCGATCTTGCATCGTTCCAAGCAATCAACGAGGCGTACGCGACAGCTCTCGACGGACATCGGCCCGCTCGGTCAACCGTCCAAGTAGCGGCCCTTCCCGCGGGCGGGTTGGTAGAGATCGAAGTGTGGGCCTGGGCAGAGGGCTAGGCGAAGAGGCAACCTAACCGGGGGCGGTGCTATCGTCCCGGGCCATGGGAGAAGCTCTCGGTGGAATCATCATCGCCCTGCTCATGGTGCTCGGGCTGCCTATTGCCGTCATGCTGGGCGGATTGTTGTGGTCAGCGCTGATCGGAGCTTCCTTGGACAGCTACGCGGTTGAGAAGACCGCTGCTGAGGGTGGCTCCGACAACTAACACGAGGCCCTTCCCAGGTTCACTGCACGGCGAACCAGCTCTGTCTTTCCCCTGCGAGCCCAAGTTAGAGGTGCCTCGGACCCGCCAGCTGCGGACCCGTTCTCGCACAACGAAGCCTCGTCAGAAGTTCGCGCGATACCACTTGGTCCACGCGGCCCCTGGGTCAACGAATCGGGTTTCCCACGATCGCAGCCAGGCACTTGCACCAGCGGCATCGCCGGTGAACTGGCCCGAGTTAGTTCCGCTGACCAGGTCCCTCATCCGCTGTTGGTATACCCACTGCTGATGCTGTTCTTGGGGTGGAGCGGAGCGATCGTGACGGAAGGCCACGAACGTCATCGGTGGCCGTGACCACGGGACCAGATCATCCAGTCGTGGGACGCCGTCAGAGTCATTTTCGATCACGAGGACCGACGCGTTACCCGTCTTCATATGTTCAACCGGCGCCGCTGTGGCGAGGACATGGGTGATCACACCTGGGACCCGATCGGGCTTGGTCGCATCTAGTTGAGCCAAATTGACCCCGACCATGCCGCCCAAACTGTGCCCCACCACCGTCACCGTTGCCCCTGGCGTCACACCGGCCGCAGATAGGGCAGCGATCGAGACGTTGACGAGGTCGGTCTCACCCGAGAAGTAGTTCGCAACCGCTTGAGCGAAGGAGAACGGCCCCGTCCAGAGATTCTCGAAGTCCGTTCCTCGGACGCCGAGCACGTACTCGCCGCTGTTGAGTCGGGTGACAGTGACCGCGATGTCCCGGATCCCATCACCATCGGAGTCTGCTGACGCGCCCGGGTAACGCAGCCAAGGCTCCTCGGTCAAGACGATCTCATCGAGGTAGTCGGCAGCGGTTGTCGCGGTGGCCACATGGCCGTCCGGTGTGACCTCGGTGATCGGAGGTCCTGGATCGTTCCCAGGAAGCGCGCCGGCAAGACCTGACGACACCGAAACCGCGCATGCGAAAGATGCCAGCAGCGAACCGAGCCTGGACACGGTGGCCTCCCTTGGTGACCCGCCCCTGAGTCACGTCCCGTCGCACCCTATCGCAGCATCTGAGCACGCGTTGAGGTCCTCGACTGGTGGGCCGCGGCGCCGGTTGTCGGGCCGGGCGGCTGCCCTCCAAACGCGGACTAGCGCGAGGCGGATTCCCCGACCATGCCGCCGGAGCCAAAGCGGTACCCGACCGACCGTACGGTCTGGATGTATCCCGCGTACTCGTCTCCGAGTTTGGCGCGCAGGCGACGCACGTGGACGTCGACCGTGCGTGCACCGCCGTAGTACTCATAGCCCCACACCCGACTGAGCAACGTCTCTCGTGTGAACGCCTTACCCGGGTGTGTGGCGAAGAATTTGAGAAGTTCGTACTCCATGAAGGTCAGGTCGAGGGGGCGGTCACCGACGGCGGCTTGATACGTCTCGGGGTTCAGGACAAGCCCCCGGTAGTCGATGAGTTCGGTTTCGGGATTGATCCCGGCCCTACGAAGCATGAGTGCAAGGCGTGTCGAGAACTCTTGCGGTACCAGCGGCAGCAGGCAGAACTCTTCAAAGAGCGATTCGCGCATTTCGAGGTCGTCGAGTTGATCGCCGCGAATGAAGATCATCACCGGCTCCAACCTGGTCTCTGACTTACGCAGACCCCGACAGAGAGTGAACGCACCGTCGAGGTCGGGATCGGCCGAGATGATCCCTCCTGCCCACTGGTCAACCGGGCCTAAAGCCATGGCCTCAGACACGTTGGCAACGGCGGTCCACTTGATGCGGACGCTGTCGAGCAGCCGAGCCAACAACGGGTCGGGCGGGTTGGGATAGACCAGAAACTGCTCTGCCGATCCGTCCGCGGGCGTAGGGGGCGGGGCCCAGCTCACGTGGTGACCTCGCCCACCAGCAGCAATCCGGCTCGTTCAGAGCTGGCGCTGCGCGACCACGCTAAGCCGATGGGGGCACCCAAATGGGGTGGCGGCGACCCGTTCATAGGGAGCCCAGGTAGCGGTCGACCTCGAACGGGCTGACATAGCGGCGGTACTCGTCCCAGTCAGCGCGCTTGTTGCGGATGAAGAAGCTGAAGACGTGTTCACCTAACGCGTCTGCGACCAACTCGGAGTTTTCCATTTCGTCGAGCGCTTCGTTGAGGGTTTCGGGAAGGGCGTTGATCCCGCTGGCCACCCGCTCGACTTGAGACATTTCAAAGATGTTGTTGGTCGCGGCGGGTGGTAGTTCGTAGCCCTCGGTGATGCCTTTGAGGCCGGCAGCCAAGATCACCGAATATGCCAGGTACGGGTTGCAGGCCGGATCTGGCGCCCGGAACTCGACCCGGGTGGAGGACGCCTTGCCTTTCTTGACCAGCGGCACCCGGACCAATGCCGACCGATTGTTGCGGGCCCAGCCGATGAAGACCGGCGCCTCTAGACCAACCGTAAGGCGCTTATAGGAGTTGATCCACTGGTTGGTGACGGCGGTGATTTCTCTGGCGTGGTGGAGCAGTCCAGCGATGAACTGGTGTGCGACGACGGACAGCCCGTCGGGGGAGTCGGCGTCGGCGAACGCATTCCGATCACCTTCGAAGAGCGAGAAGTGGGTGTGCATCCCCGAGCCCGCAAGGTCGGTCCGCGGCTTGGGCATGAACGTCGCATGTACGTCATGGTGCTGTGCCACCACCCTGACGACATGTCGAAACGTCATGATGGCGTCGGCCATGCTCAGCGCATCGTCGTAACGCAGGTCGATCTCTTGCTGCGAATACGACACCTCGTGGTGGGAGTACTCGACCGGAATCGACATCGCTTCGAGCGCCAAGATCGTGTCGCGGCGGAGATCCGAGGTCTTGGTGCTGGCCGTATGGTCGAAGTAGCCGCCGCGGTCCAACAGCGAGCTGGTGTCGAGGTCTTTGAAGTAGAAGAACTCCATCTCGGGGCCAGCGAACAAGGTGAAGCCAGCCTCGCGAGCCTTCTGAAGATTGCGCCTCAGCACCTGGCGTGGGTCGCCGGGGAACGGTTCGCCGTTGTGGAGCTGAATGTCACAGAACATCCGGCCCACAGGGGCAGCGTCACCGCGCCACGGCAAGATCTCGAAGGTTGACGGGTCGGGGACGGCCAGCATGTCGGCCTCTTGAACCCGGGAGTAGCCGTCGATCGCCGAACCGTCAAAGGTCACGCCCTCATCGAAGGCAGCTTCGAGATCTGCGGGGGTGATCGCAACAGATTTGAGGGTCCCAAGGACGTCGGTGAACCACAGCCGAACAAAGCGCACCCCGCGCTCTTCAACGGTGCGGAGGACGTATTCTCGCTGTCGATCCATGGTCACAGTGTGGCACCGCTCCGCATGCGCGTCAGCACTGTTTGGAAACTGCTCGCACAGCTCGCCAAGGGCGTCGAGGCGGTTAACAAGCCGTTCACATTTGAGCAACGGTGCCGTCATCGCACGCAACGAGTCTGAATACCGCCCAAGCCGGGCATATCGACTCGTTCTTCATCAACGTGTCAAGCTCGCGCTTACAAAGTAAATCGTTGCGCCCATACATTGTCGAGGGATGGGCCAAGTAACGAAAGGAAACCGCCGTGGCTTCTGCGGAGGATCTCGTCAAGCTGGCTAAAGATGAGGGTGTCGAGGCGATTGACTTTCGCTTCTGCGACTTGGTTGGACAGCAACAGCACTACTCCATGCCGACCCACCGCTTGACGGTCGAAGCGATCGAAGACGGTTACGGTTTTGACGGTTCGTCGGTTCGCGGGTTCAAAGCGATCAACGAATCCGACATGTTGCTGGTTCCAGACCCCAACACCGCTTGGATCGACCCCTTCTTTGCCGCAAAGACCCTCAACGTGGTCTGCGACATCAACGACCCGGTGACGGGTGAGGCGTACAACCGTGACCCCCGTGGCGTGGCACGCCGCGTCGGGCAGTACCTCTCCAGCACGGGCATCGCCGACACTGCATACATCGGCCCCGAAGCCGAGTTCTTTGTCTTCGACGCGGTGCAGGTGTCGAACCGCCCCGACGAGCAGCACTTCAAGATCTGGTCCGACGAAGGTGCCTGGGCAACCGGCTACGTCGAGGACCCGAACGGTCAGATGAACCAGCAGTACAAGCCAGGTTTCAAGGGTGGGTACTTCCCGGTTCCGCCGGTCGACCACTACCAGGACCTGCGCGGCGAGATGGTCCGCCACATCGAGAACGCCGGTATCGAAGTCGAACTGCACCACCACGAGGTCGGTACCGCTGGACAGGCCGAGATCGATGTGCGTTTCGACACGCTGCTGCGCATGGCGGACAACATCTTGACCTTCAAGTACATCGTCCGTCAGACGGCGATGCTCGCGGGCAAGACTGCGACCTTCATGCCCAAGCCGCTCTACGGCGACAACGGTTCGGGTATGCACACCCACCAGTCGCTCTGGAAGGGTGGCGAGCCGCTGTTCTTCGACGCTGACGGCTATGGCCAACTGTCGCAGATGGCGCTGTACTACATCGGCGGTCTGCTCAAGCACGCTCCGGCGATCCTGGCATTCTCCAACCCGACGGTGAACTCCTACAAGCGTCTCGTTCCGGGCTACGAGGCCCCTGTTTCGCTGGCCTACTCGGCCCGTAACCGGTCCGCTTCGATCCGCATCCCGATGCTGGGCAACTCGCCGAAGGCCAAGCGCCTAGAGTTCCGTTGCCCGGACCCGACCGCCAACCCGTACCTGGCCTTCTCGGCCATGATCATGGCTGGCTTGGACGGCATCCAGAACAAGATCGACCCGGGCGCTCCGCTCGACAAGAACCTGTACGACCTTGCTCCAGAAGAGCTCGCGGACATTCCGCAGGTTCCAGGTTCACTCGAAGGTGCACTGGACGCTCTTGCGGCAGACAGCGACTTCCTGCTTGCCGGTGGGGTGTTTGACCAGGACACGATCGACGCCTACATCGACTTCAAGCGAAGCGAAGAAGTCGACCCGCACCGTCTGCGCCCGACGCCGTTCGAGATGGAGATGTACTACTCCTACTAGGCCGGCTCGGTGCCTTGGGATTTCTCCTGGGGCGTGATGGAACACATGATGGGGACCACCTCGATGGGGTGGTCCCCATCATCGTTTGGATGCGCGTTTCTGGTCCCCGGTCGCTACGAGACTCGTTGGCCATAAAACAGGCGTTCGAAACTGGCTCGAGCTCGGCGCGTGATGCGCCGGTGCTCTTCGAGCAGGGTCGTGACCGGGTTGCTCGTGTACCCCATCATCTTGGCGAGCGGCGTGGCGACATCTTCCGAGGTCGGGAGGCTGTTTCCCGCTTGGCCCGTGTACAGGTAGAGGTGGTTGCGGGCCGTCGTGCAAAAGACAAACGATTCCCTGAGCACGTCGTCATCGGCCTGTGAGATCAAGCCGACAGCAGCCAGTCGCTGCAGCGCTTCGAGGGTCGACGACACGCGTAGCAGGGGGTGGACGCCACCGTGGCGGAGCTGCAACAGCTGTACCGCAAACTCGACGTCAGAAAGGGCGCCAGCGCCAAGCTTGAGGTTGAGTGATTGGTCAGACCCGGGCGCGACCCGTTCGGACTCGACCCGAGCCTTCATCCTTCTGATCTCGGACGCCGCAGCGTTGGGTAGCGAGCGCTGATAGACGTGGTCGGCAGCCTGGTCCATGAAGCGCTGCCCCAATACTGGGTCGCCAGCGATGGGCCGGGCCCGAACGAGCGACTGGAACTCCCACCACTGGGCCCGTTGCTGCCAATAGCGCTCGAAACCCGCAAGCGACAGACAGATCGGACCTTTCGCCCCTTCGGGGCGGAGGTCGAGGTCGACTTCAAAAGGGCGACCTTCGGGAGTCACCGTGCCCAGATGCGCCCGGACTGTTTTGGCGATCCTGTTGGCCTCTTGAGCTGCATCGCCAGCGCCGTCGAACACAAACAGCAGATCGAGGTCCGACTGGTAGCTGGTCTCTTCGGAGCCGTAACGCCCCAGACCGATGACCGCGAACGGGATCTGTGGTTCGGCCGCCGTGAGCGCCGCATTCACGCAGGCATCGGCGATCGCGGTGAGCTCGTGCCCCACGGCTTGGGTGTCGGCCAGGTCAAGGAGGTCACGGGCGGCGACTTCGAGGCGGCTTTGTCGAACAAAGCGTGCGAGCCCCTCGCGGAATCGGTCGTCGGAGCCTCGCCAAGCGAGCGTCGTCTGTGCTTGTTTGATTCGCTCGGTTCGAAGTTCGCTCCGAGCCAAGGCATCGTCGTCCTCCAGCCACGCCACGAGATCGGGGTGGCGGATAACTCCCTGCCCGACCACTCGGGAAGATCCGAGCAGGAGGCACAGGCGTTCTGCAGCGTCGAGTGACTCGCGAAACACCTTGGCGAGGTTGCGTGCGCGAATCGTGCCCTCGGCGACGGTTCTCAGCTGGAGTAGGCCAAGTTCGGGATCGGGTGACGCCGAGATGTAGGTCAGGAGTAGCGGGAGGATCTGACCGAGCAGGCTTGAACTGCGGGACATGCCTCCGGTGAGTTCCTGCATGGCGGCGCGCAGCTTGTTGGCGTCGCCGAACCCGAAAGCCGCTAAGCGGTCCTCGGCCGCGCCGTCGGGTAGTGGATCGGCTCCAGCGAGCGCGTCGATGATGGGCCGGAAAAAGATCCGCTCGTGGAGGTCGCGGACTTCTCGTTGATGCGCTCTGAGGTCGTCGAGAAATGCTTCGGTCGCCGTGTGGCCGACGTCTCCGTGGTACCCCAGGCTACGGGCGATCCGCTCCACCGACGCGGCGTCGTCGGGCAAGGTGTGAGTTTGCCGCTCTTGCCAGAGTTGGATCCGATGTTCGAGACGTCGCAAGTAACGGTATGACGTTGCGAGCTGGTCGGCCTGGGACCGCGCAAGAAAGCCGGCGCCTGCCAATGCGTCCAGCGCCTCGATCGTGTTGGTCTGCCGGACCTCGGGATCGCCATGTCCGTGAACCATCTGCAGCAGCTGTACCGCAAACTCGATGTCGCGAATCCCACCCGTACCTCGTTTGAGTTCGCGGCCTGTGAGTCGCTTCTTTTCCACGTTGGCTTCGGAACGGGCCTTCAACGTGCGGATCTCGGCGACCGCTTCGGGTGCGACGGGACCGCTCCAGATTCGGGTGCGAGAGGCGTCCATGAACGCTGCCCCGAGAGTTTCGTCGCCCGCCACGTGGCGTGCCTTCATGAGGGCCTGGAACTCCCACGGCCGTGCTCGGTGATCCCAGTATTGGATGAAACCGGCCAGCGACAGGCTAAGGGGTCCGGCGCCTCCTTCGGGCCGCAGATCGGCGTCTGTGCGAAAGATGATGCCGTCTATCAGGGGTTTCGCCATGGCCCGAAGCACCTCTCGGGCGGCCCGCTCGGCTTCTCGGTGGTCCCCGTCGTGGACGAACAGAACATCGACATCAGAGGAGTAGTTCAGCTCTCGACCGCCGAGCTTTCCCATTCCGATGATCGCCATCGGAATCTCTGGGGCGGCGAGGGCGAGCGAGGCGCGCAGGGCCCCTTCGGCGAGGCCTGCGATCTCTCGGGTCGCACTTGCCACACCGGCGGTGTAGAGGAGGTCCCGGCCAGCGATGCGGAAGAACTCGTACTGCTTCCATCGGCGCAGGGTGCCAAAGGCCCCATCGGTGCCCAGTTCGGGCGTTGCCACTCCGGGGATGACGAGGCTGCCGTCGATCGCTTGCAAGGCCCGGGTCGCGTACTCGTCGGCTGACCGTTCTCGTTCCGGATCGTCGATGAGGGCGTCGAGTAGTTGGGGGCGGGCGACAACGGCGCGTGAGAGCGACTGCGACACGGCGATGACCCGAACTAATGCTGTAGATGCGTCGCTTCCGAGACGCTCCCAGACTTCTTCGCTGAGTTCGCCGTCGGAGCCAGCGATGTCGGTCAGGACGGTTCGTATCCGTTCAGGTTCGGCCTGAGCGGCAATTTCATCTGCGACGGCGATGGGCAACTTCACGTCGTCGATTGTGTCATGTCGTCGCGCTGGTGCGCTCCCGTCGGGTCTGGTGGGCGCCCCTTGTAGGGCGTGTGCGCTCAGTCGCTACGAGTGTCCAAAGAACCGCTCTTAGCTGCAGTTCTGTGTCTACAGCTGCGGGTGTTGCTGGTGATTGCAAAGTGAAAGTTTGGGTTTTATTTTGCGTCTTCCATGAAAAGTGGTTGAAATAGGGAACGTCTCAAGAAGATCCTGTATGGAATATTCACGACGGGGTCTACCTGGACCGTCGATGACCTCCGCGAAAGGGGCCAATAATGAGCCAGGACGCCATGCATCCTCGCGACCTCGCACATACGGTGAAACGGACCACTGTCCTGTTGGTGGCGACGCTCGTCGCTGCAGCCGCCCTGTTCGTGACGATTCCCGACGTCGCATCCGCGGTCGAGTTTCAAGGGCCGTACGGCGACGAGCTGGACATGCAAGAGACGAACTGGACCGATGAGTTCTCGGTTCCGAAGTTCGACGCCAGCCTTGGGCAGCTGCAGACGGTCACTATTTCGGTGATCGCCGCGGTTGGTGGCTCGATGGAGGTCGAAAACACATCGCCTCGAGCGGCAACGTTCAAAGCAATGCTCGCTGGCATTCTCGAGATCGACGGCCCTGTGGCAGCGACCGACGCCACCCTCTCGCCCTCGACCGACCGGACCTTCGAAGCGGCGGCGTTTGATGGTGAGGTCGACTTTGGCGGGGACTCTGGATACACCTGGGAAGACATCCTGTCCGACGGGTTCTTGTACGAAATCGAACTCACCGAACCTGCTGACCTTGCCGCGTTCATCGCCGCCGATAACGGTGACATGGTCATGTTCGATGTGGCGGCGCGCGGTGCATCCGAAGCCGATGGGCCAGGTAATGCCCAATCTGCGTTCAACACCCTGGTCGGCGCCGAGATGGTGATCGAGTACACCTACGAGGCCGAAGAGCCCGCCGATGATCTGTCGCTCGGGGACTTCGCCTGGCTGGACGAAGACGGCGACGGAATTCAGGACGCAGGAGAGCCGGGCATGAAGGGCGTGGGAGTGACCCTTCTCAAAGACGACGAAGTGATCGGCACTACCAAAACCGATGCGAGCGGCAACTACGAGTTCACCGGTCTCGCTGCCGGGGAGTACACGGTCGTGTTCGACCTTCCGAGCGGCTATTCCTTCACCAAGGACAACGAGGGTAACGACGACGCTGACTCCGATGGCCAAACCGTCGGGGTGACCCTGACCAAATCGCGTACCGATATCGATGTGGGTGTCATCCCTGGTGAGATCGACATCGAAAAGACCGTCGCCCTCCAGCCAGACGGACCGGACGACAAGGTCACCTGGCAGGTCGTCGTGCGCAACATCGCCAAATCAACGCTGGTTGACGTGACAATCACCGATCTAGAAGCGCCCGAATGTGAGCGGACGATCGAGTCGCTTTCGGCCGGCGAAGAAGAACTCTGGACCTGCGTTGGGCCAATCCCCGCAGACGGTGTCAACGACGTCAAAGTGGTTGCAACCCTGAAGGGAACCGACCACCAAGTGACCGACAAGTCGAGCGCAGCACCGACAGTTCCGCGGCCGAACACCACGACGACCCGTCCGGCGAGCACCGGTGGGGGAACGACCGGTGGGGCGACGACGGGCGGCGCAACGACCGGAGGTTTGGCCAAGACCGGACCGGACGACTCGCTCAGCCAAGCGTTGTGGTTAACGTCGCTTTTGGTCCTGTTCGTCGGCCTTGTCTCGGTGATCGGAAGTCGCCGCACTGGTGTCGAGCGGTAGGGTTCACGTTCACGCACACGGCGTTTCGGGTGAGAGCGCTGAGCGCGAAGGCGCCCAGATAACGTTCCGCCGAACGCGGTTCGGGGCGAACTGACAAACGGAGGGGTTCAGGACATTCCTGAACCCCTCCGTTTTGTTTTGCGGCATCTGTTGAGTGTCCGTTGAGCGAGGTTTTTGAGGAAATCTCGGGTCACGCTGCGCTGTTTCGCCCCTGAGTCACCTCTGATTACCAAGCATTTACGCGATATGCAACCGCTGGCAGATCGGCATCAGTGCAGGTAGAGATCTCTTTTAGGTATTCGAGTCGAGAGCGAAACCATTTCCCTTATTCGGCGTAAAGCGCGAACCCTTTTGGCCCGATGGTGCAGATACGACCCCGTCGAACGGCGATCGAGGCACAACCTCAATGGTCGTTACCCAACAGCGCCCCCCGATGACCAGGTAAGGGACCCACAGCACATGACGGCATTCGCTCGCTTCCACATCAGTCCGAGAATTCTGAGATCGGTCACAGCCTCCTTGGTGGTGGGGCTCCTCTCGTTTGGGTTGGGCATGGTTTTCACCAGATCGGCAAGGGCCGCCACCATCGACACGGCCGAGTCCCATGGGCCGGCGCTGACCGACTGGTCAGAAACGTTCACCTTTGCCAAGTTCGACCCCACGCTCGGCACCCTGAACTCGGTCAAGGTCGTCGCAGACGCGACCGTCGACGGCTCAATCGAGCTGGAGAACCGCACCAATGGGGCGACCAGTTTGATCGGCCGCCTGTCGGCGAACGTCACCCTCAGCCCACTCGGTCCAAACTCGCAGCTCGTTGCGCAACCGAGCGTTGAGCGGACCTTCGATGCAGCGTCGTATGACGGGACAATCGACTTCGGCGGTACTTCGGGCGATGGATTCTTCAACGTCCTTTCCGAGGTCGCTCACGAAGAGAAGGTCTTTACCGGTGCCGACCTGGCCTACTTCACCGCTTCTGCGGGGAGCACGTCGTTCACCGTGAACGCCGAGGCGAATGCGACGTCGGTCGCGACTGCACAGGGCAACGTGGTGTCGCGCTTCATCACTAATGCTGGCGTATCCGTCGAAGTCATTTACGACTACACCGGCTACAAGCTGGGCGACCGGGTCTGGCTTGACGCCAACAAGGACGGCCTCCAAAGCCAAGGCGAAGTCGGAGTTGCCGGTGTGCCGGTCATCCTGAAAGACGGCCAGGGCGCGACGGTCGCAACCACCCAGACAAACGCGACGGGGAACTACCTCTTTGACGACATCGACGGTGGTGACTACACGGTTGTCTTTGACCCGACCATGGCTGTGACCACGGGTAACGCTGGTAACGATGACACGGTCGATTCCGACGGCGTCGAGGTGGACGTGACCGTTGACCGTGACCGCCTCGACATCGACCTCGGCCTGGTTCCGACCAGCATCGGGAACCTTGTGTGGCTAGACAGCGACGGCGACGGGCTCCAAGACCAAGGCGAGCCGGGAGTTGCCAACGTCATCGTCAAGCTGGTCCAAGACGGAGTCGAGATCGCTCAGACGACGACGAACAACGCTGGGGTCTACGGCTTTACGTCTCTCTTGCCCGGTGTCTACACCGTCAAGTTCGAGCCCCCCGCCGGATACGCCTTTACTCAGGGCAATGTCGGTCAAGACGACGCCGCCGATTCGGATGGTCCAACGATCGACGTCCTGGTCGGCGTAACGCCTCGCGATGATGTCGACGCTGGACTTGTCTTGGCCGAGGTTGCTCCGACAACGACGACGGTCCCCGGAGTGACAACAACCACTACGCCAGGAGCGACGACGACCACCGTGCCTGCGGCAACGACCACCACTGTGCCTGGGGCAACGACGACGACGGTGGCGGGGGCGACGACGACCACCGCACCGGGAGGTACCACCACCACGGCTGCAGCCGCGACAAGCACGACGGTAGCTGGCGCCACCACGACGACGACCGCAGCGGGCACGACGACGTCGACGGCCGCAGGCGGTACGACCACAAGCACCAGCGCTGGCGCTACTTCCACCACCTCGACCACCGCTGCCGGAGGAACGACCACCACGACGGCGCCGGGAGTGACCACTACGACCGGGGCAACCACTACCTCGACCGGTCCCGGTGAAACCACGACGACGACGTCGGGAGCGACCACGACGACAGCGGCCCCAGGGGTGACGAGCACCACCAAACCGACTACCACGACGACCGCGCCACCGAAGGCGCCGCTGGCATTCACCGGAACCGGTTCCAGCACGCTCACGGTTTTGGGGCTTTCGGTCCTGCTCGCCGGACTGACGTTGCTGGTCGCCTTCCGGGCGCAGGGCCCCGCTGGTAGGAAGCACTAAACGCAGGGCGAAAGTCACAGGCTGATGGCGACGGTGGGGGCGGGTCTCAGGACCCGCCCCCACCGCGCGATTCGAATTTCCGGTTGTGCCTGGGAGAGATTGCTGTTTGACTAGAGGTTGGCGGGGCGGAAGTGATTGGAGTGATGTGCGTGCTGCGTGAGTCGAGGATGCACACGAGCAATTCGGCGCGATTGAGGAGTCCGTGGAGGGTCGCGGGGTTCTCGGCGTTGCTGTTGGCGGCCGTCTGCGCCGCGCTCCCAACGATTTTTGCCGGGGCAGCAGAGGCTGCCGACGAGTCCGTCGTGGTGACGGACTCTGCGGGCCCCTTGCTCACCGGCTGGAACCGTACGCTCGAACTCGCCAAACACGACCCCGAACGGGGTGCACTCCGGTCGGTTGATGTAACGATCAAGGCGACCACCAGCGGATCTATACAGTCCGAGAACATCTCTAATCAAGACGCCCAGATCGGTGGCACCCTCGCCGCCGAAGTTGCGTTCTCTAGCCAAGCGCCCATCGAAGGAACGCTGCAGCCCAGCATCGAGCGAGTCGAAACCGCAGCCCCCGACGACGGATCACTCGACTACGAGGGCTCTTCTGGACGTACGTGGCAAGACCTCGAATCGGGACAGGCAATCTGGACTCAAAGCTTTGACAGCGAGGCAGATCTGGCCGCGTTTCAGGGCGATGGCAACGTTGCGATCGACGTGCAAGCCAGGACCAGAACCCGAGTGGCGCCCGAGAACTCCTCCAAGGTGCAGACCTTCGCTCAAGTGACCGTGACGGTGGAGTACCACGTTCGCCAGCCGAGTGTTAGCGGCTACTTTTGGAACGACGCAAACGAGAACGGAACCCAAGACCAAGGCGAACCGGGTATCCCGGGCATCGTGGCGATGCTGGTGTCCAACGGTCAGGTCGTCTCGTCTGCGAGCAGTGGGTCTGCCGGGGGCTTTCGCATCTCTCCTGTGCCGTCAGGCGACTACGAACTGGTCCTTGGACAGCCGCTTGGCTACAAGGCCATCACAGGGCCTGACAACCTCAAAGTTGGCGAATCGGGCGTTGTCGTGCCCGTGACCGTCAAGTCCGACAACGTCCGAATCGACGTTGGATTTGCTGCATCGAGCGCCGAAGGTGTGGCTCCGACAAAGCGTTCCGATGCGACGACCACGACGACGTCGGCGGTCGCTTCGTCAAGTGCGGCACCAACTTCGACCACATCGACTCCCGCCGCGACCACGACGACGAAGGCGTCGGCGACGACGGCGTTGGCGACCTCGACCTCGACCACGACAACGCAACGGACAGCGACCACGTCCACAACCGATCAAACAAACGCCACAGCCGCCACTGCGACCAGCGGGCCAAGAAGCGGTTCGGGGACTGGTGGCGCCGATGCCGAGGTCGCGGGCGCTAGCGAACAAGCCGCCGGGACCGCAGCCAATGGTCTCGCTGCCACGGGTTCGGCCGAACGCTCACTGTACGTCGCGTCACTTCTGCTGCTGATGGTAGGTCTGGGCTGCATGATTGTCAGTGCCAACGCTCGACGCAGCTGAGAACACGGATCTGCCGCAGGTCCAACCTGCGTTCCGGCCCGGTGTCGCCCTCAGGAGGATCGCACCAAGCGACCCGGTAGCGCGCCGGTCCGTTCGTCCTCGACGATGATGTCGGTGCCCGCCACCATCGTGTGCAAGTAGCCCGAGGCGGTTTGCAGGAGGCGCTTGCCCCCAGCGGGCAAGTCCGCCACCAGGTAGGGGCGTCCAAGCGACAGGTTGTCAAAGTCGATGACGTTGAGATCCGCTCGTTGACCTACCTGGACGGTTCCACGGTCGGTCAGGCCCATAAAGGCAGCGTTGCGGCCAGACTGCATTTCGACCGCTTGCTCGAGCGGAAGTCCGTCCTCCCGATCGCGCCCCCAGTGCATCAGCATGTACGTCGGGAACGACGCGTCGCAGACCGTCCCCACATGTGCACCGCCGTCGCTGAGGGCCGAAAGCGCCAACGGGTGACGCAACATCTCCGCAACCGTGTCGAGATTTCCGGAGGAATAGTTGAACAGCGGCAGGTACAACAGTTCGCGTCCGGCCTGTTCCAGAAGGGCGTCATAGACCACACTCAGCGCGTCGCCGCCCGTCCTTGCCGCCTGAGCAGCCAACGAGTCCTGTGCAGACGGTTCGTAGTCGGGGCGTTCACCGAGCCGGAACAGCCGAGTCGCAACGAGGTCGAGTGCCGCTAACAACTGGTCGGCCATCGGGGGGATCGGCGACCCATCACCCGCAACGGGTTCGGAGGTTTCGGTGAGAAGCCGCTCCTTGAACGCCGGCTCTTTCATCTGGGCCACCCGCTCTGATAAGGGAAGTCCAGAGATCGTCTTATACGACGGGAAGCCCATGAACGGATGAAAGGTCGCGTCCAGACCGAGTAGGACGCCGATCGCCCGCACACCGACCTGCAAGCGGATCGGAAGCCCTCGGGCGGTCGCACTCTCCGCTCGTTCGACGATCCATCGCCACTGTTCGGGCACGGCAAATCGTTCGACGCACGAGATCGAAACTGGACGCCCCGAACTGGCAGCAACCGCCTCGATCCGGTCGAATTCGGCATCAAAAGTTGCGCGATCGCTCATCCCAAAATCGGACACGATCTGAAACGCCCCTACGGATCTTCCGGCAAGGCTGGACGCAAGACCGACGAGTTCGTCGGTGGCGGCGAACCTGGCTGGGGTGTCGTGGCCCGCCGCCGATTTGTGGTTCTCCGATCGGCCGGTCGAGATCCCAAACGCACCGCCGTCGAGGGCGTCGGCGGCGAGCCGCCGCATCTGATCGATCTGCTCCGGTGACGCTGGAGCGCCCAAAGCACCCGGTTCGCCCATTACAAAGACGCGGAGGGCGTCATGGGTGACCTGGGCGCAGATGTCGATGCTGCGCGGCGCACGTTCGAGCGCATCGAGGTACTCCCCGAAGGTCTCCCACTCCCACGTCAACCCTTCCGCGAGGGCGGCGCCCGGGATGTCTTCGACGCCTTCCATCAGTTCGACAAGTCGCTGTCGGTCCTGGCTGCGGCACGGCGCGAAGCCGACACCGCAGTTGCCCATGACCACCGTGGTGACGCCGTGGGAGACCGATGGCTGCAGCTCTCCGTCCCAGGTGACCTGCCCGTCATAATGGGTGTGGATGTCGACAAACCCGGGTGTGACGAGCGCGCCGTCCGCGTCGATCTGACGCTTGGCCTGGGAGGTGATCTTGCCGATTTCGACGATTCGGCCGTCTTTGATGGCGACGTCACCCGTACGGATCTCCCCGCCGGTACCGTCGGCGATCCGCCCGCCCTTGATGATGGTGTCGTACACGACTGGTCACCCCTCCGTTTCGCGCACGCAACGTCAACTGCACCCGACGTCCGGCATCCTCTGACGGCATTGTGGCAGACAGAGACAACGGGCTCCTCCGGGTGCCGGGCGCGTCAGCCTGCTGGCGGCCCGGCAGAGGGCGGACTTCGGTTAGATACCCAAGCTGCCGACGAGCAACTGGTTTAACAACACGCGTCGATTCGTTGAGTACGACCCCAGTGGGGTGTTGGTCTCGTAGGGCGTCAGCACTTGCGCGCAGACCGTGTCGGCGGGCGGTTCGACCAGGCGGGCCGTCACCCAGATCGCACGCCCATCGTCTTGACTGACAACGGTCACGGTGTGGCAGGGCGTGGGCAGGGTGGCCGTGATCTTTAGGAAAGCCTGTACGGGCCACGATTCTGCGACAACGAGTTCGACGGAGTCGGTTTCGAGGCGCGTCCCGATGGCCGGTGGCGGTTTGAGTGCCGGGTTCATCGGTTCGAGTGGGCCGTCGTCGATTTTCTGGCCAGTGGGTTCTGGCGCGGGCTCTGGCGCCGGTTCTGGCGCCGGTTCTGGCGCCGGCTCTGGCGCCCGGTCAGTCGTTGCGGACCGTGCCGCGTCGTTGGAGCGTTCGGGTGGACTTTGAGCGGGCGTGTCCGGTCCGGCGACGCTAGAGGTTGTCGAGTCCACCAACGAAACGTCTGTCTCATCCCCGGTAGTCGTTGTCATGTCGGGTGCCGAGGGCGGCGATTCGGCTACCGGCGCTGCGGAGGTCTGCGTCGTCGACGAAGCAGAACTTGTCGCTCGTGACCCGGTGTCGACTGTCTCGTCAGTGTTCGAACACGCAGCTAACGAGGCGATGGCGGTGGTGGCGATGAACAGGGCTGTAGCGGCCTTGCGGGGATATCGTGAGGTAGGCATAGCTGACTCCAGTGCGAGACCGCGGTGGGGAGTCGGCCTCAGTCGTTCAAGGTGTGGTCGTGGTTGTGGTCGCTGCGTCCAACGTCGTCGTTGTTCCCAGCGTTGTCGGTGTGACGTCGGCGAGTGGGCGCCGCTCGGTCCACCAAATTTGGACGACGTAGCCATCCCCCAAAGTTCCCTGAACGATGTCTTCGAGATCTTCTTGAGCGTCTACAGGCACCGTCTCGCCGACCAGGTCGATGAGAACGAGTTGGCCATTCATCTGAACCGAGCTGACGCCGAGCCGCCGACTCGCCTGAGAGGATGCCCACGTTCCAATCGCAAGCTCGAGGGATTCGGTGGGGGTCTGTTGCCCGATCACGTCGACCTGGACGGTCTCGGTCCATTCGACGCGGACCTCAGGTTCGCTGCCGAGTTCGGCCTGGATGCGTTCGGTCAGCGTTTCGATGTCGAGGAGGGGTTCCTTCTGTCCGCTTATCTCGACGGTCACGCTGGTTTCGCTGATGATGAGTTCGGTAAGCCGCAACGTCTCGTCGGTGGATCCCGCAAGCCAATCTTCGACGATGCGGGTGAGCGCCGCCCGCTCTCGTTCGTCTTCGGAAAGCTCACCTTGGGCTCCTGGGTCGGTAGGGGAACGGGTTTCGGTCAGCCGAACCCGCAGCTCACGCGGCTCTTCGAGGATTGCCTGGACCGACGGGGCGAGGGCCGAAACAGGCGGTAGCGTGCCTGCACCGACCACATAGACGTTGACGTAGTCGTCGGTGACCGAAAGTCGATCGATCTCCAGTTCGGTCCCCTGGAGCCATTGAGTGACCGCCTGGTTCAGCTGGGTTGTCCGGCGGTAGTCGACGGTCGACTGAACCGAGGCCGTAAAAAGCGGCACGGCGATCGCCAGCACGATCAGCGCGGTCGCCCCTCCGCTCAGGGCCACCCGATTTCTGAGCGTATCCAAGCGCTTCGGCGGCACCAGCCCGACGAGTAGGAAGACCATCATTCCCGAAAAGACGATCGCCGCGAGGTTGGTCAGGTACAGCAGCGAGGCACCTTGGGCCAGGTCCCAACGGCCGCGTTCCAGGGTGTAACCAACGGCGCCGAGCGGTGGGACGAGCGCTACTGCGACGGCCACACCTGGCAGCGCGGCAGACACTTCGGGGCGGCTGATCGCGTACGCCCCCGCCGTGCCGGCCGCGAGAGCGACGGCGAGGTCTCGGATATCGGGCGCCGTCCGGGACAAGACCTCTTGGGGCATGCCGGTGTCCCGCAACAACGTTGCACACAAGAAAGCCAGGCCGATCGCCCACAACGATGCGAAGGCGACGCGCTGGATCGAAAAGATCAGGTGGCGTCGGAGCCCCATCGACAACGATGCGGCGATCCCCATCACCGGGGTCATGAGGGGCGCGACGAGCATGGCGCCGATGACGACGGCCGCTGAGTTTGCGGAGAGCCCAACCACGGCGATGATCACCGACAGCGACAGCATCAGACCGAAACCGACGGCCCAGTTCTCGTTGGAGATCAGAGCTACCGATGCCATCACGCGGCGGCGGTCCTCGGCGGAAAGGTCGTTGTTGAAGTAGCGGCGGAGGCGGGAACGTTTGCGAGGTTCGGTCATGTCCGGCAGGACTTTACCGTACGGTCAACCGTTCTTTGATGGCCTCAAGGGTCTGAGTGTCCGTCGGTTGCAGGGCTGGCCGGTGACCCTGACCGCTAGATTGCCCCGATGCTTCGCAGGAATGATCGCCTACCTGTCACCCGCGGCGAGCGGATCCGCTCCCTTGTGTGGACCCGCTATCACCGCATCGCCGGCGACCTCGTCCATCGTGCCCAGCGGCACCTTGAAGAGGTCGGCGTCGTCGGTCCACATTCTCGGGTCGCTGCCGAGTTTGGAACGTTCGGGGACGGCTCGGTGCTGTGTTACCCGGCGATCACCGCTGTCAACCCATCGTCGATCCACATCGGCAAGAACACCTTGGTCGGGCGCCAAGTGGTTCTGTCGGCGGGTTGGGGACCGAACCACGTGGGTCTCCCAGATCGTGTGTTGTCGATCGGCGATCGCTGCGTCATCGGCCGCAACAGCACGATAGTGGCCCACAGGTCGATCGAGATTGGTGACGATGTGTGGACGGGGCATCAGGTCTTCATCACCGACGGCAACCACACTTTTGATGATCTCGAAACTCCCATCCACACCCAGCTGATCGAGGAACGCCCCATTCGCATTGGCGCTCACTCTTGGATCGGCCACGGCGTCGTCATTCTCCCGGGGGTGACGATCGGCCGTCACAGCGTGGTCGGCGCTGGCAGCGTCGTCACCCGCGACGTTCCCGACTTCTGCGTTGCCGTAGGGGCACCGGCGCGCGTCGTTCACCGCATGGAAGCGCCCCGGGCTCAAGCTGCCCGGGCTGGGGCTGCACCGCCCGCGTGAAACCAGGATGGGCGAGGTAGCAACCGTCCCGGCGCCTCGCCGCTCGGATGGTTGCAACCGTCGGAAATCTGGACGCCGAGATGCCTAGGCCTGGGCGGTCCGGACAACACAGAGCTGGCGCCCCTGGGCGACGAGGTTGCCGGCCTCGTCCCAGACGGTCTCTTCGATCTCGCTGAAGCCTCCAGCGATCGATCGGCTGGCCGTATCGACCAACAGGTTGTGACCGACGGGTCGCCCGCGCATGTGCGTCGAGAGTTGCAAGGTCGGTGAGTACGCCATCTCGACGCCAGTGTTGAAGGCTGCCGGGGGAAATGCGTCGATGGCCTGTATCAGGCCGAAACCGTCCGGGATTTGGTCGCTCGGAAGTCGGATCCAGCCACGCAGCCGCCCTGTTGGCACTGCGTTTGGATTCCAAAAGTCGGCGTCCGGCGCGTAGATCGACATGGTCACATGATCGGAGAAGGACGGTCCGCCGTCCCTGGACCCAACCGTGACACATTCGTCCGGACCCGGGATATCTGGCGGCGTCCGCTCCAAGTAAAACGGCCCAGAGTGGCTCTCTAGGTCGCCAGCTGTCACCACGGCGGTGAGCATCGGCCCATTGGCGTTGCTGAGCGTCGCGTGAAACGTCGAGAACCGGCGCGTCTCATGGGTGGGAGTCAGGGTGATCGTCGCCGGGCCCGACCGACCCGGCATCAGATAGTGGGCGCTGACCGCGATCGGGTCCGGGCGACCGGCAGCGTCACACGCGGCGCGTGCGACAGGTGCCAGAAGCGTTCCACCATTGGTGTTGCCGAAAATGTCCCAGCCCTCGGGGACGACGGTTTCGTAAATGATCGGCACCGACGCCGGGAACTGGTCGGCGGTTTGTCCACCTGAAGACGACACGTCCGAAACGCGCAAAACGCCGGTCGCTAGCTCGAAAGAAGGGTCGTTCACCCGTCGAAAACTAGCGACCGGCGTGAGCGGTCGACCTATGGAGAAGGGGCTAGCTCATACAGGCGACGACGGCGCTCTGCATGGCGCTGGTCAGCTCTGGTGGGATGTTCGCCTCGTTCACCGTTCCACTGGAGGCCCAACCTGCCAGCGTTTCTACGCTCAGCTGGTTCATGAGCGTGTTTGAGATACACGAGGCTTGGCCGGCGGGGAGGCCTTGCTCCTGCAACATCGACGTCATCTGGGCGATCAGTTCAGCCTTGGAGGGAAGTGGTTCGCCTGGAGGAGCGGTGCTGGCCGGAGTGCTAGGCGGCGTCGTCGGAGGGGCCGTGGGGGGCGCCGTTGCGGCGGTTGTCCGAGGGGCGGTACTCGCAGGTGCCGGCGGAGTGGTGGTGCGGGGAGCGCTGGGAGCCGGGGTGTTGCGCGACCCGGTCGTGCCCTGCGTCGCTCCCGTTGAGCGCGTGGTCGGTTTGGTGGTGTTCCGTGTCGAGGAGTTGGTTGTCGAGCGGTTCGACGAGTTGGTCGTGGCGTTCCCGCCGGCTTCCTCAGTCGTCGTGGAAGTGTCGTCACCGGCCATGGTGGTCGAGCTCGCATCCAAGTTGGTGGTCGTGGAGGACTGGACCGTGGTCGACGTCGAAGCGTCCCCAAGGGGAAGGTCCACGATCGAGGTCGCCGTCTGGACCGCAGCGGTGGTCGGCGATGACTGATCTTCTCCGTCGGACCCACAGGCCCCCAAGATCAGCGCGGATGACGCGACCAGGGCGAGCAGTTGCTTTGTCCGGGACCGAAACGGTTTGGCATTCAGGCGGGTAGACGACATTTTTCCTCGCAGGGGGTCTTGAGCGGTCTGGGCTTGGAAAGCAGATACGCCAGGGAAACGGACGAAGGGTCCACAGCGTTTCACTCTCTTCTTCCCGTAGCGCCGGATTTAAACAATCGGCGTTCTGACCGTTAAGAAAGTGCTTGTGAGCAACGTCTGTTCAGCGGATTGTCCATCCGCCGTCGACGGTGATCGTCTGTCCGGTGATGTAACTGCCAGCGTCAGATGCCAGCAACAAGACTGGCCCGTCGAGCTCACCTAGCTCGCCAGGCCGGCGCATGTAGGTGTTCTTCTTGATGTAGCCAAGACCGGCTTCATCGGAGGTCATCATGTCTTGGGTCAGTTCGCTCGGAAAGTAGCCAGGCGCGATGGCGTTGACCCGAATGCCGTAGCGGGCCCACTGCCCTGCCAACTCCTTGGTCAAGCCGATGATCGCCGCTTTGGACGCGACGTACGCGGCTTGGTTATTCGGTGCCGCAGCGACAAAGCCGTGGATCGACGCAACGTTGACGATGGCACCGCCGTTTTTGTTTTCGATCATGGTCTTGGCCGCTTCGCGAGCCAGCAGGAACGGAGCGTGCAGGTTCACGTCGGACACCCACCGAACCGTTTCCATCGATTCGTCGATCGCAGCGGTCGGTCCGTCGGTCACCCCCGCGTTGTTGATGACAATGTCGATCCGCCCGTGCGTCCGCGTGGTGTGAGCGACCAGGTCAAGGACCTGGGAGTCATCGCTCATATCGCACACATGCCCAAAGACGCGCGGGTTCTTTGCGGCAAGAGCGTCGAGCCGTTCTTGCCGGCGAGCCGCAGCGACGACGGTCGCTCCGGTGGCGCTCAGCACTTCGACGATATGTGCTCCAAGACCGCTGGAAGCGCCGGTGACGATCGCGACCTTTCCGTCGAGGGCTGTCTCTTGAAACAGGTTCATTCGGGTCCTTGAAGAGGGAGCGGCCAGTGTTTTGACGGTCGCCGGTCGGGGCGGTGGACACCTCACCGGCGAGAGAGAGTCGTCCTAACGCAATCGCGGCAATGTTAGGAGTTGTCCCTCTCGAGGTCGCGGCTGTCCACCGCAGAGGAAGCGCCATGCGGTGAATACACTTCGCCGATGGCTTCTCTCGAAATAGCGCTCGTTCAGTGCAATCCAACAGTCGGCGCCTTGGAAGACAACGCCGACCTGGTCGATGCTCGTCGAGCGAAAGCCGTTGCCGAGGGCGCTGAGCTGGTCCTGTTCCCCGAACTCGTCCTGACCGGATATCCGCCCGAAGACCTGCTCTATCAGGACACCTTTCTGGCAGCGGCGTGGGAAAAGGCGGTCTGGGTTGCGTCGAGGACCGGCGATGAACTCTGTCTGTTCGGTGTGCCGCGCCGAGTGGTAGACCGCGCCTATGCGGACGGGCGCACACAAGGCGTCACCGTGGCCAATAGTGCCGTGGCTGCCCGCGGCGGAAGGATCGTCGCCATCTACGACAAGATCGCCCTCCCGAACTACGGGGTGTTCGACGAGCGCCGGTGGTTCATTTCGGGCGGTGCCGAACCTCCCCTGATCGAGCACCGTGGCGTCCACATCGTTCCGCTGATCTGCGAAGACGCCTGGATCGATCCGAGCCCAGGCGAACCCGGTACGTCGCTCGTCGGCGACCAGGCGATCTCGCTGCCGCGCCATGACGCATCCCGTGGCCTCCATGCCGGGTCGCCACGACCAGATCTGGTTTGCGTGCTCAACGCATCGCCCT
Organism: Acidimicrobiia bacterium; assembly: GCA_018003035.1. GTDB lineage: Bacteria > Actinomycetota > Acidimicrobiia > IMCC26256 > JAGNEX01 > JAGNEX01. Next base: position 112,116 of record JAGNEX010000003.1, read on the forward strand.
ACCGCGTCGGCAAGATCGCCCGACGGACCGAGGTGATGGCGCGACTGGCCGGTCGGTTCGGATGCCCAGTAGCCGCAGTCAACATGGTCGGCGGCCAAGACGAGCTGGTTTTTGACGGCTCGTCCATGTTGATCTCGGGCGACGCGACGCCCGAGTTCGTAGCGCCAGCGTTCACCGACCTCATTGTTCGAGCTGGGTTCGCTTCCCCAGCCGCCGAGCGGATGAAAGGTTCACCAGACATCGCTGGCGACGCGTGGGTGCGGCCGACAACGCTCGTTCTCAAAGGCGAGGAGGTCGACCTCCTCGGCCCGATATCGGTGCCGTCGAGACCCCAGGATGCGTCGCTCGCCAGGTCCGAAGAGGGCGCCGACTCTCTCGGCGGACTGAGTGGTCCCGAGGGCGAGATCTACACAGCGCTCACCATCGCCACCCGCGACTACATCCTCAAGTCCGGTTTCACGTCCGCATGGGTGGCGCTTTCCGGCGGAATTGACTCGGCATTGACAGCGGCGATCGCCGTCGACGCCCTCGGAGCGGACAAGGTTCGCGGCGTCATGATGCCGTCCCGTTACTCAAGTGACCACAGCGTCACCGACGCCAAGACACTCGCAGACAACCTCGGTATCCAGGCCGATCTCATCTCGATCGACGGTACGCATTCCGCGATGGAGGACGCTCTCGACGGCGTTTGGCTGTCCGGGGGAGCGGGCCTCGCGGGCGAGAACGTACAGGCGCGACTGCGGGGCGTGATCATCATGGCGCTCTCCAATTCACACGGCGGTCTCGTGTTAACGACCGGCAACAAGTCAGAGACCGCAGTCGGCTATTGCACGTTGTACGGCGATATGGCCGGCGCGTACGCCGTGCTCAAAGACGTTCTTAAGACCGAGGTCTATCGCCTTTGTCGCTGGCGCAATTCGGTCGCTGGCATCGATCTCATCCCTGAACACGTCCTCACCAAGCCTCCTTCCGCAGAGCTTCGGCCCGATCAGACCGATCAAGACTCCCTGCCCCCATACGAGGTCTTAGACGCAATCATCAGTGGCTATCTGGACGACGATGCTGGGCCCGAACGGATCGCCGCTCGAACGGGCCACGATCTTGCCGTGGTTCGCCGTGTTCTCGGAATGATCGACCGCGCCGAGTTCAAGAGACGGCAGGGCGCGCCGGGCGTAAAGATTTCTGGTCGAGCGTTTGGTCGGGACCGTCGCATGCCGATAGTCAACCGGTGGCGCCATTGACCGTGGTTACACTGCCAGCCTTCTAGCCAACGACGGAAAAACCACATGTTCGGGATACGAGAGCTCGCCGAAGAATTGACCACCGTGAGTTGGGTCGAAGCGGTCTGCTCATCGATCCTCATCGATCGAGCCGGCACGGTGGTCGACCCCCACGCGAAGGTGTCCATGTATCGACGGGGCCGTTGCCATGCGCGTCAGGCCGTCAAACTTCGTGATCTTGTCCCGGTCTTGCGTGAAGCCCAACCATCGGGGCCTGCCCCGTCGGCTCTGGCTGCGACCGAAGCACTCGGCCAGATGCCCGACCACTACTTTCGCATGGGGTTCCACGACCACGTGCTTCCCGAAATGCAGCGCCGTTACGCGCTCGCGATCAACTGCTGCTCGTGGTGGTCTGATGCTCCAGCGGCGAAGCTGTTCACCGACGGCATCGCGAACGCCACAGCGTCGCTGTCTGCTTTCGAAGATCTGAGCGCCGACATCGACATAGTCGCCATGTCTGCAAGTGCGTCCGTCGAGATCGACGACTTAAAGATTCGCTGGCGAGAGTTCGGCTCGGAGTTGGGGTGACCAGCGGTCGCGGGCACGCCGAGGAGCGCTCGGGTGCTGTGCGGTGGCCGGAATGGCGGTGGCTTCGTCTGACATCGTCCTCAACATTTAACGGGCGGCGTCATCTGTTGCGGGAGGATTCTTGCGTTGAGCGTTTCAACGCAGTATGGGGGTTGACAGGTGTGGATAATGAAGCCATACCCCTCCACTCGTCGAACCCTCCCCGCCGCGTCCAATACCCCATTTTGGGCGTTACGCGGGTGTACGACGAGGGGGTTTCGCCCAAGAGATCTGAACGAAACGTCGGTTCAGACACCAGCGACGATAGGAATGTTGCTGCTGACGTCAGTGTTGGGCGAGTGATTGTGTCGGCGGGCATCCAGAGTGACCGGTTGCCCATGCGTCCCCGAAGGAGAACGAACCCGGGATGGCCAAAGAGCGTGTAGAGAGAGACGAAGAAGATTTGGTGAGGTTGTACCTCACCGATATCGGTCAGTACCCGTTGCTGACCAAAGAAGACGAGGTCCGGCTCGCGCAACAGATTGAAGCGGGCAATGAGGCCCGTGCACAACTGGAAGACAAGGCTCAACGGCTGACTCCGGCCAAGAAGCGTGAACTGCGGCGTAAGGCACGCCACGGCGACGACGCGCAACGCACCTTTGTCCAGTCGAACCTTCGACTCGTCGTATCGATCGCCAAGAAGTACCAGGCTTCCGGTCTGCCCTTGCTCGACCTCATCCAAGAGGGCAACCTCGGCCTGATGCACGCCGTCGAGAAGTTCGACTGGCGTAAAGGCTTTAAGTTTTCGACGTATGCCACCTGGTGGATTCGTCAGGCAATCACCCGCGGCATCGCCAACACCGGCCGAACCATTCGACTGCCAGTCCACGCTGGCGACACCTTGACTCGCTTGCAGAAGGCCCGTTCTCGCCTCGAACTCAAGCTTGGTCGCCCGGCCACTTTGGTTGAACTCGCCAAAGAAGTCGAGATGCCCGAAGACAAGGTCACCGAGGCGCTGCGCTTCGCGGCAGAACCGCTGTCTCTGTCCGAGCCACTTCGCGAGGACGGCGACGCCGAGTTGGGCGACATCGTTGAAGACCGGTCCGCCGAGTCTCCGTTCGAGGTCGCTGCGACCGCATTGCTTCCCGCCGAAATCGAGAAGCTGCTGTCGCCGCTCGACGAGCGCGAACGTCAGATTTTGGCGCTCCGCTTCGGTTTGGACCGGGGTGAGTCTCGGACGCTGGAAGAAGTGGGCGAGTACTTCAACTTGACCCGTGAGCGAATCCGTCAGATCGAGGCTCGGGCCATGTCGAAATTGCGGCACCCCTCCTCTGACACGGGTGCGCGGGACCTTTTGGCGGTCTAGTCGAGTCCAGAGGCCCCTTTCGCAGTCGCTACCAGCACTTACGTGATTAAGTTGAGGCCGTACCCAACCGTGGGTCTGTCGCACCGCCTAGCCTGTTCGGCGCGGGCGGGGCGACCCCAACATTTCGTCGGCCCCGCACGAGCATCGTTAGGCGCGATGCGGTCTCGGTATTGAGCGGAGCCCGTGAAGTCATGCAGTCAGGAAATATGTCCTCGCCCATCTCGGTAGCCATCATTGAGGATTCTGCCGAGGTTCGTCACGTTCTCAAGGAGGCGCTGAAGGGCGGTCGGTATAACGTCTTTGAGGCGGATCGGGGTCGGGACGGTATCGACCTGATCCGTCAGAACGCCGTCGACGTGATCATCCTTGACCTGTCGCTACCCGATATCGACGGTTTCGATGTCTGCCGCGAGATCAGAACGTTTTCTAACGCCTACATCATCATGTTGACGTCACGTTCCGAGCCGGTCGACCGGGTCATCGGGTTGCGTCTGGGCGCGGACGATTACCTTGGCAAGCCGATCACGGCACCCGAGCTTCTTGCGCGGATCGACGCTGTTATGCGGCGTCCGCGGGTAGCGCCCGAGTCGTCGAACGGCGATGGTGATCACAGGGTGCTCGGCGAAGTCATCGTCGATGTTCCCGGACGCGAAGCTCGGATCGACGGTGAGCTCGTCAAGCTCACCAAGATCGAATTTGACCTTCTCGAAGCGTTCACGTCGGCTCCGAAGGTCGTTTTCACCCGCGAGGTTCTTTTGGAGCGGGTGTGGGGGCCCAACTGGTACGGCGACGACCATGTCATCGACGTACATATCGCCAACCTCCGCCGCAAGATCGACCCGCCGACGGGAAGTTCACGGATCAAGACCGTGCGCGGCGTGGGGTATCGCTGGAGTTAATCGCTCCTGGTAGCGCTGACGACCGTTGATCGTTTCACGGTCAGGCTGACACGTCCGAGCTTGTTTCAAACTCGCCGGAAGCGATCAAGCGGCTGAGTTCCCCACGGGTTTTCGCGGCCAGCGCAACCAGATCGGCCTTTTGTCCTTCTAACTGACTGCCGTGGTGACCCTCAAGGGCTAGATGTTCGATGTCGCGACAGAGCGCGGCCAAAGAGTTGGCCCCGACGGTTGCAGCTGGTGTCCGGAGGGCGTGGGCGGCCTTGCGCAGCGTGTCTGGATCCTGGGCGGCGGCCAGCTCGGCGACGCGGCCGTCGAGGTTGTCAACGAAAATGGTTGCCACTTGCAACGCGACGTCGGCGCCCAAATCGGCGGCGATGACCCCCAACGTCTCGGGATCGACCATTGGCTCAGCCGCTGTGAATCCGTCCGTTGTCATGTGACTTCCTCTGCCTGCCCATCGGTCGCATTTCCGGCCGGCCGTGGGACCTGCAAGCGATCGACGCTTGCTGAATAACGTTCGGCAACACCCATGAGTGCGCCGTTGAAGCCGAGTGTACGCCGGGCACCTCGGCCATACTCCAGCGCTTTTTCGCCACCTGGGCCGCACTCGAGTACGTCAACATTGCTTCCATAGTCGAGCTGGGGTGAGGCGCCGGCGCCTCCGACTGCGCGGGTATCACAAGACTTTGCGCTCTCGGCCGATCAGTCGGTCGTCGCGTCAGACAGGTCGGCGTTGGTCAGGTCAGCAAGCCGAGGATCGTTTGAGAACATTCGAACCATTGGGCTGTCTTGCATGCCGAGTTCACGCAGCACGACTCGCATCAAGGCCTTCTTGTCCCATTCGATGAGGGTGACGACTAGACCACTCGCTCCGGCGCGGGCGGTGCGCCCTGAACGATGGAGGTAGTCCTTGGCGTTGTCGGCAGGATCGGCGTGGATGACCAAGGTGACATCATCGACGTGGATGCCACGAGCAGCCACGTCGGTGGCGATCAGCGCCGGTACTTCATGATTGGCGAATCGACTCAAGGTCTTCTCGCGCATCTTCTGGCGAAGGTCTGAGTGGATGGCAGGGGCCTTGACTCCCAACTCACCTAGGTCGCGGGAGAGTCGGTCGCAGTTGCGTTTCGTGCGACAGAACACAATCGCCCGACCGGAGGCTTCGATCAAGGCGGCGATGACTCGCGCCTTGTCCATGTGGTGCACCTCTAAGAATCGGTGCTCCATGTGGGGAACGGCTTCACCATCGTCGTGTTGGACTTCGACGAGGGTCGGATTGTTCAAGTGGCGCTCGACAAGGTGTCCGACCGACCCGTCCAGAGTTGCTGAGAACAACATGATCTGGGCTTCAGAACCCACTTGGCGGAGAAGCCAGTCGACCTGTGGGAAGAACCCGAGGTCGCACATGCGGTCCGCTTCGTCGATGGCGACGAATCGGAGGGATTCGAGGGACACCTCTTGTTGTTCGATCAAGTCGATCAACCGACCCGGGGTAGCCACGAGAATGTCGACGGGTTCGGCGAGTCGTTGATGATCTCGCTTCATGTTGGTCCCGCCGTAGATCGAGATTGTGCGGAAGCCGATCTTGTCCGAGAGTGGTGAGACGACCTCGGTTACCTGTGACGCGAGTTCGCGCGTCGGTGCCAGCACTAGAGCCTGCGGATGGCGCGCCTCGGCCTCGGGTTTGCCTTCGGCGAGCTTGGTCAAGATGGGCAGCGCAAAGGCCAACGTTTTGCCGGAGCCGGTGCGCGCCTTACCCAACACATCGCGTCCGGCGAGGCTCTCGGGGATGGATTCGATCTGGATTGCAAAGGGCGCCAGGATCCCATCGGCTTCAAGAACCGAAACGAGTCGGGAATCGACGCCGAGGCTGGCGAACGTCGGCTGCAAGTCTGCGCCAGAGGTCATTAGTGGTGGTATCCCTTCCTTCGGATGATTGGGGCGTCAAGAGCCGGGCGGCTGAACGCGTCGGAACACACCTGTCCAGCAGTACGTTGCGAATCTGGGAGGTGCCCCAACTCAGAGAGGTGTCGGCAAGACTCACGCCGATGCTGCAGCGCGTTTTCGAGGAGTAACGCTCAAGCCCGAATCATCCGTCGCGACCGGAGCGGTCGTCGATCAATGTTAGGCGTCTCGACGTAGTTCCTAGCAGACAGCGAGACGCGCCAAAGACATCTGTGTTCCCCGGGTGCGTGACCTACCCGCCCTAAGGCATCTAGCATCGGCGTTCACGCCGCCGACCTGGACACTTTCCAGGTATGGCACCCCGACCGAAAGGAACGCCATGAAGAAGCTTCTTATTCTTCTGCTCGTCGTAGCTGCCGGGGCGATCATCGCCAAGAAGGCTACCGACGCCTAGCATTTGAATGTCTTTAATGTAATTTGACATCGTTGAGGGCGTGGCTCGGTGCCACGCCCCTGACGTGTCTCAGAGTTCCAGACGCCAGAGCGGCCAGACAGGCCCTGACTACTCCCTGGCAAAGGAACTCGCCATGTTGCTCTTGTGGTCCCCTAAAGGTGGGGTGGGTACGACCACCGTGGTCGCCGGCTTGGCAGCGCACTGTTTTGGTCGGATCCCGGTTCTCATCGTCGACCTTGGCGGGGACGTCGCTGCGATGCTCGGCTGCGAACCACCCGAGACGGGCTGGGGCGATTGGGTTACCGCCCAAGCAGCGCCTGCATCAGGTGCCCTGATCCGTTCGTCGTCCCTGGTCGCACCCGATGTTCGCCTTCTCGCCCCGGGGCGGGTTGGCCAGTCGCAACTTATGGGCCGGTTCGGTGGGCGCGTCGGACGTACGAACGGCTGGCCGTCGTCGGACGGCTTAGAGGGCGAACCAGGCCATGCCGACGCTCGAACGTCGTCGTCAGCCTTCGTCAATGGGTCGGTCAGCCGTGCGTTCTGGCAACAACTCTCCGGGTTCGACGGCATGGTGATCATCGACGCCGCCGACGGTCGACATCTCCTCGTCGACTGGTTCACAGTCCACGGCGCACAGGTCTGGATGACGATGCGTGGCTGCTACTTGGGGATGCGACGTGCTGCTCACGCTCGGACAGCCCTGGGGCCGCCCGACGGCATCGTGTGGGTGTCGGAGGCTGGCCGGGCCATTCGGTCGGCCGACGCACAAAAGGTGTTACGCGCTCCGGTCGTCGCCGACGTGCCATGGCGGCCAGCGATTGCCCGGGCGGTCGACGCGGGCCTGATCTTGAGACGGCCCCCAGAAGCTCTCAGCAGGGCGCTGGCGCCGGCGTGGAAGGCCATGCTCGGACAGTCGGGCCTTACCGTCCAGAGCGCATTGACGAGCGATGCCGCATGAACGTCAACACGCTCCCAGCGCTCATCCGTGGCGACGACGAAGGATTGCTCGACGTTGGTGTCGACGTCGACGCCGCTCGCCGAGAACTGACCGAGGAGGTGCGAGCGACCTTTGTGGTGGAGGCAACAGAGGACCTTGATCGGTTAACGCAACACGCACGTGACGAACGGTTCGGTCTTGGGCTGATAGATGCGCTCACCCAGCTCGACGGGGTGACCGAGGTCATGGTCAACCCCGACGGATCGGTTTGGGTCGAGCGGTGGGGCGACATGCACTCCACGCCCCACCGCCTCCAACCCGAACAGCGGACCATTTTCGTCGAACGTGCAATTCGGCCACTTGGCATCCGATTCGACCATGCGTCCCCGATAGCGGACGCTCGCCTGGCAAACGGCGACCGGCTTCATGCCGTCGGGCCGCCGGTTTCGCCTGGGGGGATCGCACTGACGGTTCGACGCCACCGCACCGCGGGTTTTGCTTTGGCAGATTGGGAGCCATGTGCGTCGGTCTTGGGCGAGCTGGTCGATGAACAGGCCAACGTGTTGGTGGTTGGCGCAACCGGGTCGGGCAAGACGTCGGTGCTCGGCGCTCTATTGAGCGCAGCTCATCCCGCCCAGCGGATTGTCTGTGTGGAAGACACACTCGAGGTTGCGTGTCATCACCCGAATGTCGTCCGCCTCGAAGCGCGCAGCTCCAACGCAGATGGATATGGGTCGGTGACGCTCCGCGACCTCGTTCGAGCCTCTTTGCGAATGCGGCCTGACCGCCTGGTCGTGGGCGAAGCCCGCGGGCCTGAGGCCCTCGACCTTCTCCTTGCGTTGCACTGCGGCCATCGCGGGTCGATGGCAACGCTGCACGCTCACGGTGCGGACGAAGCAATCGACCGGCTGGTTGCCCTGGCACTTCTGGCAGATCGCGGGGTCAGCGAGCGGGCATTGACGCGCATGGCGACGTCGTCAATCGACGTGGTCATCGTCGTTGAAAAGGTCGGCGCCGAACGTGTCATTTCACGGATTGATCGTCGAGCATCGTCGGGGTGGCGCGCGATCTACCGATTGGCCGAAACCTTGTCGAGGAGCGAGCCATGTTTGTAGGCGTCGTACTCTTTGCTTTGTGTTGGGTGCTCTGGCGAGCCGGTTCCCCGCAGGCCTCGTACGCGGACCCTTTTCGGCGGTCGGGTCAACAGGTCGGACCGCTGGACTCGGCCGTGGCTTTGGTGGAACCAGCAACGTCCAGCTCATCCTGGGCCCCAGAACGCTGCGACTTCGAGCGGTGTGAACGTCCTGTATCTGCGCCTGAGCTGGGTGTCCCTGAGAGATATAGCTCAGATCTCTGGGCTACAGAGCACTTCGGATACGAGCTAGAGGGCAGGCGTTCCCTGCCTCGTTCAATGCCCTTTGTTGGCAAGGCCGTCGACAATGCCCGACGAGCACGTTTCTCGCGGGATCTTCACCGAGATGGCGAGATGGTGCTGAGCGAGATTTCCCGCTCTGTACGCGCAGGTCGAACGATCGCGGGCGCGGTTCGTGCTGCATCGTGGGAGCCGCTCCTTGGCGCCCCTGCCACACAGTTGTTGCGCCAACGTCTCGACGTTGGGCGCTCGGTCGGCGAAGCTTTGGAGGTTGCGTCCTCCACCTTGGTTGGTAGCGCCGATTCTCGTTGCGTCCCCGTCGTGCGAGCGCTCAACGGAGTAGCGCTGGCAGATCGGTTGGGTGGGACGGCCGGCGATGCGATCGATCGCTACCTCGATGGCCTCCGGATAACCATCGAGAACCGCCGGGAAGCCTGGGTGTTGTCCACCCAAGCGCGCCTCTCGGCGTGGGTGGTGTCGAGTCTGCCGTTGCTGGCCGTGTTCATACTGGCGTTGACCGATCCGGACTCCCTGACCGAGTTGGTCTCCGAACGATGGGGGCGCTTCGTCGTCGGGGCCGGTGTCGTCGCTGAACTGCTCGGTCTGGTCTGGATGCGACACCTCATTCGCACCACCCTCGTGGAATCGTTCGATCCCGGCGGTACATCAACCAGAGGCGAGTTCATTCAGACAGGTGGCGCCGCATGATTCTGGTCGGCGTGTGGGGCGCGACCGAGCAGCCCCAACTGTGGGCTCACGGGCTAGTCGTCGTGATTCTCGGCTACTGCTCTCGTCGGTGGTGGGCCGCTGCGGACCGCCGGGCCTCGGCTGATTCTGGGCTCCGTACGACGGGACGGAGCACCAGCTGGTCTCAAGTTCCATTCGTCCGGGTGGTGACGGGGCGCGGTCAGCGCCTTGCAGAACGGGAACGCAAACGAGTCGGTGCAGCAGAACTGCCCTATGTGGTGGAAGCGCTCCGCATGTGCTTACGCTCCGGCCACTCAGCGTCTGCTGCATGGCGGGCCGTTGGTGACAGCAGCGGCGGACACCTGGCTCAGGCCATGGTCGAAGCTGACGCGTGGGCTCGCCAGACAGGCAGTTCAATCACCGAAGCTTGGGTGCGTCTCGAAGACTCTGATCCGGTCTGGCGATCGACCGTTTCTGTGCTGCGGGACAGCCATCGCCTCGGCTCGGCCAGCGACGTTGCATTGGCCGCCGTCGCGGACGAGGCACGACGCTCGGTGACCGCTCAGCAGCGAGCACGGATCCAGGCGCTGTCGATCAAGCTTCTGTTCCCCCTGCTGCTGTGCATACTTCCCGCGTTTGTGTGTTTGGCGATCCTGCCCAGCCTCGCCGGTTTAGCCGACGGCGCGTCGTTCGACCTCTCCGGCCGTTAGCGCCGCATCGGTCGCACTTGGGGGCCGCTGGCCGCACATCACTCGCATTCGAGGAGTCCGCCGCTTACCAATCGCATGGGGTGGCCGTTCGCCGTCGAGTGCCGCCGAGCCTCCGACGAGGCCCAAAGAAGGACAACAACCAGGAAGTCAACGTCATGGATCTGTTACAAGACACGCCCAGCGACCCCATCGAACGCGATGTCGAGGTGGGCACCGAAGAGCCGACTTCGACATCGCCAATCAAGTGGTCGGACGAATCGGGGCAGTCGACTGCCGAGTACGCGCTCGTAATGCTCGGCGCCGCAGCTGTTGCCACGTTGCTCATCACGTGGGCGACGGGCAGCGGAGCGATCGGTCGGCTGTTCGACGCGGTGGTGAACGACATCATCACGACCGTCACCGGCTGATGGGCGAGGCACCCCAGGTCGTCGGTTGGCCCCTGGCTTCAGAGTCGCCGTCGGAAGCCGTTCCAGTTCCGCCCACCTCGCTCGACCGGTCACGGGATGGTCGGGCGCTGCGATCAGCGAGGTCTGCACGACGTGGCGCGGGTACCCGTGGCAAGTGGACACGGCGAAGCTTGGGTTCGCCGAGTACGCCTCCGGCGTCTTCGAGGGGCGTTCGTTCGCGTCTGTCGGGATCGACGAGAGGCGACAGCGGTCAGGCGACTGTCGAATTTGCCGCTGTGCTGCTGCTCGTCGTGGTACTCGTCTTGCTGATGGCCCAGGTGCTGATGGTGGCTCAGGCTCGGGTGGCGGTTGAACACGCCGCCCGAGCCGGGGTGCGGGAACTCTCCGTTGGATCGAGCGGCCAGGAGGTCGACGCAGCGATCAAGGAGATCGATGGGCGCGCACGTCTGGCGTCCGCAGCGGGTGCGGCGTCCGGTGGTCAGTCCCGTGTGACGGTCGAACTCCGAGTCGCAACAGATGTGCCGATCGTCGGCGCGCTTCTACCGGACGTCACCGTGTCCGCGTCCGCTTCGGCGAGAACCGAATGAGGGATCAGCGCGCCAAGGCTGAGCTCACGAAGAAATCGGGAGTCGCAAGACGGGTCCGGTCTTCGGAAGAGACCGGTTCGATGAGCGTTCTGGGCGCGGGTGTTATGGCCGTAGTGGTCGTGGCGATGCTGTGGCTCGTCACCCTCGGACGCGTCTCGTGGTCTCAGGCTCGAACCCAAACGGCAGCGGATATGGCGGCGTTGGCAGGCTCCGCCGTGGTGGCCGAACAAGCCAGCTGTACCGCCGCAGAACTCGCGGCGTTGACGGTCCTCGCGGAGTACGGGGCGACACTCGAAGGTTTCGAGTGCGGACAACGCGGCACGCGGGTTGTAGCCGCTCGGAACATCACGATCGCCGGGTTTGTCCGGACGGTTCGGGCCAAAGCGCAGGCCGAGGTTCAGTCGGAGACCCCGAGCGGGGAAGTGCTTCCGGGAGGTCAGACGATGCAGCAGGGTCCGTAGCCGCCGACCGCTGGGTCGATGGGCGCTGCGGGGTTCCGCTAGCAGTCCTCGCTCTGAATGATCTGGCCGAGGACTGCGAGTGCTGCCTGCTTGTCCAGGAACTCGTTCCAATTGCCGCACTTGGGCGACTGGATGCAGCCGGGACAACCACTGGAGCAGCCACAGTTCGATATGAGGTCGTAGGTGGCCTGGACATGTTTGACGCCGCGGCTGAAGGCAAGGTCCGCGATACCTGCACCGCCTGGGTACCCGTCATAAATGAACAGCGTTGGCGAACCGGTTTCAGGGTGGTCAGCCATAGACAGGCCGCCGACGTCCCAACGGTCACAGATCGCAAACAAGGGCAACATGCCGATCATCGCGTGTTCAATGGCGTGCATTGCGGAAAGTACCTGCTCGTTCCCAAAATCGAGGAGGTCCATCACCGAGTTGTCGACCATCAACCACGACGCCCTGGTGACCAGTCGCTGGGGTGGCAGGTCCAGGTCCACCGTGTCGAGGACAACCCTCGTTGCGCGGTCCCGCACTTGGTAACCGGTGACACACGACTCGACGTCGACCGTTCCTACTGCCTGAGTGAACGCGCCGTGACGCTTCACAGCGTCGGTGTTGACCACCGATATCTCACTTGTCAGCCGCGCCTGGGTGTATTCCGATCCGTCGGTGGTGACCAGCTCAGCTGATCGGTTCTCGAGGTCGAGTGATGTCACTTTGTAGTGGTGTCCCTGATGGACGTAGACAGCGCCAGGATGCACGCCCGAAGGTGCCCGTGTTGAATCGATCGTTCCAACCAGCAGCGGCTCTGATCCATCGACGCAGCGGAGACGAACCTCACCGCCCCCTCCCGATCGCAGGTCTACTTCGGCCGCTGGCGACCAAGTAGGGGCCCAGATCAACCCGCCGTCACGCACTAACAGCAGGTCGTCTCTCACAAGGTCGGTAACGATCTCGTCCATTCCATCGCCGAAGCGATCGCGGTCCCCAGGCGTTAACGGCAGCTCGGCCGCAGCGCACGCCACGTGCGCCCGAAGCATTCGGGGGTTCGACGGGTTCACTACCGCAGGTTCAGGGGACCGACTGATGAACTGGTCGGGGTGATCGAAGTACCAGCTGTCGAGCTGATCGTCGCCGTTGACGACGATCGCGACTGACGGGCAATCCCGCCGTCCTGCACGCCCAATCTGCTGGCGCATCGACGCGATCGTCCCAGGGAATCCGTTCAGCACCACCGCGTCGAGGCCTGGAATGTCGATTCCCAGCTCCAAAGCGTTTGTCGCAGCTAATGCCTTCAAAGAGCCGTCCCGGAAACGGTCTTCCAGCTCTCGTCGCTCCTGGGGCAGGAACCCACCTCGGTAGGCCGCGATCTGTGACTTGTGGTCTTGGAACATGGCCTGGGCCTGCGCGGCGATCGACTCAGCGTTTCGGCGTGAGCCGGCAAAGGCCAGCGACCGGTGCCCTTCCGCGGCGAACCGACCGAGCAGTCTGGCAACCTCGATATCGGCGCTGGCGATCGGTCGTCCATCGACGGGGATGGGTCGCCGCCACAACGCCAAACTCGACGCGGGTTTTGGTGAGCCATCGGAATCGATCACCTCGACCGAGACGCCCGCCACCGCCTCAGCAAGCTCCTTCGGGTTTCCGATAGTCGCCGACGTAAAACAGATTGTGGGGGTAGCTCCGTAGTGCTCACACAGCCTCAGCACACGGCGCAACACGTGCCCGACATGGCTTCCGAAGACGCCGCGCAACGAATGAAGTTCGTCGACGACGATCCACTGAAGCCGCATCAAGAACGTCGCCCACCGGCGATGCGCAGGAAGAATGGATCGGTGGCACATGTCGGGGTTGCTCAACAGCACGTTCGCGTTCTGGCGCACCCATGACCGTTCGTCGGGGTGGGTATCGCCGTCGTAGCTGTACACGGCCAGTTCTGGGAGGAGCAGTGAGCGGAACGACTGGAGTTGGTCGGCAGCGAGGGCCTTTGTCGGAAACAAGCACAGGGCTGTTGCTGGGGCCGACCCGACCATGCTTTCGGCAATTGGAAGCTGATAGGCGAGCGACTTGCCAGAGGCTGTCCCAGTAGCGAGGACGACGTTGGTGCCATCACGGAGGGCGTCGATCGCCGCGACCTGATGGCTGTAGAGCTGGGTGATGCCTTTCCGGAGCAAGGCCTCCTGGAGCGATGGCGGAAGGCTGCGCTCGAGTTCTGCGTAGCTCGCGGAGCGCCCCTCGACCGGTAGAACGGTGACGTCGACTCCCCGGCCGCTGGCTTCATCGGCGAGCTGGCCAAGGACATTTTGAACGTCTGGCATTCCCTGGCGGACCTACAGACCTTGGAATCGGCCGCCGACGAAACGCACGTATTCGTCGCTTTGGACGATGCCGTCATCGGCCATGTCTGCCAACAGGCCTGCAGCGGCACCAGTTGGCCGAACCACCGACGCCGAACCGAGACGTCCCGACTCCGACGGCAAGAGGAAAGAGTCGATGTTGTCCGGTTCAAGGTCGAGAGCTAGCCGACCCAAGCGGTACAGCTCTGTTGGCGACATTCCAATGAAGGAGCCATGAGCCATGAACGCTTCGACGTACGAGATGGTTTCGACGATGCCGACGTTGCGCGACTGGAGTTCGCGAAGCGCCTCGATGATCAGCTGCCCCTGATTCATTGTCCGGCCCCAGTCGCCGCATCGCTCAGGGATTCCGTCGCAGGGCAGGCTCTTGCGGTTTCGCGAATACGCCAATGCTTGTCCGCCGTTGAGCTCGTTCTCGCCCGGCATGAACGCGGCGCCGGAGGCGGGATCGTCCATGCCATAAGGAACGTCGACGGTGATGGTTCCGATCGCGTCGACCACCGTCAAGAACTGGTCGAAGTCAACGGAGACGACGTAGTCAACAGGAATGCCCGTGAGGTTGGTGACAGCGGCGGCCTGTCCTTCCAGCCCTCCGAAGGTGAGGCCGGTGTTAATTCGTCCTTCGCCGCGTCCGGGGATCTCGGTCACCGTGTCGCGAGGAATGTTCAGCATGGTTGCGTGCTGTTCCTTGACGTTGATGCCGATCAGGTGGAGCGCGTCGCCGCGGGCGCCGTCGACCGCGTCGCCATACACATCCGGTCGGCCAACCCGGCTGTCAGACCCCACTATCAGGGCCCAGACCACATCTGCAGACGCGCCTTGACCAGCCGATCGCCCAACCGCAGCGACCTGGAAGAGGGGAGCGGTCCCCGAGCGCTGCGGAGAGATGAACAACATCACCATGCCGAGGATGCCAGCAATGAGCGCAACGAGCGACAGTCCTGCAGCGCGCGCCAATCGGCCGACGAAGGCTCGGCCGGAAAAGTTGTGGTGAAAAAGTGTGGTCATCCAGATACCGGGATGTTCTCAGCGATGGGAGCGGGACCGTCGGGAGAATCGGAGTTTGACTGCTCGAGTTGGTCCGCGACGTTCAAAGATGCGGGGTTCACCGGCGAAGTAGACGGCGATCCACCGGTGGTTGCAGTGCCGAGTCGGGCGGTTGCTGCTGCGGAGTCCGCAGTAGCCGTACCGGCATCCGCAGTTGCGCCCTGCACTGGCACGCTAGCGCCCGCTGGTCCTGAATTGAACGCGGGTTGCGGTGCGGCCGCACCGTTCTGACCGTCGGCTTCGACCTTGCTTGTCCCCTGGGTCGGGGTGTCGACGCCGCCGCCCGCCCGGCGGACTTCCATGTCCCACCCGTCGATCAGCCACGACGTACCGTTCCTTATAAAGGAGAGGTCGCCGGCGCGTTGGCTGATCGTCTGGCTCGAACCTTCCTTGGTGAAGACAGCGTTGATACGAACTCGGGCAGCGATCACCGTGATCGTGCCAGCCTCGTCCTTGATGCCGCCGGTGAGGGCAGCAGAGATCACCGTGGCGTCGCCCGTGGCCGACTCTGGCCCTACCGACGCATCGGTCAATACGTCCACCGCTTGTTGGGTGAGCTGTCCGGCGGCTTCGGGTGTGAAGAGCGAATCAAAACCCGCAGGTTTGGTCCCCGCCTTTGCCGCCTGATCGATGCCGAGCGACGCGTATTGGGTCAAGGCCTTCTTCACGGCCTCCTGATCGGCGGCCGCAATCTCGCCTCCGCCAGCGATTGTCGCTGCTGTGACTTCGATGGTCGGCGCAGCGCCCGGGTTCGCCCCTTCGCCGCTGCCCCCCGACTCGCCGTTTGAGTCGGAGGAATCGTTAGACGGACCGGTCGATGACGAATCGTCGCCACCAAGACACTTGGTCAACAAAAAAATCAGCGCCAGCAAAATGACCACACCGAGGATCAACGAACGGATCTGACGGCGACGGCGCCTTTGGCGGCGGCGGTTGACACGCTCGCGAATTACGGAGTCGGGAGCCCGCTTCGGAAGCGGGCGTCGGTCACCGCGCGGTGACGGACTGCCTGGCATCGTCATAACGTGGAATATCCCTCGCGAAGGTCGTTCATCGACATGAGAGTCTCGTAAACCCCTACTATTCGACCCTTGTCAGCACCCGCGCTCAGAGCTTTGTGCGGGCAGCGCACTGCCCAAATCAACGCACCCGCGTCATGCACCCGAATGGCGGGACATAAGAACCCGTAGGCTAGACCGTTGCCAACGAGGTGAATGCAACACGCCGAATTGAGGACCTTTTCGTGGCAAATTCTCTTGTGATCGTCGAGTCGCCGGCCAAGGCCCGCACCATTGCAAGCATCCTTGGACCTGGCTTTACCGTCGAATCGAGTGTGGGGCACGTTCGTGACCTGCCCGGCTCTGCCCGCGAAATTCCAAAGGCGTACAAGGGCGAGCCGTGGGCCAACCTGGCTGTCGATGTCGACAACGACTTCAAACCGCTCTACATCATCCCTGCGCGCAAGCGTGACCAGGTAAAGAAGCTGCGTTCATTACTGAAAAACGCGGACGAAGTGTACCTCGCAACAGATGAGGATCGCGAGGGTGAATCGATCGCATGGCACCTCCTAGAAGTGCTCAATCCGAAGGTGCCCGTCAAGCGAATGGTGTTTCACGAAATCACCAAACCCGCCATTCAGCAGGCGATGGAAAACACCCGTGACCTCGACCGAAAGCTCGTCGACGCACAGGAAGCTCGGCGCATCCTGGACCGCCTCTACGGCTGGGAACTGTCCGAGGTCTTGTGGAAGAAGATCATGCCCAAGTTGTCGGCAGGGCGAGTCCAAAGCGTTGCGACCCGCCTCGTTGTCGAGCGTGAACGCGACCGCATCGCGTTCCGGGCAGGTGCCTACTGGAGCATCGATGCGACGCTCGATGCTTCTGGTGAAGCCTTCGCCGCGGGGCTTCACTCCGTGGACGGCGTGCGGGTCGCGACCGGCAAGGATTTCGATCCGGATACGGGCCGTATAGCGGGTGGCAAGAACGTCCTGCTGCTCGACGGGCTCCGGGCCGAAGCGATCCGGGCGCGGCTTGAAGGTAGCTCCCCCAAAGTGGTGTCCGTCGAAGCGAAGGACTACCAGAACAAGCCGTACGCGCCGTTCATTACTTCGACCCTTCAACAAGAGGCGGGACGCAAGCTCCGGTTCAGCGCATCTCGAGCGATGTCGGTGGCACAGCGGCTCTATGAGCGCGGCTACATCACCTACATGAGAACCGACTCAACGACGTTGTCCGAACAGGCGTTGGCGGCCGCCCGTTCCGAGATCGAACGGCGTTACGGACGTGAGTACCTGCCGGCCGAGCCGCGCTTGTACACCAAGAAGGTGAAGGGCGCGCAGGAGGCGCACGAGGCGATACGCCCCGCAGGTGAGACCTTCCGATCGGTCGAAGATGTCGCATCTGAGCTCGATGACGACGAGCGCAAGCTCTACGACCTGATTTGGAAACGGACGGTCGCGTCGCAGATGGAGAACGCCCGCGGCAAGCGGATGACCGTTCAGCTATCGGCCGACGGACCCGACGGCGAGGCCCTGATTCTGCAGGCGAACGGCCGCGTGATCGTCTTTCCGGGGTATCTGCGTGCGTACGTCGAGGGGTCTGACGATCCCGAAGCAGAACTCGATGACCGTGAGGTCGTGCTCCCCCAGGTGGAGGAGAATCAGCTCGTTGCCTGCACATCGGCAGAGGCGAAGGATCACGAAACCAAGCCGCCAGCCAGGTACACCGAAGCGCGTCTGGTCCAAGAGCTCGAAGCCCGAGGCATTGGCCGCCCGTCCACCTACGCGTCGGTGATCCAGACCATCCAAGACCGTGGGTATGTGTGGAAGAAAGGCACGGCGCTCGTCCCGTCATGGACGGCGTTTGCTGTGGTGCAACTGCTCGAAACCCACTTTGGCGACCTGATCGACTACGACTTCACCGCCAACATGGAATCCGACCTGGACGCGATCGCCCACGGTGGGAACGAGGCAGTGCCCTGGCTCACCGACTTCTATTTCGGTGGATCTGGCGATCACGCCTATGGGCTGCATAAGCAGATCGAAACACAGTTCCCCGATATCAACGCTCGGGCCATCAACTCGATCACCGTTGGTCAAACCGAGGGCGATGACGGTGTCGTCGTCCGGGTTGGGCGGTACGGCCCGTACGTCGACATGGGCGAGAAGAGGGCATCGG
Source organism: Acidimicrobiia bacterium (assembly GCA_018003035.1). Lineage (GTDB taxonomy): Bacteria > Actinomycetota > Acidimicrobiia > IMCC26256 > JAGNEX01 > JAGNEX01. Next base: position 130,262 of record JAGNEX010000003.1, read on the forward strand.
TTCCGACCGACCTTGCCCCCGACGAGCTCACCACCGAGCTCGCGCTGGAACTGATCGAACGCCAGAACGCACCGGACCGAGTGCTCGGTACCGATCCAGAGACTGGCAAAGAAATTGTCGTCAAGGACGGCCGCTATGGGCCGTATGTCCAGTTGGGGCAGCCCGAACCACCGCCGGCCGGTAAGAAGCGCGGGGCGAAGCCGAAGACGTCGTCGCTGTTCAAAACGATGGACCCACGTTCGGTCACGCTGGACGAGGCTCTCGACCTGCTCAGCATTCCTCGCTCGCTCGGAGAGATCGAGGGTGAAGAGGTGGTGGCCTACAACGGGCGTTTCGGTCCGTACCTCAAGCGCGGGGACGACTCGCGTTCGCTTCAAGATGAGGGTGAACTGTTGACTGTCACGCTCGAACAGGCAGTCGACTTGTTCTCTCAACCTAAGCGTCGTGGCCGCCGCCAACAGCGGGTGCTGCGCGAACTCGGCGAGAACAAAGAGAACGGGACGACGTTAAAGATCCTCGACGGTCGTTACGGTCCCTATGTCACCGACGGCACGACCAACGCGTCGATCCCGCGGGGACGGGAGCCCGAGACAGTCAAGGTCGAAGAGGCCGTCGAATGGCTGCGAGCGCGGGCGGACGCAAAGCGTTGACCCGTAAATCCGACCACCCCCGGGCTCGGACCTAGGCTCGGGCTCGGTGGACGTTGAGGCACAAGCTGGAGAGCCAGCGGTAATCGATAGCGGGTCTGGTCACACCTGGATCGAGCGCACGTTCGGTTCACGCGCATTTTTCAACCTGTGGATCAGCCAGGTCGGCTCCAGTCTGGGTGACTGGATCGGCATCATGGCGACGATCTCGATCGCTGGTCGGGTCGCTGGTGAGGTTGGCACGGCGCTAACGATCATGGCTCGCGTCCTTCCCGGACTGTTGCTTGCCCCGGTCGGCGGTGTGCTCGCGGACCGTTGGGATCGCAAGCGAACGATGGTCGTCATCGACTTTGCGCGGGCGTTCGTGTTCTTGCCGCTGTTGTACTTCGACAACCTGTACGGCCTGATCCTGATCCCGCTGCTGATGGAGATCTTGGCCATGTTGTGGGCGCCTGCGAAGGAGGCGAGCGTTCCGCACCTGGTTCCCCGCGATCGCCTCGAAATGGCGAACTCGCTGTCGCTCGCCGCCATGTTCGGCGTCATTCCGATCGCGGCGCTGATTTTTGCCGTTTTGGCGGGGGTTTCTGACTGGCTTGCCCGGTTCAGCCTGTTCGCAGATGTCACCGGCGAAAGTCTCGCCATCGTGTTTGACTCGCTCACCTACGTGGCCTCCGCCATGGTGATCTCGCGCCTGGCCATCCCGCGAGGCAACGGTAAACAGGCGAGCCGAACAGAGACCAGCCACAAGGGCATCCCGTGGGGTGACGCCTGGCGCGACATCAAAGAGGGGATTCGCTTCGTCGCCCAAACGCCCGCGATTCGCGGCGTCATGCTGGGCATGTCGATCGGGCTGCTCGGTGGCGCGTCGATCGTCTCGTTGGGTGAGCGGATCACAAGCGACGTCCTCGGCGCCGGTCCCAGTGGTTATGGGTTGCTCAACTTTGGGGTCGGACTCGGAGCGGCTTTTGGGGTCGCCAGCGTTCGGGTGGTGTCCCGATTCATTCCTCAGAACATGTTGTTCGCGGGTGGCGTTGCCATTTCGGGTATCGCGATCATCCTTGCCTCGCTTACCAGTTCGCTCGCGATTGCTGTGGTCTGGATCGCTGGGCTTGGATTCTTTGCCGCTCCTGCCTATGTGACCGGGCTAACGATTCTGCATGCCCGAGCGACCGACGACATTCGAGGCCGAACCTTTGCCGCCCTGAACACGGTGGTTCGGCTGTCGGTGTTCGGGTCGCTGGTCTTGTTTCCCGCGTTGGCGGGAGGCCTAGACGTCTTGTCGCGACGGGTTCTAGGCGCCGACCGGACTTTCAGCATCGGGTCGCTGTCGATGTTCTTCCCGGGGAGTCGCCTGGCGCTCTTGGCTGGGGGCATCATCGCTGTTCTTGGCGGTCTGATGGCGGCCAAAGCGGCTCGGGCCGAGTCTCCCGAAGAACGTCGCCGAATCGATACGGTCGAACCGCAAACATGGAATCGGTAACGCCTTCGGGTCGAGCGAACGACCTGGTGCGCCGGCCCGGGGCCTTCGTCGTTCTCGAAGGGCCTGATGGTGGGGGTAAGTCGACTCAAGTCGATCTGCTCGTGAAACGCTGGCGTGCCCACGGGGCCGACGTCTACCAGACCCTCGAACCCGGGGGTACCGACCTGGGTCGAGACATCCGATCGCTGGTTCTGCATGGCGATGCAGAACCTATGGCGGAAGCCCTCCTCATGACGGCGCAGCGCGTTCAGCACGTCGCCGCGCTCGCCCCGATATTGGCGGGGGGCACAAACGTGGTGAGCGACCGTTACCTGCCCAGTTCGCTCGTATATCAGGGTGTTGGTCGGGGCCTGGGGGTCGAAACGGTCCTCTCTCTCCACCAGTTGAGCGGCCTGACGCTTACCCCGGACGTGGTGCTCGTCCTCGATCCCGGTGATCGATCGTTGCGGGACCTGCCAGACGATGATCGTTTCGAGTCCGCCGGGGCGGTGTTCTCTCAGCACGTTCGAATCGGCTACCGCGAGCTGGCCGATCGGTTCGGCTGGCAGTTGATCGACGCCTCCGGTTCGATCGAAGAGGTGGCCGAGACCATCTGGTCGATCGTGGAGCCGCTCACGGTCGGGCAGACCGGCGCCGACCGGGCCGGGCGAGGGTCGCACCGTGTCTGAGGTGCCTCCAGTTTTGACCGCCGGAATCGGCCGGGGAGATCAGGTCGAGCACCTGTCGCGGCTCGCCAGCGATCCCCCGCACGCGAATCTGCTGATCGGTCCACCCGGCAGCGGACTCGACGACGTTGCCCGCCGGCTCATCGCCGCGATCATCTGCCCTGATGGTGGCTGCGGACATTGTCGGACCTGCACGCGCGTGCTGTCCGTGATGCATCCAGACGTATTCGAAGTCGAACCTGAGGGCGCGTCGATTCTCGTCGAGCAGGCCCGTGAGATCGTGCGGCGCGTCAACATCGCGCCAATCGAAGCAGGGCGAACGATCGTGTTGATTCACGAGATCGATCGTCTGAACGAGACCGCCGCTAACAAGCTCCTTAAAACGATCGAAGAGCCTCCAGACAACACTGTGATCGTCGGCTACACGTCGTCTCCCGAGGATGTGTTGCTCACCATTCGCTCCCGTTGCACGGCGATCAATCTTTCGCCCCTTGCGGAATCTGACATAGCGGCGGTGCTGTCTAGCGAGGGTCTGCCCGATTCGATCGTCGCCGAGGCGGTCAACGCTGCGAGTGGAAGCCTCGATCGGGCGCGCCGGCTGGCGGGTCCCTACCGAGAATTGCGGACGCTGGCCCTTGCCATTCCGTCGAAACTCAAGGCCTACGGTGCGAGCGCCGCCCACATTTCCACGGAGATCACCGACGCTATCGATGCAGCGGTCAACACCTTGGGCGAACAGCACGCTGATGACGCACAGCGCCTCGAAGCAGACATCGCTGCGGCGGGTTATGCGCCGCGGGTGGCCTCGGCGATGCGAAAGAGCCTGGAAAACCGTCAAAAGCGGATGCTGGCTCAGGCGAGGAGTGACGCGCTCGCTGAAGTCTTTGCCGGTGTGCTGGCCTCGGTGTCCCGCAGGCTTGCATCACAGGAGGTCGCAGGCGTGGCGGCAGAAGCGTGGTTTGCTGCGACCGACGACGCTCAGCGTGCCGCAATCGAGACTCCGTCGGCGCGAACAACCCTGTTGTTGGACGCCTGGTTGCTTCGATGTCCTCCGCTGGGCTGAGCGCCACTAGCATGTCCGGGTCGGCCGGGGTAGCTCAGACGGTAGAGCAGCTCACTCGTAATGAGCAGGTCGTCGGTTCAAGTCCGATCCCCGGCTCCAGTTCGCAAACAACAAAGTCGTCACTTCGGAGGAGTCCATGAGGCTCGGTCGCATACGTCCAGCTCTGGCAACGCTTGGCATTGTCGTGGCGGTGCAGATTTTGGCCGTCATGCCCGCATGGGCAACAGAGGCCGGCTCCTTTGAGCCTCCTGAGGTCGTCACCGACATTTCCACGCAGCACAAGTGGCACTCCTGGATCGCTCCAGTCATGGGCTTTAGCGCCCTTGCAGTCTTGGTGCTGTTGGCCGTCTGGTACCTCGCCAAGGTGTACATGGGCTGGTTTTCGCGCCGGTGATCGACGGGTCAGTCAACGACTTTGATCCCGCTGACGACCCCGTCGATTGGGGTTTCGTCCGCACCGTCGCCAAGCGTTTTTCGGGGACCGATTCCCTTGCCGGGACGGTCCTCGCTGCGCGTTTTCGCCACGATATGGCCGAACACACGGCGTTTGCCGAGACGGCGGTGGCAGAGTTCACCGGCCTCGGCGCGGATACGCCGAGCGCGGTAGTTCGTTGCGTCGACCGCGCCGGTTGGGTCGGGGCCAACGCCGACAGCTTCATGGGGCTGATGCGTTCGGTTTACCTTCGTTACCCCAAGCTGGTCGAGAGCGGGGTCAACGCGTTTACCCGCAAGGCAACGGCCGCCGAGCTCGGTTTCGCCCTCGGTTTCGTATCTCGGCGTGTGCTCGGCCAGTACGAAGTGTTTGCCGCAGACGGCGACGTCATGTTGTACGTCACGCCAAACATGATCGGCGTCGAACGTGAATTTGGCTTCGATCCTCAAGAGTTTCGACGTTGGGTCGCCCTACATGAGGTGACTCACAAGGTTCAGTTCACCGGCGTTCCTTGGTTGCGGGACTATTTCTTTGGCCTCGTCGACGAACTCTTGGCCTTCGCTGATCCCGACCCCGTTCGGCTGCAGCGAGCCGCCCAGAAAGTCGTTGCCGGGCTGCGCCAGCGGCAAGATCCCATCGGTGAACGCGGCATCGTGGGGCTGTTCGCCGACGATGAGCAGATCGAAGCGCTTGATCGGGTGCAAGCACTGATGACCCTTGTCGAAGGGCATGCCAATTTCGTAATGGACCACCTGGGCGTCGACATGATCCCGGGTCAAGCCAAGATGTCTGACGCCCTACGAACCCGGCGAGCGGACGGCGGCATTTCTAAGTTGATCCGTCGCCTTCTCGGGCTCGAACAAAAGATGGCGCAGTACGCGGTCGGGGAACGGTTCTGCGCGGACGTGGCAAAGCTGGGCGGTTTGAGGGCGATCGACGCCGCCTGGGCGATGCCGAGCAATCTGCCGACACTCGACGAGTTCGACAATCCGCGCAGCTGGCTGGAGCGAGTCGGCGTCGCCGTCTGACGACCGTGATGCGCTGTTTGCCGCGGCAAACGCCCGCCGACCAACGTTCGTTGAATTCCCAGCCGTGTTCCCGCGTTCGGGCCCGCTGTGGATGACAAGCGGTACTCGCAGTTGGTCGAGCAGGTCGCGGCTTGCGCCGTCGGTCCTGATGGTTCGGTAGAACGCTGGCTGATCGCCGCATCAGGCGGTCCAGACTCGACCGCCCTGGCGATTCTTGCAAACGCTGCAGGTATCGAGCTCTCGTTGGCGTACGTCATTCACGCGGGCGCGCGGCCGCCGTCTGCATGCGACGTCTCCGAGACGCCAGCCGCTCTCGAGGGTGCACACCACATGGCTGGCGGGCTCGAAGTTGTCCGGGGCCTGGCTCGGACTCTTGGAACGACGCTGGCCGAGAGCCTGGTGTTCGTTCCGGAAGGGGCATCCTGGGAGGCCAATGCCCGTTCGGTGCGACGTGACGCGCTCCAGCGCTTGGCGCTCGGTTTTCGATTCGATGCCGTTGCACTGGGCCACCATCTCGATGACCAGGCTGAAACGCTGATGGATCGCCTCTTGCGGGGCACAGGTGTCGCGGGCGCCGCGTCGATGGCTAGACGAGACGACATCTGGATTCGGCCGCTGCTCGGCGTTCGTCGAACTGAACTCGCTCAAGTGTGTGTCCGACATGGGGTGAGCCCTTGGCAAGATCCCACGAATGCGCAGTTGGGCAATACGCGCAGCTGGATCAGAGGACATCTCTTTCCAGAGGTTCAACGGTTCTCTGGTCGCGACCCTGCGGTGCCGCTCGCACGCTTTGCCGAAATCGCCCGTGATGAGAGCGCGCTGCTCGACGAGTTGGCCCACACGCTTTTGGCCAGCGCCCAAGACCTGAATCTCGGAACGGCGAACCCGGACGTTGCCGTGGTGAATCCTGGGGCGATGGTGCCGGGTTGCCCTCTGAGCGTTCGAACGCTTAATGCGGTTCATCCAGCGCTCGCGCGCAGAGCACTTCGCCTCTGGCTCGGATATCCACGGCCCGACGAGAAGGCTGTTTCCCGCATGATGGACGTGGTGAGCGGTACCCGTATCGCTACCGAAGTGTCTGGATATGGACGGGTCGCTCGACGCCGGGGTTTGCTCTTCCTGGAACGCTTCGATCCCGTCGGGGTCGACGGGGGTTCCTAGGGGCGGGGTCGTCGCCGAGTGGCCGACTTGGGTGCCGCCCGTCTCCGGCGAGATTTGGGCCGGTCAACCGCGGTAGGGTCCGGCGCTGGCGGCTAAGTCGGCAACGATCTGCGGCGGCATGGCGCACTGCCTGCCGTTTGAGGAGCATTCGGTCCAATGGAGCAAACGCATCTGGGGGCCGAAGTGCTTACCTCCGAGCAGATCCAAACGCGTGTCGCCGAACTCGGCACCCAGATCAGCGACGACTACCGGGGCCTCGATCCCGTGTTTATCTGCGTCCTCAAAGGTGGCGTCGTGTTTATGGCCGACCTGTTGCGCGCCGTCGACATTCAAGTTGAGACCGAGTTCATGGCCGTTTCTTCGTACGGGTCGCAAGTGACCTCAAGTGGCGTCGTCCGAATCATCAAAGATGTTGACATTGACATCACTAATAGACATGTGTTGATCGTTGAGGACATTGTCGACAGCGGTCTAACTCTCGCCTATTTGCAACGAATGTTGAAAGCGCGCCATCCAGCGAGCCTGTCGGTGTGTACGCTTTTGCGCAAAGACATTCCAGACCGGGAAGTCGACGACATTGCGTACGTCGGATTCAAGATCCCGGACTTTTTCGTCGTTGGATACGGTTTGGACGCTGACGAACGATTTCGCAACCTGCCGAACATCGTGCATTACCTGCCCGAAACCCGCTGAGGCCACCCGGTCGGGCAGTCCCCGAGTGATAGGGACAAACAAAACCTGTGGAACCAGAAAAGAACATTGGCGAGGGAATTAGCAAGTGGGCGCGGCGTCCCGGCATCTGGGTCGCTGTGGCCATGGTGCTCGCATTTGTCGCGATCAATACCGTCTCAGGCGGTGAGGAGCCAGAAGAGCTCACCCTCGTCGAATTTGAAGAAAAGGTCGACAAAGGTCAGATCGAAAAGGCCGAGATCATCGACCGCACCGTGCGTCCCACCATCAAAGGAACGCTCAAGGGTGACCAGGATTACCGTGTCGACATTCCGGCGGATTCGACCGAGTATTACCGAGAACTCCTGGTCAGCAACGACATCAAGGATGTCACCACCACCCGCGATAGCGAGAACCTCTGGCTGAACCTGCTGTTCAGCCTTCTGCCATTCCTGTTCATCGTCGGCATCTTCTTCTTCGTGATGAACCAGATGCAGGGTGGCTCGTCGCGGGTCATGAGCTTTGGCAAGGCTCGCGCCAAGATGGCCAATAAGGATGCGCCCGAGGTCACCTTTGCTGATGTTGCCGGGGCTGACGAAGCGGTTGAAGAGCTCAAAGAAATCCGCGATTTCCTGGCGGACCCCGGCAAGTTCCAGCAGATGGGCGCAAAGATCCCCAAGGGTGTCCTGCTGTTCGGCCCTCCAGGTACCGGTAAGACATTGCTTGCCCGTGCTGTCGCAGGCGAGGCCGGTGTCCCGTTCTTTTCCATCTCGGGTTCTGATTTCGTCGAGATGTTCGTCGGTGTCGGCGCTAGCCGTGTGCGTGACCTGTTCGAACAAGCCAAATCGAACGCGCCTGCGATCGTCTTTGTCGACGAGATCGACGCTGTCGGACGCCATCGTGGCGCCGGCCTTGGCGGCGGTCACGACGAACGTGAACAGACCCTCAACCAGTTGCTCGTCGAGATGGACGGGTTCGACACCAACTCGGGTGTCATCCTGATCGCCGCTACCAACCGGCCCGACATTCTCGATCCAGCGTTGCTGCGCCCAGGGCGTTTCGACCGCCAGATCGTGGTCGACCGTCCGGACCTCAAAGGGCGCAGGGCCATTCTCGAAGTTCACTCAAAGGGTAAACCGCTCCACCCCAGCGTCGACTTGGACATCATCGCCCGTCGTACCCCCGGTTTCACCGGTGCCGACCTGGCCAACCTGATGAACGAGGCGGCGTTGTTGACCGCTCGTGAAGGACGGTCGCTGGTGACGACGGCCGATATGGAAGAGGCGATCGACCGTGTGATGGCAGGGCCTGAGCGCAAGAGCCGGGTCATGTCCGAACAAGAGAAGCGGGTGATTGCCTTCCACGAGGGTGGTCACGCTCTTGTTGGTCATGCATTGCCACACGCCGACCCCGTTCACAAGATCTCGATCATCCCCCGAGGTCGCGCGCTCGGGTGGACGCTAACGCTTCCTGAAACCGACCGGTACCTGGTGACACGGTCCGAACTGCGCGACCGGCTCGCCATGATGCTCGGTGGTCGTACCGCAGAGGAGCTCATCTTCGAAGAGCCGACGACTGGCGCCCAAGACGACATCCAGAAGGCGACCAGCATTGCTCGCCAGATGGTGACCGAGTTCGGGATGAGCGACGCTCTCGGTCCGATCCGTTTTGGGCAGTCCGGTGATGGCGAGGTCTTCCTCGGGCGTGACTTTTCGTCGCAGCCTGACTACTCCGACGAGGTCGCCGCCCGTATCGACAGCGAAGTGCGTCTGTTGATGGAGCAGGCCCACTCGACCGCACGGAACATCCTCACCCACTATCACGAGGTTCTGGACAATCTTGCGGAGCGCCTGATCGCCGATGAGACGATCGAACGCGATGAGGTGGAGCGCCTGTTCGCAACCGTGACCCCGTGGACTTCTGGTCCTCTGCCGACGGTTGCCACCAATGGCGCCGTCGACGGGGCGATCACGTCGACCCCGCCGCCCGCCGTGGTCTTCCCCGAAGACCCCGACGACCTGTCGTAAGGACACGGGTCAGTCAACGAAGCTTCACCGACGCACAAGACTGGGGCCGACATGATTGACAAGCCGCGTATCGAAGCCGCCGTCAAAGAGATCCTCGCCGCCATTGGCGAGGATCCCGAGCGGGACGGTCTGCAGCAGACACCTCGCCGTATCGCAGAGATGTACGACGAGATCTTCGCCGGTCTTCACGCCGACGCAGCGGCCCACCTCGACGTTCAGTTCGAGGAGTCGCACCGAGAAATCGTCATGATTCGAGACATTCCGATGTACTCGATGTGTGAGCACCACTTTGCGCCGTTCTTCGGATCTGCTCACGTCGCCTACATTCCCGGCGAGTCCGGACGCATTACCGGCCTCTCAAAGCTCGCCCGGATGGTGGACACGTTCGCAAAGCGCCCGCAGGTCCAAGAGCGGCTCACTACTCAGATCGTCGAGGCCATCGAAGAGCGCCTCCAGCCTGCCGGGTCGCTGGTAGTGATCGAGGCCGAGCACCTGTGCATGTCGATGCGCGGAGTCCGCAAGCCCGGTTCAAGGACGGTGACGTCGTCGGTGCGCGGTGTGTTCGAGACGAACGCCGCGACCCGTGCCGAGGCGATGAGCTTGATGACACACGCGGCCATTGGTCGGTAGAGCGTTAGTGGAAGCGACGGCCCAGGCGTCCGAGAATCCCGTCCAGTCGCCCGCGGTGGGTTTTGGGGCTCAAGGCCTCCGCCTCGCTGTGCCGCACGTGATGGGCGTTCTCAACGTTACGCCCGATTCGTTTTCTGACGGAGGGTTGTACCTCGAACGCGATGCGGCGGTCGAGCGGGCACTCCATATGGTCGAAGCTGGCGCCGTGTTCATCGATATCGGCGGTGCGTCGACCAGGCCCGGAGCCAAAGAGGTCTCCGTTGCGGTCCAGATCGATCGCACGGTGCCTGTGATCGAACGACTCGCCGAAGAGCTCTCGGCCCAGCAACGTCACGATGTGGCTATCAGCATCGATACCACCAGCAGCGAGGTCGCGGAAGCTGCGCTACGGGCCGGAGCGACGGTCGTCAACGACGTCTCAGCAGGCACGCACGACCCAGACATTTTGGCGCTTTCGGGCGAATGGGGAGCGCGCATCGTCCTCATGCACATGCTCGGCACCCCCCAGACCATGCAGAACGACCCGCGCTATGACGACGTCATCGGCGAGGTGAGTGAGTACCTGATCGAGCGCGTGGACATCGCCCAGGCGGCAGGAATCCCTTCGGCAAATATTTACGTTGACCCTGGCATTGGCTTTGGCAAGACCCTTCAACACAACTTGATCCTTATTGCTTGTTTGGATCAACTCCGCGCCAATGTCCAAAGCCCAGTTCTGCTTGGCGCCTCACGAAAGTCTTTTATTGGCGCAGCTTTGGGGCTCGATGTAGACAATCGTGACGAAGCGACGCTTGCCACGGTCGTCTGGGCGGCCCAAATTGGTGCCTCCGTAGTCCGCGTTCATGATGTAGAAATGGCGTGCCGAGCTTTGGCACTCATGAACGCTGTGGAGGGTGCAACGGTGACGGACTCGGCGAACAAGCAGCCGCAGCCTTCTTCAGGAGGACCGAATGAAGGGTAAATGGGCTCATGGACTTGAGCCGCGCGGGTTTCGCTGGGTGATCACCGACCGCCTAGCAGCGTCTGAACGCCCTGGTGGCTACGGGCGCAACCATCGCCGTGTCCGCAGGGACGAAGAAATTCAGTGGCTGGTCCAACAGCAGTTCACGCTGATCCTGTCGCTGCTCCCCTCACCGCACAACCTCAAGGCCTACCGGGATCGCGCGCTCAAATACAAGCGCATTGAGATCGGGGCACCGGCGGATCGTCCTCGACACCTGCAGGCGATTTATCTGACGCTGCGCGAGTGGCTATCGGAAACCGATGAGCGGATCCTGATCCACCACGCGACGATCGACGACGAACTCTGCGGTGCGATCGCTGGCTATCTGTTGTGGGCGGGCTATTTAGAGAAGCCGTCACACGCGATCATCGCGGTGGAACAGTTGATGGGGCGCCAACTCGGAAGCTTGGGTCGCAACGTGGTCGCCTTGTCCGCCGAGATTTCAACCGATCCCCCCGAATCTTTTGACGTGAGCGACGTCATTTTGGACGACGACTTGTCGGTAGTTTTGGACGACGACGTCGAACTGCTGCTCCCAGACTCATAGCCAGACGTCAGTCGACTGAGGAGCTCGCCTGTTCATCGACGAAGCGGCAGGTGCTCGTGCGGTGCACCTGAGCGTGCGAGCCGCAGTGCCCGCACGCGGCGTGAGATTTTCCGAAGTGCCGCGCTCGCGACTACCGCAGCGCAGCGTGTGACAGCGGCGTCCACAAGCACCGCCGACCGGCGGCACGCCAAAGAAAATCTGTCTCCGTGGACTACTCCGTTGTTTCCACTGCGACAGCCCCCACTTGAGTAACGGCCTGCCGAAAATCCTGCTCAAGGAACTCTGACTCGACGCCCGATACCTGCCGAGGGTGCCTCCAAAGCTTTTGGGGGCGGCAGAGTCATAGGTGGGATGACAAGTTGGCTTCTTCGGCGTTCTTCAAGTTTTCCGGTGGCAAAGGTGCGCCACGCCGCACTGTTCGGACTGCAGGTGCGGCCGCACTCCGATCCAACAGACGACGTGGGATGGTCGCGTTGATGGTCGTGGCCATGGTGCTGGTCGCGAGCCTTTCGTTGATCACGCCGAATCGAGCGGACGCGGCACCGCAGACCCTCGGGCTTGAAATACACGTCGCTTCCGACGGGGCCCCTAACTTCGACGCAGACGACGTTGCTGGCAGCGACAGCAACGCCAACAACCTGCTCGTACGCACGTACGACGAAGTGACCTACGCCATCGAGGCGTCCGCAAACGACCAGGACGCCCACAATCTGACCTTTCAAAGCTCCCTGGTCTGGGGAATGGCCTGGAAGGAGATCCCGGGCGGGTGTTTGACCTCCGGCGTGAACCCGCCATCGAGTATCTCGGCAGACCGTCGGACCCTCGTCTGCAATTTCGGGGATCTCGCGCAGGGATCCAATGTCTCGATTCAAGCCACGGCGTCAGTCGGCGCCTACGCGAACGGCACTCCGCTCACGATGAGTGGCACCTTGCTATCGGACGAGGGTGTGAGCCTTGTGAGGGACGCCGAAGAGATCACCGTGTCGGCGGCACCTAAGGTCGACGTCGGCAAGTCCTTCGCAAGCGTGGTTCCCGGCTACTACGGGAAGGACAACACCGGTGAGGATGGCTTCTACTTCTTCTTCCCGATCTCGGTAGTTGTCGGCGGCAGTGGCAAGGGCGCCGAACCCCTTTCAGGAATGCCGTTGGAACTTCGGGACACGTTCACCGATGTCGCGCCTTCGGCGAAGCTCGTCGACTGGGACACCACCGGCCTTACTGTCGACCGAAACGTCTGCGGCCCGCTGGACGCGCCGGTCCCGGGCGCGCCGTTCGGCGAAATCGGCGTCGTACCTGCGGCGACGCCGTTGAACTCTGTTTCTAACTCGGGTACATGGACCTGTGTGGACAACGGTGGCCAAACGGTCGACATCACCGTTGCCGGCTACGACGTCGGCAGCGCAGCACCTCAACGCGACTCCTCGGGCGCCGAGATCGGTACGTCGTTCGTGGTCAGCGGACAAGTGGCGCTCTGGGTGTCCAGAGTGGATCTTCCAGACAACGCCGGTCAGACAGGGCAAAACACCGTCACCTGGCGGTCCGAACCACTCGGCATCGGGGGTGGTGTGAACACCGGCGAAGATGTCGCCACCGACGCAAAGGTTGGTGAGTACCAAATTTCGCAGCCTGGTGGTGACACCATCCACTACACAAGTGAGAAGGCGCTGGGTTGGGACACTGGGACCCTCACCTCCGCCGTACCGCCGTGGGTGGCGACCAGTTTGGGAGGACCGGCGCCGTTCGGCGGCGGAACATCCGCCGCTGACTGGTTGCCCGCCGGGCAGGGTGCGGCAGGCACCGGGACCGGCGTTGTCAGCCGGGGTGATCAACTGACCATCCAGCAGTCGATCAACATTCCTCGAGGCGGGGCCAACTTCGCGGGCTGTATCCAGCTGTCGCCAGGACAGTCGATCCGTCCCGTCGACTCGATGAACTTCCAGCAGTTCACCGCCGACTACAGCATCGATGATTGGCTCTCGGACACACCCACCCCGATCGTGGAGTACACCGCCGCCAACGCGCCGAGCCGTTTCCATGGCCTGGGAACGCCGTTGGCCTATGGGGGAACTCAGGGCCCACCTGGATACACCGCGTCGGGCCGGACGGCGATTGCGGCCGGAGCCACATGGGACCCTCAACTCATGGTCGAGTACTCGACCGATGAGCCGACTGTGTACGACGGCACCTGCAATACGTCCTACACCTGGTCGACCAATCTGCCGGCTGACCTCTCGCAGGTGCGGCAGGTTCGCTATCGCTTGAGGCAACAGCCTGAACTCGGTCAGGACGCGACCCTCGGGGTCAATCTCGGCATCGAAGTGACGACGGGAACCGATTTCATCTACACGACCAAGGGCTACGCGATGTGGTCTGGAGACGTGATCGCCGACTTTGATGCGGACGCCTTCTGGGGAATTCCCGTGTCTGAGGCAGCCAACTGCTACCCGAACCAACCGCAGCAACCGTGGCAGAACGACTGTCTTCGTGTGGCGACTAACGGGCTCACCCTCGACAAGAGCGTCACCTCAGCGAAACAGTCTGGTCTAAAGGTTGGAGACATCGTCGACTATCAGGTGGTCGTGACGGCAACTGGTGATCCCAATACGTCTGCCACGTCAGTGTCGTTGTCAGACACCATCCCTGCGGGTCTTGAGTTCATTGGCGGTTCGGATTCACCTGCGACGTCGAACGGCGCGGTGACCGGAGACGCAAACCTTCAGTGGGACCTTGCTGACATCGCCGGCGGGACGAGCACGACTGTTACCTACTCTGCGAGGGTGCTCAGCGGGTTTAGCGCTCTGCAGACCTTCACCAACAAGGCCACGGTGACCGGTGATACCTCGATCGGTGGTGTTCCCACCGCCCTTCCTTCGATCAGCGATTCCGCTGTCGTCCAATCTGCCGACACCTATGGCGAAGCCACGGTGTTCAAGTCCACGCCGACACCGTCGATCAACGTCGACGGGACGATGATCTTCGACCTCACCTATCAGAACAGCGGGCTCATCGACCTTGGCGCTGCCGACCTGATTGACGTTCTTCCCTATAAGACGGATGAGCTCCGGGAGCCGGCGACGAACTTCAGCGGGGGCATCGCTTTGGCGGGGGTGACGGTGACCAACGGCGAATCGGTGTATGTCACCGGTGCGTCTCCGTCCAGTATCAGTCGGGATCCAGCCGATCCCAGCAACGCCATGGGTCCCGGGTCGATCTGGTGCTTGATTGATGATGTCGGGCAGCCCGGCTGCCCAGGGTCTATGGGCGAAGTGACAGGTGTCCGCATTGTCAATGGCGGTCCGATCACGGCCGGAGCGAGCTACGAGGTACAGATTCAGGTCGCTACGTTTGGCAACAACATCGGTGATGTGTACACCAACGATTTTGGTGGCCGGGTCAAGGGCATAACCCTGCCGATCTGGTCGAACGATGTGCCGGTGTACGTGGGGCCGCCGCCGACAACTACGACGACGGTGGCGCCGACGACTACGACGACCGAAGCGCCGACTACTACGACGACCGAAGCGCCGACTACTACGACGACGGTGGCGCCGACGACTACGACGACCGAAGCGCCGACTACTACGACGACGGTGGCGCCGACGACCACGACGACGGAAGCGCCGACTACTACGACGACCGAAGCGCCGACGACTACCACGACCGAAGCTCCGAC
>JAGNEX010000130.1 GCA_018003035.1 Acidimicrobiia bacterium
CCACCCTCACCGAGATTCAGGACGACACCCGCAACGTCGTGACCATCGAGGATCCGGTCGAGTACGAGTTTGCCGGCATCAACCAGATGCAGGTGCACGAGGCCGGCGGGTTCACCTTCGCCGACGGCCTGCGCGGCACGCTGCGTCAGGACCCCGACGTCATCCTCGTCGGCGAGATCCGCGACGCCGAGACCGCCCGCATCGCCATGCAGGCCGCGCTCACCGGCCACCTGGTGTTGTCGTCGCTGCACGCGGTCGACGCCGTGTCGGCGCTGCACCGCTTCGTCGACATGGGCATGGAGCCCTTCCTGGTCGCCTCGGCGATCAACGGCATCATGGGCCAGCGCCTGCTGCGTCGCATATGCGACTCCTGCAAGGAGCCGGCCACGCCCAACCCCGCCCAGGCCCACATGGTTGGCCGGGTGCTCAAGGAGCGGATCGGCCAGTGGATGGTGGGCGCCGGGTGCACCCAGTGCAACCACACCGGCTACTTGGGGCGCATCGGTGTGTACGAGCTGCTGCGGGTGAACGACGAGATCCGCAACCTGATCACCGAGGGCGCGACGCACGCAGCACTGCACGAAGCTGCCGCCCGCGACGGCATGCGCACCATGCAAGCCGAGGGCTTCGCCCTCATCAACGCCGGCATCACCACCTTCGACGAGGTGCAGCGCACCGTGTACGCCTCACTCGACGACATGGTGTTTGACGAGGCCGCCGAGGTTGGCCTGTCCGAGATTGAAGCCAGCGTCCCGCAGCGGACCCACGTCAACAGCACGGACCAGGTAGGGGCAACATCATGACCGAGACGATGGTTCGGTTCCGTTATGTGGGCGAGACCGTCGAGGGCGAGACGGTCAAGGGCGAGATCAAGGCGCCGTCCTCCCTTGCCGCCCGCAACGAGCTTGCACTCAACGGCACCCGCGTTTCCAAGCTGACGGAACGCAAGGGTCTCAACGTGGAGATCACCAAGAAGGGTGTTCCCCTTCTTGAGATCATGCACTTCTGTCGGCAGATGGCCAGCTTCATGCGTGCCGGCGTGCCGGTCAACGAGGCCATGAGCAGCCTGCGCGACGACTGCGACAACAAGCAGCTGAAGATCGTTCTCGACGACATGATCGAGCTGATCAGCTCCGGCTCCACGGTCGGCGACGCCGCTGCCCGCCACGCCGACGTGTTTCCGCCCTACTTCGTGGCAATCGTTCGTTCGGCCGACCTCACAGGTCGCATGGACCGGGCCTTCGACGAACTGCACCGCTACATCAAGCGAGACGTGGCCCTGCGAAAGCAGGTGCGCAAGGCGCTGATCTACCCGATGATCCTGATGTTCGTGTCGATCGCGGTGGTGGGCATCATCGTGGTGTTCGTCATCCCCCGCTTCGCCGAGTTCTTTGAGGGCTTCGGTGCCGAGCTGCCGCTGCCCACCCGCATCCTGATGGCCATCGCCGACTTCGTGCAGTCGACCGCCGGACTCATCACCTTGGGCGTGATCGTGATCGCCGTACTGGTGTTCTTCGGCACGATCAACACACGCAAGGGCCGCTACTGGTGGCACGGCGTGTTGTTGAAGATCCCGATGATCAACAAGGTGATCGTGTTCTCCTCTACCGAACGCTTCTCCCGGGTGCTGGGCGTGTTGCTCGACTCGGGCGTCCCGCTTTCCGATGCGCTTCCCAGCGCTTCGGACTGCTCCAACAACATGGTCTTTAAGCACCGCTTGAACGAGGCCACCCAGCTGGTGATGCAGGGCGACGGGTTCGCCGAGCCGATGGCTGAGGCCAACATCTTCCCCAACACGATGCTTCAGATGATCAAGGTGGGTGAGCAAACCGGTGAGTTGGCCGCTCAGCTCGACAACGTGGCCGGCTTCTTCAACGACGAGCTGGACTACGCGGTCGACAAGATGACCGAGTGGTTCGAGCCGATCATGATCATTTTCATCGGCGTTGTCGTCGGCTTCGTTGCCCTCGCAATGGTCAGCGCCATGTACGGAATCTACGGCCAGGTCGAGCTCTGATGACTTCCCGGACCCACAGCTGCACCTCACGCGGTTGCGCAACACACAGATCGTTGGACACCAACGGCGGCACCAACACCGGTGTCACTACACAAACAGGGAGAACCCCCATGCACAACACCATCAAGCGTTTGGAAGCACGAGAAGGATCGGGCTTCACGCTCATCGAACTTCTCGTCGTGATTGCCATCCTGGCGATCCTGTCGGGAGTCGTCGTGTTCGCGGTCGGCAAGTCGACTGACAACGCTGGCCTCGCGGCCTGCAAGACCGAGCGCGCTTCGATTATCACTGGTTGGAACGCAGCCGCGGCATCGAACAAGATTTCTGGCAATAACGAGACCTGGGCCAACTACCTCAAGTCCTCCGATTTCCAGTACTTCGACTCCCCAGCGGCGGGCACCACTCCGGCCGCTGTCAACCGAAGCGCAACGAAGAACACGGGCGTTTCGGATGCCGCTGGCGATTGTCCCGACATCCCCTCCGCTGAGTTCCAGTCCTGACCCGGTCGCGACAACTGTTCTCGGTGAGTCCAGTTGACGCAAGCCGCTTCCTGTGATCCAGGCGTGGGCGGGAGTTTCCCGCCCACGCCGGTTCACCCAGGATGATCGCTAACCCATCCAACCATTACCATCCCTCCCGCAATTCGCAGAGGTCGCACGTGTACACCGCAGACGTTTCCCACATCGAGGTCTATCTCAACGAGTTGATGGAGCGGCGCGCCACCGACCTGCACATCGCAGCCGGGTCGCACCCCATGATCCGCATCGACGGTTCCCTCCAGCCGATCAAGGGCTCCGAACCGCTCACCCCTGAGCAGACGACGATGATCATTGATCGCCTCGTCGGCCCCCACGACCTCGACCGCTTCAACCAGGATCGCCAGCTGGACTTCTCCTTCCCGTGGGCGGACCGGGCTCGCTTCAGGGCCAACGCGTACTACCAGCGCAACAGCCCGGCGGTGGCCTTGCGTCTTATCCCCACCGAGATCCCCACACCCCAGCAGTTGGGCCTGCCCGACGTGTGGGAAAAGATCGTTAAGAAGCCCCACGGCCTTGTGCTGGCGACCGGCCCCACCGGCTCCGGCAAGAGCACCTCGCAAGCGGCCATGGTGGCCGAGATCGCCGCCACCCGGGCCTGCCACATCCTCACCATCGAGGATCCCATCGAGTACATGCAGGACTCCAAGATGGCGCTGGTGAACCAGCGCGAGGTGGGCACCGACGTCCCCGACTTTGCCCAGGGCCTACGCGCCGCACTGCGTGAAGACCCGGACGTGGTGCTGGTGGGCGAGCTCCGCGACCTCGAGACCATCGCCCTCACCCTCACCCTGGCCGAGACCGGCCACC
>JAGNEX010000131.1 GCA_018003035.1 Acidimicrobiia bacterium
GGTGGCCGGTCTCGGCCAGGGTGAGGGTGAGGGCGATGGTCTCGAGGTCGCGGAGCTCGCCCACCAGCACCACGTCCGGGTCTTCACGCAGTGCGGCGCGTAGGCCCTGGGCAAAGTCGGGGACGTCAGTGCCCACCTCGCGCTGGTTCACCAGCGCCATCTTGGAGTCCTGCATGTATTCGATCGGATCCTCGATGGTGAGGATGTGGCAGGCCCGGGTGGCGGCAATCTCGGCCACCATCGCCGCCTGCGAGGTGCTCTTGCCGGAGCCGGTGGGGCCGGTCGCCAGCACCAGGCCGTGGGGCTTCTTGACGATCTTCTCCCACACGTCAGGCAGGCCCAGCTGCTGGGGCGTGGGGATCTCGGTGGGGATCAGCCGCAGCGCTATAGCCGGGCTGTTGCGCTGGTAGTAGGCGTTGGCCCTGAAACGGGCCCGATCGGCCCACGGGAACGAGAAGTCCAGCTGGCGATCCTCGTTGAAGCGATCGATGTCGTTGGGGCCGACGAGGCGATCGACGATCAGCGTCGTCTCCTCGGGCGTCAGCGGCTCGGAGCCGTTGATCGGCTGGAGCGCGCCGTCGATGCGGATCATGGGGTGCGAGCCGGCCGCGATGTGCAGGTCGGTGGCGCGCCGTTCCATCAGCTCGTTGAGGTAGGCCTCGATGTGGGAAACGTCTGCGGTGTACACGTGCGACCTCCAAAACGGAATGACTTATGTGAACGGCTGGGTCCTGCTCGTTGCTGGACCTCTCGGTGACGGATCGGCGTGGGAAGAACCACGCCCACGCCGATCCAGCACCGTGTTGCCTCGACTACTTCAGGGAAGTCGCGGCAATCGGAGCACAGTCAGCGGCTGTGACCTTTGCGCTCTTCGCCGAAGCCGAGCGCGCAGCACCGGCGGCAGTCGGGTTGTCGAAGTACACGAGGTTGGAGTTCTCCAGATAGTCCGTGTAGGTCTCGGCAGTGGTGTTCACCTGGTTCGAGGTGAACGCAGCGTTCCATGCCGTGATCAGCGAGGCGCGCTCGGTCTCACAGGCTGCCTTGCCGGCGTTCTTGGTTGAGTTGCCGACGGCGAAGACGACGACGCCGGACAGGATCGCCAGGATGGCGATGACGACGAGGAGTTCGATGAGCGTGAAGCCCGATCCTCCGCGTGCCTGGAGGCGCTTCAATGTGTTGTGCATGGGGATTCTCCTGTTTGTGAAATGACACCGATGGTGGTGCCGACGTTGGTGTCCAACGAATGGTTTGCCCGAAGGCGATTCGTCAAGGAACTCATCAGAGCTCGACTTGGCCGTAGATTCCGTACATCGCGCTGACCATGGCCAGGGCCACGAAGCCGACGACGACGCCGATGAAGATGATCATGATCGGCTCGAACCACTCGGTCATCTTGTCGACCGCATAGTCCAGCTCGTCGTTAAAAAAGCCGGCCACGTTATCGAGCTGGGCGGCCAACTCACCGGTCTGCTCGCCCACCTTGATCATCTGAAGCATGGTGTTGGGGAAGATGTTGGCGTCGGCCATCGGCTCGGCGAAACCATCGCCCTGCATCACCAGCTGGGTGGCCGCTTCGAGGCGACCCTTGAAAACCATGTTGTTGGAGCAGTCGGCTGCGCTTGGCAGCGCGTCCGACAGCGGCACGCCCGAGTCGAGCAGCACGCCCAACACCCGGGCGAAGCGCTCGGTGGAGGAGTACACGATCACCTTGTTGATCAGCGGCATCTTCAGCAAAACCCCGTGCCACCAATACCTGCCCTTGCGGGTATTGATTGCGGCGAAGAACGTCAGCACCACAGCAACGATGACAACAAACGTGATGAGGCCTGCTGTCGACTGAACAAAGTCGGCAATCGCCATCAACATGCGGGTGGGGAGCGGCAGCGTGGCGCCGAAGCCTTCAAAGAACTCGGCGAAACGGGGGATGACGAAGACGACGATGATGCCGACGACGGCGATCGACACGACCATGAGAATCATCGGGTAGATCAGCGCCTTGCGCACCTGCTTGCGCAGGGCCACGTCACGCTTGATGTAGCGGTGCAGTTCGTCGAACGCCCGGTCCATACGGCCGGTGAGATCGGCGGAGCGGATGATGGCAACGAAGTAGGGAGGAAAGGTCTCGCCATGGCGGGCGGCAGCGTCGCCCACGGTGGAGCCCGTGCCGATCAGCTCGATCATGTCATCAAGCACCAGCTTCAGCTGTTTATTGTCGCAGTCGTCGCGCAGGCTGCCCATGGCCTCGGTCACCGGCACACCGGCACGCATGAAGCTGGACATCTGGCGACAGAAATGCATGATCTCAATAAGAGGTCGCGCGGATAGATAAATGAACGTCATCTAAATACGCTGGTGTGGGTCTGACGTACGTTCAGGGCAGCTGGTCGGGAGGGTCCACCGGTCGGGGCTTGTCCTGTGTTTTGATCACAGGTGCAACCAACCCCCGAAACCGGTGGAGGACACCAGTATGCGCGCGTTAGATCTCGAAGTGGTTGATGCCGTGTGGGCCACAGTCGCCCACCACATCCCACCCCACGTCGACAACCACCCCAAAGGCGGTCACCGTCCAAGGATCGATGACAGAACCTGTTTCCAGGTCATGTTGGTCCGGCTGGTCACCGGATGCTCGTGGGTCGACGCCGAAAGACTGTGCAGGAACGTTGTGTCCGACACGACCGTCAGGGCCCGCTACCACGAGTGGATCGACGCCGATCTGTTCGACACCGTCGCCGCTCACGCTCTGGCAGCTTTCGACCGGATCGTCGGCCTTGAACTCGACGACATTGCTGTGGACGGGTCGATCCACAAAGCACCCTGCGGCGGCGAAGGGACCGGCAAAAGCCCGGTAGATAGAGGAAAACTCGGGCACAAGTGGTCACTCGCGACCGATGCCAAAGGGATCCCGATCGGCTGGGCACTCGATGGCGCCAACCGCCATGACATCCCGCTGTTGGCCCCCACTTTGGACTCAATCCGAGGCCACAACCTTGACTTGGACGTCGAGAGAATCCACCTCGACAAGGGCTACGACGCCAGCACCGTCAGGGCGACCCTCATCGAGTACGGGTTCAGCGACGCGGTGATCGACAAGAAGCGCAAACCTGGGGACCCCAAAGGTGTTGCCGGGGTCCCAGCCAAGGCCGGTTCCCACACCATGGGTCTACGCTGGCCGGTCGAGCGAACGAACTCCTGGCTCTCGAACTACGGTCAGCTCCGCCGGTCAACCGACCGCACGATCGCCGGCCGGAACGCCCAGATGTGCCTGGCCGTCATCTTCCTCGTTGCCGCCAAACTGATCGATCACCGGAACAGATTCAACCTGTGAACACAAGTCAGGCTGATCTATCCGCTCGGCCTCT
>JAGNEX010000019.1 GCA_018003035.1 Acidimicrobiia bacterium
CCCGCGCTCCCGCCGGCGGCGACGTCGCTCAAGTCGACCTCAAAGGCTTGGTATCGCTTGAGTTCACCCGATTTACCCGGGATGTGGGTGGGATCGGGATCGACCAGTTCACGAATTCCGACGAGCGGCAACGCCTCGGGCGTCTCCATCTCGGCGAGCACCGCGTTCAGTTCGCGCTCCATGGCGGCGGCCGCGGGGTAGCGATCTTGAGGGCGAGGGTGGCCGGCACGTTCCAGGATCGGGCCGAGGATGCCCATGGCAGGCACTGCGTGAATGCCCTTATCCGAACGAATCGCCAGCGTGCCCAAAAGAGTCTCCGCAGCATGCGGCACGCGGCCCGTCACCATCTCTGCCATCACCAGAGCGAGGCTGTACAAGTCGGCGCGAGCGTCGAGAGGAACGCCCATCGCCTGTTCCGGCGCTGCGTAGCGCACCGTGCCCAGCACCGTTCCTGTCGGTTCTGTCCAGCTGGCTTCAGCGAGCGCGCGAGCCAAACCGAAATCGGCGACACGAACTTCGCCATCCTCATCGAAGAGCAGGTTGGCCGGTTTGATGTCCCGGTGGACGAGGCCGCGGGCATGCGCATAACGAAGCGCCCGCGAAACTCCCCGACCAATGGCTGCCGCCTGTGGAACCGAAAGCTTTTCTTGTTGGTCAAGCAGCGCCCGCAGCGAACCACCGAGCAACAGTTCAAGGACCATGAACGGAACGCCGTCCTCACCCCAGTCGTGAACGGTCATGATGTTGGGATGGTTCAGGGATGCGGCGACCTGCGCTTCTGCGCGGAATCGGCGCAAGAAGCCTTGATCCTCGGCCAGCGCGGCGTGAAGAACCTTGACGGCCACACGGCGTTTCAAGCGCACGTCGTCGGCCATGTACACACGACCTGAGGCTCCGGTACCGATGGGTGCTGTCAGTCGATATCGCCCCGCAAGTACTTTGCCGGTGAGATCTGTGACGCCGCTTGAGTACATCGCGCTTCCTCGGATTGCTGGCAGCTGAGCGGGTAATCCCCCGAGAGGGTTCTCTCTGGGTGGCCACTTGGGGGGTTGTTGACCACAAAGCGCAAGAGCATTGAGAACTTCCGCCCCAGGTTTCACAACTGCCACAACTTTATCAACTGCAACGAGTGGTGGTGAGGGATTTGATCGCGAATACTCTCCCAAGTGCCCGTCCCTCGGCAGAGGAGCAGCCATGACGGCCAAACCACCTGCGACCAGATCGGCTCGCTCGACCACCCCGGCAACCTCCGGTGACGTTGCGGTCGAGAAGCGGCGCGCCACCCAGAAAAAGCGACGACCACGTCGGCGAACCTTCAAGGACCACCTGCGCGCCGGCTTGATGACGGCGGGCGTTGTCCTCGGACTCGGCCTGATTGTGGCGGCGGTCATGGAGGCGACCGAGGCCCAAGACCAGATGACCCTACCCGAAGGCCTCGAACGGACGATTCCACCCCTCGGCTCACAGATCCAACGAACCGATGACGTCGGTTTCGTCCTGGAGCCGGGTTACATGGGAATGCTACTCATCGACGGTGAGGTCATCCCCGATGACCAGCTGGTACGAGTGACCTCGCTCGGACAAGTGATCTTTCGGCCGGGACCCGACAAAGAATTCGAGTCCTTCGAACCGGGTGCCACCGTCGTTCTCACGGCACAGTTCTGGGACGAGAGTCTCCAACTAGAACAGGCCAAAGCGCAGTCAGCCCTCCGCAACTACACCTGGACAATCCGCGTTCAATAGACACCAGAGCACACCAGAGCTGTCGGCCAACCGTCGCACCGCTGCCAACTAACGCTGTTCGCAAATTTTTTAATCCCGAGTGTTCGCGGGAGTTGCCACCGGCGGTAGTCTCCGACGATGCGCGCGATACAGGTCGAGAACCTGGCCAAAAGTTACGGCGGCGTCGACGCACTCCAGGGACTTTCCTTTAGCTGCCCAGAGGCTTCAACTCTCGCGGTATTGGGCCCCAACGGTGCAGGTAAGACAACCGCCGTCAAGATCTTGGCCACCTTGCTCAAAGCAGACAGCGGGACGGCATACATCGATGGAATCGACGTTGCCGCTCACCCTCGTGAGGTCCGGGCCAGGATCGGCTTGACAGGGCAATACGCCGCTGTCGACGAACGACTCACCGGCCGAGAGAACCTGCAGCTCGTTGGACAGTTGCTGCGGATGTCCAAAAGCGATTCCGCGGCGCGAGCGACGGAACTACTTGCCGAACTGCGCCTCGAAGACGCAGGAGACCGGGTCGCCAAGGGCTATTCGGGCGGTATGCGACGACGACTCGATATCGCCATGTCGTTGATCGGGCGCCCCCGGGTCCTCTTCCTCGATGAACCGACGACGGGGCTCGATCCCCGGAGCCGCCTGGAAATGTGGGACCTCATCGACTCCCTCGTGCGAGGTGGCACCACGATGCTGCTGACCACGCAGTACCTCGACGAGGCGGACCGACTCGCGGACTCGATCGTCGTGATCGACCACGGTCACGCGATAGCAACGGGGACCGCCGACGAACTCAAGACCAGCGTCGGCGGCGACCGCGTCGTGCTTCGCCTGCCCGACCCGTCACTATGCGATCGAGCAAACACCGCCCTGGCGCCGTTCGCCGTCGCCCCTCCGCGAGATGGCGAGACCGACGGCGAACTGATCGTTCCCATCACACGTACGACAACTTTGGTCGCGATCGTGCGGGCACTCGACGCCGAGAGAGTAGACGTGGTCGATCTTGAGATCCGGCGACCTACCCTCGACGACGTGTTCTTCCGCTTGACCGGCTCCACCACGACTCAGGAATCCCAAGACGATGAGCGCTGAGACCGCCACGACGGACTCTTACAACCCGAACGTCGGCAGGGGGCTGGCCTGGACCCTTCGGGACAGTTGGACCGAGGCGAAACGCCACATCACGCCGATCCCGCGCGACCCCGAACTGCTGGTGTATGCAATCGTCCAGCCCATCATGTTCATCCTGCTGTTCAACTACGTCTTTGGCGGGTCGATCGCAGCTGAGGGCTACGACAGCTACACCCAGTTCCTCATTCCCGGAATCCTTGCCCAGACCGTCGTTTTCGGTTCGGCGTATACCAGCGTGGGCATCGCCGAAGACATGCAAAAAGGATTCATGGATCGTCTCCGGTCGCTGCCGATCAGCCAGCCGGCGGTGCTGATTGGACGCACGTTCTCTGACATGCTCCGCAACCTTGTCTCGGTGGTATCGATGGTCGCGGTATCGCTCGCGATCGGGTTCCGCTTCAACGGGGGCATCGCCAATGCGGCCCTGGCCATTGGCATCCTGCTCCTTTTCAGCTACGCCCTGAGCTGGATCAACGCTCTCATCGGTCTCTCCGTCAAGTCGGTCGAGGCTGCGAACTCAGCCGGGTTCACGTGGATGTTCCCGCTGACCTTTGTGTCGTCGGCGTTCGTGCCGACTCAGAACATGACGCCCTGGCTCCGGCGTATCGCCGAAGCCAACCCCTTCACGATCCTCACCAACGCTTGTCGGGCCCTGACCAACGGCCTGCCGGTCGACGACACGCTCTGGCAATCCCTCGCATGGTCGGTCGGCATCATCGCGATCTTTGGCTTCCTGTCGATTCGGAAGTTCACCAACACAAACAGCTGACTCCCCCAACCCAGACGCTTTGTCTCTTTCGTAGGAGCAACAATGTTCAAGCGATTCGCGGCCTTTTGCTACGACAAACGCAAGCTCGTTCTCGCACTTTGGGTTGTCGGAATTGCCGCGGTCATGGTGTTGTCCAGCGTGTGGCCCCCCGACTACAAGAACCAACTCGAAGTGCCCGATTCGGAATCGGGTCGCGGAATTGAGTTGTTGGAGGACCACTTCTCTGACCGGCCAACCGGCACCGGCGGGCGCATCGTCTTTAGCGCCGAACAGGGAGTCGATGACCCTGAGGTGAAGGCGGCGATGGAGGAGCTCTTTGCTGAGGCCGCCCGGCCGTCCTGGTCGAGCGTCATTTCGCCGTACAGCCCCGAAGGTTTCATCCAGATTGCTCCGGGCGGCAAGGTTGCCTACGCCGAAGTCAACGTCGACTTCGCTGCCGATGCGGCGGCCGTCGGTGAACTCGGCGCCAAGTTGTACGAGGACCGCCCTCGGCTTGAGGGTCTCGACGTCGAGATTGGTGGCGAGGGCTTTGCGAAGTTCGAGCCGCCCGAATCTGAGATGATCGGTTTGGCGTTTGCCATCATCATCTTGATCATCAGCTTCGGGTCCGTGTTGGCGATGGGTCTGCCGATCGGTGTCGCCGTTTCGGGTGTCGCTGTTGGCCTGACCCTCGGCGGGATTTTGTCAAACCTGCTGACCGTCCCCGACTTTGCGACCACGATCGGCGCCATGATCGGTCTCGGCGTCGGGATCGACTACGCGCTGTTTATCGTCACGAGACATCGCGAAGGGTTGCACGCAGACCTCGGACCGCGAACCTCGGCGATCATGGCGATCGACACCGCTGGCCGCGCTGTGCTCTTCGCTGGAAGCACCGTCGTCGTCTCGCTGATGGGCATGCTGCTGATCGGCCTGTCGTTTGTCAGCGGTCTCGGCATCTCGGCTGCATTGACTGTCTCGGTGACGATGCTTGCATCGGTCACGTTGCTTCCCGCGCTCCTCGGTTTCGCAGGTGAGCGCCTTGAGGTCACCAAATGGCGTGGCCTGCTCATGGCCGGCTCGGCCGCGATTGGACTGCTCGGGGTCGGCATCAAAGTGGTACCGCTTGCACTCCTGGGAGCGGTCGGATTTGTCGGCGTCTTCTTGGCGAGCTTCGCAGTGCCAAAACTGCGCGAGGCGGTACCCCGCAAGACCCCTAAGCCACTTCGAGAAACCGTTTGGTACAAGTGGAGCCGAATCGTTCAGCACCGTCCGTGGCGTGCGGCGATCGGCGGCATCCTGATCCTCCTGGTGTTGTCCGCGCCCGTCCTATCGCTTCGCCTCGCGTTCCCCGACGAAGGCAACTACAGCACTGAAACAACCACACGACGTGCCTACGACATGATCGCCGACGCGTTCGGCGACGGATTCAACGGTCCGATCCTGATCGTCCTGCAAGGGTCCTCGGCAGAGGACATCGCTGCGGGATCTCAGCCGCTCTATGACGCGCTCTTGACCGTCGAAGGCATCGCAACGGTCACACCTGCCATCCCCAGTACGGACGACCCTGAGGTCGCTCTCATGGCGATCGTGCCCGAGACGTCACCTCAAGACGTCAAGACCGAAAAGCTTGTCGACAAGATCAGGGACGACATCGTGCCTCAGGCGCTTGAGGGGACCGATCTGACCTCGTCGGTCAGCGGCCGGGTTGCGCTGCAGAATGACTTTTCGGACTACATGGCTGAACGGATGATCCTGTTCTTTGCCGTCGTGTTGGGCCTTTCGTTCTTGCTGTTGATGATGGTGTTCCGTTCGCTGCTGGTCCCGGTCAAGGCAGTCATCATGAACATGCTGTCGATCGCTGCCGCCTATGGCATCGTCGTAGCGGTGTTCCAGTGGGGTTGGGGCAAGTCGCTGCTCAACCTGTCGCAGTCGGGTCCGATCGAACCGTTCATCCCCATGATGCTGTTCGCGATCTTGTTCGGGCTCTCGATGGACTACGAGGTCTTCCTTCTCTCCCGTATGAAGGAGGAGTACGACCGGACTGGCGATTCCACCAACTCCGTTGCTGACGGACTGGCCGCGACGGCACGGGTCATTACCGCCGCAGCGCTGATCATGGTCGTCGTCTTTGGCAGCTTCATGCTGGAAGATCTTCGGACCGTCAAGCTGTTCGGCCTGGGCCTGGCGAGCGCGATCCTGATCGACGCCACGCTCGTCCGCATGCTGCTCGTTCCCGCGACGATGCAGCTGCTCGGCGACAAGAACTGGTGGATTCCGAAATGGCTGGACAAGATCCTGCCCAACCTGAACGTCGAAGGCGACCACGCAGCGGTCGCAGCTCTCGAAGCCCAAGAACTCAAAGGCGACGAAGTCCAGTAGTCGCCGGACCTCGTCCGCCTACGGCGGCGCTCGTGGCGTCCTCTACTGAGGGCCCACGAGCGACGTCGGATCTTCAAGCGCTCGATGAAACTCTTCGTCGTTTAGAACCTTGACGCCAAGATCTTGGGCCTTGGTCAGCTTGGACCCGGCGTTCTCGCCGGCGACGACAAAGTCGGTCTTGCGCGACACGCTGCCCTTGACGGACCCGCCTAGCGCTTCGATCCGCTCCTGGGCTTGATCTCGGGACATGTCAAACAGGGTCCCGGTGACGACAAAGCTCAACCCGGACCACGTCGAGTCGACCACTGCGGAAGTTCCGGAGGTCATCGCGACGCCGGCGTCCACCATTCGTTGCAACATCGCGGCGTTCTCGATGCCAGCAAAAAACGTCCGCAGCGATTGCACGATCGTCGGACCTACGCCGTCGACCGATGCGAGCTCTTCGTCGCTAGCTTCTCTGATCGCGTCCATCGTCCCGAAGCGCGCAGCCAAATCGCGAGCAGCCGTCGGGCCGACGTTTCGGATGCCGAGCGATACGAGAACTCGGTCAAGAGGTTGGCTCTTAGAGGATTCGATGCCAGCCAACAGATTGTCGGTGGACAGCGCGCCGAAGCCCTCTAGACCGAGCACGTCCTCACGGGTTAGGTAATACAGGTCGGCGACGTCGGTCACGAGTCCCGCATCGACCATCAGTCGGGCTGTTTGCTCCCCCAGGCCTTCGATATCCATGGCCTTGCGGGATCCGAAATATGCAACGCGCTGCACCCGCTGGGCGGGACAGGTGGCATTCGTGCAGTAGGTGTTGGCTTCACCGTCGAGGCGGCTCAGCGGCTCACCACACGCGGGGCAGTCGGTCGGAAACTTCCAGGGGTGTGAATCGGGTGACCGGTCAGCCACCACCGGGCCAAGAACTTCGGGGATGACGTCGCCAGCTTTGCGGACGATCACGGTGTCGCCGGGACGGACGTCGCGCCGGGCGACCTCGTCTTCGTTGTGCAGCGTCGCCATCCCCACCGTCGAACCACCGACGAACACGGGCTCGAGCACCGCAAACGGGGTTGCCCGACCGGTGCGGCCGATGCTGACCATGATGTCGTTCAGGCGAGTCGACTTCTCTTCGGGGGGAAATTTGTAGGCAATCGCCCATCTCGGCGCCCGCGACGTGAACCCGAGGTCTTCCCGCAGCGCCAAGTTGTCGACCTTGATAACGGCGCCGTCGATCTCGTAGCTGAGGTCGTGGCGAAGCGCCAGCATGTGGTGCGCAAAACCGACTGCTTCTTCAAGGCCTGAGAGGAGCCGCACTTCGGGGCTGACCGGCAAGCCCCAGTCACGCAGATACCCGAGCATCTGCCAATGGCTATCGAGGTGGGGACCGCCGACGATCGCACCTGTGTGATAGCAGTAGGCCGACAGATTTCGGCTTGCGGTTACCGACGGGTCGAGCTGGCGCAGCGAACCGGCCGCGGTGTTTCGGGGATTGACATACAGCGGCAACCCGGCGGCTTCTTGGCGAGCGTTCAGCTGGTTGAACGCGGCTATCGGCATGAAGATTTCGCCGCGAACCTCGATCAATTCGGGGATTTCGGGTCCAACAAGGCGATGCGGAATGGCGGCGATCGTCAACACGTTCGCGGTGACGTCCTCACCGACCTGGCCGTCACCGCGGGTTGTCGCCCGAGCCAAGGCTCCGTTGTCGTAGGTCAGCGAGATCGCCAGGCCGTCGACCTTGGGTTCACCGACCAACGCCATGTTCTCGACGTAGCCGTCGCCAACGATCCGACCCATCCGGGCACCCCACGCCCGCAGTTCGTCGTCGTCGAACGCGTTGTCGAGCGACAGCATCGGCACGCGATGCGCGACATTCTGGAAGGTGTTGGACGCCCATCCACCCGGCCGCTGGGTCGGTGAATCTTCGGTGAGCAACTCGGGGTACTCGGCTTCGATTCCGCGAAGTTCGTTGACCAATGCATCGAAGTCCCCGTCAGGAATCTGGGGCGCGTCAAGCACGAAATAGTTGTACTCGTGTTCGCGGATCTGGGAGCGAAGTTCTTGCGCCCTGGCTTGTGCCGCTGTGGGATCGCCTGCCACTGGCGGACCTACGCTCCGATGGTGAGGCGAGTTCCGACCGCTTGAGCGTGCACCATCAAGCCGACTTCGTTGGCGAGCCTGAGCACCCGCCGTGCCTGCGTAACTCCGTGCCCCGCCAAACCACAGACCGGCGTGATGAGGGCCTGTTCGCGAAGGATTCGCGGTTCGCATCCCCTAGCGACGAGGTCACACCACAGCGCGACCAGTGAACGCCAGAGCGGTTCGGGGCGCTCGCCGAGTGGCCGGGTTGTCGGCACGGCACCCCAGGCAATCCAACCACCCGATTCCAAATGGCGTCGGATAAACACCGCATCTTCGACGACATCTTCGGTGGTCTCGAAGTTGACCACTCCGGCTCCCGCCTCAAACGCGATCCTGCGATTGCCACCCGAACACACGTGAACGCCTGTATCGGCTTCAGCGACGGCAAGGGCGGACGACAACGCGTCGACCGCGCTTTCGTAGGGGATGGGCCCGTCGGCGTCCGCCCAAGAAATAAGCGACGGTTCGTCCAACATGATGAGAGGCCGAACGCCCGGTGCAAACCGGTCAAACAGTCGGATCACTTCACGGACCCACGCACGCGTAATCGCGACGGCGCTCTTAAAAGCCAACCGAGTTTCGGTACCGCCGCGGATCAGGCCGACAGCAAGGGTCAGAGGCCCCGTTATCTGGGTCTTGGCGAGCGGCGGCGGCTGGTCCAAGCCTTGAAGGTGTTTGAGGAAAGCGAGAAGACCACGGTGCCTGACCTGGTCGAACTGGACCGGATTGTTGACCAAGTCCGGTGCGTGTTCGACACGCAAAAGCCCGCCTTCGGCCTCGACGATTCCGTCAACTCCGACCAGCCACTGACGGACCATTGTCGCGTCGCGATGCGAATACGGCATCTGCGGTGCGAACGGAAGTTGTGGCACATGTTCGAAAGAAAAGGCCACCGCAGAGGCAGGATCGACGTGAGGAAGACTGCCAATCCCAGTCGCCATGCCAGGGCGCAACGCCAAGCGAGAAGAGCTTGGGGAAAGCGCTGCCGAGGCGGGTGACTTGGTCATGCACTCGTAGTATACGGACGGCCATGCTGGCCATCTCGATCGTATCGACGACCCCTTTTTGGCATTCAAGTTCCCGGGTTGTGGTGGATCGTCCCGACAGCATCTGCTAGGCGGAAAGGGCTTTGATGGCTGCGATTTGGGTGTTGCGGATTTGCTGGGCGTTGCTGCCCGTCACCCTTGGAAGCGCCGTTGCAGAGCGGAGCGCCGGTTGGGACAACGCTGCGCAGATCATCGCCCAAGCAGAGTTTTGGCTGCCGTGGGCGGTCGGCCTGTTCGCGCTGTTGGTTCCCCGTTCGTCGGGCATCGTCATTACTCGGTTGGGCGCGGCCACCGGTCTGCTCGCAGCGGCTCTGATCGCGCCAGGCATCGACGCCCCCCTGGCGTTCCTCACGATTCTCCACACCGGCCTGGTGTTGGGTGTCGCGCTCATGCCGGCGGTGTCGATGGCATTCGTCAACGTCTCGGCCTACGGCGACGAGATCCGGATCATGATGAGGACGCCAATCCCCGTAGCGGTGTTCCCACTTCCGGTCGCGACCGTGCTCGCTGCCGTCGGCTTCTTCGCGGGCCCCCTTCTGATCGCCCACGGCAACGTCATCGTCGGAATCGTCGTCACGATCACGGGGTGGGCAATCATGTACGTCGCGGCCAAAGCGATGTACGCCCTCACGCAGCGGTGGCTGGTCATGGTGCCCGCCGGGGTGTTGTACCGCGACCTTTGGACGGTGACAGACCCAGTCCTTTTGGAACGACCCAAGATCGTCGCCGCCGGACTCTGGAAGCCGGACCCCGCATCCCTCGAACTCACGCGCCCGCAAACCTTCGATGCTCGCGGAGGCCACGCTGGTGGCGTGCTCCTCCTCGAACTGGCGTCACCGCATCCGTTCATGAAACGAGGGCGCGGCGACGCCCAACGCATCGACGCCGACCGGGTCCTGGTCGCGGTGAGCCAACCCGGCGAAACCCTCCGGATCCTCCAACACGGAAAGATCACCATCCGACCAAGTTGAACGTTGTCCACCCATTCCGCCCCGCCGGGAACCCTTCACGTCAGAGCCGAGACCGAGCCTGACATGACCCGATCTACGGACGGTACAAACACGCCCCGACGGTGATGCCGCTCCCCGCGGCGAGCACCAAGACGGTGTCCGCCTTCAGCAGGCGCCCCTTGGAGACCGCCGTTTCAAGAGCGATAAGCGGTGCAGCCGTGTGAGCGCCGTGACTGGCTTCGTCGAGGTGATTGACACGGTCCCACGGCAAACCCAACCGTTCACCGACCACATCGGCGAGTCTGGAGTTGGGGTGCGCGGCGACCAGCAAATCGACATCGCCGGGCGTGAGCCCTTGTTCGCGCAGGTAGTCGACCGCTGTCTCGTACGCGCATTCAACAGACTGTTCGAAGTATCCCGGGATCTCGGTGACTGTGATCACGTTCTTGCCACTCGGGACGAGCGGTGGGGTGGGCACCTTGTGCTTTGCCCACTCAAGAGTTACTTCGTAGTGCGGCTCGAACTCGGTAAAGGTGCGGAAGCGAAACGGCCCGAAACCAGAATCGGAATCGTCCCAGCTGAGCACCGCCGCCCCCGCCATGTTGACGAAGTCGATGTTCTTGTTGAACATCGGATCGGGATCTGAGTCACCTGCGACGACCAGCCCGACGTCGATCGAACCGGTCTCTAGAAAGCCACTGACCACCGCGATTGCATTGAGCGCTCCGACCGCGCCGTTCGCCAGGTCAAACGAGAACGCTCCAGCACCACCGATCGGTGGCTCACCCAACGAGATGCCAAGGTCTTCCTGAATCAGCGCCGACATCGCCGGCTCACCCAAGTTGCCGTCACGGTACAAGCCAGCATTTACAAGAAGACCGACCTCATCGGGCCGACGGCCGGCGCGCTCCATCGCCGCTTCGCCCGCTTTGACCGACAGCTTGAGCGCGCCCTCAGGCCGGGGGCGTCGCTTTCCTCTGACGCTGGCCACACCCTCAAGAATCGTTGCCATAGCAATCCACCAACTCGTCGACACGGAATACGAAGTAACCAAGCTCAAAACCAGAAGCCTGAGCGATCATCATGACCGCCTCGCCCTCTTTGAAACGCCGCTCCGATAAGAGCTTGTGCAACGCCACAAAATGCGAGGTGGAGGAGGTATTGCCGAACTCGGCAAGGTTGTCGACGTACTGGCCCGGCTCCTGGCCGAACTCTTTGACGACCTTCAGATAGCCGCCGCGCAGCGCCCTGCTCGAGGTCTGGTGCGGAATGACCCAATCCAGGTCTGACAGTTCCAACTGAGCATCTGCCAATGCTTCCCGCAACAGGGTGGCGGTGGCAGCGATACCGTGTTTGTGCAGTTGGCGGGCTTTGGTGAACATGCGGTGCCCCGGACCCCATTTGTTCGGATACGCGAGACACAGGCGAGAGTGCGCTGCCAGCGTGGTGATCCCAGCGCTAAACAACCCCTGTTGATCGGCCGACCGTTCCAAGATCACTGCCGCACCCGAATCGCCGATCGTGAGGGAGGCGAGTTCGCGGCTCATGATGTGACGCACATGTTCGGACGCGTTGTCGGCGAGACCGCTGATGTGCTCCCCGCTGACGACCAACCCACGACGGACCACGCCGCGTCGGATCATGTTGTTCATCAAAAAGACGCCGGTCAGCATGCCTGCACAGGCGTTCTGAACATCGAAGTTGAGCGCAGCGTTGGCCCCGATCGCCTGCTTGAGGCTGAGGCTGAGCGCTGGTTCGAAACGCTGAGAAAAGCGTCGGCCCTTGTACCGCGTGATCGAACAGTTGATCACGCAGTCGATCTCGTGGCCTTCAAGGCCTGCCCGTTTGATGGCGTCCCGGGCGGCCTTGACCGACAGAACAAAGCTGTCTTCGCCGGGGCTGACGACACGGCGTTCGTGAATGCCGGTCAGCTTGGTCAGTTTGACACCGGTGCGGTAGCGGGTGCCTTCCATCACCTCGTCGGTGGTGCGGCGCGTTTCGGGTAACGCGACCCCCGTACTTCTAAGTCGAACACCGAACAGATCGTCACCCCTGCGATCCGCCCGGCGGGAGGCATCCGACGTGAGCCACGTCGGGGAAGCGGCTGATGAAAGCATGTCTGAGTCCCCTGACATCAACGATGCAGCAATAGTTAGATTCGCCGTGGCCCACCACCAGGGCTAGCTGTGATCTTGCGGGGGAGATACCGGGTTGTATCGGGTTACACGGAAGCGAAGTGGGAGCATGCTACCGGTCATTGGCGCTATCGCGCACGAAGCAGATCGGGCCAAGTTGGCGACGAGGAAAATTCGTTCGCTCCCAACCGGGTAGCTCGCAGCGCGCGAAAGCGCCTTCACTGAGCGTTCGGGCACAGGCTCCGATCACACAACCGGCCAACAACACCAGGTCAACAGGCTGAACCGCCGTGGGCGACGGCCGCCCATCGAAGCGTTATCCCGCGCTGGCTCCCGCGAGCCGTTGGATCATCGTGAGCACTTCAGGCGCGAACGCGTCTGGACGCTCGATCGGCGGGTAGTGCCCACAGTCATCGATGACACGCAGCGTCGCGCCCGGGATACAGGCCATCATGCGCGCCGCGTCTTCGGGCGGCGTCGCTGTGTCCTGGCGACCCCAAACGATGTGGGTTGGGGCGGCGATCTCACCCAGGCGGGCTTCAGAAATACCCCAGTCGATCTGGTTCGCCTGACGCCACATCGTCCAGTAGCTGTCGGGGCTCGAGAACTCGCCGTACAGGTGATCGATGCGCGAGGGAGGACAGCGATCGGGTTGCGCGTACTGCTCCCTATACGAACGAGCGAGAAGCGTCCGGGTGACCGCGGGCCTCAAGAAGCGCCCTGCCTTCGACGCTAACAGCCTCGCCGCAGGAGGCAATTTGAACCCTCCGAATGCGTTGGTTCCCGTCGGCATCAGGCCCGCCACACGGTCGGGAAAGTGAATGGCCGCATAGATCGACAAGATGCCACCGTACGAGCAGCCCAGCCACACCGCTTTCTCGATGCTTAGCGAATCGAGTACCCGCACCACCGCTTCGGTTTGGGTGGGTACCGAATAGTCACCACGGGGCTTCCCGGACCGGCCATGCCCGCGGAGATCGGGAACGATGCATCGCACCTCTGGCGCAATTCGGCTCACCAGCCCCTCAAACAGGCGGCCGTCACCGGGCTCTGGATGCAGCGCCAATACCACCGTGCCGTCATCGGGGCCGACGTCGCGAACAAAGACGCGAGCATCCCCGACGTTCGGCATATATGTGAGGTCTCGGATCATCTGCACCCCGATGCATTTCGAACCGTGACGGCCGGGCTTGTCGACTCCCCGCCAGCGGACGACATTCCCGCCTAGACTCCCCAACGCTTATCGCGTCAAACACGACAGCAAAGAATTCGGGGCAGGCATACAACCCTGCCAAAACCAAGTCGTCGGACTCGCCGAGCGCACGCCAACAGGGCGGTTGAGCGGACGGTGAGCGATCAGCGGCTCGCCAAACTGGGAAGAGGCGGATTGATATGCCAGTAGCACTCATCACCGGAGCCTCGACTGGCATCGGACGCGATGCCGCACTTCGACTCTCGAGCGTCGGGTTCAAAGTGTTTGCGGGGGTACGCAACGACCGCGATGCAGCGTCGGTGGAGGACGACGGACTCTCACCCGTCATCGTCGACGTCACCAATGGCGAACAGGTCGCCGCCGCTGTTCTCTTGGTCGCAGAAGCGGGCGAGGGCAAGATCGACCTCGTGGTCAACAACGCCGGCGTGGCCATCCCCCACCCGATCGAAACGCTGACCGTCGAAGATCTCTCTCATCAGTTAGACGTCAACGTCCTCGGAACGCACCGCGTCACCCGGGCCGCCCTTCCCTACGTGATCGAAGCGAAGGGCAGGATCATCATGGTCGGGTCCGCATCCGGGCGTGTTGCTCCACCATTCATGGGCGCCTACGTGACCAGCAAGTTCGCGCTCGAGGGTTACGCCGACACCCTTCGCCGCGAGGTCGAGGACTTCGGCGTCAAGGTCTGCC
The DNA here is from genome assembly GCA_018003035.1 of Acidimicrobiia bacterium. Taxonomy (GTDB): domain Bacteria; phylum Actinomycetota; class Acidimicrobiia; order IMCC26256; family JAGNEX01; genus JAGNEX01. Next base: position 14,154 of record JAGNEX010000019.1, read on the forward strand.
TCGTCGAACCTGGGCAGGTCAAAACCCCGATATGGGACAAGTCGACGATCAATGCAGACACGATCCCCGACCTGCCCGAGCGCTATCAGGAGCGAGCCAAAAAAATGCTCGTCGCTAGCCGTATCGCAGCGAAGAAAGGCATCGACCCCTCCCAGGTGTCCGACGCCATCGAACACGCAGCGACCTCGAGCAATCCCAACGCCCGCTACGGCATGCCGTTTCAGGCACGGGTTGTCTCTCGGTTCTTCCCGGTGCTCCCCGAGTGGATCGCGGACAAGCTCGTCCTCCGAGAAATCGATCGCCTGCGCACCGACAAGGTCGACGACGAACTCGCCCAGAACGCTGCAGTCGAGAGCTAATCCGCAACCATCCGAACGGCCCGGAGCCACGCTCTAACGGGCGACGATTCCCCCGCCGAGACATTCGTCACCGTCGTAGAACGCGACTATTTGTCCCGGAGCAACCCGTTGGCGGGGCTCCTCAAACCGCACCGTGGAGCCGTCCAAGATTGCAGGATGGGCATCGCCATGGGCCTGACACTGCGCCAAAATGCGGGCGTCGCCAGGCTGGTCGCAGGTAAAGGTCAGGTCACGCAGTTCCACCGAGTCGACCAGCAGGTCTGATTGTGTGCCGAGGATCACCCTGGCCTCATGTGGTCTGACGTCGACGACATAGCGCCGCGCGTCAGCTGCGATCCCCAAGCCCCGCCGCTGCCCAATGGTCACCATCTCAACGGCCTCGTGGCTACCGAGTCGCTCCCCATCAACGCTTTCGATGACACCGGGGGTGAACGACATCCGCTCGCTCAAAAAGTCCCCGCGCCGGCCACGCTGGATAAAACACACATCCATGCTCTCGGGCTTTGATGCCGTTCGCAGACCGAGCCGTGTCGCTTCTTGGTAGACCTCCGGTTTGGTCATGCCTTCCATCGGAAGCCACGTCTTGGCGAGCTCCTTTTGGGTGAGCATGTACAGCACATAGCTCTGGTCTTTTGCAGGATCGGTCCCGCGCAACAGCCGTACTCGATCGTCGTCGCGCCTCACCCGCGCATGATGTCCGGTCGCAATACGATCAAAACCCATGGCTTGAGCCCTGTCGAACAGTCGGGCGAACTTGATGTGGCGATTGCATTCGACGCATGGGTTGGGCGTTTCGCCGATCTGGTGCGCTGCGACGTAGGGCTGGACGACGTGCTGGTCGAAGTCGTCTCCGAAGTTGAAGACGTAGTGGGGAATGCCAAGCTGCGCGGCGACACGACGGGCATCTTCGACATCGCTGACGGAACAGCACCCCGAATCGGAATCACCACCCCACAGCTTGAGCGTGACCCCGGTGACGTCGTGCCCCTGCGAAACGAGCAGCGCGGCAGCAACAGAACTGTCGACGCCTCCGCTCATTGCGACCATCACCTTCACGTGCGTCCCCGTTCCACGTCGCTGGCGGCTTGCGCGGTCAGCCCGCCAAGGCGAGCGATCACCGAGTCCAGAGCGGCGACACCTCCGTCGATGTCGGCCTGGGTGGTAGTCCAGCCGAGCGAAAGGCGGATCGACGAGTTGGCCTCGTGGTCGCTCATCCCCATGGCCAACAACACGTGCGATGGTTCAATCGCTCCGGATTGGCATGAACTCCCGGCCGCAGCGCAAACACCAGCTTCATCGAGCATGGCGAGCACCGTTTCCGATTCCAGCCCGGGCAACCTTAAGTGGATAATCCCCGGGACGGTGGTCGCGGGGTCGGTATTCCAGATGGCGTTCGGCTGACGGGCGCGCAGCTGCTCACGGAAACTGTCGGCGAGCTGAATGACGCGAGCCGATTCTTCTCGGCGAGCAGCGGTCGTCTCGATCAGTGCAGCCACCATCGCTTCGATTCCTGCGACGTTGTGGGTCCCGGACCGGGCACCCCATTCCTGGCCCCCTCCGACCACCAGCGGCCGTAGCCGACGCGGGTCGTTGGCGATAAGGGCACCGACCCCTTGAGGACCTCCGAACTTGTGGGCGCTCACCGCCACCAGATCAGCCACCGCCGCGATCGGGCCTAGGTCGAGCCATGGGCCCGCCTGCACCGCGTCGACGAATAGGACGGCATCGGGCCATTGCCCACCGAGCATCTGGCCAACGGCTTGAAGCGGCTGGATGACCCCGGTTTCGTTGTTGACCGCCATGACCGCCACGAGCCCCACCGGATCGGCGGGCGCCACGGACCCGAGAAGGGTTCTCAAGGCGTCCAGATCGACTGCGCCTGCGCTGGTCAGGGGGATCCGCTCGGCCTTGGGTGCGGAAGCTGTCTCCACTGGCCTTGCCGCGCTGACTGCGACACCCTTGCCTGAAGGAAGCGGGTCCAGGTCGGCACGACGGTGCAGTTCGGCGATCGCAAGGTCAGCACTGCTCAAAACAGCCTTGTGCTCACCGGCTGATACGAGCACGCGCTTGCGCTCGGTCCAGCCTCTCGTTGTGCCGAGGATGGCCAGGTTGTCAGCTTCGCTTCCGCCACCGGTGAAGATGACCTGGTTGGGGCGGACCCCGATCAGATCAGCGAACTGTTCGCGCACCTCTTCCAATGCGTACTTGGCTGACCGCGCCGCTGCATGCTGCCCCGACGGGTTGCCCGGCGGGCCGGCAAATGCATCGACCATGACCGAGCGGGCGCTTTCGCGCAGCGACGTCGTAGCGGCATGGTCGAGGTAAATCACCCGTTTAGCCTCGCGGCAACTCCCCTTGGGATGCCAACGCGTTGGTCTTGAGCGGGGTAGCTGACGGGAACACGCGGGGAACGCTTCGACCGCAGTTGGGGCAATCCTGCTCCTCGATGTGGGCGTACAGCCCCGTTTCGAGCCACATCAGCGCGGTGCCGTGCCAGGCGAGCGAGGTCCACATGAGTGCCGATGCCTTCGGCCCGCCAGGTAGCGAAGCCACCCATTCCAGATCTGGGTAGGTGTGAAAGCCCGAACGCGCGTCGCACTCTGCCCAGAGTGCGCGGGCACCCTTTGGAGACCACATCGCCAGTACCTCGACCTGGTTATGCGACACCGAGTAGGCGAGGTTGGCCAATGTGGAACGAGCGTCGTTGCCGAGCACGGTACCGAGCACAATCACCCGGCGGAGTTCTGGCAAAGGTCGACGCGCAGCGGCCATCTGGCTGAGCACTTCGTAGACGACTCGAGCCGGACCGGCGACGACCGACGGCGCCGCCGCGCTGATCAGGTCCGGGTTGAACTCGGTCGACAAGCTGAGCGAAGAGATTCCCGAGTGAAGCGCTCCGCAGCTGATCTGGACATACGCCAGATTCGGATCCGGGGTCGTGAGGTTAAGCAGAACGTCATCGCGGGTGAGGCCTGCGACGGCGAGCGCTCGTTCGCCGGTATCGGCAAGGCGATCGACGTCTTGTTGAGACGAGCCGATCGGCAATCCACCGGCAAGCACCCACTGCACTGGCTTGTAGGACGGATCGATCACTTCCCGGTTGAACTCGCCCCCCTTGCCCCGGACGCGCGCCCACACGGCCTGCCGGAGCAGACGGCGGTCGCCGAACTGGGCAATGGTGTCCTCGTCGGGCCGCAGCACGAACTTCCAAGGCTGGCTTTGAACGGTGGCCAGAGTCGTTGGCGGTAGTTGGGCAAAATCGGCGACTTCGCGGACGGTAAGGGGGTCTATCCCGGCGTTGTCAATGAGCTCTCGGTAGTACTGGGAATAGGGGTACACGTCGTGGTTCAAATAGTCACGCAGCAGGGTCCGCTTGAGGCGCGAACGTGCCTTGACGTTGTAGCTATCCCAGTGCACAAGGTTCATGTTATTGATCTTCGGCACTCGGACCCGTCTGGTTGACAGGTGTTTTCTCACCGTAGAACTTGAGGGCCGTTCGAGAAGACATGCCCAGAACGCCTCAGGTGTACATCGGCCGCCGACCGGCCGGCCTGTACCGCTTGACTGCTTGACGCTTGGGTTGCCTGGAGCCCCCGGGCGGGTTTCGCTGTCACACCCTGTCGCCATGATGTGTTCATGGAAACGCAGCTCCAACTCATCCTCGGTGAAAGCGACCAGAACGACAGGCCCGACGCTCCCCCGGCGTTGGTACGCCCACCGGCTACCGGTCGCACGGACTCGGCCGGTGCCGCTGACGGCCGCGTTCGCAGCGGCCGTTCCGCACACCGGACCCGTTCAGGCAAGACAGCAAGCACAACGGGTCGACGCACCCCGCGAGCCGCCGCGCAGACCCGCCTGTCGCTGGTTCAAGACGTCCGTTCTCAGGACCGGTCACCGGCACAACCGCTGAGTGGGGCTGTTACCCAGCGCGCACAGGACGACGCCACAAGTTCGGCGGACATCGCAGAAGCTCGGCGGCAGTTCGCACTGCTTCGGGCGACACTCGCAGCCGCCCGCGGCCCACAGCCACTCGAAATCCCCCGCGCCGGCTAATGCGCTCAGGCCGCGCTGCGCGGTCCCTGTTTCCCTGCCCGGTTTGTTGAGTCACGTACCCTTTGCGCGAACGCGTTCTAATCCGCCCTTTGATGAAGGCGGCGCAAGTGGCGTCGCTTGAGGAGCCAACGTGACCGATGACAAACAGCCCAACCTGGGTGACTGGGAGGCGGCGGCCGGCCGCGAACTGCGGGGACGAGACGTTTCAGAACTGACTTGGCAAACGCCAGAGGGCCTCGACATCAAGCCTCTCTATACCGCTGCAGACCTCGCCAATCTTGAAGATCTCAATTCGCTCCCTGGCTTCGAGCCGTTCGTGCGCGGTCCGCGGGCCACCATGTACGCCAACCGGCCCTGGACGATTCGCCAGTACGCGGGCTTCTCGACGGCCGAAGAGTCAAACGCCTTCTACCGCAAGAACCTCGCGGCTGGACAAAAGGGCCTCTCGGTTGCCTTTGACCTTGCCACGCACCGGGGTTACGACTCCGACCACCCTCGAGTGGTCGGAGACGTGGGTAAGGCGGGCGTAGCGATCGATTCGGTCGAGGATATGGCGATCCTGTTCGACGGTATTCCGCTCGATCAGATGAGCGTGTCGATGACCATGAACGGGGCGGTGATTCCGATCATGGCGGCCTACGTGGTCGCAGCGGAACGACAGGGTGTCACCCCTGATCAGCTCGCGGGCACCATCCAGAACGACATCCTCAAAGAGTTCATGGTCCGCAACACCTACATCTATCCGCCGGCGGCGTCGATGCGGATCGTTGCTGACATCATCGAGTTCACGTCCGCGAACATGCCCCGGTTCAACTCGATTTCTATCTCCGGCTACCACATGCAAGAGGCCGGAGCGACGGCGGTCCAAGAACTGGCGTTCACGATTGCTGACGGCCTCGAATACGTTCGTTTCGCCCTCGACCGCGGCCTAGATGTCGACGCGTTCGCCGGCCGGTTGTCGTTCTTCTTTGCGATCGGCATGAACTTCTTCATGGAGATCGCAAAGCTCCGGGCTGCTCGTCTGCTGTGGCACCGCGTCATGAAACAGTTCGACCCGCAAAACCCGGGTTCGATGATGCTGCGGACCCACTGCCAAACCTCGGGTGTTTCCCTCACCGAACAGGACCCGTACAACAACATCATTCGCACCGCATACGAGGCGATGGCGGCGGTCCTGGGCGGCACCCAAAGCCTGCACACCAACTCCTTCGACGAGGCAATTGCGCTCCCAACCGAGTTTTCCGCCCGGATCGCCCGCAACACACAGCTGATCCTCGCTGAAGAGACCGGCGTTCCTCACGTCATCGATCCGCTCGCCGGTAGCTACTTCATCGAACACCTCACCCACTCCCTCGCCGCACGGGCCTGGGAGTTGATCGAAGAAGTCGAACAACTCGGGGGAATGACCAAGGCCGTCGAATCGGGAATGCCCAAACTCCGCATCGAAGAAGCGGCTACTCACCGACAGGCCCGGGTCGACCGGGGCGAAGATGTCATCGTCGGCGTCAATAAGTACCGCCTCGAAAGCGAACCCGAGGTCGAGGTCCGAGAGATTGACAACCGGGCGGTACGCCAAGCCCAGATCGAACGCCTCAACAAGCTCAAGGCTCAGCGGGATGGCGCTGCTGTCGATGCAGCGCTGCGCAGCTTGACCGCCGGTGCAGAAGCTGACGGAAACCTTTTGGCGCTCGCCATCGACGCGACCCGTGCTGGCGCGACGATCGGCGAGATCTCAGACGCAATGGAGGTCGTCTTCGGACGTCACTCGGCGACGGTGAGGTCGGTGTCAGGCGTGTACGGATCCCACTACGACGAGGACGCCGACTACCAGGCGCTTCGACAGGCAGCGGCCGGCTTTGAGACCGCCAACGGTCGCCGACCACGGATGCTGGTCGTCAAACTCGGCCAGGACGGCCACGACAGGGGCGCCAAGGTGATCGCCACGGGCTTTGCCGACCTCGGTTTTGACGTCGACGTCGGGCCACTGTTCCAAACGCCAGAGGAAGCTGCTCGCGACGCGATCGAGAACGACGTGCACGTCGTCGGGGTGTCGAGTCAGGCGGCTGGCCACAAAACGTTGATCCCCGAACTGATCGAAGCGCTCGCCGCTCAGGGAGCCGGCGATATCGCTGTGGTCTGCGGTGGGGTGATTCCAGCGCAGGACTACGACGACCTGTACAACGCTGGCGTTGCAGCGGTGTTCGGGCCGGGAACTCGAATTACCGAAGCCGCTCAGACGGTGTTGGACGTGCTTAACAAATAAGCCCAGGACTGGTTCTGCCCATGGACAGCGATCGGTTTATCGACGATCTCGCCGAAGGTATCGCTGCGGGTCAAAGGCGGGCGCTCGCCCGCGGGATCACCCTGGTCGAGTCATCGCGCCCATCTGACCGTCCTCTCTCCGACGCGCTGGTCGAGCGTCTCTCGAGCAGGCGCCCTACCGCGCTTCGGATCGGAATCTCGGGCACGCCCGGCGTTGGTAAGTCGACCTTCATCGAAGCCTTTGGCCTCGATCGCATCGGCTCTGGTCAGACGGTGGCGGTGCTGGCGGTCGATCCGTCGAGCCAGATTTCGGGCGGCTCCATCCTGGGGGACAAAACCAGAATGGAGCAGCTGTCTCGCCAGACCGCTGCGTTCATTCGGCCATCGCCGTCTCGAGGAAATCTCGGAGGGGTCGCCCGACGCACTCGAGAAGCAATCACCCTGTGCGAGGCTGCTGGCTTTCAGACGATCATCGTTGAGACCGTTGGTGTTGGTCAGTCCGAAGTGGCGGTCGAAGCCATGGTCGACCTGTTTTTGTTGTTGCTTGCGCCAGGGGGCGGCGACGATCTTCAGGGCATCAAACGGGGTGTCATGGAGCTCGCGGACGTCATCGTGGTCAACAAGGCTGACGGCGACATGCGGCGTCAGGCCGAGACGACCGCAGCCGACTACCGCCACGCGTTGTCGCTACTCCGACCGAAGCGTCCCGGCTGGGCACCTCAAGTCGTCACATGCTCGGCCCGGGACGGATCGATCGGCTCAGTTACCGAGTTGGTAGATCGATTTCGGTCGGATGGCTTGGCAAGCGGCTCGTTGGAGAAATGGCGAAGCTCCCAGGCTCGCCAGTGGTTCCAGAGCGAGATCGCGCTTGGTTGGCAAGACCTCATCGCCTCGAATACTGCGTTGTCGGCGGCCGTCGCGCGTTTGGAAGTCCAGGTCGCCGACGGAACTAGGACGCCAAGTTCGGCTGCATCGGAGGTCATCGGCGGTCTGACAGGTGGGCACCTCGCCTAAAAGCAATCCACCGACTATTGCTCTTCAATGCATTTCATGTTATGTTGCTGCATCGCACCACCCAGTGCCACCGCAGATCGGCGTTGCACCCACGGCGCGCCGTCACCTCTCTGGAGGCAACATGCCAGCCGCCCTGACCGTTCGTGTTTGGGATGACCCAGTCATCACCCAACACGGCTATGACCCACGTTCCACCTATGCCGAGCAGTTCTGGCTTCCCACATTGGGCCCCAGTTCACTGCTCCTCCTTCGGCACCTAGCAGCGCAGTTCGATGCAACCCGAGGAGCCGACATCACCGTCCCCGTGGCGGTAACTGCTCAAGCCCTTGGGCTCGGACCACGCGAAGGCAAGAACTCTCCGTTGATGAGGAGCTTCGCCCGGCTGGCCCAGTTTGATCTCGCCCACAATCAGCTCGACTCCGATATCTGGTCGGTTCGCCCAAAGGTTCCACCGGTGACGCAACGGCACATTCGGCGCCTCCCCGAAACGTCCCTCTCCGCTCTGGAAGCGTGGAACGCCCAGCCAATCCGGCCCGACGCAGGCGACGAGCGCCTACGGCGAGCCCGCCGTACGGCGTTCATCTTGATCGAGAACGGTGAACTCGCAGACCACGTCGAGCGGATCCTGCTCGGTCAGGGCTTTCCCCCAAGCGCCTGCCGCCCGGCCGTCGAATGGGCGGCACAGCGGCACAGCCTGGCCCTCGAGGCAGAACTCCACGCTGACAGGCAACCCGCCCTCACCGGCCTACCCCAGCCCGCGACGGATCGCGTCGACGACCCCGGTGCTGCGACCGAAATTGGGATGCGGAAGGTGATGATCGCTGACCGAGGGCAAACCCCCTCCGCAAGAGGCCAGCGCGACCGCACTCGCCCCCACCGGATCCCGCCACCACCGAGCCCACGTCTGACGGTGAGCGAGGTCTGAGCACCCGATCCACGCAATCTGTCACGACACATTCGCGGTCAGCCCAAGGGGTGAGCCCTCCGCGCAGGGTGGTTTCGCAGTCCACGCACCGCCCGGTAAAGAGGGTTCACCCTCCAACATCGCAACGTCGATCGTTGGCCGACAGGTGTCGGCCCTGGCGACTCCGGGCTCGTGCCGTTCGGGCCGACACTGGGGCGGCCACCCCTCGGCGCGACGAGCGGCCTCGAGTGATGTCGCGTTTGGGGCGGTTCTTTCCAACTGGGGCGCACGCATACCCTGTGTCGATGCAACAGCACCCTTCTACAGATCCACAAACGGGCGACCGCTTCGTCGAACAGGTCGCGTCCCTCATTCGGAACGCTCGCAACGTCATGGTCTTGACCGGTGCGGGCATCTCGACAGAGTCGGGTATCCCCGACTTTCGCGGACCAGAAGGGGTATGGACCAAGGACCCCGACGCCGAGAAGTACTCAGATATCCGGTATTACGCAACCGATCCCGAGATCCGCAAGAAGGCGTGGCGCCATCGCTACGACGGCACCTTCGGGAGAGCGCTCCCCAATACCGGACACCGGGCGCTAGCCGACCTCGCGACCGCCGGGTACCTCGGCACCCTGGTTACCCAGAACATCGACGGACTCCACCACGCCAGCGGTTTCCCACCGGAGCAGATCGTCGAGATACATGGCACTGTCCAGCGCTTCACCTGTCTGAGCTGCGGGCAAGGTGGACCCATCGAAGAGGTCATCGCTCGCCTCGATGCCGGCGAAGACGACCCCCCGTGTCTGATCTGTGGGGGCATCTTGAAATCGGCCACCATCTCGTTCGGACAATCATTGATCGCCGAGGATCTCGAACGATCGCACCGCTCTGCGCAGGAGTGCGACCTCTTCCTTGCGTTGGGTACGTCCTTGACGGTCTATCCCGTCGCTGCTTTGCCGGAAATAGCGCGGCGGGCGGGGGCCAAACTGGTGATCGCCAACGGCGAACCAACCGAATACGACGCCCTCGCCGATGCGGTCAGCCACGACCGCCTCGGTCCGTTGCTCGAAGCGGTCGCTACTGCGGTAATCGGAAAGTTCTAGAAAGCGGGGGAAGAAATGTCCGGACCCCCGGGTTCATGAAATCCGACCAAATCGGTAAGATTTTGCACGTACGTCAAGTCCGACGCAGAAGAGGACAGCCTGATGCCTTCGTTTCGTGACCTGCTGAAGGAAACAAAGAGCCAAATCGTCGAGATCAGCCCCGATGACGCACAGGGGCGTCTCGGTTCCGCTTTGTTCTTAGACGTCCGCGAACCGGACGAGTATGAGCAAGGCGCCATTCCCGGCGCTCTCCACATCGCACGTGGCGTGCTCGAAACCCAAGTCGAGAACAAGGTCCCGAACAAGACCGAACCGATCGTGGTGTACTGCGCGGGCGGTGCACGGTCCGCGTTCGCAGCCCAGTCGCTACAGCTGCTCGGCTACGAAGACGTCACCTCGATGGAGGGCGGGTTCGGCAAATGGAAGAACGAGGGTCGCCCTTGGAAGATTCCACAGACCCTTTCTGCTGAGCAGCGCAACCGGTATCACCGACACCTGCTCTTGCCAGAGGTCGGCGAGAAGGGCCAACTCAAGCTGCTCGACTCCAAGGTCTTGTTGCTCGGAGCGGGAGGCCTCGGATCACCCGCTGGTCTCTACTTGGCTGCGGCCGGTGTGGGCACCATCGGGATCGTCGACATGGACGTCGTTGACGAATCCAACCTGCAGCGCCAGGTCCTGCACAACGTCGACCGCGTCGGCATGCGCAAGGTCGACTCAGCCAAGTTGACTCTGCAAGGCCTCAATCCCGACCTGGTTGTCGAGACCTACGACACCCGACTGGGAGCCGACAACGTCCTTGAGATCATCGACGGCTACGACATCATCGTGGACGGTACTGACAACTTCCCGACCCGTTACCTGCTCAACGACGCCACCCTGCTCAAGCAGATCCCCGTCGTTCACGGCTCAATCTTCCGCTTTGAAGGCCAGGTCACCGTTTTTGATCCGTACAACGGCCCTTGCTACCGATGCATGATCCCCGAACCGCCTCCGCCAGAACTCGCACCATCGTGTGCGGAGGCAGGGGTTTTGGGAGTGCTCCCCGGCATTATCGGTTCGATTCAGGCATTGGAAACCATCAAGGTTCTCCTCGGCCTGGGCGACCCGCTGATCGGTCGACTCTTGGCGGTCGACACCCTGGAGCAGCGCTACCAGGTGTTCAACGTGCACCGGGACCCGAACTGCCCGGCATGCTCTGAGGGTTCAGAGATCGTCATCGCCGAATACGACGAACTCTGCATGCCGCACGCCAAAGAGCCGCCTATCCCGCAACCGGTCGGCTAACAGCGCTGACAATCAGCACAACGAAAAGAAGCTGCGGGCCATTCGGCCCGCAGCTTCTGTCGTTCAACGTGTGGGTGGTTCCCTGTTTGATTGACGCCCGCCCTAGACCGCGTCAAGTGAGCGCCGTTGCCCGTTCGGCTGGGGTCGGGCCCGGGAACCGCCGCCTAACGCCGGTCTTCAAACCAGCGTGGCACAGGAATCGAATCGGTCATCTCTAAGGCGCCGCTGTCGTCCTCTGAATCCGCGGTGCGGTGATCTAACAACCACAGCACGGCTCCAAGCACGACGACGACCCCCAAGGCGATGACCAGGTTTGTGACCGAAAGCGCCGCCAACATCGCAAGGTCCTCTCAAGTGTTGGTTCTCCACGGGTTCTCAACTCAACGACAAGGGTATCGGCAGTCCAGGGGTCATGTTGAGCGCGATACGGACGTTTCCCGACTTTTCCGCGGGAAGTCAACAAAACGTGGTCGGCGGCTCCCGGAACCGCTGCCGCTCAACCGACGTCCGCTGGAAGCGAGCCCTGCGAAGACCAGTCGCTGAGCGCTCGGGCCAAGGTTCGGACGCCGAAGCCCGTACCACCTGCGGCGAGATAGCCGCTTCCCTTCTCGACGAAGGCAGGTCCGGCGATGTCGATGTGAGTCCAAGGACGGTCCCCAACAAAGTTGGAAAGGAACAGGCCTGCGGTCAGTGTGCCGCCGTTCCGGTTGGTGCCGATATTTCTTAGATCGGCGACCGAAGACTCTAAGAACTTCTTGTACGGGGCTGGGAGAGGCAGCTGCCATAGGCCTTCGCCCGTCTCCTCACCAATCCGCAGCAGATCCCTTGCCGCGGCGGGCCGCGTCTCCATCACACCGGCGATGTCAGGACCGAGAGCAACCACGCAGGCACCGGTCAAGGTCGCCAAGTCGATGATCAGATCGGGATTTGCCTCCGACGCGACGGTCAGCGCGTCCGCAAGGATCAGCCGGCCCTCAGCGTCGGTGTTGAGCACCTCGACGGTCACGCCGGAACGCATGGTCAGAACGTCGCCAGGGCGGATCGCTGTTCCGCCCGGCAGGTTCTCTGCCATCGGGACAACCGCGCGGACCGACAGCCGGGGAGCGACAAGGGGAACTACCGACAACGCCGCGATGACCGCCGCCGCACCGCCCATATCGCACTTCATCGTCATCATGCCGTCGCCGGATTTGAGCGACAGGCCTCCACTGTCGAACGTCACGCCTTTACCGACGAGAGTGACCGAACCAACGGCGTCGTCAGGTTCGTACGACGCGATCAAGAGCCGCGGCGGCCGACTTGACCCTTGGCCGACACCCAAGATTCCGCCGCACTTCTCGACCCTGAGACGGTCTTCATCCCACACCTCAACGGTGATACCTGCGTCTTCTAAGAGCGCAGTCGCCTGAGTGGCGAATACCTCAGGAGACAACGTTGCTCCATCGGTGTTGACCCAATCTCTGGCCTTCATCGCGGCACCACAAGCGGCCGTCGCCTTCGCGACCGTCCACGTCGCGGCGCCATCGGTTGGGTTGGGCACGAGAGTCTCGATGGCGGTCAGGGCGGGCGCGGGCTGAGTAAACAGCGAGCCCTTGAAGTCGACGAATCGGTACGAGCCAAGGAGCGCTCCTTCGACAGCTGCCACCATCTCCGCCGACGTCGCACCCAGGGCAAGGGCAAGGCCCGTGCGGTTGTGACAGCGGCTTACCGCCGCCGCCCCTGCCTTGCGGATGTCGTCCAACGCGAACGCGCCACTGTCGGGCATTCCAATGAGCAACAGCACCGGGCCATCTGAGATCCCGTCGACGAACCGCGCGGCTCCCGGCTTAGGTTGCCATTCGACGTTGGCGACAAACGCGCCGATTCGTTCTTTCCACGCTTCAGGGATTTGGTCGACCGGGCCGATGAGCTGACCGGTCTTGTCGACGCCCAGCGCCACCACCGGCGAGACCGCCTGTGAAAGGTCTTCAATTTCGTTGACGGTCAGCATGGCGTCCTCCTGGTCGGTCCCGGCGTGATAGGCGGATCACCGTAGCGGCACGCCGGCGCCGAGTGCACGCACCATTCTCACGGCTGGAAGGGGCCAATGCCCCCACTCCGACGCGACGACGCCGACGACCCCAAAAGCCTCAAAATGGGTTCCCGGCGCCGAACGCCGTACCATTAGCCCCGCAGATTTGGCTGAAGCCGGTCCCTTAGCTGCCGCCCTCGACGCTTCGACGGCGACCTTGACCCCTCACCAAGGACACCGGTGGTCGGCCCTTTCGAGGAGTTCCGCTTGAACGCATGCACCATCGTCGCTCGCAACTATCTCGCTCACGCAAGAGTTCTCGCCCGCTCATTCATGCAGCATCATCCAGACGGGACGTTCTGGACGCTCGTGTTGGACCCCGATGACGAACTGCGCAATCGGTGGGAGCCGTTCGTCCTGATCGAACCGGACGATATCGGCATCGCACCCGACGAACTTCGGGTCATGCGCACGATCTACGACGTCATGGAGCTCGCCACCGCGGTGAAACCGTGGCTGCTGGAACGCTTGCTGCAAGAGGGCGACGCAATCTCCTACATCGACCCGGACATCCAGGTCTTTGCACCGCTCGAAGAACTCGATGACTACGCACGCGAATCCGGCATTGTTTTGACGCCGCATTGCGTCCGCCCGATGCCGAGGGACGGGTTGCAGCCCGACGAAACCGACATCATGTTCTCGGGGATCTACAACCTTGGTTACTGCACCGTCGGGCAAAAAGGCCTCGACATGCTGCGGTTCTGGCAGGAACGACTCGCTCGCGAATGCATCGTCGACCTGCCCCGCGCCCGGTTCGTCGACCAACGGTGGATGGACTGGGTTCCGGGCATTTGGCCGACCCACATCGTTCACGACCCCCAGTACAACGTCGCCTACTGGAACGCCGACAGCCGCAAAGTCGACTGGCACCTAGACAGCTACACCGTCGACGGCGAACCACTGAAGTTCTTCCACTTCTCTGGGTATTCACCGGACAAACCTGCGACCTACTCCAAACACTCTGGGACACGGCCGAGAGTTCTGTTCGAAGACAGTCCGAGCATCGCCCGGCTCTGCCATGAGTACGGCCAGCTCCTGCTGGAGAACGGTTACGACACCGTCAAGAAGCATGCCTACCCGTACAACACGGCTGCCGCGGGCTTAACGATCGATCGGCCTGCACGGCGCGCCTACCTTGCTGCCGCTACTCACCGAGACGACGGCGGCCTTGGCCTGGCCGATCCCTGGGACCAGCACAACCCGGAGGCATTTGTCTCGTTCCTCAACGAGACCGAACCGGGAGCGCCGGTTCCCGAACTCACCCGCTACCTGGCGTCGCTCTACCGAACACGTGCCGACATCGAGGCTCATATCCCCTACGGCCTCGGCGGAGGTGTGTCGGACTTCCTCAGGTGGGTGACGGTCGACGGCCCAGAAGGAGCTGGCGTGCCACCGGTCTTGATGCCGGCGCTCAGCCCATCCTCCGTGCCGACGTATCCGACCGAAGCGCTGAAACCCGGCGTTAACTTCACCGGCTATGTGTTGGCTGAAAGCGGCACCGGCGAACATGCCCGACTGTTGATCAAGGCGCTGAAGACGACCGACGTCCCGTACTCGGTCCTGCCATACCGGAAGATCCTGAGCCGCCAACAGGTACCGCTGTCCGATCGGGGCCACAAAGAACCGATCTTTGACATCAACCTGATTTCGGTCAACGCGGATCAGACCCCGACCTTCTTCGACGATGTACCGCCAGGCCTGACCAAGGACCACTACAACATCGGGTTTTGGGCGTGGGAAGTCAATGAGTTTCCCGACGAGATGGCTCACGCCGCCGACCTGCTCGATGAGGTCTGGGCAAACTCGACGTTCTCGGCGCGGGCAATCGCCGACAAGGTAAACGTCCCGGTGTTTGCGTTGCCGCTCCCGATCGAAGCGCCACAAGCCCCTGCCTACACCCGTGAACAGGTCGGCTTTGGCGATGAGTTCACCGTCCTGTTTTGCTTTGACTACTACTCGGTGTTCGAGCGCAAGAACCCGATCGGCCTGGTCAACGCCTTCGTCTCGGCCTTCCCCGAGAGCTCCGAAAACGCCAAGTTGGTCATCAAGACCATCAACTCAGACGTGGACCCCGCCAACCATGCGCTGCTCGTCGAGGCGTGCGCGGGTCGATCGGACATCGAGATCCGGGACGGGTACGTCGAACACGCTTTTCAGCAGGCCCTCATCGCCCACTGCGACTGCTACGTCTCGCTCCATCGGGCTGAAGGATTCGGTCTGACCCTTGCAGAGGCTATGGCCCGCGCCGTACCGGTGATCGCGACGGGTTACTCCGGCAACTTGGACTTCATGGACGACGCCAACAGTTTGTTGGTGCCCTACACCCTCGCTCCGGTTCCGTTCGGGGCCGGGCCCTACCCCATTACCGCCGACTGGGCCGAACCCGATTCGGCCGTTGCAGGTGCCTTGATCCGGCGCGTTTTCGACGACCCGGTTCGGGCCAAGGAACGAGCGGTCTCGGCACGATCACAGATTCTGGCGGAACATGGCATTCCCGCCCGAGCAGCCTTTATGTCACGACGCCTCAGGGAGATTCGCAGCACGATGAACACCACTCCGGGAGCTCCGCAACCGCAAGCCGCTCCGCAAGCAGCAAAAACTGCGGGAGAGCTGGTTGCCGAGGCAGGCGCCCTCATCAGCCGGGGACCCGGCGGCGAAGGCGCCGTGCGGTTCGGTCAAGTCGGCACGGTGATGAAGTCGGTGTCCGGGCGGACGATTCTTCACGAACGGCATCATCAGAACGATGTCGACATGATGCTCGCTCAGGCAGTGCTCGCCAATGAACGACAAGTCGCCGAAGTCAAGGGCGAGATTTCTCGCCTCGAGGACCGCATTGAGCACCTCACCGATTGGATTCGGACCCTGCATGCGCGTCTTGACGACGCGGCGGGTCGTACAGATCTGCCGACGCGCTTGGACGAGATCGAACGCTCTGCGGCGATGCAGCAGCAATGGCTTCGCAGCACCGAACAAGACCTGGGCGCGGCGGTGCGGCAGGTGCGTGACCGGGTCGATTCCATCAGCGACCAGCAACTAAAGATCTTGAGCGACCTGGTTAAGGACAGCGACTAACGAGCGAGCAGGTCGGCCGCCGACCCTCGACCTAGGACAGTCGGCCAAGCGGCTGGACAGCGCGCGAACAGACGTTGGTGCGCGGTTCGGAGCTTTCGGCCGTTCATGATTGCTATGGTCAACGCACTTGGCGCGCCCGACGTCGCGGATAGGCACCTTCACAGGACGACACCCGCATACCCGGCCACCAGGAACAACATTCGCTCCGTCCACTCTTGAAGGGAATCTCGATGAAGCGCCTGATACTTCTGCTTGCTCTTGCGCTGGCGGCAACCGCTTGCGGCTCTGACAGCGACGACACAAACGCCGATGGCGACACCACAACCACTGAAGCATCCGACGCTGAGGCCTCCGAAACGACTGAGGCAGGCGACGAGACAACGACAACCGCCGCCCTAGACGACGCTAAATCCGAAGGGACGTCTAAGAGCGGTAAAAGCCGTTCCGACAGCAAGGACGACGAGGTCGAAATCGCCGGATTTGAAGACATCGAAACGTGCGCCGGTATGAGCGAGTACCTGGTCGATCTGGTCGACGAGAACGTCACCCGCCTGAACGACATCCCGATCGATGAGGCCGAGAACCTGGACGAAGAAGAACTCCTCGGAACCTTTAACGACTTCGACGACCAGGCATTTGATCAGCAGACCGACGACTTGGGTTGCGACCAGGCGGACCTGTTTGAAGACGTCTGTGCCGGGTTCGAAGAGATCGAAGCCGAAACCCGCACCGCTGAGATCATGATCGACTCGATCGTTGAATCGACCTGCAGTTCGCCCGGAGGCACCACCTCTGACACCACGGGGGACGCGACCGAGGAAGCCTCCGTCGAGCTACCCGATCCTGCAGACGTTGAGGTCAGCACCGAGTTCTGCGACGTTGTCCGTACGCTCGACGTTGAACTCGACCCGGACGACCCGTCATCTGTGGCCACGGCTTTCCGAGACATCGCCGAAGTCGCCCCCGATGAGGTTTACGACCAGTTTGACGTCGTGGCCACGACTGCGGAAGCGGTCAGCTCAGGAGCATCTGGACCTCCCGCCGGTATCACGCAAAGTCAGTTTGCTGAAGCGCTCGACTTCACCTCCGCGGTGATGGAAGAACAGTGCGGCATCCAGATGTGACGTACCGGGACGTCCTCTGACGTCGCCCTGCCATCGGGAGGTGGTGGTGCGCTCATCTGCCGTCCCCATCCAACGACAGACAACGGTCGGGGTTCTTTGAACCCCGACCGATTGTTTTTCAGGCCACTTGGTGCGGGCGCATCCCGACCCGAAGCAGAACCTGCTTCATTCGAGCCGTGACTCACTGCGTAGGCTGGCCGGCAATGAGCGACTTTTTAGAGGCCCTGAACCAGCGCGTCCTGATCTTTGACGGGGCGGCCGGGACCAACTTGCAGAACGAGAATCTGACCGCCGACGACTTTGGCGGCCCAGACCTCGAAGGGTGCAACGAGATCCTGGTCGAGACCCGGCCCGATGTGATCGAGCGCCTCCACCGATCCTTTTTCGAAGTGGGCTGCGACGCCGTCGAGACCAACACCTTTGGCAGCTTCGCCAGCGTGTTGGCCGAGTACGGAATCGCCGAGAAGGCCTATGACCTGTCGGCAACGGCAGCGCAGCTGGCCCGGGGGGTGGCCGACGAGTTCACCACACCTGAGCGTCGCCGCTTCGTCATCGGCTCGATCGGCCCGGGCACGAAGATGCCGTCGCTCGGTCACACCGCGTTCGCCAGCCTCCGGGACGACTACACCACCCAAATCCGCGGGTTGTTAGACGGCGGCGTGGACGTCCTACTTGTCGAAACCGTGTACGACCTGCTGCAAGCAAAAGCCGCACTTATCGCGGCGCGTCAAGCGATGCGCGACGTCGGACGCGACGTACCGCTCATGGTCCAGGTGACAATCGAAACCACGGGCCGCATGCTGATGGGGACCGAGATCGGCGCGGCGTTGACCGCTCTGGAGCCGATGAAACCGGACGTCATCGGCATGAACTGCGCGACCGGGCCAGATGAGATGGCCGAACATCTCCGCCACCTGTCCCAGCAATCGCGCACCTTCCTCTCTGCTCTTCCGAACGCGGGTATGCCTTCGATCGTGGACGGCCATACGCACTACGACCTCACGCCGTCCGCCCTCGCCGACGCGCACGAACGCTTCGTTACCGAGTTCGGGCTAAACATCGTCGGAGGCTGCTGCGGCACGACCCCCGAGCATCTGAAGGCGGTCGTTGAACGGATTGGCGTGCGCGCGCCGGTCGAGCGTCACCCCGTCCACGAGCCGTCGGTGGCGTCGATCTACTCCCCCGTCACCCTTCAACAGGACACGAGCTTCCTCGTCATCGGTGAGCGCTCAAACACAAACGGCTCCCGCGATTTTCGCGAGGCACTACTGGCCGACGACCTCGACACGTGCCTGCAGATTGCGAAGGACCAGGTCAAAGAGTCTGCCCACGTGCTCGACGTCTGTGTTGACTACGTCGGACGTGACGGTACGGTCGACATGGCCAACATCATCGAACGGTTCGCAACCCAGATCCCGATCCCCCTCGTGCTCGACTCGACCGAGCCCGAGGTCATGGAAGCGGGCCTGCAGCTGATCGGCGGACGTCCCATTCTCAACTCGGCCAACCTTGAGGAAGGCGAAGAACCCGGGACGCGGTTTGATCGTGTGATGAATCTGGCCCGCCAGTACGGCACGGCAGTCATCTGCTTGGCGATTGACGAAGAAGGCCAGGCCCGTGACGTCGACTGGAAGTTGCGCACCTGCCGCCGCATGTACGACCTGGCCCAGGAACGATATGGCCTCGAGCCGGGCGATCTGATCTTCGACGCGTTGACTTTTCCGCTCGGTGCGGGCACCGAGGACCTCCGCGGCGACGCGAAAGCGACCATTGAGGCTATCCAACGCATTAAGACCGAACTTCCGGGCAGCTTTACAACCCTCGGCGTGTCGAACGTCAGCTTCGGACTCAAGCCCGCCGCCCGAACCGTGCTCAACAGCGTGTTCCTCAACGAGTGCGTCAAAGCAGGGCTCGACTCGGCGATCGTTCACGCCGGACGCGTCTTGCCAACCCACAAGATCCCCGAGGAGCAACTCAACGTCTGCCTCGACCTCATCTATGACCGACGCAGACCCGGCTACGACCCGCTGACGACCTTGCTCGATCTCTTTGAAGACGTCAATCTGAGCGAGGCGGTCAAAGAAGACCGCTCCGGATGGACCGTCGAACAACGTCTGGAAGCGCGGATCGTCGACGGCGATCGGGATGGGATCGAAGACGACCTCGACCTGGCGCTCCAAACCCACGACGCACTGTCGATCATCAACGATGTGCTGTTGGCCGGGATGAAGACGGTCGGCCAACTGTTCGCGTCCGGAGATATGCAACTGCCGTTCGTGTTGCAGTCGGCCGAGACTATGAAGGCGTCCGTGCGCCACCTGGAACCACATATGGAGCAGGCGGACGCGGGCGGCAAAGGTGTCGTCGTGCTCGGCACCGTGAAGGGCGACGTCCACGACATTGGTAAGAACCTCGTCGACATCATCTTGACCAACAACGGTTACACCGTCCACAACCTGGGCATCAAGGTGCCGGTCGGCGACTTCATCGCAAAGACCCGCGAACTCGACGCGGACGCTGTCGGCATGTCGGGGCTGTTGGTGAAGTCGACGCTGATCATGCGCGACAACCTTGAAGAGTTCAACCGGCAAGGGATGAGCGATGTCGCGGTGCTGTTGGGCGGCGCCGCGCTGAACCGGACCTATGTCGAAGTCGATATGCGAAAGGTCTATGAAGGACGCGTCTTTTACGGCAAGGACGCCTTTGAAGGCCTTTCTGTGATGGAAACGCTCCGTTCGGGTGACTTCGGCGACGAGTACGGCCGCGAACTGGGTGGACGAAAGCTGCCACAGCGCAAATCCGAGCGGGCCGGCGACACGGCCCCCGTCGAAGTCCCGGCACGCTCCGATGTAGCGACGGACAACGAGATTTTTGTACCGCCTTTCCTCGGATCCCGCGTGGTGAAGGGCATCGCCCTGGATGAGATTGCTGGCTACGTCAACGAGACAGCGTTGTTCCGCAACCAGTGGCAGTACCGGCCGGAAGGCGGCGAGAGCGACGCCGAGTTCAAGGACCGGATCCGCGGCACGTTTCGCGAGGTCCTGGCCGAGGCGCAGCGACAACACGTCCTTGCCCCGGCGGTCGCGTACGGCTACTTCCCCGCTAACTCAGACGGCGATGACTTGGTCATCTGGTCCGATGGCGACCGGCGGACGGAACGGATGCGCTTCCGCTTTCCACGCCAGCAAAAGGGCCGATTCCTGTGCATCGCCGACTTCTTCAGGCCGGTCGATTCTGGTGAAGCCGACTACGCCGCGTTTCACGTTGTCACACAAGGCCAGAACATCACGCCATACGAGCAGGCCCTCTTCGCAGGTGACGAGTACGCCCGCTATCTGTTGTTCCACGGACTTGGCGTCGAGATGGCCGAGGCACTGGCCGAGTATTGGCATCGGCGGATCCGCGAGGAATGGGGTTTCGCCGACCAGGACGGACCATCCCTGTCTGGCCTGTTTAAGCAGCAGTACCGAGGCGGACGCTATTCGTGGGGGTACCCGGCCTGCCCCGACCTCGACGACCAGGTCAAGGTCGCTGACCTGCTCGATATCGAACGGATCGGCGTGAAGGTGTCTGAGGAGTTCGAACTACACCCCGAACAGTCGACCAGCGCTCTGATCTGCCACCACCCCGAAGCCAAGTACTTCATCGCCTAATTGACTAAATGGGATGTGGCGTCGAACCTCCGGCGCTACATCTCGGTCGCACCCATGCCGTCGGGCCAGCTCAGGGCATGCGGTCCGCGGTGTTTTTGTCGGGGGCTACCTGGCTGACACACCCGTTCCCTAGAGTGTCGTCGCGCCTCCGAACGCGGGGCGATCACGCCTCGTCCAAGGAGCCCAAAGTAATGAACCCACAGACCCTCGAACGCGCCCAGGTCGTTGCCGCTCAAGTCTTAGCAAACGTTCAAGCCGACCAGTTGGACAACGCCACCCCTTGTGACGCCTGGAAGGTCAACCAACTCATCGATCACATGGTCGGCGCCCAGCACTGGGGGCGGACCGCGCTGCAAGGCGTCGAGATGACCGAGACGGGCGAAGGCGCTTCGGGCGCCGACTTCAATGCAGCATTCGCTCAAGCCGCTTCGGACTGCCTGGCGGCCTACAGCGAAGATGGTGCGCTTGGTAAGACCGTGAATCCCGGTTTCGGCGATATGCCGGCCATGGCGATGCTCGGCTTGGTCTCCACCGACACATTCACCCATGCTTGGGACTTGGCCGTCGCCACCGGTCAGGACTCAAACCTGGACCCGGAACTGGCAGCCATGCTCTTGGCGGGGGCGCGCATGTCGATCCAAGACTCGTTCCGCAGCGAAGAGGGCTCAATCTTTGGTTTTGAGCAGGTCGCTCCAGAGGGCGCCCCGGCCGCAGACCAATTGGCAGCCTTCCTCGGCCGGACCGTCAAGTAAGCAACCCCCACTACAGAAGGAGGGGCTGCCATGCCCATCTTCGAATCGCATGTTCCCGGGTCGCCGTGCTGGGTGGACTTTCAGTCGACCGACGTGGAGGCGGCTACAAAGTTCTACCAGGCGGTGTTCTACTGGCAGGTCGAGCCGCAGTTCGACGACCAGGGCAATCAGGTCTACACGATGTTCAAGCTCAACGGAGCCAACGTCTGCGGGGGCGGCGCAATGCCTCCCGGGGCGCAAGGAC
The DNA here is from genome assembly GCA_018003035.1 of Acidimicrobiia bacterium. GTDB lineage: Bacteria > Actinomycetota > Acidimicrobiia > IMCC26256 > JAGNEX01 > JAGNEX01. Next base: position 36,052 of record JAGNEX010000019.1, read on the forward strand.
GACCGTCCACCTGGAATACCTACATTCGGGTCCTCGACGTCGGCAAGGCGGCGCAGGACGTCATCGAAGCAGGTGGCACCGTCGCCATGCCTCCGATGGAGGTCATGGACTCGGGCAAGATGGCCGTGTTCCTCGACCCGACCGGTGCCGCGTTTTGCGCCTGGGAGCCTCACAAGCACCAGGGCGCCCAGATCTGCAACGAGCCCAACACCTGGTCCTGGAGCGAGCACCTGTCCGACGATCCCGAGACGGCGACCGCGTTTTATGGGCGACTCTTCGGATGGACCTATGACGAGCAGGATATGGGCCCGATCGGCACCTACCGGGTGATCGAAGGTGGCGAGAACGGCGGCTGGGGCGGCTTCATGAATATGCCTCCAGAGGTTTGCGGGTTGGCGCCCAACCACTGGATGGTCTATTTCACCGTCAGCAACACCGACGAGACCATCGCCCTCGTCAAAGACAACGGCGGCACGGTTCTGGAAGACCCTATGGTGGTCCCGGGCGTTGGCACCATTGCGGTGCTCGCCGACCCGACCGGTGCTGCGTTCTCAACGTTGCAACCCGAACTGCCAGCAGACTGAACAAATCGATCCCTCGGCTGAGGGATCCCTAACGCAACACAGATGGTCCGGCACCCACCGCGGTGCCGGACCATCTGTGTGTACTGCCAACCACTTTCTCCCTCGGCAAGGTCCTTGCGGTCGATCTCAATTTTCCTCGGTCAGGCGTCGCGCCAAAAAACAGCGCGATACGTTCCGGCGATAGTTCTGGACCGAAAACCCCTTCTCAGTGGCTTATTTTTTGTGGCGCCCGCTGGCCCCCGGGAAGGCGCCCGTTGCGATGCCATCGAGCGTCAGCGCTCCGGTCCCGTCATCGTGATTCGCCTCGAGGCACGAAGGTAGGCAGACGTGGATTGGCCCAAGCTCGGCAACTTTGTTCACCTCGATCGCCACAAGGTGACGGCTGACGCCTTCAAGAAGGACGCTGTGTCGGGCGCTGTTCTCGGAGCCCAGGTGGTCCCCGACGCCCTGACGGCTGGTCTGATCGCCAACATCAATCCCACCTACGCCCTCTACGGGAACATGATGGGCATGGCCGGAGGCGCGCTGTTCACCGCGTCGCCGACGATGACAATCGGCGTCACGAGCGCAATGGCGGCGATCATTACCGATGTCCCAGGCGTGCAGAACGCCGACGACCCCGGCAAGGCATTGTTCATGCTGTCGATCCTGGTTGGGATCGTGATGATCGCCATGGGACTGGCCCGGGCCGGCACAGCGCTGAGATTCGTCTCTCGCGCTGTCCTCGTTGGCTTTGTGACCGGCGTGGGGCTGAGCATCATGGTCGGCCAGTTGCCCGATATCACCGGTTACGCGGCCAAAGGCGATACCCACCTCGCACGCCTCTTTGATCTGACCATCCATTTTTGGGAGATCAAGCTACCCACGCTGCTTGTGGGAGTTGGCTGTATTGCGCTGATCGGTTTGATGGTCCGGATGAAGCTCGGGGCCATGAGCTTGGTGTTACCAATCATCATCATGTCGGTCATCAGCACGGTGTTGGACTTAGACGTCCAATACTTGCGGGACGTTGCGAAGGTTCCGTCAAAGCTTCCCCTCCCTATGCTCCCCGACTTTGGAGCGATCCCGAACCTGATCGTCCCCTCCATCTCGCTGGCCTTCGTCGGGGTGATTCAGGGTGCTGCTGTGAGCGCGAGCGCGCCCAACCCCGATGGGACAATTCCAGACGCGTCGGGCGATTTTTTTGGGCAAGGTGTCGCCAACATCGTTGCGGGGATCTTTCGAGGCATGCCTGTGGGCGGCTCGATGTCGTCGACGGCGATCCTCCAGGCGGGGCATGCGGCGACGAGGTGGGCCAAGATCTACTCGTCGGTTGTTATCGGGGTGATCATCGTGTCGCTCGGCCGATACGTGAACAATTCCGCCATGCCAGCGCTTTCGGGCTTGTTGGTCGTGATTGGTTATCAGACGATCAATCAGAAAGATGTGCGCGCCGTTTGGCGATCGGGCCAGACCCAGCGGGTGACGATGGGCTCCACGATCGCCCTGAGCCTTTTGCTCCCTTTGCAGTACACGGTGCTCGTCGGGGTTGTGCTGTCCGTCTTGTTGTTTGTGATGCAGCAATCACAACATCTGACCGTTCGGCAGTTGGTCGACGACGGCGACGAAACACTCGAACTCGAACCTCCCGACACGTTGCCCGGGGGCCAGGTGGTGGTGCTGCAGCCGTACGGGAGCTTGTTCTTTGCGACGGCTCCGCTCTTAGATCAGGCACTGCCTCAGATCGACGCATCTTCTGGGGGCTCGGTCGTCATTCTTCGCCTAAGAGGTCACGACAACATCGGCAGCACACTGTCCAACGCCCTGCACAGATATGCCCACCGATTGGACACCGTCGGCTCGCGACTCATGCTGGTGACGGACTCAGAGCCGATCAAGGTCGAACTGGCGGCCAGCAGCGTCGGCTCGCTCATCGACGACGACCACATCTTCTTCGGTGACGAACACGTGGGGCGCGCTACCGGCAAGGCAATGGACCTTGCTCAGGAGTGGGTGGAGCAACAACGATCCCATCCGGACGGCGACGACCTCGACGACGACGCGAAGTCGACCTCCGAACACGCCGGTGACACAGACACCCCGACCGATAGCAACAAAGACACCAAGGACTCCCACAACCCCGACGGCACAGAGGCCGGGGAGAACTCCCAGAATCGGGACCGGGACCACTCTGGAAGGCCTGACGACCCCGAAGGCTCAGGCGAACCAGGCGAGCGGGCCAACGGTTCTAACGAGAACTAGCGGACAAGGTCGACGGCGGACAAGAGCACGATAACGGCCACCACCGCGACCATGAGCAAGGCCGCTCGAAGCGGGGGATGCTGCGGGCTGTCGTCATTCTCTCGGCGAGCGTCTTGTCTCGTCTCGGCGATCGATCGGGGTTTCGAGGCACCCTCTGGTTTACCGGACTCCGCTTCCATGGGGCTCCGCTCCTCGCCGACGTCTCGTCATGGTAGGCCCGATGCCGGGCGGACGCCGCTCTCAGCGCGTCCTTGGCACTGTTCGGGCACAAGCGACGAGCTACTCGTTACGAGTCGCGGTCGGGGGCTTCTGGCGCTCGGCGGACGGCTTCGATCGCTTCGACAGCCTTGCGGAGCTCGGACAGCCAGTTGCCGTGATCGCTCAAGATCCGATCCACGCACCAGGCGAGCGCCTCAGAACGACTGTTGGCCACCCCTCCGCTCACCAAGATATCGAGCACCGCACGCTGTTCGAAGGTGAGGCGTGTCATCACAGGTAGCGCCACCTGGGTCACGTGATGTTGCCCGTCCGCGATGCGCAGCGTCCAAGACACCGTCCGAGACCACCGCTGCTTGGCCTCTCTCTCGATCTCCCGACGTTGATCTTGAGTGTCGTCCCGGAAACAACGGACTTCGTCCTGCAACCCTCCGCTTGCGTCCTTCGACGGGGTGCCTACGACCAAGATCTCGTCCTTGTCGACCTCGACCTCCGGCGGCCTTTTAAACCATCCGTCGGGGATCGCCCGAGAGATCCATTGTTTTGCCTCGCCACCTGGCGGTACGTCGCGCTTTGTCATATCCGTCCGACCTTCCAGGTTGGTGGTTTCGACAACGTTTGGAATACGGGCTCAGGACGTCGGGTTGGAGACTGCGATTCACAAATTACCCGTAATTCAGATTACGTACACCCGCCCCGTCGAACCGAGTCGGGGTAGCAAAACGGAGTCAACATGACCACAACTTCTGTAAACAGCCTCCCGGTTGTCCCCCTTCCCGACGGGGTGATCTTCCCGGACATGGTCGTTACGGTGTCTGTCGGTTCCCGCGAAGCCACTCGGGCACTCGATGAAGCGGTAGATGGACGCGTCCTTCTGGTTCCCCAGACTTCCGGACGGTTCGCGCAGGTTGGAGTGATCGCCGTCATCGTCGACGACGACCGAGACATGTCGCCTGATGAACAGCGCGTCGTGACCATTCGCGCAGAGGCCCGCGCCCGCATCGGGGCTGGCCACACCTCGTTGGGTGACGTGCTCTGGGTGAACGCGGAACCGATTCCGGAAGCAACACCCACGCCCGAACTGACCGCACAGGCCGAGCAGTACCGGGCTGCCGCAACCGCTCTCCTCGAACGAATCGGTGGCCGCCGCCTGGCTTCGGCCTTGCGCCCTGTCTCCGAAATGGACGCGTTGGCCGACTCGGTTGCCTACTGGCCCGAGCTGTCCCAGGAACGGCGCGTGCAGCTGCTTGAGACGGTCGACCTGTCAGAACGCTTCGCGCTCGCCACCGAATGGGTCCGTGAAGCGCTCGCCGAGTACGAGATCAAAGAGAAGATCACCCGCGACGTGTCTGAGGAACTCTCCAAGGGCCAGCGAGAGGCGATACTTCGGCGGCAACTAGCGGCGATCAAGTCAGAGCTCGGCGAGCTCGATGGTACAGACGAAAACTCTTACGCCGAGCGGCTCGAAGCGCTCAGAGCCCACGCGGAACACCCGATCCCCGAAGGCGTCGACAAGGCCATCCAAAAAGAGATCGACCGGCTGGAACGCATGGGTAGCGAATCCATGGAGTCGAGCTGGATCCGCACCTGGTTGGACACCGTCCTCGACATGCCGTGGAACCAGTACAACGAAGAGCGGTTGAACCTGGGTGAGGCGCGCGAGATTTTGGATGCTGACCACACCGGCCTCGAAGACGTCAAGGATCGCTTGATCGAACACCTGGCGGTCCGCAAGCTTCGAGCCGACCGTGGCGTTCAACAGGGTGAGCGCCGCGGCGCGATCCTGGCACTGGTTGGCCCACCAGGCGTTGGAAAGACGTCACTTGGCGAGTCGATCGCTCAGGCTTTGGGCCGTTCGTTCGTTCGCCTGGCGCTCGGAGGTCTCCGCGACGAGGCCGAGATTCGAGGCCACCGTCGGACCTACGTCGGAGCCCGTCCCGGTCGTGTCGTTCGGGCACTGCTCGAAGCTGGCTCGATGAACCCGGTCATCATGCTCGACGAGATCGACAAGGTCTCGGGAGGCTGGCAGGGCGACCCGTCCGCAGCACTGCTCGAGGTGCTCGACCCGGCTCAGAACCACTCGTTCCGCGACAACTACTTCGAGTTCGAACTCGACCTGTCCGATGTCTTCTTCATCGCGACGGCCAACGTCCTTGACTCGATCCCCGGCCCGTTGCTGGACCGGCTCGAAGTGATCGTGGTCGACGGCTACACCGACTTCGAAAAGACCGAGATCGCCACGCAACACCTCCTTCCCAAGTTGACGGTCCGAAACGGCCTCCAACCTGGCGAGGTGGTCATCACCCCCGAGGCTGTCGCGACTATCGCTGCCGATTACACCCGAGAGGCGGGCGTTAGGCGACTTGAGCGCATGTTGGACAAAGCCCTTCGGCGAGCAGCCAAGGACATCGCCACCGCCGATGAGACGCCAGTGAGCGACCCTGCCGATGGTGACCCCGCCGGCGGCACCACCAACAGCGTTCCCGATGCCAGTGATCCGTCGGTCGCTGAAGAAGGCGGCGAGTCGTTGGAAGCTCGAGTCACCATCGATGTCGAGAATCTCCTCGACATGCTCGGCAAACCCATTCCCAGGGAAGAGACCCAGGATCGGATCGACCGTCCGGGTATCGCCACGGGTTTGGCGGTGACCGGTGCCGGCGGTGACGTGCTGTTCGTCGAGACAGCGCTGATCGACGGCGAGGGCGAAGCGGTCCTGACCGGGCAGCTTGGTGACGTTATGAAGGAGTCAGCGACGATCGTTCGATCATTGGTGTCCTCACAAGCGGAGCGCCTCGGTGTTTCGCTCCCGGCCGGTAAGCGGATTCACGTCCACTTCCCTGCAGGTGCGATTCCCAAGGATGGCCCGTCGGCTGGAGTCACCATGACGACCGCTCTGGTCAGCCTTCTGTCGGGACGCAAAGTGCGCTCTGACGTGGCGATGACCGGCGAAGTTGCCCTTGGCGGCAAGGTCCTACCGATCGGCGGCGTCAAGCAAAAGGTGCTTGCTGCGCACCGGGCCGGTATCACCACCGTCCTCCTACCCGAAGCCAACGGGAGAGACGTTGACGACATCCCCGAAGATGTCCGCAACGAGGTCGAGATTCACCTGGTCTCAGACGTCTCCCAGGCACTCGATCTGGCACTTGAGCCGGCGGCGGCTTAAGCAGCTGGCCCTACTGCGACAGCGCAGGTCGCTGGGGTGGTCTCCGCTGCCGCTAGGGACAACGAAGCCGGGGTGACAGCGAGTGTCGCCCCGGCTTCGCCACGTCAGGATGGGTTGGTCTGAACGCTCGGCGTTCGGACCAACCCATCCTGTTTACTGCTAGTTGGCTACGACAAAGGTTCTGGTCACCCAGGCGCTGGCGTTTCCGGCAGCATCGAGGGAACGGACCTGAAGCCTGTAACGCCCGTTGGGCAGCGACATGGTCGCCGACTGCCAAACGTCGCCCGTGATCGTCGTGGTCAGGACCGACCATGCCCCTTGGGTTAGGTCGGATCGCACCCATTGGCCGGTGTCCCGGTTTCGGACTGCGAGTTCGACCTTGCCGAGGGCCCGGTCATCGCCTGCGCGACCACTGATCTGGAACGACCCTTTCACGGTGGCGTCGACCGCCGGAGCTTCGACCGTCACCGTCGGCGGAACGGTGTCGGGCGGCGGTGGCGGCGCTCCGAGGTCGTGAAACGAGAAACGGCCGGTGTTGATCCAAGCGACCTTGTCACCGTCCATTCCGTGCAACAGACCTCGACTTGTCACCTCAAGGTCGTACGAACCAATGCGAGACGTCGTCTTTGGGTTCCACGGCAGTGCCGCGCCGGTTGCCGGGTCGAGCGCAGCGATCTGGTAGCGAGCGGCAACCCCGGCGGTGTCGACATTGTCGTTCGCGCACCTGACAGGCTTGTCTGGCCACTGGATCGTTGCTGCTTGACTGGTCGGAATCGGCCCCATCGGTCGTACGAAACAGAAGTGACCACCGACGTAGAAGGCGGCGGCGCTCGCCCCTACCGACAACACGGAATCATGCATCTGGTCAACCCAAAGGTTTTCTTCGAAGCCTGGTCCGTCAGCGGTCGGGAACGCGATTGCCTTGTCGCAGTTGTATCCGCCCTTCTCTACGACGACGAAACGGCTCCCATCGGGGCTGAATTCGGCGTCGCGGATCTGGAGGGAAGCAACCGTGCAGCGCTTGTAGGCAACCTCGTACCACTTGGTCTGCCAGGGCAACAGCGAGTTGGTCGAGATGTCGACCAGCCCAACCGCTGCTCGGGGCTGCCCAGCGATATAGAGCGAGTTGTGCGCAACCAACAGAGTCTTGCCATCGGGGTGTAGGTCGAGTGACTTGACCGCGCCGCTCGTTCCGCGGGGGCCGACGGCACCCGTTACCGGAAGATCGAACGCCGTATCGACCGCTCCGGTCTTGGCGTTCAGCGCTGCCAACATCGAACGGGGAGTCCCGCTAACCGACGTGAACGAACCGCCAATGAACAAGCGACCTGCATGTTCTTGGATGGCGAGAACCTTCGCCGATGGCGATGCCTTGAATCGTGTGTTGACCGAGCCGTCAGGGTTGAGCTTCGCGATTCGAACGGCCCATTGACCATCGATCTTGTTGAAGCTGCCACCGATAAAGACAGCGGAGCCGTCTTCGGAGGTCCTCACTACTTCCACGTCACCGTTGACCGCGTGCGTGAACCCGGGGATGATCTGACCTGAGTCCAGGTCAAATGCCACCAGGTTCGCTTGAGGCACGACGGTTCCATCACGGAGCGTGAGACTCGTGAAGTTGCCACCGAGTACAGCTATATTGCCTATTTGAGCGACCGAGTTCACACGTCCATCATTGATAATTGGCAGGTCGTTGCGGGGGACCTCGGGCACAAGCCCGCCTTGAGTGGCGGCCTCAGCCGAGCGAAAACCTGCGGTCAGAAGCCCGAAAGCTACCAAAAGCGTCAAAAGCACCAGGGCGCTCCGACGCCACATTACGTTCCTAACAACAAGCATGTATATGTCCCAATATCGTCGGATCACCGGGATGACCCGAGCCCGCAATTAACCAAACAGTTACGCTACTTAGAGTGATGTTCAATAGCGAAATCAATATTTGCTTGCATCACTCGAGCCCCAACCGTTTCGCTGTGGCCTCAATCAGTTGACACACTGAACCAATGCAGCCCGCGGCAGAAGCTCCGCTCAAGATCGCCGACGCCGAACGACTCCTACGAGCGCAACATCCAGATCTTGCGGGTCGGCCACTTCGCCCAGCTGGGGAAGGTTGGGACAACTTCGTGTTCCGCCTGGGTGACGACTTGGCGATCAAGTTCCCCCGGACATCTGCCGTTGCCGAACACCTCAAAGTGGAGTGGCGCTGGCTTCCCCAGATCTCGGCTGGCCTTCCCGTCGAAGCACCGTTGACGATCCGCCGTGGACGACCGGACCTGGGGTACCCATTTCGCTGGTCCGTGGTCAGGTGGATCCCAGGCACAGCGGTCTGGGACCTGTCGGAAGCCGAGATCGAGAGCCTCGCTCGTTCAGACGCCTGCGCCGTGATACTCGCCGACCTTCTTACCGGCCTCGGCGAAGTGGCCCCGTTGGCAGTGCCGAGCAACCCCTACCGGGGCTGCACGCTTCGGGAGCGACGGCAGCGCACCGCCGGTGACTTCACCAGGGCACAACAAGCGCTCCCCGACCCGACGGGCTGGTCCTGGGCTGAGCTTCATCGGCTGTGGCAGATCGCCCTGGCCACACGGCCGGCACAGCGGTGCCGGTGGTGTCACGGTGACCTACATCCCGGCAACGTCATTGCGTCGCAAGGCGCCTACACAGGACTGGTCGACTGGGTAGACCTTGCAGCGGGAGACCCGGCGGTCGATCTGGCGGCGGCATGGTCCATGTGCGACGCCGACCGCCGACGTATCGTGGCTGAACGAACCGGCTTCTCTGAACGACGCTGGCAACGCGCCCGCGGCTGGGCAATCGCGCTTGGTCTCGCCTATCTGGTGAATAGTCGCCCTGAGACTCCGCTCAGGACGACCGGCATCCGTCTACTCAGCAATGTCTCCGCCGATTAACGCAGGCTGCGGGTCCGATGCCGCACCGGGGCGCCCTTTGAGCAGGATTCGGGTGGCAACACCGCAGGCGAGACCGACCGACAGCATCGACAGCGGCACACCGCCGACATCGTGGAACGCTGCCATGGAGTCAAGGCCCCGATAGACGCCAACCAAAATGGTGGCGGTCATTCTGGCGAGGTTGACAAAAAAGAGGACCGCCGAGCCGACCAGCAACGCTGTCAGAATCCGACGGCTAGAACCCCTACCCAACCGAGAAACGGCCAGACCCAGAGCGACCGCCAAAGGCGCCGCGGCCGAACACGACAGGGTGATGATCGCCCTGAACGGCGCACCGTCAGCAGGCAGGATCGCCACCGTTTTGGTCGTGGGGTTTATGTAAAGGTGGGCGTCGGTCAGCGCCTGGACGATGCCGCCAGCCAGACGAGTTTCGACTTCACGGTCCAGGTCGGCGAGTAAGTAGAACGCTCCAACACCGACCACCAGACCGAACAGTGCGGAAAGAACCGTCACCACCACGGGGCTCATGCGGCTGCGGGCAGGACGTACACCCTCGCCAACCAGGACCGAAGCCATGTGACTACACCTCGCTTACAGAGCGACGCTTCGCCACGGCCACCGCGCCTGCTCCGGCGACTGCGACAGCCGCGATGCCAGCAACCGGCGATGCTGATCCCAGCATGTTGGCTGGCTTGGTGATGCAGGTCTCTTTGGTCGCGGCGGTGATTTTCTCTTTGCCGATAAACCAAGTAACCGCCGGGTCGGTCGCCGTGACGACGAACTGCCCAGAACCAGTAAACGTAGTGGGCTGACCCATGTCACCCATTCCGTCGCCACCCGGCGACATCGCATTTTCCGCGGGGATGGGATACGTCTCTGTTCCGGTCGCGGTGTA
>JAGNEX010000132.1 GCA_018003035.1 Acidimicrobiia bacterium
AGCTCTTTGAGTCTGAGCCAGCCTGACCAGAGCCCGGCTTGTCGGGCTTTGATCGGGTAATACCGCCCGGACGACGGAGTGGAGGGATACCCCAGTCAGCGGTCTTCGCCGCGGCTCCCACCGGTTCACCCGTGATGTCGACACCCATCTCGGCGTCGTGCTTTGCCATCTCGGCTTTCTCTTCGTCCCACACCGGGTCCTGACCCAGAACGACGCGCCTCCACAGGTGACCACCGATGATCTTCAGGGTCGCAGTGGCCGGAACGGCAATCAGCAGTCCAAAGAAACCGGCCAGCGTCCCGCCAAGTAGCAAGGCAACCATCACGGCCACTGGGTGCAAGTGGACGGTGCGGTGCATCACGTACGGGCTGATGATGTGGTTGTCCAACTGCTGGACGACAACCATCACCACGATCACCAGCAACGCCTGAACGGGGGTACCGGTCGTCAGTGCGATGGCCAAACCCGGGATGCCGCCGATCCAGGGTCCGATCAGGGGGATCATGTTGAACAGGCCAGCAATCATGCCGACCACCAGCCACAGGTCCAGGCCAATCAGCCACAAACCAAGCGATGACATGATGCCGACGACAAGCGCGACAAACAGCTGACCTCGGAAGAATCCTCCAACCGCTGCCCCGACGTGGCGAGCCATATACACGATGTCTCGATCCATCGGCGCTGGCAACAACTCAAGTGCCACCAGGCGCAGGCGGGGAAGGTCGATCAAGAAATAGAAGGCAAAGATTGGTGCGAGCACCATGATCAGCAGCACATCGACGACGCGCGACCCGATCTCTCTGGCGGTCTGTAGCTGATCGCCGACAGACACCTCACTGTTCTGGGCTTCGTCCACAATCTCTTGGACCGTCAGATCTAACGGCGACTTTGCGAGCCAATCGTCAGCGGTCTGCTCAAGCTGCGTACGCAGACATTCCTCATCATCGTCGGAGGAGCCCGAACCGCTCTCGCCGTTCCGGGAGGTGTCACCGTCCCTATCGGAGGTGTCCGACACGTCCATGGTCGTCGTGGTCGATGCAGTGCTCGACGTGGCACTCGACGTCCTGTCCGACCGCGGCGACTCGGAATCGCCCGTCGTGGTCGTGGTCGTCGAATCAGCTTCTTCGTGGCAGTCCCACGACTGAGACAACTCGTCTACCTGGCGAGTAATCATCGGGCTGACAAGCAGGACGACCAGCGTCAAGCCTAACAACACCCCCAAATACGCGACTGCCGTACCGATCACTCGGGGCAGGCCGCGGCGCTGCAAGAACGAGACGATGGGATTCAGGAGAAAGACGAGTGCACCAGCGATGATCAGCGGCGGAAGAATGACCGCAAAATGCCAGAGAACCCAGACGACCGCACCCACGGCCGCGAGGATTCCCACGACCGCCCATGACACCTTGCCGATCCGCAGGATTCGGTCTGCGGCGCTCTCGAATGGTGAGGTCGCCTCTGTAGAAGGCGGAGCATCAGCGTCGTCGTGGCCGCTTGTGTCATCGGCAGTTTGGTCCGGAGTCACGGCGCAAACCATAGCCGTCACCGGCCGCTGCTCAGGAGTAAGGACGCTGGCACTCAGTTACGCCCGCGCGCCGGTCTGGCGGGGACGGCAGCAGGTTCAGCGCTCGCTCAGGCGATCAGCCGCCAAGGAAACGTCGTCCCAGATCCAGTGCCGCCTCCTCGACGAGCAAAGCCGCCCGAGCGAAGGCGTCCTCCTCGTCGAATGCTCGGCCGATCAGATCGCTCACGATCGCTCCTTCAGGCGGCCCGAAAGACGGCGCGATACGACCGACGATCACCCCGCAGTGGGGTACCGCGTACTCCTTGGCCAGATCGACGACATTGCCCACGACCTTTCCTTCGAGCGACGACTGGTCCAGTTGGCCTTCCCCGGTCAGGACCACCTCGGCGTCTTCAAGAAGCTGATCGAGTCGCGTCGCTTCTGCCACGACCTCAAAACCGGGAACGAGCTCGGCGCCGATCGCCGCCAGTCCCCCCGCGAGTCCACCGGCTGCACCCGAACCCGGCAGCTGCGAAACGTCGACACCGCATCGCTGCTGGTAGAGGGATGAAAGTCGACCCAGTCGCCGTTCCAAGAGGGCGACCTGTGCCGGGGTGGCACCCTTCTGGGGGCCGAAGTCGGCTGCGGCGTCCACGAACGCCGTGGTGACATCGCACGCGACCGTCACTTTCAAACCCGCAAGGCTCCATCCGAGCGCGTCGAGGGCTGGCAGGCCGCCGTCTGTGCAAGCGGTTCCCCCGACCCCGACGATGATCTCCCGGGCGCCGCCTCGTTGCGCCGCGGCGATGAGTTCCCCAACCCCTCGGGATGTGGCTTGCAGCGGGTCGTTCGGGCCATCTACGAGCGCGATGCCGGCAGCCTGAGCCGCTTCGACGACAGCAACGCTTCCGGGCAAGATCCCCAGCGTCGCTTGAACCCGCTTTCCGGTCGGGCCGGTCACCATCACAGGTCGAGCCGAGCCCCCTCGGGCGTGAAGCAAGGCTTCGAGCGTTCCTTCGCCTCCGTCGGCAAGGGGTACGACCGCCACCGAACTTTCACCGGCGCGCTTGACCCCTGCGCGCATCGCCGCTGCAGCTTCGGGAGCCGACAACGAACCACGAAACTTGTCGGGACAGCAGACGACCCTTGGCCGTTTGGGCACCGGTCGGCGTCCGGGTGTCTAGCCGATTACGACGATGATGTCGGCGTTGCCTTCTTCGGTGCTGTCCAAGGAGAGCTTCTGGCCGTTAATCGGGGAGAAGTTGATCTTCGACTCGCCCATCGCCTCACCGACGGCGGTTGCAACAATGCGAGCGTCTGCCTCTGCGATGGTGGCGGAGTTGTAATACACAGACGATTCGGTGACTTTCTGAGCGGCGTTAGCGGCGGTCAAGACGTCGTAACCGCTCTGTTCGAGTTTCGTCGCCAGCGTCCCAGCAGCTCCCGACTGACCCGTTCCGTTCAGGACCAAAATAGCCGTCTCACCAGGCGCTTTACCGGTGGCGGGGGCCTCGCCATCCGCGGCCGTCGTCTGGGTGGTCTCGGGCCCTTCCGACGCGGTGGTCTGAGGAAGCGGAATGGTTCCCGTGCTCAGGGTGGCGTCGGTGTTGATAGTGATCGTGCCGTCGTCCTCGGCCGGCGCCTGGGTGACCGTCGTCTGGGTTGACTGGGCGACGGGCGAGGAATCAGCTCCCCTGCTGGGGTCGGTGAACTGAAGGAGCAGCCAGGCCAGAACGATGGCGAAGCCGATGAGCAAAGCCCCTCGCACTAGCGACACTGCCGTGTTCTGGGTGTTGGACATCG
>JAGNEX010000133.1 GCA_018003035.1 Acidimicrobiia bacterium
CGTCGGTGAGGACGAGGCCCGCAAGCTCCTCGAAAAGGGCGGTGACTGGCTCAAAACCCACCCCGAGCGTGAGCTGATCAGCCGCCGCTACCTGAAACATCGCCGTTCGCTGTTCGACGATGTTCTGAGCCGTCTTGCCGACGACTCGCCGCAACATCCCGCCGAATCTGACGCCGACAATGACCGTGAAGAAGCGCAGTTTGAGAAGGCGATCAGCCTCAATCAGCAACGTCTGGACGCTGTGACGGCGGCGGTCATCGAAACGGGCGGTTCGCGGGTGCTCGACCTCGGCTGCGGCGAAGGCCGTCTGCTCCAGGCCCTCCTCAAGTTGCCGCAGATCAGTCAAGTTACCGGCGCTGACGTATCGACCCGGGCACTTGAACGAGCGGCACAACGACTGCATTTCGACGATCTGTCGGACCGCCAACGTGAACGTGTCGATCTGATCCAGGCGGGGTTGACCTACCGCGATGGCCGCTTCAGTGGCTTCGATGTCGCCACGCTGGTCGAGGTCATCGAACATCTCGACGAGTACCGCCTAGCAGCACTTGAGCGCGTCGTCTTTGAGTTGGCAGCACCTCCGACGGTCATCGTCACCACCCCCAACAGCGAACACAACGTCCTCTTCGACTCCCTTCCCGCAGGTGAACTCCGTCACCGTGATCACCGTTTCGAATGGACCCGAGCCGAGTTCACCGACTGGGCGCAACGCGTCGCAGCAACACACGGGTACAACGTCTCTTTCACCCCGATCGGGACCGACGACCCTCTGGTCGGCCCTCCGACGCAGATGGCGGTGTTTACCCGATGACTGCCAACAAGACGATTGCCATCCCCGACCTGGCGTTGGTCGTCCTCGTCGGCCCGTCAGGCTCTGGAAAGTCGACCTTCGCGGCTCGCCACTTCTCCCACAGCGAGGTGCTGTCATCTGACTTCTGTCGACTGCTGGTCGCCGACGACGAGAACGATCAATCAGCGACGGCGCCCGCCTTTGAGGTGCTCCACTACATCGCCAACAAGCGGCTCGACGGGGGTCGGCTGACGGTCATCGACGCAACAAACGTGCAGCGCGACTCGCGGGCGTCACTCCTTCGTCTTGCCCGTGACCAGCACGTCCTTCCCGTCGCGATCGTCCTCAAGGTGGACGAGAAGATCTGTGCCGAACGCAACGCCGCACGAGCAGACCGCGACCTCCCCGAACATTCAGTACGACGTCAGCACCGTCAGCTCCGCCACTCGATCAAAGGGCTGCGACGGGAAGGGTTCCGTCGAGTGTTCGTCCTCGACGGGCCTGAGGAAATCGACGCCGTCACCATCGAACGAGAGCGTCGTTGGAGCGACCACCGCGACGACCACGGGCCCTTTGACTTCATCGGCGACGTTCATGGCTGCGCCGACGAACTTGTCGCACTCTTGACCGAACTGGGTTATGAGGTGGCGCCCGACCGTTCGACGGCGCAGCACCCAGAGGGCCGGAAAGCATTCTTTGTCGGCGACCTCGTTGACCGCGGCCCCGACAGTCCCGGGGTGCTGGCTCTGGCGATGGGGATGGTCCGCGACGGCACCGCCAAATGCGTCCCCGGCAACCATGAGAACAAACTCTGGCGCGCACTGAGCGGCAGAGACGTCAAAGCCACCCACGGCCTGGCCGAAACCCTCGCCCAACTGAACGCCATGCCCCAAGAGTTTCGTGACGAGGTCGCTGCGTTCATCGATGGTCTGGTCAGCCATGCGGTGCTCGACGATGGCCGCTGCGTCGTCGCCCACGCTGGACTACCCGAACGGCTGCACAATCGTGCCTCGGGTGCGGTTCGCAGCTTCGCCCTGTACGGGGACACCACCGGTGAAACCGACGAGTTCGGTCTGCCCGTCCGGTATCCGTGGGCGAACGACTATCGGGGTTCCGCCATCGTTGTGTATGGGCACACGCCGACGCCCGAAGCGGAGTGGGTGAATAAGACCATATGCATCGACACTGGATGCGTCTTCGGCGGCAAGCTGACAGCGTTGCGCTACCCCGAACGTGAACTGGTCTCCGTACCCGCTGCTCGGACGTACTGGGAACCGACCAAGCCGCTCGTGTCGCAGACGGCCGACGATGATCGGCCCGCCGAAGTGCTCGACGCCACGGACGTGCTCGGTAAGCGGATCGTCGACACACGGCTCAAGCCGCGCATCACGATCGGGGCCGAACACGCCGCAGCCGCTTTCGAAGTGATGAGCCGCTTCGCGATTGACCCCCGATGGCTGATCTATCTGCCGCCGACCATGGCGCCGACGGCGACCGCGGCGCGGCCCGACCTGCTGGAACATCCGACCGAGGCGTTCGCCGCGTACCGCAAGGATGGGGTCGAGCAGGTGATCTGCGAAGAGAAGCACATGGGGTCGCGTGCGGTCGCGATCGTGTGCCGCGACGCCGACGTGGCAGCCCGTCGCTTCAAGATCGACGATCCCACAGGCGGGACCGTCTACACCCGCACCGGCCGAGCGTTCTTTCGCGATTCGTCATGGCAGTCCTACGTGATTGAGCGCATTCGCAGCGCAATCTCCGCGGCCGGTCTCTGGGAGGAACTCGACACCGATTGGCTGGCGCTCGACACCGAACTCCTGCCGTGGAGTGCAAAAGCCGAAGACCTATTGAGGACCCAATACGCCGCTGTCGGAGCGTCGGGCCGGGCGATGGTCGGCCGAGCCAATGCGATCGTCGGTACCGCTTTGGACCGGGGCGTCGACATTGGCGGCCTGGCCGCCCGGGCAGGGGAGCGGGTCGGCGCGCTCGACCGCTTCGTTGATGCGTATCGCCAGTATTGCTGGTCGGTGACCGGGCCCGAGGACCTCCAGATGGCGCCGTTTGTGCTGCTGGCGGCCGAGGGCGAGCTGCTGGCGGACCGGCCCCATGACTGGCACATGGCAATGGCCGACCGACTGGTCAACGCTGGCGAAGGGTTTGTTCGTGCAACTCGCCGGGTGCTGGTGGACCTGGCCGACGGCGCCAGCGAGGCAGACGCCGTTGCGTGGTGGGAACAGCTGGTGGATGCCGGTGGTGAAGGCATGGTGGTCAAGCCACTCGCCTCGATCGTGACCGGCCAACACGGTCTGATCCAGCCTGGCATCAAGTGCCGTGGTCCCGAATACCTGCGCATCATCTACGGCCCCGAATACCTTGCGGCCGACAATCTCGAACGGCTGCGCCAGCGCAACATCGGCAGAAAGCGGTCGCTCGCGCAACGAGAATTCGCGCTGGGTATCGAAGCCCTCGAACGCTTCGTCGCC
>JAGNEX010000020.1:0-25180 GCA_018003035.1 Acidimicrobiia bacterium
AGCCCGACGCAATCTCTTTGAGCCCAACTTTGACGACAGGCAACAGCGACGGGGCTTCAATAAACCGTTCGACAAGTTGGCCCAGCAGCACGATCACCCGGTCGCCCTGGTCGATGGCAGCGGGCCGAAGGTAGATGCGGTCGTAGTTGAACTGTCGAAACGCTTCGAGAGCCTTGGCCTCGGGCTCCATCATCCCAACAACCGACGTCTCCGAGATGCAACGGAGCATCGACCGGATGAACGTCCCGAGCTGCTGAGACCGACCCCGCCCAACGACTGCGGCCACCGATGCTGGCAAATCGGTCTCGGTAACGATGCCCGCCCGCACGGCGTCTTCGAAGTCGTGGCACACATAGGCAATCCGGTCAGCCCAGGAAACGACTTCCCCCTCGGGGGTGCTGGCCGCTGGCAGCTTCCACGAATGATTCCGGATTCCGTCGAGTGTCTCGCTACACAGATTCAGGTCGGTGAGCACGACATCAGCGCCATAGGCCGCGTGGTCATAGCCGCCGTCGAGGAAAGGAGCGAAGGCGGTTTCGCTCGCGTGCCCTGCCGGGCCGTGGCCGCAGTCATGGCCGAGGGCGATTGCTTCGGTGAGGGCGACGCACAGTTGAGCGGCTTCGCTGATAGCCACCGCCACCTGAGCGACCTCGATCGCGTGCGTGAGGCGGTTTCGCAGCATGTCGTTGTCGGGGGCGATGAAAACCTGGCACTTGCCCGCCAATCGACGGAAGGCCGATGAATGCTTGATGCGGTCCCGGTCCCGCTCGAAACAGAGACGGAACGGGTCAGGCGCTTCGACTCGGGCCCGGTCACCAGCACCGATCGGTAGAGTCGCCCCGGGTGCGAGGGCACTCGCCAAAGCCGCCTCACGCTCTTCGCGCTGCCAGACCCCTCCACCGGTTTTCGCATGGGAGTCTGGATGCGCTTGGTGGATACGTTCGCCCGCCGGAGTTATGAGTACTTCGCCGTATGCACCATGTTGTCTCGCCAAGACAGAGCCTTCCGACCGTCGCCACCTGCCGCCAATTGGCGACGCTCCACATCATGTCCTAGCCATGAGACAGTCATGCGGACAGGTCTGGAACCAGTTCGGCTCCCCACACGGTGCAGGCTCGACATCGAAAGAGACGAGCTCGCGGCCCTAAGAATCCAGCCGCGTGAACAGGTAACTCGTCAGCTGGTCCATCGACACCCGCTCCTGGGCCATCGAGTCCCGGTCGCGGACGGTGACAGCATTGTCTTCAAGGGAATCGAAGTCGACTGTGACGCAGTACGGCGTTCCGATCTCGTCTTGGCGGCGGTACCGCTTACCGATCGAGCCGGTGACGTCGTCGTCGATGTGCCAGTGACGACGCAGATCACCGGTGATTTTGGCGGTGATCTCAACCAGTTCAGGCTTCTTTGAGAGCGGCAGCACCGCTGCCTTGTACGGCGCAATACGGGGATGGAACCGCAAGACCGTTCGAGATTCCTTGTCGAGCTGCTCCTCTTCGTACGCGTCCAGCATGAATGCCAGCGTCGTCCGGTCGGCGCCAGCAGCCGGTTCGATGACGTAGGGGATGTAACGCTCGTCGAGAGCTGGATCGAAATAGCTGAGGTCTTTTCCGGAGTGCTCTGAATGCTCCGTTAGGTCGAAGTTGGTCCGGTTCGCGATGCCTTCGAGCTCGCCCCAACCCCACGGGTACAGGTACTCAACGTCGGAGGTGCCTTGCGAATAGTGCGACAGCTCATCGGTTTCATGAGCTCGCAATCTGAGGCGTGCCGGGTCGATGCCGTGGTCGCAGTACCAGTCAAAGCGGGCCGCGCACCAGTACTCGTACCACTTCTGTGACTCGTCTGGTGGGACGAAAAATTCCATCTCCATCTGCTCGAACTCCCGGGTCCGGAAGATGAAGTTGCCCGGCGTGATTTCGTTACGGAAGCTCTTGCCGATCTGGGCAATGCCGAAAGGAGGGCGCTTGCGGCTCGTCGTGACCACATTCGCGAAATTGACGAAAATGCCCTGCGCCGTTTCGGGACGAAGATACGCCACAGAGGTCTCGTCAGCGACGGGTCCGACGTAGGTCTTGAACATCAAGTTGAAGTCGCGGGCGTCGGTCATCGTGTCTTTTTGCCCGCAGCCCGGACACGCGCCCGACGCTGGCAGCTGATCCTCGCGGAATCGCTGCTTACAGTTGCGGCAGTCAACGAGCGGGTCGGTAAACGTGGCCAAATGGCCGGATGCTTCCCACACCTGCGGGGCCATCAGAACAGCTGAGTCCAACCCGACGACGTCTTCACGGAGCTGGACCATGGAGCGCCACCATGCGGCCTTGACGTTGTTCTTCAGCAGAACACCAACGGGGCCGTAGTCCCATGTTGAACGAAAACCGCCATAAATCTCGCTGGATTGAAAGACAAATCCCCTGCGCTTAGCAAGGTTGACAACCCGTTCCATGAGTTTGGGGTCACGGCTTGGCGAGTCGTCGACGACGACATCTTTTTGTGCGGCTTCGCTGGCGGCATCAGTCATGGCGGGCATGCTATCGAGCCTGTCAAGGCGCGCACCCTTTTTGTCGAACCAGAACGTCGAGGGCCTGAAGCGGCGACGTATTGGAAAAGCCCCAGCCAAGCCCGATGGCTCTGTGGCCGCCTCAGATCACTTCGCCCGCTACCGATATCGAACGCAGCCTCTTCTCGGCGTGGAACTCGAAATGGCTGACTGCCAAGGCTTCCGCTGCCGCTACCGCCGGCCCCGACTGCACGTTGAGTGCGGTACCGAGCTGTCCGCCGAGGATCGCTCGAATCAGCAACAGGGCGTCGTACTCCACGGGGCGGCCTCCTCGCGCCCGGCAGGCATGGCATCGGACACCCCCGCCACCGATGTCGAACCACGCGGTGTCGTCGACGGCTGTTCCGCAGTCGATGCATTCGTAGAGGCCAGGTGAAAAGCCTTCGAGCGCCTGCAGCTTCCAGAGAAACCCGGCGAGCAGCGCGGGCGACGGATGGCTCTCCAACGAGTCGAGGGCCTTAGCCAGCAGGCGAAACAACGCCATATCGGCCTGCCCGTCGATTGCAACACAATCCACAGCCTCGAGCATGACCGACGCGATCGTCAGGCGTTGGAGGTCTTCTCGACAGGCTCGATGCGCCGCGACGACCTCCACCTGATTGACCCCGTCGAGCGACCGTCCTTCCCAGCACTGCATGGCGACGTGACTGCCGGGTTCGAGCCGACTCCCGAACCGGCTTGTCGTCCTCCGAATGCCCTTGGCGACAGCGCGGGAACGTCCGCGTCCTGCCGTCATGAAGGTAATAATGCGATCGGTCTCACCGAGTGGATGGGTCCGAAGGACCACGCCACGCTCGTTGTACAGGGCCACGGCGCACCCTAACCCGGTGGCGCCGAAGCTTCCTGTCGACCCCGACCGAGTCGACGAAACGGCCCGCGGCGCTAGTTGTTCAGCCCGCCGAAACGTCGTTCCCGATCTTGAAACTCGGCGACGGCCTCGAACAGATGCTCACGACGAAAGTCCGGCCACAGCGTCGGCGTAAACACAAGTTCAGAGTAAGCCGCCTCCCAAATCAGGAAGTTGGAAGTCCGAAACTCGCCGGAGGTTCTGATGAACAGGTCCGGATCCGGCGCATCGGGGGCATAGAGGTGCCGGGCAATCGCCTTTTGATCGATCTTGTCCGGCTTCAGAGAGCCGTCGGCGACCTTCCGGGCCAACGCCTGAACGGCGTCGGTGATCTCAGCACGCCCCCCATAGTTGAACGCGATTTGCAGGGTGAGACGGCGATTCTTCCTCGTCAGCTCCTCAGATTCCTCGATGCGGCGAACCACCCGCTTTGGGACTCTCCCTGCACGCCTGCCAACAAAACGGATCCGCACACCCTTGTCGTTGAGTTCGTCACGTCGCCGAAGCAGTAGGCCCTCGTTGAAGTTCATGAGGAACCGCACCTCGTCAAGAGGTCTCCGCCAATTCTCGGTCGAGAAGGCATAGACGGTCATCCACGGAACACCGAGCTCTAATCCGCCCTCAACCGCATCGAGTAAGGCTGCCTCGCCCGCAGCATGGCCGTCCGTTCGCGGCAACCCGCGCCGCTGCGCCCAACGACCATTGCCGTCCATGATGATTGCGATGTGCCGAGGCACTCGCCGCATGTCGATCCCGGAAACCACGAGTGCACACGGTAGTGGGTGCGGGCTACGCACCGCAGCCCGTTGTCAAGCGGATCCCAAATTGAGAAAGCTCGAAAGGTTGCACGACGGTTGACAAGGGCTCCTGACGAGCCTCCCCGCTGCACGAGGAAAGGTCGCGGAGCCGCTTAGTCGCGCGCACCGCGCCGCTGTGTCCTATTGTCAGCCGCCGTGGGGCGTGTGACCTTGATCGCTAATGCAACAGCGGGCGCTGGAACCTCGGGCCGCCTCCTGCCCGAAGTGATCGACGCTATGGACGATTCGGGTCTGGAGTGGTCGATGCGGCGCACTCACCGCGAACGCCACGCAACGCTGCTTGCGGCTGAAGCGTTCAAACGTGGCGATCTTGTCGTCGCCTGCGGTGGGGATGGCACGATTCACGAAGTCGCACAGGCGGCCGTCGAAGCAGACGGCCTAATGGGCATTATCCCGGTCGGGACGGGCAACGACTTTGCCCGCTTCTTGGGTTTCCCGCTGGACGACATCACCGCCGCTGTGTCGATCCTCAAGGCTGGAAGCGAACGTCGAGTCGATGTCGGCGAAGCCAACTCGGAGATCTTTTGCTGCATCGTCTCGATCGGTTTGGACGCCGATGCGAACGACTTTGCCCACCGAACCAGTTGGCTGAGCGGTGACTCTCAATATCTCGTCGCCGGGCTGCGGCAGGTCGCCGTCGGCTCGCCCAGAGAATTCCACATCGAAGTTGATGGAGACACGACGACCGAGCGGGCCTGGATGATCAATATCGCCAACGCAGGTGCATACGGTGGTGGTATGCACCTCATCCCCGAGGCCGACGTCACCGACGGGCAACTCAACTTGCTCAGCGTCGCGCCGATCTCACGTCTCGGGCTTCTCGGTCTGATGCCAAAGATTTACCGCGGCACCCACACCACCCATAGCGCCTATCGCACCCGGATCGGTCGCAGAATTCACGTCGCCGAAGTGTCGGGGCAGAGCTTGTCGGTCTATGCGGATGGCGAACGGATCACGTCGACGCCGGTCGACATCCGCGTCCGGCCCGGCGCGCTGCGTCTTTTGATGCCGCCAAGCGACCTAACGAGCTGACCGGCCCGGACAAGCACCTCTTTTTACGGCACCGAACGGCCACCAGTCAGATGCCTGGATCGACCGGATCGGCCTAGCGTCGGGGAAGTGGCTGCCGCCGCCCCGGCCGAACTGCGGTGCTCGCTCGTCACGGGGAGGCGCTCAGGGCTATGCGCCTTCTGTAGCTGCGCCTTCTGCACCTTCCGCTGGCGGAGTGCCCTCGGTGACCGTCAGCGTGCCGTTCATCGTGGCAGCGTGCCCAGGAATCGAGCAGTAGAACTCGTACTCACCTGGTTCGAGTTCGATGAAGCCGGTCGCGACCTGCCCATCGGACGACACCTCAACATGCATATCGGGCTCAAAACCCTTGATCTGAACATTGTGGGTTGTGTTGCCCTCGTTGGTCAGGCGCACTTCGAGAGGGCCACCACCAGACGCTGCCTCGAGCGTGTTCGTATCAAAACGAGTCGTCGCCTCAGAGACAAGGTCAACCACCGCCCACGGAACGATCGCCTCGCCACCGCCGTGGCCGCCATTGCGCTTCTGGGAGGCGAAACCGATCATTCCTCCGAAGAGAATGACGATGCACACAAAGGCCCAGACACCACGCGAGATGGATTCGGTCACGAACTGGCGGGTGGTGAGCCAACGGGCAGCCACGAGGACGAGAAGCATCAAGAACGTCCCGGCGACGACGGCGCCAGTCTTAGACGCACCCAGGAAGATCTTGGAGATGTTGACCGCCAGGATGCCGATGAACAACGCGGCACCCGCCGGGATCAGAAGCGGCAGAAGGATTCGGTCTTTGAAATAGTTCATGTTCTGGCCAACCCTATGTCGTTCAATTCTTCTTCGATTTCTTCCCAGCGCATCGGCGCACCACGAGCGATGCGATCCGCTTCTCCATGCCACTTGAAGAAGATCACCACGATCGCAAGCCACATGAAGATGCCGCCGCCGAGCTTCATCACCAAACCCGCCACGAGCTGATCATTGAGGGCTTGGATCCCCCAGAGCCGCGGCAGCTTTTCATACCACGAATAGATCGGATTGTCGGTAAAGGTCAGGAAGGATGCCGGCACCGTCGGCAAGACCGATTGTCCCAGCAGATAGAGGCAGCGCAGCAACGGGCCAACCCTGGGGAACTCGGGCATCGGGCTGAGCACCGGCATCCACATGATGAGGCCTGCGAACAGCATCACCCCGTGCATGAACGCATGGAATGTGTCGATCCGCTGCATCCCAGACACCAGCAGGGGCAGGTGAATGGCTGCCATCACAAACGTCGAAACAAGAAATGCCGTAAGCGGTCGGCTGAGGAACTTGACCACGGAGTACAAGATGCCCCGACCCAGCAAGGCACGCATGAACCAACCCGGAATCGCTATCAACAGCAGCGGCGCCACGACCAGGGCCAGCATGAGGTGCTGGATCATGTGCGCGGTGTACAGATAGCGCTCTGCTGCCTCGTGGATGGGCCACCCGACCGCCACCCACATGGCACCCATCGCACACAAGAACGAGATGCGTTGGAGACGCGACGTCGGTTGAGAGGGGTCCGGCGCAAACCGCGGGGCAAGTCGACGAATACCGACGATGTAGCCGACAGCAATGCCACAGAACAGCAGCAAGATGTCGAGATGCAGCTCGGGTTTCCAAGGGGCCATGGAGCTGCTCGCAATGGCGCTCATAGTCGGACCTAAGAGGGCGACCACTCCCTACTCCTGCGCTGACTCTCCCGTGGACACCGGAGCGGGGTCGCCGTCCAGGGTCTCTGGGGTGTAGGTGCTCACAGCAGCGACCGTCGCGACAGTCAGGACTAACGCGCCCACGATCGCCAAGCCAAACAGCCACGACAGCATCGGACTATCGCCTCGCAAGTGCATGAAGAACGCAGCGACCACGACGAACTTGACGATCATAAACAGGATCATCAGTACGGTCGTGAGCCCATCGCTCAGCCCTGCGTAGGACAGCCAAACTTCGATTCCGGTAACGATCGCCAGAAACACGGCGATCGCAACGTACATGCCACGCCCGTGACTCTTATGGGCGGAAGCTTCGCCCGATCCGATCGCCTTCTTTTGTGAACCCGCAGCAACGGCGGTAGCCATCTGAATGCCTCCTATTGGGGAATCAGGTAGACGACGGTGAAGATCACGATCCAGACCACGTCGACGAAGTGCCAGTAGAGACCAATCGATTCGATCGCATCGGCGTTCTCTGAAGTGATGTAGCCGGTATTGATGATCATGATGGTCGTGATCAGCATCAAGATTCCCACCGACACGTGCGCGCCGTGAAAACCGGTGAGGAGAAAGAAGCTCGAACCGAACAGGTTGGTCTCGATGTGAAGGTTCTCAGAGATGAACATCGTGAACTCGTAGATCTGGCCACCGATGAACAACGCCCCAAAGGCCGCCGTCGCTGCCAGCCACAGCTTGGTCCGAGACATGTCGCCACGCTTCACCGCTGCGACCGCCAAGGCCATAGTCAGCGAACTCATCAACAAGATGAACGACGACACCGATGTGAAGGGGATATCGAAGACGTCTTCGGGGATCGGGCCGCTCGTGCTCTGATTCCGGAACGCGAAGTAGGTGGTGATCAGCGATCCGAAGAAGAAGCACTCCGAGGCCAGGAAGGCCCACATACCCAACTTGACGTTGGAGATACCGGTGCTCGTCTCGTGATGCGCTGGCGCTGCGGTAGACACTATGAGTCTCGTTTCTTCCGTTGTCAGCTAGCTACTGCGCAGCAGGCTCGGGGTCTTGAACCGAAGCATCTGACGTCGTTTCGGCGCCGGTACCTGCCTCCACGCTTCCCGTAGGAGCGCCATTATCGACGTCGGACCCGTGGTCATCGCCGTGGTCGTCATGCCCCTCGGCGTCCGGTTCAGTTGACGGTTCCATCGCCCAGCCGTACACGGCCCACAGCAGCAACAAGGCCCCAAACCCGCCCAAGAGGAAGTTGCCAAAGACGATTCCCCAGCCCAAGAAGGGGAAGGAAAGGCCGATCAGGAAGGGCCAGAACGACGGTGACGGCATGTGAATGTGCTCGTCTTTGTCGCCTGCATCCGCCGAAGCGCCTGCGACTCGCCTGACCATCCGGCCTTCGTCGTCTTCGGTGTACTTCTGGTGCCAGAAGTTGTCCCGAGCTTCGATGTGGGGAACCCGGTCGAAGTTGTGGACCGGCGGAGGTGACGGGATGGACCACTCCATCGTTCGGCCGTCCCAGGCGTCGTCAGGAGCTACTTCGCCGTTGCGACGGCTCTTCACGGCGTTGATGATGAAGACCAAAATCGACAAGGCGATGATGAATGCGCCGATGGTCGCGACCATGTTCCAGAACTCCCACCCCTGGTTCTCAGAGTAGGTGTAGGTACGGCGCGGCTGCCCTTGGAGGCCCAGGATGTGCATGGGGCCGAAGGTCAGGTTCATTCCAAGGAGCATCAACCAGAAGTGAATCTTGCCGAGACCTTCGCTGAGGTAGCGGCCGAACATCTTCGGGAACCAGAAGTAGACGCCCGAAAAGATTCCAAAAATGGCGCCACCAAAGAGCACGTAGTGGAAGTGGGCGACGATGTAGTAGGTGTCGTGCTGCTGCCGGTCGTGCGGCGACACAGCGTGCGTGACTCCCGACAACCCGCCGATGACAAACATCGCGATGAATCCGAGGGCGAACAGCATCGGCGTTGAAAGTCTCAACGAACCGCCCCAAATGGTGCCTAGCCAGTTGAAGATCTTGACCCCGGTTGGCACGGCGATGAACATCGTCGCCACCGAGAATGCGGCAACCCCCATCGGTCCAAGACCCGACGTGAACATGTGGTGAGCCCACACGCCGAAGCCCATGAACCCGATCGCAGCACCTGAAAAGACAACGAAGCTGTAACCAAACAGCGGCTTACGGGAGAAGGTAGGAAGCACTTCGGAGACGATGCCCATGGCCGGGAGGATGAGGATATACACCTCGGGATGGCCAAAGATCCAGAAAAGATGCTGGTAAACGAGCGGATCACCTCCGACGGCAGCGTCGAAGAACGTCGCATCGAAGTGGCGTGCGTAGACGATCTCGATGAGGGGCACCGTGACAACGGGGATCGAGAACAGCAGCAGGAACGAGATGATCAGCATCATCCAGACGAAGACCGGCATGCGCATGAAGTCCATGCCCGGCGCCCGCATGTTGAAGATGGTGACGATGAAGTTGACCGCGCCGGTCAGCGAGCCGATACCGGTGAACAAAATGCCCAACGCCCAGAAGTCGACGCCGCTCCCTAGGTAGTTGGTCCCGGCTAGCACACCCGCGCTTGCGGGATAGGTACCCGTTGACAGCGGGGCGTAACAGACCCAGGCGCAGTCCGGCGCACCCCCCAGGAAGAAACTGGAGGTCAGGAACAGCCCGCCGAACAGGAACGTCCAGTATCCAAGGGCGTTGATGCGAGGAAACGCGACGTCTCGGGCACCGATCATCAGCGGAACGAGGTAGTTACCAAACGCCGCCGCGATCGGCATGACCACGAGAAACACCATGGTCGTGCCGTGCATCGTGAACAACTGGTTGTACTGCGATGCGGTCAGGATGTTGCCGTCCGCTTGCGCCAACTGCAGGCGAACGAGCAGGACCTCAAGTCCGCCGACTACGAAGAACACAAGAGCGGTGACGGCATACATAATGCCCAGCTTCTTGTGGTCGACCGTCGTGATCCAGCTCCAAAAGCCGGTCTCGGCCATCGGCCGATGCAAGCCCTGTTTTGGTGCGGCCACCGTCGTCGGCGCCGTCGCTGCGCTCATCTCAAAGCTCCCTGAAAACGGAAAGTACGTCGAACTGGTTCACGGCCTCTCCTACTGCAACGTCTCGAGGTAAGCGACGATGTTGTCGATGTCGTCGTCGTTGAGATTCTCAAAGTAGGGCATGATCGACCCCGGTTTTTCTTCCGGTGCATTGCGGATCCACTTGTGGAGGTTCTCAGAGTTGAGCTCGAAGATGTCGCCTGCGAAACGGTCGCGGCTGAACAAGTGGGTCAGGTTCGGCCCCGCCAGCGTGCGGATCATCGCCCGTTCTGCGGGATCTGTCGCTTCGTTCCCCTCGGCATCTGTCGGCAGTTTCTCGTCGTCCCAGATGACGTGGCAGCCAGAACACGTTCCGGCGCCAAAGAAGAGGTCGCGACCTGCAGCAGCGTCGCCACCGCTCGGTACCGCAGCCACCTTCTGCTGCTCGGATACCCACTGATCAAAGTCGGCTGCGGGCATGGCCACAACGTGGGCTCGCATGTTGGCGTGTGACAGCTGGCAGTACTCGGCGCACTGGCCGTAATAAGTGGTCGGCTCGCCGGTTACGTCCGCTTTGAGGAGGAGCGGCACTTCGCGGCCCGGCACCGCGTCTTGCTTTCCGGCCAGGCGGGGAATCCAGAACGAGTGGATAACGTCGACGGACGTGACCTTCGTGACAACCGTTTCACCTTCGGGGATGACCAGTTCGTTGGCGGTCTGAATGCCAAGTTGCGGGTACTGGTATTCCCACCAGAACTGGTGCCCAACGATGGTGACTTCGAGCACTTCTTCGTCGCCCAAGGACGCGATCGGGACGGATCGGTCCGACTTCTCGGGCACATCGGCAAGTTCGAACACCAGAGCGAGCGTCGGGACCGAAATAATCGCCAAGACGATCGCAGGAAGCATCGTCCAGCCGATCTCGAGGACGGTGTTGCCGTGCGTCTGCTTGGGCCGCTCTTCATTGTTGCGACGCCGGTACTTCATGACCGCCACGATGATCATGCCTTCGACAAACACGAAGACAACCGCAGCGATGATCAAGGTGATCCTGAACAGCTCATCGGTCTTTCGGGCGTACTCGCCCGCCGGGTCTAGAGCGCTCTGTGGATACTCTTCAGCTCCACCGCATGCGCCGAGGAGGAGCAGGCCTCCTACGACCAGGACGAACCATAAGACTCGTACCCGCCTGTCAGTTTTTCTCACCGCTTCCTCCGCCACATCGAGTGGTGTTCAGTCCGCCGGCAGCTGCGCAATGCCAGGTGATCGTCGTGCCAAAGTCCGAGCGATCAAGCCGAAATAGCGCACACCAGCATGCGACCTTACTGGCGGATTCCGGTCTTTGAACAATTGGGCAGGCCTCTCAGAGGACGTGAATCCCCGCGTCGATAACGGGCCCCGCTCCAAACCAACCGGCATCGCCGTGAGTCAAGAATTACACGCGTGTAACGCTAGTACCCCATCCGGTCGATCAAGGCTTGCCGACGAGGCCACGAGCGTTCCAAGCGAACCCGTGTCTTGAGAAAGACCCGAGCCCCAAAGATGTCTTCCATTTCAAGGCGCGCTGCCGTCCCCGCCTCTCTCAACACGGTTCCCTGTTTGCCGATCACGATTCCTTTTTGAGATTCGCGCTCGACGTAGATCGTCACCAGAGCCTGGAGCAAACCGTCTTCACGCTGGAAGAACTCGTCGGTAACGACGGCGATCGAATGAGGCAGTTCGTCTCGTGTCCGGGCGAGGAGCTGTTCGCGCACCAGTTCGGCGACCATAAAGGCGCCCTCCTGATCGGTCACCTCGTCGTCGGGGTAATACGCAGGTCCGGGCGGCAGTTCATCCAGGGTCAGATCGACCAGGGTTTGGACACCATCTCCTCGTCGCGCCGAAATCGGCACATACTCGTCATAGGGAGGAAGTTCTGATTCGGCGCTTGCCAACTGGGCGAGCATGCGGGCGGTCGGCATGCGGTCCGCCTTATTGACCACCAAGAAGCGCTTGGCACTTTTTGGCAGCCGGTCGGCGACGAACACGTCACCCTTCCCGATGCCACCAGCGCCATCGACAACGTGCCACACAACTTCGACGCCAGATGTGGCCTCGGTGCTTGTTTGGTTGAGCCTCGTTCCGAGCGCCGTATGCGGTTTATGTATGCCCGGCGTGTCGATAAGGATCATCTGAAAGCTGTCAGTGGTGACAATGCCTCTGATCTGGTTGCGCGTCGTTTGGGGCTTATCGCTGGTAATAGCGACTTTTTGGCCGCACACAGCGTTGACCAACGTCGACTTGCCGACATTTGGCCGGCCAAGCACCGCAACAAACCCTGAACGGAACTCCTCGGTGTCGCTCATGGCGTGCCAGAGTCGTCGTTCGCATCACCGGAAGGCTGTGAGCTGCTAGGCGAAGCCGCTTCGTCAGGCAAAGTGGCTCCCCCATCGGTTTCGGGTCGCGCAGCTGCGGGCGTCGGCCGCTGCCCGGTGGCGGTCTGCGACTTGGTCGCAGAGTCAGGCGATTTCGGGTCCCGAGACTCGTCCTCGGATCCGGTCAGAGACTCTGCCGAATCTGCTGCGTCTCGCTTGCGTCGTGCGTTACCGCCCGACCACAACCGATCGAGCAAATCTGCTTCTTTGGCTTCCATGGCCTCGGCCTCTGAATCCTCTTCGTGGTCGTAGCCACAAAGGTGCAAAATCCCGTGGACCGTGAGGAGCGCCAGCTCATCGTGGAAGTCCCAACCCCCGACCTGGGCTTGCATTTGCGCAATCTCGGGACAGACCACCAAGTCTCCAAGCACCGGCGGAAACGATTCGGATCCACCGGGTCGGGTCGGCGACGGACGTTCAGCACCGGGCAGGGCTTCTTCGTCCATAGGGAAGGAGAGGACGTCGGTCGGCTCGTCTTTCCCCCTGAACTGAAGGTTCAGCGCCTGGATGGACTCGGAGTCGATGAACAGCAAGTTGGTGCTGACATCAGGAGCGACACCGACATCGGCGAGGGCTTCGCGAGCCAACTCAACCAACTTTGGGAGTGGAATCTGAATGTGCTGTTCATCGGCGGCGAACACCTCAAAAGTGCCCGGCTCCACCGTCTGTGCGTTGCGCCGCGGAACGGTCACGGTCGGCCCCCATCTGCAAGGTCGTGTCGTTCATAGGCATCGACGATGTCCTGCACGATCCGGTGCCGGACGACGTCACCGCGCTTGAGGTGGACGAACTGGATGCCCTCGACACCGGTCAGAATTCCTTGAACCGTGACCAGCCCAGACGATCGCCCTACATCGAGGTCGACCTGGGTGACGTCGCCGGTGACGACGGCCTTTGAACCAAAGCCGATCCGGGTGAGGAACATCTTCATTTGTTCGGGGGTGGTGTTCTGCGCTTCGTCCAAGATGATGAAGGCATCGTTGAGGGTTCGCCCTCGCATATAAGCCAGAGGCGCCACCTCGATAGTCGCCTGTTCCATCAAGCGCAGCGTTGCCTCGTTACCCAACATGTCGTACAGGGCGTCATAAAGGGGCCGCAGATAGGGATCGACCTTCGACAACAGGTCGCCGGGGAGGAATCCGAGCCGCTCCCCCGCTTCGACCGCCGGTCGAGTGAGGATGATTCGGTGCACCTTTTTCGACTGCAGCGCCTGGACGGCGGCAGCCACTGCGAGGTAGCTCTTCCCGGTGCCAGCAGGGCCAATCCCGAAGGTGACGGTATTGCGTTCGATTGCGTCGACATACGCCTTCTGACCAACGGTCATGGGGCGGACGGTCTTTCGGCCTTTCAGCACCTGTATCGCCACCACTTCGGACGGCCGCTCATCGGCTTTGACCATGTCGACCATCCGTTCCACCGTCGCTTGATCGAGTTCGTGTCCCCGGTCGGCAACGGCGACGAGTTCAGACAGGGCGTGCGCGGCCAGGTCGCGCGCCGCCTGCGGGCCGCTGATGATCAGCTCATTACCCCTTGGCAAGATGTTGATACCCAGCAGCTGTTCAAGGACGCGCAGATTGCTGTCGTGAGGGCCGCACACGTTGATGGCCCGTCTGGGATCTACCGAAACCGTCGTCTGCCAGACCCCATCTGCTGGTGGCATGTCGGTCGTCATTCGGGTGGCCATCCAAGCTGCCGCCCGCCGATAACGTGAAAGTGCAGGTGAAAGACGCTCTGGGCGCCGTGAGTTCCCGTGTTGGCGACAACGCGATAACCGGTCTTATCGACGCCTTCGACTTCAGCGACCTGCTGGATCGTCGCGACCAGGTCC
Source organism: Acidimicrobiia bacterium (assembly GCA_018003035.1). GTDB lineage: Bacteria > Actinomycetota > Acidimicrobiia > IMCC26256 > JAGNEX01 > JAGNEX01. The sequence goes on from JAGNEX010000020.1 coordinate 14,248, forward strand.
GCCAGATCCGCACCCATTGAAGGTTCCACGTGGCCGATGCTTTCGACATGGCGCTTGGGGATGACCAGGACATGGGTGGGAGCGACGGGGTTCAGGTCGCGGAACGCAACCGACAGATCAGATTCGTACACCTTGTCTGACGGCAGGTTCCCAGCGACGATTTCACAGAAGACACAGCTACTCATGGGGGCATGCTATCGCCCGACCCGCCGAGCTCACCGTTGGGTGCTGGGGCACGACTCGAACGGTCGTCGCCCCGAACCCTCAGGTCTAGGCAGTCAGCCTCGCGTTCGCCTGGGGAGGATCACCCTGCCGATTACGCGGTGACGATGACCCCCATCGTCTGCAAACGGGAATCCAGGTCCTCTGGGGTGGTGTCCAGCATCCAGGCCATCGTCTGCATGTCGTCGGTCCGGATGGTCATGACGCGCCCGTTGAAATCTTGGCGGGCCAATGCAACACGATCGAGGAATTTGAGCATCACGTTGATTTCTGGACCCTCGACCGACCGTAAAGCCTGCAGGTCGAGGCAAAAACCGTGCAACGGATACATCCGTCGTTCCCGAAGATCGATTTCGTCTCGTGGAAGGAGTTGCTCGGGAGGCACGCCATAGAGGGCGGACAACCGCATCAGGCGAGGCACAGAAATCACGCGTTCACCGCGCTCATAGGCGCCCAGAACGGAAGCCTTGAATTCTTTGCCCGAGTTAGCCTCAACTTCTTGCAACGAGAGGCGCTTTTGACGGCGAATCGTCCTCAGCCGTTCACCGATGCGCTCTGCCTCGCTCACACTGGCCTCCAAACCATTTGTGCCGTGTCCCGTGCTCCCGGCAGCACAATATCCCAACCACCCGTCGTGGTGAGGACCTGCGGCATCAAAGGACGTACTTTTCATCCGGACGACCGGTGAGAAGCGTTGCTGCTGGCACATCAGAAACACTGAACTCACAAGGAATCATCAACTCCAGCCAGAGAAGCTAACAAAGTTAAGAAACGCCATAGGCGTGCGCCCACGCGCTGACGGTCGGCCACGGACGCTAAGGAAAAGAACACTCAGAGCGTCAATTCGCCGCTAGCCGAATATCTACTGGCCAAGCAGTAAGAACTCTGGGGCGGCGTTGGCGATCTGCCAACAAGGTGTGCGCTTTAGCAAGATCTGCTGGTCAGAAGACCCTTTTCACCACGCGTCATGCAAAGGCACAAAGCGCGCCGAGAGCGGCGACGGGGGCCGTTTCTGCCCGCAATACGTGACGACCTAACCGAAGGCGCGGAAACTCGTCGAGGGCCAGGAGTTCCTTCGGCGCCAACCCACCTTCCGGTCCTGTGACGACACATACCGGACTGGCTGCAGGCAAATGCCCGACGAGATCGACCGCAGGCAAACCGCTCGGATCGGCGATGAGCACAAGCGCCGACGCCGCGGCTTGTGTTGCCCGCTCAACGAGCGCTCCGCCGACATGGATCTGTGGCGCTGTCACTCGGCGGCTCTGTTTGACCGCGGCCAGAGCGACCAGGTCGAGCCGTTCTTTGATCTGAACTGCTCGTCTGGCGTCCCACCGCACGATGGAACGTTCAGCGATTGCCACGTCGATTGCAGCTACCCCCAGCTCTGTCGCCATCCTGACGACGAGATCGGGTTTTGAGGCCTTCGCCGCCGCAAGCACCAGCCGCGTCGGGCGACCCTCAGCCGCGGTCGCGACAGGCCCCGTGGCTTCCAAAGTGACGGTAGGGCGGACTGCTGCGAGAACGTAAGACCGCCAATGACCTGCCAAGTCGGTGGCAGACACAGACTCACCTTCCCGCAAGCGCTGGACCCGAACTAGGTGGTGAGCCTGTTCGTTATCCAATACGACATCGTCGCCTAATGAAGAGACCACGACATGTGCCTGAGCGGAGCCCACCAGTTCCAACGGGGCATCCGAGCCGGACCCGGTCACGTCGACGCGACTACTTATCTCGACGCGAGCTACGCAGCCGAGAGAACAAGCCTGGGTCCTTCTGGTTGACGGCCTCGCCGCGCATGGAGGCGAACTCGGCCAGCAACGCGGTCTCATCGGCGTTCAATTTGGTCGGGACCTGGACGTTGACTCGGACCTTCAGATCGCCGCGTCGCTTGCTTCGCAGATTCGGGATCCCCAACCCTTTCAAAATCCGCATCGTGCCCGGTTGCGTCCCAGACGAAATGGTGAGTTCCTGGTCTCCGTCAAATGACGGCACCTTGACTGAGGTTCCGAGGGCGGCCTGAACCATCGAAATGTTCAACTCGTGCAACAGGTCGTCGCCATCGCGACTGAACCGTTCATCGGGGTTGACCGACACCGAGAGGTACAAGTCCCCCGGCGGACCCCCACGAAAACCTGCCGGACCGCGTCCCGCGAGCCGCAGACGCTGACCCGAGGCGATTCCCGCCGGGACGTCCACCTCCAAGGTTCGTTCCTCATCCCGGCGGCCTTCCCCTGCACACGAGCGACAGGGGCTGTCCACCACTTCACCAGCGCCTCGACACGTCGGACACGGAAGGGTCGTGACCATCTGACCGAGCAGCGACTGGCGCATCTGATGGACCTGTCCCTGGCCGTCGCAGGTATCGCATCGCCTCGCGTGGGTCCCCGGCTCGGCACCGGCACCGTCGCAGGTTTCGCACTTAGTCGCGAGCGTCACGTTGACCGACCGCTTGACTCCGTGCGCGGCCTCTTCCAACGTCACCGAAATGCCCATTTGGGCGTCTGAACCCTGGGCCGACGGTCGTGCCGACGACCCGAACCGGTCACCGAAAAAAGCTTCGAAAATGTCGGAGAAGCCGCTTCCGAAATCGGCAAACGGAACCCCTTGAGGGCCTTCTACCGAGCCGTAGCGGTCATAGCGCGAACGCTTCGTCGGGTCCCGGAGCACCTCGTAGGCGACCGAAACTGCCTGAAACCGCTCACGGCTCTCTGGGTCATCGCCCGCTACGTCAGGGTGATACTGGCGCGCCAAGGCGCGATAGGCCTTTTTGATGTCGGTATCCGACGCATCTCGCGACACGCCAAGAACCTCGTAAAGGTCGTCCGCCATTAACTCTTCTTGACTCCCTAGAACGGTTGTGAAGGACCCGACAACCGGTGCCCCAGCCGATCCGAAACCGCCGCGACTGCGGCGAGCATGCGGGCGTAGTCCATACGGGTTGGCCCGATAACCCCGACCGTACCCGCTACTTCGCCTTCGATGACGTACGGAGACGCCACCACCGAACACTCCCGTAACTCATCGATCTCGTGTTCCGCACCGATGGCAACCCGACGCCCTCGATCGAGAACATCTTGAAGAAGCCCGATGACCGCCATCTGGTCCTCAAGAACCCTGACAAGCTGCCGAAACGAGGACGGTTCGAATCCGTGCTCAGTGCCCGCAGCGAGCTGGCCGGCGCCTTCGATAAACACGGTGGGGCGATGGGTACGTCCGAGATGTTCGGTAATGGCTCCGCGAATAATCGCCACGAACGGATGCTCAAGACCAGCATCAATTCGCCCAACGGCGGCCGTGATCCGCTGACCCACGACCGGGGCAAACGCCTGAGACGCGATGGCGATCAGGTCAGCGGCTATGTCTTGGTCAACCTCATCGATCCCAAGGTCGGTGGGGTCGATGTCGACGGTCAGCTTCTGCACCATGCCGTTTGAGAGCACCAACACGATCATGAACGTGTTGGCGTGCAGCCACACCGGGTGAAGTGCTCGAACCGCCGCTGAATCGGCTCCGGGGCCGGAAACGACCGCAGCGAACGACGTTAACGACGACACGAGTGTCGAGGTTTCCCGCAGCAAATCGTCGAGGGCAACGGTGGCCCGGTCAAAAAACGCGCCGATTGTCTGCCGATCGGCGTGACCCAGCTCTCCACTGTCCGCCATTGCATCGACAAAGAACCGGTAGCCGCGTTCGGTCGGGACACGACCTGCCGAGGTATGTGGTTGAGTCAGATAACCCTCACGTTCCAGCCCATTCATCTCCTTGCGAACGGTCGCAGAGGAGACCTGTGAGCTGGTCGCGGACGCAACGTAGGCGCTCGATACGGGCTGTCCCGTTTCGACGTAACGCTGGACCACGGTTCCGAGGATCGTGCGTTTCCGAGCCTCCATGGCCGGTCATAGTACCCGGCATTCAACGCCACATTGGTGGCGGCTCTGTGGGCGGCACCCAAATGGGAGGTGTCAATTCGTTGCTAGTCGGCGCCCGCTCAGGGCCCTCTCAGACCTCAGGATTCGGCCCGCGCTGCTGCCAGTTCGGTGATGACGTGCGATGCCAGAAGCCGTCCCTTCTGGGTTAGGGCAACTCGAAACGCACCCGACTCTGGTTTGGGAAACTGTCGATCAGACAACGCTAAGACGCCATCGGCGATGAGCTGGCGTGCCGTCGCCTTGACCGATTCAGCCCAGTCACCCAAATCAACCCCGGTTCGGGTTCGAAGTCCGAGCATCAGCGATTCGTCGACCAGGTCCGCTTCGCTCACCCGGGAGGTGCCAGCGACGGCAGGGCCGTTGCTCTGGATCGCTTCGATGTATCGCTCCGGGGTTCGAACGTTCCAGTACCTCGACCCGTCGACGAAACCATGGGCAGCTGCCCCAATAGCCAAGTAGGCACCCCCGGCCCAGGTGTTTTGGTTATGCCGACACTCGCTTCCCGGACGCGCCCAGTTGGAGATCTCGTACCACTCAAGTCCGCCGGTCTCACAAAGCTCATCGATGAGTTCATACCGGTCGGCTTGCGCATCGTCGTCGGGGGCGGGCGCTACCCCGCCAGCGATCGCTTTTCCCAGGGGTGTACCGGGTTCGACGGTTAGGGCGTAACACGAGAGGTGGTCAGGCCGAAGTGCCAAGGCACCTCTCACCGAGGCGACCCATGACTCAAGTGTTTCGGCAGGGCTTCCGTAGATGAGGTCGAGGCTGCACTGCGCAATACCCGCATCGCGCACATAGTCAACTGCCCGAGCGACGTTGTCTCGATCGTGAGTTCGCCCAAGGGCCGTAAGGACAGTGTCGTCCATCGATTGCACACCGATACTGATTCGGTTGATCCCAGAGCGAGCGTAGATCTCCGCGTGCCGAGCGGTAAAAGAATCGGGGTTGACCTCGACGGTGATCTCCGCGCCGTCCACCGGTTCGAGCGCGGCGACGATCTCGACGAGGCGTTCCGGCGGAACCAGCGATGGAGTGCCACCGCCGAAGAAGACGTGCTCGATCCGTTCGGCACGTCGAGCAACCATCGTTCGGGCGTGTTCGACGCAGGCGTCGAGGTACTCATCGATCAGGTGAGACCGGTCGGTCCAGGTGGCGAAATCGCAGTAATCGCACCGGCGCTCACAGAACGGAATGTGCACATACGCTCCAAACCCGAACGGGGTGCCGTCCAACGGTCCTCCCGTTTGGCCAGGGTCCTCGGATGCACCGCTTTGTTCAGAACCTGGTTGGCTGGTGTCCGTCCAGCTGGGCAGATGTTGTTCTGCTGCGGGGAGTGAAGGCGCCACCAACGAGCTACTCGTCGAGACGGAGCGCTGAGACGAACGCTTCTTGAGGCACCTCGACGCGGCCGATGTGCTTCATCCGCTTCTTGCCCTCTTTCTGTTTCTCTAGAAGCTTTCGCTTCCGGGAAACGTCACCGCCGTAACACTTGGCGAGCACGTCCTTCCGCTTCGCCTTCACCGTCTCTCGGGCGATGATCCGACTGCCGACCGCTGCCTGAATAGGCACATCAAACATCTGTCGAGGAATGAGCTCGCGGAGTTTGGCAGCCATCTTGCGGCCGTAGTCATAGGCCTTGTCGGTGTGGACGATGGTCGAGAAGGCGTCTACAGGCTGACTGTTCAGCAAGACATCGACGCGGACCAGCTTTGAGGTCCGATACTCGCCGATTTCGTAGTCAAGTGACGCGTAACCCTTCGAGCGGCTCTTCAGAACGTCAAAGAAATCCATGACGATCTCTGCCATTGGAATGTCGTAGACAATCTCGACTCGTTCCGGCGACAGGTAGTCCATTCGCTGGAGTTCTCCGCGCCGGGTCTGGGCGAGGTCCATGATCGTGCCGATGTACTCAGACGGCGAGATGATGCTGATAACGCTGTAGGGCTCGTCGATATGGTCCAGCCGAGACGCCTCGGGCAGTTCAGACGGGTTATGGACCTCAGTCATATTTCCGTCGGTCGTAAAGGCCTTGTACCGCACACTCGGGGCCGTCGCGACCAGCGAGAGGTTGTATTCGCGTTCGAGACGTTCGCGAGCGATCTCCATATGCAGCAGCCCGAGGAAACCGCAACGGAAGCCGAAGCCGAGCGCATGGGACGTCTCGGGCGCATAGGTAAACGATGAGTCGTTGAGGGCCAACTTGTCGAGCGATTCGCGGAGTTCATCGAACTCGTCGCCATCGACCGGGTACAAACCACAAAAGACCATCGGCTTAGGTTCGCGATACCCCTCGAGCGCTTCTCCGGGGTTCGTTGCCGTCGACACCGTTTCGCCGACCCGAGCCTCGTCGAGATTCTTGATTCCCGCGATGAGATACCCAACCTCGCCGGGGGTCAGCTGCTTGACGGGGGTGTTGACGGGCAGGCGTACGCCGATCTCGTCGACGGGATGAACCGTTCCCGTATTCAGAAACCGGATCGACTCACTTGACTTGAGCACACCGTTCATCACTCGGAGCGATGAGATGACGCCGCGGTAGGTATCAAACACCGAGTCAAAGATCAGGGCTTGAAGCGGAGCATCGGGATCGCCTGTAGGGGCGGGGATGCGCTCGATGATGGCATCAAGTAACTCGGTGACGCCTTCGCCGGTCTTGCCGGACACGTACAAACATTCCTCCGCAGGCACGCCCAAGACCTTCTCGACCTCGCTTGCCACGCGTTCGGGCTCGGCTGCGGGCAGGTCGATCTTGTTCAGGGCGACGACGATCGCGAGATCGTTGTCGAGGGCCAGGTAGCAGTTGGCAAGTGTCTGAGCTTCAATTCCTTGGGAGGCATCGACCAACAAGACGACGCCTTCGCACGCGGCCAGCGACCGGGACACTTCGTACGAAAAATCGACGTGACCAGGGGTATCGATCAGCTGGAGGGTGTGATCTTTATAGGTCAGCCGGGCGTTCTGGGCCTTGATGGTGATGCCACGTTCGCGCTCGATATCCATCGTGTCGAGGTACTGGGAACGCATGTCGCGCGGGTCGACAGCGTGGCAGACTTCGAGCATCCGATCGGCGAGAGTGCTCTTGCCGTGGTCGACGTGAGCGATGATGCTGAAACAGCGGCTTTTGGAGATCTCGAACTGCACGGTTGACCTGGACTCCTAGGGGCTGGCCACGGAGGCGCCCGGGTGCGAACGGCACCACGGCTCCACGAGACGTTAGGCGAGCACGACAAGTCGATGTGACACCAGCCGCTGCGCTCAAGGCGGGTGACGCTGCGACGGCAGGCGGCTTGCGCACAGAAATGCGGTCACCGACGCCCCACATATCCGGGTCAACCAGTTTCGACTGCTACTCTTTCCCGTTCGCTGGCCGGGGATGGTCTCGCCGGCCATTGTTAGCGATTAGGAAGCGATCGACCGTGGCAAATATCAAGAGCCAAATCAAACGTAATCGGCAAAACGAGACGCGCCGGGCGCGGAACCGTACGGTTCGATCCGAGCTTCGCACTCGTACGCGCCGGGCAAACGAACTGGCTGGAACCGACGATGGACCCGAAGCGTTGCGTTTGGCGATCAAGCGTATCGACAAGGCCGCCCAGAACGGCACCATTCACAAGAACACCGCAGCTCGTTACAAGAGCCGCCTGGTCAAGCGCGTGAACGCAGCCGGCGAAGCTAGCTAGCGCGTTCCCTTCCCGCTCCGGCGACCTTGATGTCCTCGGAGCGAGGGTCGGCCCGTTTCTTTGGCCATATCTACGGCCACCGAACGGTGAAGGCCGACCAAAGACCAGCTTTATCGCTGCATTCGAGATCCACCGGGACGATTGAGGTCCCGGTGGTATCGCGCTAGGCGGGTGACCAACTGGGCCATGACGATGTCCGCCGGTGCGCCTGAAGCCCCCCTGAGGGCTTGATCGGCGTCGTTCAGCCATAAGAACACGGTTTTAAGACCCGCCGTTCGAAGCGCTCGAGCCCGGCTCTGGGCCTTTTTTGCGGGGAACGGTTTGACCTTGCCGCCAAGGGCCGCGACCGCATCGGATTCGGTGCGCACAGCGGGGTCGTCAACCAACAGCGCCTGGCGATAGTGGTTGTGCAACAACGCCACAAGGGGCAGCGGGTGCATACCGCCCGCGTTCATGAGCCGATCCATGAGTTTGAGGGCTTCCCCCAAGTCGCCGGCCTCGATGGCGTTCGACAATAGGTAAGGCGGCACGGACCCGCTCTCGACGAGAAAGCCCGTGACGTCTGGTTCGGTGAGTCGGCTTCCCGAGCCATAGGTCGAGGCCAACAATGCAACCAGACCAGAGATCGCGCCAAGGTTGTCACCCAGCCGTTCGGTGATCGCCCGGGTTGCCCGAACGTCGAGGGTGATCCCGGCTTTCCGCGCCAGGGCGTTCAGCTGGGCACCACCGTCCTTCTCCGTTTCTTGAGACTCGACGTCAGGGCCTTTAAGCGCCTTTGCGAGCGCCGGCGGCTTCCGTCCTGACCCGAAGTCGAGAATCAAGATCGTGGTCGGCATTGGGTTGGCGAGATAGGCGACCAAAGGCCCGACGTCCGCTGCTCGCACGTGTTCAAGCCCTGCGAGAGTGACGACTCTATGGTCGGTTCCGAACGGTGGATGCGAGGCCGCGTCGATCGCAGCGCTCAAGACCTGGGCTTTTGACTGCTCGCCCGAATCGGACTGTGGGATGGTGAATTCGGTGAGCGCCAGCGACGGATCGTCTTGACCCAGGGCGGACTTGATCAGTTCTCTTCGCTTGTCGCCGCGCAAGGAGTCGTCGGCACCCGAGACGAGCTGTACCGGCTTCAACGGACATCCTGCCGGGCACGCTCGCACCCGCTGCGTGCGTCCAGGAGCACCTCGACCATGTCGCACACCCGGCGGCTTCCCGCTACGTCGTGCACGCGCTGCACTCGGCATCCGAGCATCGCTCCCCACCCGGTTGCAGCAAGCGACTCGACCCGACGGTCGGTCACCGGCCGTTTCGTGCCGATCTCACCGAGAACGCCTTTATTCGAGGCAGACAGCAGCAACGGAAAGCCGAGACGTGCAAAATGCGCGCTTTCCCGAAGAAGGATTGCGCTCATCGCCGGCGTCTTGCCCAGATCGAGACCGCAGTCAAGGATCACCTGGGATGGCTCGAGCCCTCCGGCCAGTGCCCCGTTTGCCCGGTCCAAGAGGAACTTCGTGACGTCGCCAACCAAATCGTCGTAGTGAGGTTCGGGATCGGGCACTCTGGGTCGTAGGCGGATATGGGTAGCGACCACCGAAGCCCCATGCCGGACCGCAACCGGCACGTAGTCAGGATCTGCGAGGCCGGAAATGTCGTTTCCTAGAACAGCGCCCTGCCGGCACCCTTCTTCAAATACCGACGCTCGCCAAGTGTCGACCGAAATGGGGATGTCGAAACGTTCATGCAACGCGACGATTGCTGGAATCACCCGGTCGAGCTCCATCTGCTCGGTCACTTCATCGCCGGGGCCAGCCTTGACACCCCCGACGTCGAGGATATCTGCACCCTCGTCGACAAGTGTCTGAGCTCGAGACAAGAAGGCGTCGAAATCCCAGGTCAGCCCCTTGTCGTAAAAGGAGTCCGGGGTCCGATTGAGGATGCCCATGATGAGTGAACGCGAACGGGTGTCATAGATCCGGTTGCCGAGCCGAACCTCGGGAAACACCTCGCTTGGCTGACACAACATTTCAGAATCGTGCATCTCGTCAAAGCCACTCTGTCGGCGGGTTCTGTCGCGTTGCGGCTTACCCTACTCAGACCCTGTGACCGTCCAGATGTTGTGAGCGGCTGGGTCGGCCAACCTCACCAAAACGCCACGTCGGTCGGCTAAATGTCGTGGAGCACGACCTGGGCGGGGGCGGAACGTGCGGAAGTGAGGTCGATCAGCCGCGTCAGGACGCGGCATTCACCGGAGTCCATCGTTCGTCAAGGATTCAAGGACCCGGCCCACTTGAGCCTGGCGACGGCGTCTGGTGAGAACCTTAAAGAGGCTCCACGCGACAGCGACCATCAGCAGGGCTGGCCGGGCCGAGATTGCCAGCGGCACCCGAGCCGACGTCGCTGCGATCCAGCGAATACTCATCGTCAGCACCAGCACCGGCAGCTGCAAGAACCCAGCGACGGCCGGCAGCGGACCGCTCAGTGCAGTGCCAGCAATCCCGCAGACAATGCCCATGGTCGTCAACAGTTCGGCCAAGGGACCTGCTGCCAAGTTGGACAGCAGCGACACGAGCGGGAGATCACCAAATACGGTCAGCATTACCGGTGCCGTTGCCAGCTGAGCGGCGGCGGTCACGCCAAGACCCTCCGCTACCCAGGTGGGCCCGGGGACCCGCTCCACGATCCCTCGTGACCACCACAAGATCCCACCACTTGCCGCCGCGGAGAGCATGAACCCAACCGACTTGACCAGATACGGATCTGCGATCAGCAGCACCACGATCGTCCAGGCCAGAGCTCGTCGTCCAGAGCCCCGTTGACCGCGCAGTTCTGTCAGCACCGCAATGCTGGCCATCACGCTGGCTCGCATCACCGAAGGTTCGGCTCGGGTGATCACGGCGAATACGGCCACGATCACTAGCGCACACACTGCGTCGCCGCGTCGGCTGAGCCGCCGCCGGAACCCGTCCGTGAGGGCCAAAACGAAGGCAACGTTCGAGCCCGAGACAGCGAGCAGGTGTGTCAAACCACTCGCTTTGAAGTCGGCGTCCACCCGTTCGTCCAGCACCCGGGTATCGCCAACGAGGAACCCGGCGAGAAGACCGCTAT